>CAYMVA010000147.1:0-6053 GCA_964393745.1 uncultured Enterobacteriaceae bacterium | reverse complement strand
AGCGCCGTCAGGGCGCAGGCCGTGTTTCTCAGGTGTCGGGTAGTGCAGCCATTCATATATGACGATAATAGCGCGGCCTTGCGGCCGGTGTCTGACACCCGGCTGGCGGGGCGTCAGGCACCGTTGCACATGCAAAAGAGCATTCTCCACAAACTCGAGCACCTCGCGGGACGATTCGACGAGATCAACGCCCTGCTCTCGGACCCGGCGGTCATCGGTGAGCAGAACCGTTTCCGCGACCTCTCGAAGGAATACGCCCAGCTGCAGCCGCTGGTCCGGCTTCACCATGCGTGGCAGCAGGCGGAGGCGGACCGCGCGGCGGCCGAGGAGATGCAGCAGGACGCCGACCCGCAACTGCGCACCCTCGGCCAGGACGAGGCGAAAGCCGTGGCGGCGCGCATGGCGGGGCTCGAACTCGCCATCAAGCAGCAGCTGATTCCGCGCGACCCTGCCGACCAGAGCAACATCTTCCTCGAGATCCGCGCCGCGGCGGGCGGCGACGAAGCGGCGCTCTTTGCCGGCGAGTTGTTTCGCATGTACGCGCGGTACGCCGAGCGCCAGGGCTGGCAGGTCGAGCTGATCTCCGAGAGCCCCTCGGAGCTGGGCGGCTACAAGGAAGTGGTCGCGCGCATCGCGGGGCAAGAGGTGTACGCCAAGCTCAAGTTCGAATCTGGCGGCCACCGTGTGCAGCGCGTGCCCGAGACCGAGGCGCAGGGCCGCATCCACACCTCGGCCTGCACGGTGGCGGTGCTGCCCGAGGCCGACGCCGTGGAGGAGGTGGTGCTCAGCCCGGCCGATCTGCGCATCGACACCTTCCGCGCCTCGGGCGCGGGCGGGCAGCACGTCAACAAGACCGAATCGGCGATCCGCGTCACGCACCTGCCGACCGGCATCGTGGTCGAGTGCCAGGACTCGCGCTCGCAGCACAAGAACCGCGAGCGCGCGCTCGGCGTGCTGGCGGCGCGCATCAAGGACAAGCAGGAGCGCGAGCAGGCCGCCAAGACCGCCTCGACGCGCAAGTCGCTCGTCGGCTCCGGCGACCGCTCCGGCCGCATCCGCACCTACAACTTCCCGCAGGGGAGGGTGACCGACCACCGCATCAACCTGACGCTCTACAAGATCGAGCGCATCATGGACGGCGAGCTCGACGACGTGGTGGATGCGCTACGCGCCGAGCACCAGGCCGAACAGCTCGCCCAACTCTCGGAGCAAGCGGCATGACGGAGGCAGCGCCTAAGTTGTGACCGCAGGCCAGGCCTTGGCGGCGGCGGCGATCGAGCCGCGCGAGGCGCGCATCCTGCTCGCGGAAGCGAGCGGTTTTTCCCAGGCGAGCGTGATCGCGCATCCGGAGCGCGAGCTGCCGGCCGAGGTGGCGCAGCGCTTCGATGCCATGGCGGCGCGCCGCCGTGCGGGCGAGCCGCTTGCCTACATCCTCGGGCGGCGCGAGTTCTACGGCCTGCCGCTCGCGGTCGGCCCGGCGGTGTTGATCCCGCGGCCGGAGACTGAATTGCTGGTCGAGCTTGCGCTCGAGCGGCTCGACGCAGAATCGAACGCGGTGGTGTTAGAGCTCGGCACCGGCAGCGGCGCGATCGCGCTCGCGCTCAAGCGCCTGCGGCGGCGCGCGCGCCTGGTGGCGGTCGAGGCAAGCGCCGCGGCGCTGGAAGTCGCGCGGCGCAACGCGGCGCGCCTCGGGCTGGAAATCGAATTCCGGCACGGCCGTTGGTTCGAGCCGCTCGCCGGCGAGCGCTTTGATCTGATTGTCTCCAACCCGCCATACGTGGCCGCAGGCGACCCGCATCTGGCGCAGGGCGACCTGCGATTCGAGCCGCGCACAGCGTTGGTCGCGGGCGCGGATGGTCTGGAGGCCATTCGCCAGATCGCGCGCGACGCGCCCGCTCATCTCGCCCCAGGGGCGTGGCTGCTGCTCGAGCACGGCATGGGGCAGGAGCGCGCGGTGCGCGATCTGCTCGCCGAGGCGGGACTTGAAGCGCTCGCTACGTGGCCCGATCTGGCGGGCATTGCGCGGGTAACCGGCGGCAGGCTAAAATCCGACTAAGTTAGTCAACATTAGAGGCGCGCCATGAGCGACGTGCAGCAACTGATCAAAGATCAGGTGACCACCAACCCGGTGGTGCTCTACATGAAGGGCACGCCGCAAATGCCGCAGTGCGGCTTCTCGCAACTCGCGATCCAGGTGCTGGGCGCGTGCGGCGTGACGCGGCCCTTTACGGTCAACGTGCTCGAGAACCCGGAGATCCGCCAGGGCATCAAGAGCTACGCCAACTGGCCGACCATCCCGCAGCTTTACGTCAACGGCGAATTCGTAGGCGGCTCCGACATCCTGCGCGAGATGTACGAGTCGGGCGAGCTGAAGAAACTCCTTGAAGGCGTGACGCAGCAGGCGTAATCATCTGCAGGCGCTCAGGGTGCGCAGCGCCGCCTGCACCTGCGCGAGGTAAGTCTCGCCGAACGAAGGGCTCGCGCTTCAGACGCCCGAGAGCCGGATGTTGGCCATCGACAGGCGTTCGACCAAGATGTGCATGAAGGCGCGGTCGAAGTTGTGCTTGCAGGCCTCCGAAGCCTGCGCCAGCTTCGCGGTCGGGATCGAGATGATCTTGGCGTCGGCCATCACGCTGACGTCGGCGCTGCGCGCGCTTCCGGTCTTTTGCAGGTAGGCCATCTCGCCGAAGCATTCCCCGGCGCTCAGCAGGTTGAGCAGCTTGCCCTTCTTGGTCACTTTGACTTGCCCCTCGGCGAGGATGCAGAAGAAGTCTCCCGCCTCGCCCTCGCTCATCACGGTCTCGCCGGCGCGCGCCGCTTGCCAGGCCGAGATGCGCGCCACCTCCCACAGCTCGCCGTCGGAGAAATGCTCGAAGAACGGCAGCTTGCGCAGCATCTCGAACTTGTCGGAATCGGCGAACTCCTCGGTGCGCAGCCCGGCGAGCGAGTTGCGGAACGCTTCGGCGAGGTCGAACGAGAACACCTCCCAGGTCTGGTAGCGGCTCTCCAGGTCCTTCGCCATCGCGCGCTGCACGATCGCCAGCAGCGCGGCCGGCACCTCGGGCCTGAACTCGGTGATCGCCGGCGGCTCGACGTTGGTGATCTGGTAGATGAGGCTGAAATTGTTGCTCGCCAGGAACGGCAGCCGCCCGGCGAGCAGGTGGTAGAGCACCACGCCCATGGAGTAGATGTCGGTGCGGTGATCGACCGACTGCTCCTTCACCTGCTGCGGCGACATGTACGCGGGCGAGCCGATGGCGGCGATCTGCGTGGTCTCGCCGCTGGCGATGAGCGCAGTGCCGAAATCCGACACCTTCACGTCGGTGCCGTCGCTGTACAGGATGTTGGCTGGCTTGATGTCGCGGTGCGTGACGCCCATCTTGTGCGCGAAATCGAGCGCCCGCGTGCACTTGAAGACAATCTCCACGATCTTGTCCACCGGCAGCAGGCTCACTGGGTGGCAGAATTTCTCCAGCGTGCCGCCGCCGACGTACTCCATCACGATGTAGTTGAGCGCCTCGTCGGCCACCGCGTCGTAGATCTGGCAGATGTGCGGGTGCTCCAGCTTGCCGGCGAGCGAGGCCTCGGTGACGAACAGCTTCTTGTAGAGCTTGCCGTGCGCCGGGTCCTGGAACACCTCCGGCGAGACCACCTTCACCGCGACGTCGCGCTCGCGGAACGGGTCGTGGCACAGGAACACCTCGGAGCTCGCGCCCTCGCCGAGCTTGCGCTTGACCGGGTACTTCCCGATCTGCTGGTACTTGAGCGCCTCGTCCACGCAGCGTCAGCGCCAGCGGCGCGCCCGCGCTCCCGCGCGCGCGCGCGCCACCGCGGCGCGCACCTGCGCTGGCGCAGTGCCGCCGGAGTGGCTGCGGCTCGCGACCGAGCCCTCGAGCGTGAGCGCGCGATACACGTCCTCGTCGATCGCGCTGGAGAAGCCCTTCAGCACCTTGAGCGGCAGGCCCGAGAGGTCGCAGCCGGTCGCTTCGGCCTCGCGCACCGCGCGCGCGACGGCCTCGTGCGCATCGCGGAACGGCACGCCCTTGCGCACCAGGTAGTCGGCCAGGTCGGTGGCGGTGGCGAATCCCTCTAGCGCGGCGGCGCGCATCGCGTCGGGCCGCGGCTCGATGCCGGCGACCAGGCCGGCGAACGCGGCGAGCGAGTCCTTGAGCGTGTCCACGGTGTCGAACAGCGGCTCCTTGTCCTCCTGGTTGTCCTTGTTGTAGGCGAGCGGCTGGCCCTTCATCAGCACGAGCAGCCCCACCAGATGGCCGAACACGCGCCCGCTCTTGCCGCGCACCAACTCGGGCACATCGGGATTTTTCTTCTGCGGCATGATCGAGCTGCCGGTGCAGAAGCGGTCGGGGATGCGCACGAAGGCGAAGCGCGGGCTCATCCACAGCACCAGCTCCTCGGCGAAGCGCGACAGGTGCAGCATGACGAGCGCGGCGCAAGCAGCGAACTCGATCGCGAAGTCCCGGTCCGAGACCGCGTCCAGAGAATTCGCGGCGATGGCCTCGAAGCCGAGCTCGCGCGCCACCCGCGTGCGGTCGATCGGGAAGGTGGTGCCGGCGAGCGCCGCCGCGCCCAGCGGCAGCACGTTGACGCGCTTGCGGCAATCCGCCAGCCGCTCGCGGTCGCGCCGGAACATTTCGTAGTAGGCCATGAGGTGGTGGCCGAAAGTCACCGGCTGCGCCACCTGCAGGTGCGTGAAGCCGGGCATGATCACCGCCGCGTGGCGCTCGGCCTGCGCCAGCAGCGCCTCGCCCAACCTGCCAAGGCAGGAGTCGATGGCGTCGATCTCCTCGCGCAGCCACAGCCGCACGTCGGTCGCCACCTGGTCGTTGCGCGAGCGCGCGGTATGCAGCCGCTTGCCGGCGACGCCGGCAAGCTTGATCAGGCGCCGCTCGATGTTGGAGTGCACGTCCTCGTCGTCGAGCGACCACTGGAAGGCGCCGCTTTCTATGTCCTTCGCGATGCGCGCCATGCCGCGCTCGATCGCCGCCAGGTCGCGGCGCGCGATCACACCGCAGGCGGCGAGCATGCGCGCGTGCGCCAGCGAGGCCGCGATGTCGTGCCGCGCCAGGCGCCGGTCGAAGGTCACCGAGGCGGTGAAGCGCTTGACCAGCGCGTCAACCGGCTCCGAGAAGCGCCCCGACCAGGGCTTCTTCCCGGCGGGTCCTTGGGATGCGGTGCGCGCGCGCCGTTTTGATTGCGGGGGAGCCATGGGGCATACTCGGAACGCGCCGAGGCGCTCTATGTCAATGAGTATAAAGCAAAACCCTGGCGTGGACGCGCTGCCGGACTTCCGCAATCTGGGCGTGGCGGCGCGCATTCTGATTTCTGCGAACGTGGCCACGTTCTTGGTCGCGCTCGCCGCGGCGAGCACCTGGGCCGACGCGCTGAACGCATTCGTGCGCGCGGCGGCGATCCTCGAGCCGGTACTGGTAGCGAGCCTCACGGTGCTTTATCTCGCAGCGCCGTGGTTGGTGCGCGTGACTTTCTGGCGGGGAAGCGCACTGGTGTTCGCGCTCGTGATTTTTCTCACGGCGGCGATGCATGCGGCGCTCGGCCAGATCGTCGCCCTGGAGCGCACGCGCACGCTCGCCCTCGCCGGCGCGCTGACGCTGGCGCTGCTCGCCTACCTGCGGCTGCATACCAAGGCGTTTTCGCCGGCGCTCGCCGAGGCGCGGCTGCAGGCGCTGCAGGCGCGCATCCGGCCGCATTTCCTGTTCAACAGCCTGAATGCGGTGCTGGCGCTCATCCGCCGCGACCCCAAGCGCGCCGAGCATGCGCTCGAGGATCTGGCGGACCTGTTTCGCGCCCTCATGTCCGACGGCCGCAGCATGGTGCGCCTCGCCGACGAGATCGCGCTGCTTGAACGCTATGCCGCGATCGAGCAATTGCGCCTCGGCAGCCGGCTGCGGATGACGTGGGAGCTGGACCACGCGCCGGTAGACGCACTGCTGCCGCCGCTGCTGCTGCAACCGATTCTGGAGAACGCCGTGTACCACGGCATCGAGCCCGCCACCGCTCCTGGCGACGTGGTGGTG
>CAYMVA010000146.1:0-6720 GCA_964393745.1 uncultured Enterobacteriaceae bacterium | reverse complement strand
GCCAGCTCGGGCCGATGGCGGGTACGCTCATGGCGATCGATCCGAATGCGCCCAAGGTGGACCGGTTCATCGCGCTCGCCGGCGAGCCCTATCTTGTCCGCTACAACAGCCGCTTGCCGATCGTGATCTACGTACCCGAGGGCGCCGAGGTGCGATATCGGATCTGGTCTACCGGAGCGGAGGCAAAGGCAATCGAGAAGGGTTGAGACCGGGCGCCGGCAGGCGCTGACTGCAGAAACGAAAAAGCCCGGTCTCCCGGGCTTTCGTTTTTGCGCGCGTCGAGCGGCGCGTTACTTCAGCTTCGTCTCCTTGTAGAGCACGTGCTTGCGCGCCTTGGGATCGTATTTCATGATCTCAAGCTTGTCGGGCGTGGTGCGCTTGTTCTTGGTGGTGGTGTAGAAGTGGCCAGTGCCGGCACTGGACTCGAGCTTTATTTTTTCGCGCATGGCGTGCTCCTCAGGCGGCTTTCTTGTTGGCGGCGATCTCGGCAAGCACCGCTTCGAGGCCGAGCTTGTCGATGCGGCGCAGGCCCGAGGTGCTGACGCGCAGCCGCACCCAGCGGCTCTGGCTCTCCAGCCAGAAGCGGCGATAGTGCAGGTTGGGCAGGAAGCGGCGCCGGGTCTTGTTGTTGGCGTGCGAGACCAGATTGCCTTTCAGCGGCTTCTTGCCGGTGACCTGACAGACTCGGGACATGATGCGGCTCCGGAAAACGGATCGGGGTGGCGCGAAAAGGCGCGAATTATACTGCAAAAGACGGAAAAATCGGGGACAGACCCCGAAGCAAAAGCAAAACCGGGGTCTGTCCCCTAGAGCAGTCCGCGCTCGGCGAACGACAGCGCCTGGTGGCCGGCGACGATGAAGTGGTCGAGCACCTTCACGTCCACCAGCGCGAGCGCTTCCTTGAGGCTGCGCGTGAGCAGCTCGTCGGCTTGCGAGGGCTGCGCCACGCCGCTCGGATGGTTGTGCGCGAAGATGACCGCGGCGGCATTGGCGGCGAGCGCCGCCTTGACGACCTCCCTCGGGTAGACGCTGGTCTGCGAGAGCGTGCCGCGGAATAATTCGTCGGCGCGCAAGACGCGGTGCTGCGAGTCGAGGAACAGCGCGACGAACACCTCGTGCTCGCGACCGCCGAGCGTCAGCCTGAGGTAGTCGCGCACCGCGCCCGGGGCGGTGAGCGCGGCGCCGGCGGCCAATTCCTGGCGCAGGCAGCGGCGCGCCATCTCCAGGGCCGCGGCGAGTTGCGCCGACTTCGCGCTTCCCAGGCCCTTCAGCTTGCCGGGCGCGGGCTGTGCGCCGATCAGCCCCGCCAGGCCACCGCTCGACCCCAGCAGCTCGCGCGCGAGTTCCACGGCGCTCTTGCCGCGCACCCCGGTGCGCAGCAGGACTGCAAGCAGTTCTGCGTCGGACAATGCCGCGGCGCCATGTGCCAGCAGACGCTCGCGCGGGCGCTCTGCGAGCGGCCAGTCGGTGATCGCCATAGAGGGCTCCTTTACCGGATTCCCTTACAATCCACATTCCCCTTAACGGCCCACCCGCGCACGCGATGACCTTGAAAGGCAAGCGCATCCTCCTCGGCCTGACCGGCGGCGTCGCCGCCTACAAGGCGGCCGAGCTTGCGCGCCTGCTGGTCAAGGCGGGCGCCGACGTGCGCGCGGTGCTGAGCGAAGCGGCGACGCGCTTCATCACGCCGGTGACCATGCAGGCGCTCACTGGCCAGACAGCGTGGACCGACCTTTGGGACCCGCGTGTGGCCGACAACATGGCGCACATCGAGCTGTCGCGCGACCGCGACCTGATCGTGGTGGCGCCGGCAAGCGCCGATTTCCTCGCCAAGGCGGCGCAAGGGCTCGCCGGCGACCTGCTCTCGGCGCTGGTGCTGGCGCGCCGCTGCCCACTGCTGGTGGTGCCGGCGATGAACGTCGAGATGTGGGGCAACCCGGCGACGCAGCGCAACGTGCGCGCGCTGCGCGACGACGGCGTGCTGATCGCCGGGCCGGCGGCCGGCGACCAGGCCTGCGGCGAGACCGGAATGGGGCGCATGCTCGAGGCGGCGCAGATCCTGGGCGAGGTCGAGGCGCTGTTCCAGCCTAAGCTGCTCGCGGGCAAGCGAGTGCTGGTGACCGCCGGCCCGACCGAGGAGCCGATCGACCCGGTGCGCGCGATCACCAACTCGAGCTCTGGCAAGATGGGCTATGCGGTGGCGCGCGCGGCGCGCGAGGCGGGCGCCGCAGTCACACTGGTGAGCGGCCCGGTGGCGCTCGCCACGCCCGAGGGCGTGGAGCGCGTGGACGTGCGCACCGCGGCGCAGATGTTCGGTGCGGTGAAGGCGGCGCTCAAGGGCAGCGACGTGTTCGTCGCCGTCGCTGCGGTCGCCGATTACCGTCCCGCCAAGGCCGAGGGGCACAAGATCAAGCGCACTGTAAAGGGAAACTTTACCGTCGAGCTGGTGCAGAACCCGGACATCCTTGCCTGGGTGGCGGGGCAGAAGAAACCGCCGTTCTGCGTCGGCTTCGCTGCCGAAACCGGGCGGCTGGCGGAGCACGCAAAGGCGAAGCGCGCGCGCAAGCGTGTGCCGCTGATGGCTGCCAACCTGGCGCAGGACGCGCTCGGCGCCGACGACAATGCGATCACGCTGTACGACGAGCGCGGCGAGCACCCGCTCGGCCGCGGCCCCAAGATCGAGCTAGCGAGGAAGCTGGTGGCGCACGTTGCCGCGATGCTCGCACGCAAGCGGCGCTGACGCGCCGCGCATTGCCCGGTCCGGAACTTCATGAAGCGTCTCGATGTGCGCATCCTCGACCCTAGGATCCGCGCCATGCTGCCGAAATACGCCACCGCGGGCGCGGCGGGGCTGGACCTGCGCGCCTGCATCGACACGCCGCTGACCCTCGCGCCCGGGGACAGCCAGCTCGTGCCCACCGGGATCGCGATCCATCTCGGCGACCCGGGCTACGCCGCGCTGTTGCTGCCGCGCTCCGGGCTGGGCGCCAAGCACGGCATCGTGCTCGGCAACCTGGTGGGGCTGATCGACTCCGATTACCAGGGGCCGGTGACGGTTTCGGTGTGGAACCGGGGCCACGGCGCCTTCACCATCCAGCCGCTCGACCGCATCGCGCAGCTGGTGGTGGTGCCGGTGCAGCAGGTCGAGTTCAACGTGGTCGAGGAATTCGAGAATTCGGGCCGCGGCAGCGGCGGCTTCGGCAGCACCGGGCGTTGAGAGCGCTTCGCGCCGCGTGGCTTTGCGCCGGGCAATGATCGCCGCCTGCGTCGCGCCACTGATCGCGGCGGCGCCGGCGCTCGCCGACGAGCCGGCGCTGGAGCGCGCCAGGAAGATCGTCGCCGGCAGCTGCTTTCTGTGCCACGGCACGCACGGCGAATCCACCGCCGAGCTGTTTCCGCGCCTCGCGGGGCAGAACGCGGCCTATCTCGCCAGGCAGCTCGCCAACTTCAAGTCCGGCGAGCGCCGCAGCAGTGTCATGCAGCCGATGGCGGCGGCGCTGACGTTGGAGGAGATGCGCGCCCTCGGGCGCTATTTCGCGACCCAGAAAAGCGAACCTCACCCAGCCTCGGATACGAGGCTGGCGGCGCAGGGGATGGTGATTTACCGCCAGGGCGGCGGCGCCACCGAGGCGGCGGCGTGCACCGGCTGCCACGGCGAGCGCGGTGAAGGCACCGAAAACCTGCCGCGGCTCGCGGGGCAGATTGCGTCCTACCTCGCTGCGCAGCTGCGCAATTTCGGCAGCCGCGACCGCACCCGCGACAACGCCGCCATGCACACCATCGCGGCGCACATGACGGAAGCCGAGATCCTTGCCGTCGCCGAGTACCTGAGCGGCCTGGACTGACCCCCGCCGTCGCGGGGGCGGGCCGGCTCAGCCGAGCGCGTCCTGCCAGATGTTGTGCGCCCAGGCCCAGCCGTACTTGCCTTCGAGCTCGCTCCTCGCCGCGGACACGCCGCCCGCGCCCTTCACCGGGATGAGGCTCTTCTGGCCGTTGTCCCATTCGTGCACCGAGGATACGTGGATCACCTCGCTCGCGGAGACGAAGCTGTAGCAGGTATTGACGATCCTCGGCTCGGGGTTGGGCGCTTGGCCGCTGAGCATCGCCACCACCGCCGAGGCGCAGATCTTGGCGTGCTGGTTCGCCATGCTGCCCGACTTCGGCATGCCCGCCGCCGACAGCGTAGCGTCGCCCAGCACGTGCACGCCCTTGACGGCGACCGATTCCATGCTGCGCCAGTCGACGCCACACCAGCGGTTGTTGGCGGTGATCAATCCCGCCTTCATGGCGATGTCGCCGGCGCGGTGCGGCGGCACCACGTTGAGCACGTCGCCTTTCACGTCCTCGACCTCGAGCTTCACCACCCCGGCCTTGGCGTCGACGCCGACTGCCTTGGCGTTGCCGCGGTACTCGATGAGGCCCTTGTACAGCTCCTCCCACGCCTTCTTGAACAGCGGCCCCTTGGAGGTGACGTCGGGGTTGGCATCCAGCACCAGGACCTTGCTGCGCGGCTTCGCGGCCTTGAAGTAGCTCGCCACCTGGCTGACGCGCTCGTACGGCCCCGGCGGGCAGCGGTAGGGCGCGACCGGGATCGACAGCACGTACACGCCGCCGTCCTTCATCTGCTCGAGCTGCTGCCTGAGCGCGATGGTCTGCGCGCCGGCTTTCCAGGCGTGCAGCACACGGCCCGCGTTCATCGCCGCCTCGTAGCCCTGGACTTCGCCGAACAGGAAATCGATTCCCGGCGCCACGATCAGTCGGTCATACGACAGCTCGCCGGCGCTCGCCAGCTTGACGGTCTTCCTGCCGGCGTCCACCGCGGTCGCCTCGTCGAACACCACTTGCACGCCGTACTTGCGCAGACCGTCGTAGCTGTGGCGGATGTCCTGCATGGAGTTGTGGCCGCCCAGCACCAGGTTGGACATGGGGCAGGAAGTGAAGATGTTGGCGCGTTCCACCAGCACCACCTCGATGCCCGGGTCCCATAGCCGGATGTACTTGGCGGCGGTGGCGCCGCCGAAACCGGCGCCGATCACCACCACGCGCGCCTTGCTCTGCGTGGTGGCGCAACCCGCGGCCGCCAGCGCTGCCGCTGCCGCGGTGAGCTTGAGGAAGTCGCGTCGTACGAAAGTCCGGGTCATGGCGTCGCCCTCACTTCTTCTGCGCCGCGAAAAAGGCGGCGATCTTGTCGATCTGCTGGTCGCTGTAGCCCTTGGAGATCTGGTGCATGATGGTCGCGGGCTTGGCGCCGGAGCGGAACTCCTTCACCTTGCGCACCAGCTCGTCCTTCGCCATTCCGGCGAGGGGCTCGTTGCCGCCGGCGCTGCGGCCGTCGGTGCCGTGGCACATGGCACACGAGGCGGCCAGGTCGCGCGCTGCGCTGTCCTGGGCGGATACGGCGAGGGGCGCGACGGCAAGCGCTGCCGCGGCGATAAGAGCAATTCGCATGAGACTCCTCCCTGGGAATGTTCGCGTCGAAGTTTCCGCTCGCACGGCGCGCGCTGTCAAGGGCGCGACGGCAACAAAACCGCCGGCATCAAAACAAAAGGGCCGCGCATGGCGGCCCTTTTGCAGTGCCTTGCCCGGCCGCTAGGCCACGGGCGATACCGGCGCCTTTGCTGGCGGCGGCGCCGGCGCCTCGGTCGGCTCGAAGTCGAGCTTCACATTGCCCCCGTCGTCGACGTCGATGGCGACCTTGCCACCGTGCTGCAGGCGGCCGAACAGCAACTCGTCGGCGAGTGCGCGCCGGATCGTGTCCTGGATCAGGCGCGCCATCGGCCGCGCCCCCATCTGCGGGTCGAAGCCCTTCTTCGCCAGGTGCTCCTTGAGCTTGGTGCTGAAGCTGACCTCGACCTTCTTCTCGGCCAGCTGCTCGTCGAGCTGCATCAGGAACTTGTCCACCACACGCAGGATGATGTCGTGGTCCAGCGCCCCGAACGAGATCATGGCGTCGAGCCGGTTCCTGAACTCCGGCGTGAACATGCGCTTGATCGCCTCCAGCTCGTCGCCCGCGGCCACCGAGGGCGTGAAGCCCATGGCGTTCTTGGTCAGCGACTCGGCGCCGGCGTTGGTGGTCATGACGATCACGATGTTGCGGAAGTCGGCCTTGCGGCCGTTGTTGTCGGTGAGCGTGCCGTGATCCATCACCTGCAGCAGGATGTTGAAGATGTCCGGGTGCGCCTTCTCGATCTCGTCCAGCAGCAGCACCGCGTAGGGCTTCTTGCTGATCGCCTCGGTAAGCAACCCCCCCTGCTCGAAGCCGACGTAGCCGGGCGGCGCGCCGATCAGGCGCGACACCGCGTGGCGCTCCATGTACTCCGACATGTCGAAGCGGATCAGCTCGATGCCCATGCAGTAGGCGAGCTGGCGCGCGACCTCGGTCTTGCCGACCCCGGTCGGGCCCGAGAACAGGAATGACCCGATCGGCTTCTGCGGGTTGCCCAGGCCCGAGCGCGCCATCTTGATGGCGGCGGTGAGCGCCTCGATCGCCTTGTCTTGGCCGAACACCACCGCCTTGAGGTCGCGGCCCAGGTTGGCGAGCGCGCTGCGGTCGTCGGTCGAGACGCTGCGCGGCGGGATGCGCGCGATCTTGGCGATGATCTCCTCGATCTCGCCCTTGCCGATGACCTTTTTCTGCTTCGCCTTGGGCGCGATGCGCTGCGCCGCACCCGCCTCGTCGATGACGTCGATCGCCTTGTCGGGCAGGTGGCGGTCGTTGAT
>CAYMVA010000145.1:0-6783 GCA_964393745.1 uncultured Enterobacteriaceae bacterium | reverse complement strand
GGACCTGGACCTACACGCTGACCAACGCGGCGGTGCAGAACCTGGATGCGGGGCAGACGGTGCAGGACACGCACACCTTCACGGCGAGCACTGGCGCGACGCAGCAGGTGACGGTGACGATCACCGGCGCGGAGGATGCGCCGATCGTCGCAGCGCTCATCCCGGACCAGCCCGCAACCGTGGGCGCTGCGTTCAACTACACGGTGCCCGCCGGCACATTCACCGACGTCGACAGCCCCGTGCTAACCCGCTCGGCGACACAGGCCGACGGCTCCCCATTGCCTGGCTGGTTGACGTTTATCCCGGCCACCGGCGCCTTCAGCGGCACGCCGCCGGTCGGCTTCACGTCGGTCGACGTGAAAGTGACGGCAAGCGACGGAACGTCGAGCGCAAGCGACACGTTCACGATCACCACCGGGCCAATCGACATCACACCGCCCGCCGCGCCGACGATAGGCGTGCTTGCGACGGCGAACCCGCAGCCGGCGCTGAACGGCACGTTCGATGTTGCCGACACCGCCTTGCTGCAGGTGACGGTGAATGGCGTGACCTACACGCTGGGAGTCGATCCGGCGCTGACGGCGAGCGGCAACACCTGGGCGCTGGACCTGGCGGCAGCCGGCCAGACGCTGGCCGACGGCACCTACGACGTGCTGGTCACGGCGACGGACGCGGTGGGCAACACGAGCACCGATGCGACTATCGGCGAGTTGTTCGTGGACTCGACGCCGCCGGCCGCGCCGGCCATCACGGCGGCGAACGACAACGTCGGATCGAGCCAGGGCGTGGTGGGCAGCGGTGGGGCGACCGACGACAACACGACGACGCTTGTAGGCACCGCCGAGCCGAACAGCACGGTGGCAATCTACGACGGCGCCAATTTGCTCGGCACGGTGACCGCCGACGGCGCAGGCAACTGGAGCTTCACCACCGGCGTGCTTTCCGACGGCACCCACACCTTCACGGCGAGCTCGACCGACGCGCTCGGCAACACGAGCCCGGCGAGCAACGCGTACGCCGTGACCGTGGACACATTCCTTGCGACGCCCACCCTGAACTCCCTGACGACCGCGTCGCCGTCGCCGGCGATCTCGGGCACTTTCGATTCGGCGGACGCCACGGGACTCACGATCACCGTGAACGGAGTGACCTACGTGCTGGGATTGAGCCCGGCGCTTACGGCGGGGAGCAACTCCTGGAGCCTCGACCTGGCGCTCGCGGGCCAGGTCCTCGCCCCCGGAAGCTACGGCGTGGTGGTCGGCGTGACGGATGCCGCGGGCAATTCGGCGAGCAACTTCAGCGCGGGCCTGCTCACGGTTACTTCGCCCTCCACGAACTCCGCGCCGGTAATGGTGCCATTCACGCAGGAGCCCACGATCGTCGCCGTGGCAGAACGCGCAGCGCTCGCCCCCCTTGTGGTCGTCCCGGCTTCGGATTCAGGCGACGGGGCGGGCCGCCTCGGATCCACCTCCTCGGCCGACACGAGCGGTGGGCCGAGTGGCGCGGCAAGGCTCGCCCTGCGGCTGCCGGTAGACCCCGACGTGCCGCAATCGGATTTCGCGAGGCTGGGTCGGCACGTGCAACCTGCGTCGGACCCGGTCGGACTGGGAACAGCGGTGCACTGGCTGTACGTCTATCACGGTGTGCCGGACTTCCGCCTGTTCTCGTACGGCGCACTGGCCGTCCAGGTGCCTGCCGATGCGTTCGCGCACACCGATCCGGCCGCGATCATCGAGCTGGAAGCGCGGCTGGCGAACGGCCTGCCGCTGCCGGAGTGGCTCAGCTTCAACACCGTCACCAAACAGTTCACCGGCATCCCGCGCGACGGGCAAGCAGCCGAGCTTCAGGTCGAAGTAATCGCCAGGGACAAGGACGGGCGCGAAGCGCGCACCACCTTCCAGCTCTCGATCGAGGCGGTCAAGGTGCAAGAGCGCAACGTCGCGGAGGCGGCGAAGGACCTGCGTCTCGGCCTCTCTGTGGACAAGGAAGAGGCTGAGAAGGCGCGTGCCGACGCCGACAAGCAGACGACCACGGTCGGCAAGGAGATCAAGGCCACAGGGAAAGGCAAGCCGACGCCACGCGGGGCCGCGACCTTCAGCGAGCAGCTGCGCGCAGTCAAGGGCTCGCGCGATCCGCTGCTGGAAAAGATCACCCCTGCGAGCCCGCAGCGGACCGCGGGGCCGCGCTAGCGGACCGCCGCCCAAATTGTTAGTTTTTTGTCTTATTATTCCCCCTTCTTCAGGGGGTGGAGATTACTCTGGCGTCGGACTGCCTCGCTCGCTGCGTGGCGTGGGCTGCGTTGGGCTTCTGTCGGCTCGCTGCCTGGCTCGGCGCGCTCTCGGCCGCGGTACTCATGGCCGGCTGTGCGGTCCAGCCCCAGCCGCTTGAGGCGGAGGAGCGCGAGCGCCTCGCCGCGGAGTCCTACCGGAGCCTGTTCGAGGGGCAAGAGCCGCTCCACGGAGCGCTCACGCTCCCGGAGGCGACGGCGCGCGCGATCAAGTACCAGGCGGAGTACCGCCAGCGCCAGATGGAGGAGGCCCTCGCGGCGGCGCAAATCGATGTCGCGAAATTCGACATGCTGCCCCGCTTGACCCTCAATGCGGGCTACTCGTCGCGCAGCAATGTCCCGTTCGGCTTCGGCTTCACGCCGCAGGGCACCATAGCGCTCAACCCGAGCGCTTCGGTCGAGCCGAACATCTACGCGGGCTCGATCGGCTTCGCCTGGAATCTGCTCGATTTCGGCGTCAGCTACTACAGGGCGCGCCAGCTGGCCGACCTCTCGCTGGTGACGCAGGAGCGGCGGCGCAAGGCATTGCAGACCCTGATCCACGACGTGCGGATCGCGTGGTGGCGGGCCGAGGCCGCGCAACGGTTGCTGCCGGCGGCCGACAAGCTGCTGACGGACATCGACCGTGCCCTGGGCAAGGCGCGTGTCATCGAGGCGCGCAAGCTGCTGCCGCCGGTGCAGATCGCCACGCTGCGCCGCGCCTTGCTCGATCTCGGCCAGCAGATCAGCCTGCGACGCTTCGAACTGGCGCAGGCGGGGGCCGAGCTCGCGGCCCTGGTCAACGTGCCGCCCGGGTCGGATCTGCGGGTCGCTGCGCCCGCGAGCGATATTCGCAACGTTCTCGACCTGACCGCGGACGTCGATCAGCTCGAGAGCGTCGCGCTGCGCTCTCGCCCCGAACTCGCGGAGGAGGCCTACCGCGCGCGCATCTCAAAGGACGAGGCGACCAAGGCGCTGGTTTCGCTGCTGCCCGGCCTGACCTTGGGTATCGGGCGCTACTACGACAGCAACGCCTACCTCGTGAACAATTGGTGGACCACCGCTGGCTGGACGGTGGCGTTCAATCTGGTCAGGGTATTCTCGATCCCGGCGCTGAACCGGCAAGCCGAGGCGCAGCAGCGGGTTGACGATGCGCGGCGCCTCGCCATCGCAATGGCCGTACTCACGCAAACGCGCCTCGCTGCCGTGCGCTACAACCTGGCGGTGGAGGAATTCAGGATTTGGGACGATTCGGCGCGCGAAGACGACCTGATCGTGGACTACCTGTCTTCGAACGTTCTGGTAGGGCTCGACACCGAGCTCGAGCTGATCCGCGCGAAGGCGCGCGCGATGGCGAGCCACATGAATCGCGGCCTCGCGTACGGCATCCTGCAGGGCTCGATCGCGCGCCTCTACCATTCCGTCGGCTACGATCTGGTGCCGCAGGCTGACGAAGCGAAAGCCGTCCCCGAATTGACACGCATGGTCGAAGGGCGCCTCTCCGAGCTCGAGCGGGCCAGCTTTTCGCCGCGTGCGGAGGCCGAGCGGCCGAGCGTGGCAATCGCCGCGATCGGCGGGGTTGGCGACGCCAGCGCCGCCCTGGTGCGCGAGGGCACGCAGCGCGTGCTCGAGGCCTCGAGGGTGCGCATCGCGGATACCGCTGACGCAGACATCCAGCTCCGCATCCAGCTGTCGCTGGAGCAATCGGTTGAGGGGCGTCGCGCAGCCCGCGTGGCGGTCGCGCTGGAGCGGCAAGGCCTGACCGGCCCGAGAACGATCACCGCTGAATATCGTACGACGCTGAGCGCCCCCATCGACGAGGAGCAGTGGCGCGCGCTTGGCGAAGGGGCGATTTACCGCGTCCTGGAGCATCTCACGCCACCGCCCCCGCGCCGTCCGTCATTGCGGGTCGCGGAGTCCCTCCAGCTGCCGCTGGAGCCGCCCGACCCGGAGGAGGCGGTGGCGAGGGTCGCATGGGACGAGGGCGGGCCGCTGTTGCTGCGGGCCTCGCCGGTCATGCATTCGCTGCCGAACGAGGTGCCCGTGGTTTCCACCGAGACAGATGAAACAGACAAGCACTAAAGCGGCGTTTGCTCTAGCGTGGCTGTTGGCGGTCTCGGGCCCCGGGATCGCGCAAGACACGAAACCGGCGCCGGCCGGTGGCCCGCCAAGCGCGGAGGTCGTGACGCCGGTGCGAGCCGATGGCAACGAAGTCGCCGGCCTGGTGCTGGCTGGCGAGGAGACGACGCTCTCCAGCCAGATGGCCGGCAGGGTAAAACAGATCCGCCATGGGCTGGGCGAAGCGGTGAAGGCGGGGGCGCGATTGATCGAGTTCGACTGCTCCGAACCGAACGCCCAGCTGGCTGCGGTCGAGGCCGAATACCGCGGCGCCCGCGAGGCGCACCTCAGCCGGCTGCGCTTGCAGTCTCTGGGGGCAGCCGGGGAGCTCGAGGTAACGATGGCAGCGGCCGCCGCCGAGAAGGCGCGCAGCCTGGTCGATCTGCGTCGCACGCAGGTCGCGTATTGCGTGGTGAACGCGCCGTTCTCCGGCAGGGTCACGAGAGTGCGTGTCAAGGTCGCGGAAAGCGTGAGCGCCGGACAGGCGTTGATCGATTTCGTCAATCCGGTATCCCTCAAGGTGCAGGTGTTCGTGCCCGCCGGGTGGTCGGGCTGGCTGAAGCCAGGCACGCCTTTCGACCTGAAGGTCAGGGAGACCGGGCGCACCTATCAGGGCCGCGTGTCGAAGCTCAACGCGCGCATAGAAGGGGTGAGTCAGCAGCTGGAGATCGAGGGGCGGATCGATGGCAATAGCGCAGGCCTGATGCCGGGGATGGTGGGCGGGGCGCTGTTCGTGCCGCCGCCGGCGCAATAGCGTCTCCCGTGGCGCAAGCCAAGGCGGTTGAAGCGGCATTGCTCGAATTCGAGCGGCGCGTTCGCGCCAGCGCCTCGAACCGCGAGGTCGCCTTCTGCGCCGTCAACGAATCCGCCGTAGCCCTGCGCTACGACCAGGCGATCCTCTGGCGCATGAGCCTGTTTTCGCGGCCGACGGTGGTAGCGGCGTCCGGTCTGGCGGACGTCGCGGCCGACAGCCCTTACCAGCAGTGGCTCGGGCGGCTGATCCGCGCGGTGCTGCCCAAGAAATTCGATTCCGTGCGAGCGCTCGCGGCAGCGGATATTCCGCAGGACATCGCCGCCGACGGAGAGGAATGGATCGCGGCACACATGCTGATGTGCCCACTTAACGGTCCCGACGGCACGCCGCTCGGCGGCGTAATGTTCCTCCGCTCCTCGGCTTTCTCCGAGCAGGAGCACGCGGCTGCCGAATGGATTGCCCAGGCGACGGCCTTCGGGCTGTGGGCGTGGCGCAGGGACAGGGCACGCCTTCGGCGTTGGCTGGGCAGCTGGGGCGTGCGCCGAATCGCCCTGGGCGTTCTCGCGCTGGGGGTGCTCGCGGCCCTCATCCCGGTGCCGTTGACAGCGCTTGCGCCGGCGGAAATCACGTCGCTCAAGCCGATTCCCGTGACTTCACCGATGGAAGGCGTGGTGCGCCAGGTCGTGGTGAAGCCGAACCAGCAGGTCTCCGCAGGCGAGGTGGTGGCGGTGCTCGACGACACCGCCATCAGGAACAAACTGGCGGTGGCCGAAAAGGCGCTCGATATCGCGCGCGCAGACCTGCAGCGCGCGACCTACAAGTCGTTCAGCGACGACGCTTCGCGGATGGAGCTGCAGGTGCTCGAATCGCGTGTGCGCGAGAAAGCGGCCGAGGTGGCCTACCATTCCGAGCTGCTCGGCAGGCTCAAGCTGGCTGCGCCGCAAAGCGGGATCGCGGTGTTCACCGAAGCGGAAGACTGGCACGGCAAGCCGGTGCAGATCGGCGAGCGCATCATGACGATCGCGGATCCGTCGCTCATCGACGTCACCGTGTATGTCGCGCCAGAGGATGCTGTGGAGCTGGAACCAGGCGCGCGAGTGGTGGTGTTTCTGCACGCTGACCCGCTGTCGTCGCTGGAGGCAAAGATCACGCGCTCGAGCTACGAGGCGGTCCCCTCGCCGGACGGCACGCTTGCCTATGTCGTGCGCGCAGAACTACGGCCCGGGCACAAGTTCCCGCGCGTCGGCTTGCGCGGGACGGCGAAAGTGTATGCGGGGCGGGTTAGCCTCGCCTACTATCTCTTCCGCAAACCGCTCGGCTACCTGCGCCGCGCAATGGGCGTGTGAGCAATCGGGTTGCGGCAGCGAAACGGACTCCCCCTGCAGGGCGTGGCATCGACGCACGCAACCTATCGCCCGTCGGCCGCCTCGTGGAGCGTATCCGCAGTTCCTGTCGGCAGGCGCCTCACGGCGGCGTTTTTTCTTCGCCGATCTGCCAGCGACCTTCGGCCCGGGCCATCAGCAGCGTCTTGCGGATCGTGCTATTCAGCTTGTCCGAGCGGTAGGTCTGGACGAAGCTGATGCTCGCCCGACCAGCGCCGACCATGGTCACTCTGGGCGACTCGATGCCGACCGCGATCGACATC
>CAYMVA010000144.1:0-2700 GCA_964393745.1 uncultured Enterobacteriaceae bacterium | reverse complement strand
GACACGCTTGCGCCCACCTTGAGCGCCTTGTCGTCCGGATTGGCAAGATTCAGCGGCCGCACCCAGACCACCGTCCAAGCGCCGTCCTTCCAGACCCCTTTGACGTCGGCATTGTCGGCCGCGGAACCCGCGGCTTCGGCGCGCGAGAGGTAGTACTGCGGCAGCATGTCGCCTTCCTTCCAGGCGGCGTTCGGGTCGAAAGCGACCGCGTTGCCGCCCATGACCAGTACCTGCGGCTTGCCCGCCTTGCCGATGTCGGCGGCGGTGAGCGCCTTGATGCCGCTCTTGGCGGCGTCGAACATCATTTTCGGGCGCTTGTTCGCCGCGTCCATGTTCGAGACGAAGGGATTCTTGCCGGCGTCGAACAGCCGGTACTCGAGCACGTAGCCGTCGTCTGCCATGCCGACGGGGTTGGAGCGGTGCGCGCGCCACTGCATCAGATCCACGAAGCCGCCGGCCGCCTTAATGGCGGCGATCTCCTCCGCCGACTTGGTCTGGTCCCAGGTTGCTTTGTCGCCGGCACGCGTCGAGGGCAGATATTTGCGGATGTCGGCGCGCTTCTGCAGCAGCGGGTTGGCGGCGATCTGCTCCTTGGTCGCCTCGTTGCGCATGTCGCGCATGCCGTCGTGGCAGGTCACCCAGCAGCCGTGCTTGGCGAAATTCGGCACCTTGCCGTCATCCACCATGAGCGAGAGGCGATCCTCGTAGATCGCCTGCATCTTGCCCTCGCGCACCGACTTGTCGAGCCGGTGCTCGCCGTAGCGCTTCCACTCCTTGCCGTCGAAGCGGATCTGCGGATAGTTGTCACCGGGCCCCTGCGCCTGGGTTTTCCAGTGAAAGCGCAAATACAGGTTCTTGTCGTCGTGCGCGGCCTGGACTGCAAGATCGATGACGCCGTTCTTGCCGGCGACGGGCGTCGCCTCCTGGGGACCGGCCTTGACGAGCTTGTTCCCCATCGCGGCCTCGTCATCCTCGTGACACTGGATGCACGGCTTGCCCTGGGCGATCGCCCGGTCGCCCTTCTTGTGCTCCGGCGTGTGCAACCACTCGTAGCTCGCCTGGCCGGGGTAGAAGAGCTTCACGTTCTTCGCCGGGATTTTCGACCAATCGATCGTCGCCGGATCCGCTGCCATGGCCGAACCCGCGGCCACCACCACCGCCGTGCAAAGCAGGACGCTCGTTTTCATCGCTTTCTCCAGAGCCTTGCAAATATGGATGTATGCTGCCTTGCGAATCGCGTTGCCGCTTGATGCACGTCAATGGATATCATTGCGGCATCCGCAGGCTTGAGGGTGCAGACGACTGCACGATAGATGAGCGGACGTTTATTCATGGAGAGCGTCGAAATAGATGTAGCGATCGTCGGCGCGGGCGGCGCGGGCCTGCGCGCTGCGATTGCGCTCGCCGAGGCCGATCCCAAGCTTCGCATCGCGCTCGTCTCCAAGGTTTACCCGATGCGCAGCCACACTTGCGCGGCCGAGGGCGGCGCGGCGGGCGTCATCAAGTCGGACGACAGCCTCGAGCATCACTTCAACGATACGGTGGGCGGCGGCGACTGGCTCACCGACCAGGACGCGGTCGAGTACTTCATCCGCGAGGCGCCCAAGGAGTTGATCCAGCTCGAGCACTGGGGCTGCCCCTGGAGCCGCGAGGCCGACGGCTCGGTGGCGGTGCGGCCCTTCGGCGGCATGAAGAAGCAGCGCACCTGGTTCGCCGCCGACAAGTCCGGCTTCCACATCCTGCACACGCTGTTCCAGACTTCGCTGCAGTTCGCCTCGATCCAGCGCTTCGACGAGTACTACGCGACCGGGCTGCTGGTCGACGGCGGGCGCTGCGCCGGCTTCACCGCGATCGAGATGCGCAGCGGCCAGATGCGGCGCTTCAGCGCGCGTGCTGTGATTATTTGTGGCGGCGGCGCGGGGCGCATGTTCCCGTTCACCACCAACGGCGCCATCAAGACCGGCGACGGAATGGCGCTCGCCTACCGCGCGGGGGTGCCGCTCAAGGACATGGAGTTCGTGCAGTACCACCCGACCGGCCTGCCGAGCACCGGGACGCTGCTCACCGAGGCGTGCCGCGGCGAGGGCGGGGTGCTCGTCAACAAGCATGGCCGGCGCTTCCTGCAGGACTACGGCATGGGGCCGGAGACGCCGCTCGGCAAGCCGGTGCTCAAGACCATGGAGCTGGGGCCGCGCGACCGCCTCAGCCAGGCTTTCTGGCAGGAGCAGAAAAAGGGCAACATGATCCCCACTCAATGGGGCGATTGCATGCTGCTCGACATGCGCCACCTGGGCGAGAAGACGATCAACGAGCGCCTGCCGCTGGTGCGCGACATGTCGATCAGCTACATGGGCGTCGATCCCGTGACCGATCCGGTCCCGGTGCGCCCGGTGGTGCACTACATGATGGGCGGCATCCACACCGACATCAAGGCGGCGACGCCCCTCGCCGGGCTGTTCGCCGCGGGCGAGTGCGCCTGCGTGAGCATCAACGGCGCCAATCGGCTCGGCTCGAACTCGCTCACCGAGCTGCTGGTCTTCGGGCGGCGCGCGGCGCTGAGCGCGCTGGAGTATCTGCAATCCGGCGCGCGAGCGGGCAGCGAGGCCGCGCTCGCGGCGCTGGCGGGTGCGGAGCAGGGGCGCATCCGCGAGCTGATGCAAAGAACCGGCAGCGGCGAGACCGTCGCCGGCCTGCGCAAGG
>CAYMVA010000143.1:0-2527 GCA_964393745.1 uncultured Enterobacteriaceae bacterium | reverse complement strand
ATCCGTGGGCCAACCTGCGCGCGATCCACGAATCGGTGCTGGAAGATTTCGCGCCGGCGCGGCGCCTGGGCTTGCGGCTGGTCACTTCGAGCGCATCGGCGCGAGCCACGCCAGCGCGGCGAGCTGCAAGGCGCCGAGGATGAGTAGCGCGGCGCCGTAGCCCTCGGGCGCGTAGCGGCCATCCATCACCGGGTAGAGGCGCAGCACAGCGCCGATGCCCCACTGGAACAGGAAGCTCACGCTGAACATGAGGACGTTGGACGCCGTGTTGACGCGCCCGGTCATCTCCGGAGCAAACAACGGCGTCAGCAGCGCATAGGCGAGCGCCGCCGAGATGGCGCTGAAGCCGTACACGGCCAGCAGAACAAGAAGTGTAAAGTCAGACTTTACACTTTGCCCGGTAGCGGCCCCGGCAGCGAGCGCAGCGAACGCGACGAGCGAAACCGCGAGCCCGATCTTGTACACCGTCATGCGCGCCAGGCCGGCGCGCGCCAGCCGGTCGCTGGTGACGCCGAAGAACACCGAGCCCACGGTGTAGGCGATCGCGGTGGTGAGCAGCGCATTGGCCACCGCGCCGCGCTCCAGTCCGGCGACGTCGTAGAGCCAGGGCGCGAGCCACAGCCCCTGCAGCGCCTGGTAGCTGGCGTGGCACACCACCAGCGGCAGCGCGATGCGCCAGAACGCGAGCGAGCGAAATACAGTGCCGAAGCCGGCGATCTGCGCCGCGAGCGTCTGGCCTGCGCCCGGCAGGCGCTTCTCGGGCACGACGAAGAAGATGAGCGCCGCCGCGGCGACCGAAAGCACCGCCAGGCCCCAGAACAGCATGCGCCAGCCGAGCGGGCCGAGCAGCGCCTCCACCGGCGCAGTGGCCGAGAGCCCGCCGATGCCGCCCGCGGCGAGATAGAGGCCGTTCAGAGTCGCGAGCTGCGACAGCGGAAACCAGAGCGTGAACGCCTTGATCGCGCCCATCAATCCGCCGGAGACGCCGAGCCCGATGAGTGCGCGGCCGACGGAGAGCATGGTGAGGTCCTGCGCCAGGCCGAAGATAAGCGCGCCCGCGCCGGCGACGCAATACAGCGCCGCCAGCACGCGCCGCGGTCCGTAGCGGTCGAGCAGCACCCCGAGCGGCAGCTGGAATGCGGCGAAGGCGAGGAAGTAAGTTGCGGTGAGAAATCCCAGATCCGAGGAAGTGAGCGAGAAATCGCGCGCCAGGTCCTTGGAGATGACCGCGTTGACGTTGCGGAAAAAAAACGACAGGAAATAGCCTGCGGCGAACGGGCAGAACACCAGCAGCAGCAGCTTCGGGTTCACTGCATGCATTGTAATGAGGTATGCGAGCAGGTACCCTTCGCCGCATGGAGAAACGGCAGCAGAAAAAACGCCTCGTGGTCGCGATCACCGGCGCGAGCGGCGCCGCCTACGGCGTGCGCTTGCTGGAAGAGCTGCGCAGCGCGCGCGGCTGGGAGAGCCACCTCGTGCTCTCGGATGCGGGCGCGCTCAATTGCTGGCACGAGCTGGCGATGAAGCGCAAGGACGTGGAACGCCTGGCACACGTCGCGTATCACCCGCGAGACATCGCGGCGCCGATCGCGAGCGGCTCGTTCCTCACCGAGGGCATGGCGATCGCGCCCTGCTCGATGAAGACGCTCGCCGCGGTGGCGCAGGCACACGCCGCCGACCTGGTTTCGCGCGCCGCCGACGTCATGCTGAAGGAGCGCCGCCGCCTGGTGCTATTGCCGCGCGAGACGCCGCTCAACCTCGCGCACCTCAGGAACATGGTTGCGGTCACGGAGATGGGCGGGATCATCTTTCCGCCGGTGCCCGCGCTCTACGCCAAGCCCAAAACGATCGAGGACCTCATCGCGCACACCGTGGCGCGGGTGCTCGATCTGTTCGGCATCCACTCGACGCGCCTCGCGCGCTGGCAGGGCATGAAAGGGGATGCTGCATGAGCAGTGACGGGGAGGTCTTCTCACAGTCCTACGCGGAGGCGCGCGGCAAATTCCTGGAAGCCGCGCGCGCGGCGGGCGCAAGCGTCTCGCACGCCCTGCATCCGCAGCAGAAGGGGCCTGCGGGCGAGCCGCTCTATCTGGACATCGCCATGCTCGGCCCGCGCGACGCGTCGCGCATCTTGGTCGCCGGTTCGGGCACTCACGGCATCGAAGGCTATCCGGGCTCGGCGGTGCAGACCGCGTGGCTGCGCGGCCGGCCGAAGCTTCCAAAGGACACGGCGGTGGTTTTCTTTCACGCCCACAACCCGTGGGGATTCGCGTGGAAGACCCGCGTCACCGAGGAGAACGTGGACCTCAACCGCAACTTCGTGGACTTCGCGCGGCCATTGCCGCCGAACCCGGGTTACGAGGAGATCCACGCCGCGCTTACGCCCGACAATTGGGACGACGCTTCGGTCGCCGGCATGTTTGCGCGGCTCAAGGCGTACCGCGAGCAGGTCGGCGAGAAGGCCTTCTCCGATGGCTTCAACGGCGGCCAGTACGCGCACGCCGACGGCGTGTTCTACGGTGGCGCG
>CAYMVA010000142.1:0-21615 GCA_964393745.1 uncultured Enterobacteriaceae bacterium | reverse complement strand
TGGCGTAGTAGGCGAGGTAGGCATCCGCGTCCTGTCTCGACCACGCCTCCGCCCAGCCGTTGACGGTCTCCAGCACCTCGGCCGAGACGTCCTTCGCCTCGGGCTTGGTCGCCGGTGGCGACGGAGAAATCGCTGCTTCGGCTGCCGTAGGCGGCCGCGAGACGTCCGGCTCGGCCACCACGGGTGGCGGCGAACTCGCCGTTGCGGCAACGGCCTGCGCCTCGGGCAGCTGTCGGCTCGGGGCAACCATGGCCGGGCGGCTGACGAGCTCGCGTGCGAGCGAGAGTTTGTTCCTGGCGCCGGAGTTCGATGAGTCGAGCTGCACTACCTTGTCGTATGCTTGGCTCGCGAGCTTGGCGTAGACGTCGCCGAGGTTCTCGTAGGCGGTGGCGTAGCTAGGGCGGGTACGGATCGACTGCTCCAACGCCGCGCGCGCCTCGTTGTACTGCCCCACACTGGCGTAGATCACGGCGAGATTGTTGTACGGCTCGGGCAGATCGGGGTAGTCGCGGGTGAGCCTCGTGAAAATCTCGATTGCTTCCCTCGTGTTGCCCTGTTCTGCGAGGATCAGGCCCTTGAGGAAGCGTGCTTGTAGGTCGCCGCCCTTCTCCGCCAGGACCTGGTTCACCTTCTTGAGTGCCTCCTCGGGCTGACCGGCCTTCAGCAGCCGCGAAGCGTCCTGGAGCTCGTCCGCGCGTGTTGGCGGCGCCGCGCAAAGCACAGCGCAGAAAAGCGAGATCGCCGCTCCTCGCAGGGCCTTGGGCCGGGCGCCGAGACTCAACATTGCCTCATGTTTTCAAGCGCCCTGCAGAGCGAATTGCGTTTCCTCGGTCATTGACCAGCGCTCGCGGAGCAAGCAAGTCGCCATCCTAAGCTGCCGGCGGCCGCGTCGGCAATGCGTCCGCCTCGCCGCCCTTCGCGCGGGCGAGGACCGGCCGGGCCACGCGGCACTGTAGCACCAGCGTTGGGCGCAAGAAACTATGTGGCACGGGCCTCGCAAGACGGAACGCAAGGCACAATTGATAACATTCTATTTTCATACCCACGCCCGTGCCGAGGCGTCTTGATTCGAGGACCGCATGCCCGCACCCGACATCCAGTTCGACCCTTCATCGGCCCAGTTCGGCGCCTCGCGCTCGCAAAAGCGCATCGAGGACGACCGGCTGCTCGCCGGCAAGGGCCTGTACAGCGACGACCGCGTGCTGCCGCGCCAGGCGTGGCTCGCGCTGCTGCGCTCGCCGCACGCACACGCCAGGATCGTGGCGGCGGACCTGGGCGCGGCGCGCGTCGCGCCCGGCGCGTTGGCCGCGTGGACCATGGCGGAGCTGCGAGCCGACGGCGTCGGCGCGATTCCGTTTCCGCCGATTTTCAAGCGCGCCGACGGTTCGCCGATGGTGGCGCCGGCACGCACCCCGCTCGCAGAAGGCACGGCGTTCTACGTCGGCCAGCCGGTCGCCGCGGTGGTCGCAGAAACGCGCGAGCAGGCGATGGATGCCGCCGAGTTGGTGGCGATCGAATACCAGGATCTTTTCTGCGTCACTGAATTGAGCGCCGCGGTCGCGCCGGGCGCGCCGCAGCTCTGGCCCGATGCACCGGGCAACATCTCGGCCGAAGCCCGCATCGGCGACGCGCGCGCGAGCGACGAGGCATTTGCGCGCGCCGCGCATGTAACGCGCGTAGCGCTCGACAACCAGCGCCTGATCGCGATGGCGCTCGAGCCGCGCTGCGCGCTCGCCAGCTACGACCGCGGGCGCTGGACGCTTTACACGCAAAGCCAGACGCCGTCCGGCACGCGGCAGGGGCTGGCCGATGCCTTCAAGCGCAAGCCCGAAGAGTTCCGCGTCGTGGTCGGCGACCTGGGCGGCGGCTTCGGCATGAAGACCGGGCTCGCCAACGAGGACGTCATCGCCTGCTACGCATCATGGAAGCTCGGCCGCCCGGTGAAGTGGCGCGCCGAAAGGAGCGAGGATTTCCTCGCCTCGCACATGGGCCGCGACCAGCACTACGAGGCCGAGCTGGCGCTCGACCGCGAAGGCCGGATCCTCGCCCTGAGGATGCGCATGCTGGCCAATTTCGGTGCCACGCCGGTGGGCTCGACCGCGATCATCCCGCTGCTGCTCGGGCCGAAAGTCCAGACCACCGTCTACCACGTGCCGGCGGTGGATTACCGCGTGCAGGGCGTGCTCACCAACACCATGGCGACCGGGGCTTACCGCGGCGCCGGGCGACCGGAGGCGAATTACCTGATGGAGCGACTGATGGACGCCGCGGCGCGCGAGCTGAAAATGGACCCCGCGGAGATCCGCCGCCGCAACTTCATCCGCCCCGATCAGTTTCCCTACCGCACCCACCTCGACGACTGGTACGACGCCGGCGAATTCGCCCGCATCCTGGATCGCGCGCTCGCGGAATCGGACTGGAGCGGGTTTGCAGCGCGGCGCGACGAGGCGCGGCGCCGGGGCCGGCTGCGCGGCCGCGGCCTTGCGGTTTATCTCGAGTGGACCGGGGCCCCGGTGCGCACCGAAACGGTCGACATCCAGGCGAGCGCCGACGGCAGCGTCACGGTATTTACCGGCACGCAGGCGATGGGGCAGGGCCTGGAGACCACCTACACGCAGCTCGTCACCGAGATGCTGCGCGTGCCGGCGAGCGCGGTGCGCATCGTGCAAGGCGACACCGACCTGGTGAACGGGGTCGGCAGCGTGGGCTCGCGCTCCGCGTTCGTCGGCGGCTCGGCCGCGGTATCCGCGGGCCGCAAGGTCATCGCGCGCGGCCGCGAGCTCGCCGCCGAAGCGCTCGAGAGCGCGCCCGCCGACATTGAGTTCCGCGACGGGCGCTTTGGTATCGCCGGCACCGACCGCTCGATCGGGCTGGCCGAGGCGGCGGCGCGCGAGGAGAGGAATTTCATCCGCATGTCCGCGACCGAGACCCCGTCGGCGCCTTCATGGCCGAACGGCGCGCAGGTGTGCGAAGTCGAAGTGGATCCCGACACTGGCAGCGTCGAAGTCGTCGCCATGACCAGCGTGGACGACATCGGCCGCATCATCAATCACATGATCGTCGAAGGCCAGATCCACGGCGGCATCGCGCAGGGCATCGGCCAGGCGCTCTACGAGCATGCGCGCTACGACGCATCGAGCGGCCAACTGCTCACCGGCTCGCTGATGGATTACTGCGTGCCGCGCGCCGACCAGATGCCGCCAATGCGCACCCGCTTCGACGAAAGCGTGCCGTGCAAGACCAATCTGCTCGGCGTCAAGGGTTGCGGCGAGATCGGCACCATCGGCGCGGTGCCCGCGGTGGTGCACGCGGTGCTGGATGCGCTCGACGGCAAAGGCGTCGCGCACCTGGAAATGCCGCTCACGCCGGAACGCGTCTGGCGCGCGCTCGCGGCACGCGGCTAGAGCGCGTCCGCTCACCCACCCCTCGGGGTGTATAGTTTTCGGCTCGAAGCGGAGGCGAGACGTGGCAGTTGCGCTCGGAGGAGGCTGGCACGTGCGCGCAGGGGAGAACCGCACGTTCGGCCTCGCGGTGCTGTTCTCCATCGTGTTCCACGCCGTGCTGCTGCTGGCGTTTCCCGGATTTCTAGAGCGCAGGAAACCGGAAATCGCTCCGGGGCCGATCTTGGCGCGCCTGGTCGCACCGCCGCCCGCAGCAGCGCCCCCGGCGCCGGCGGCTGAGGAAGCGCCCAAGCCGCAGGTCGAAACACCAAAGCCGCCGCCCGCCGAGGCAGCTCCGGAGGCAGTGAAGAAGCCCGCGCCGGTGGCAAAGCCGGCGCCGCAGCTGAAGCCTGCACCGGCGCCGACGTCCGCGGCTGCAGCACCGGCGCAACCGGCGGCAGCACCCGCGCCGGCCGTGCCCGCAGCCCCGGCACCCGCGGTGACAGCGAGGTCCGAACCGCCACCGGCCACGACACCGAGCGTCGAGGTAGCGGGCACGATCGCGAAGTTCCGCCTCGACGTCATCTCGCAGGCGAGGCGCTTCAAGCGCTACCCGCGCGTGGCGATGGACAACAACTGGGAAGGCCGCACCGACGTGCGCATCGTGTTCGGCGCCGACGGCAAGCGCGTCTCGATCACGATCGTGCGCAGCTCGGGCCACGAAACGCTCGACCGGCAGGCGCTCGACACGCTGAGCAAGGCCTTCGTGCCGGTGCCGGCGGCGCTGCGCGGCAAGGAATTCGAGATCGAGATCCCGGTGATCTACAGCCTGAAGGACGACAACGCCTAGCTGCTAGCCAGGCATGGTCTCGCGCGGCGAGAACGCCACCACGTGGTCGACGTCGAGGCGAATGCCGATATGCTCGCCGAGCGCGTGGTTGTGATGGCTCGGCACCAGCGCCAGCACCTTGCGGCCGCTTGCCAGCTTGAGCGTGTAAAGGATCTCGGCGCCGCGAAACGCCTTGTGCACCACCTCGGCCTGGGTCGCGGCGGCATCGTCGTGCACCACGTCGTCAGGGCGCAGCAGCACCTCGGCGCGGCAGCCCTTGCCGCACACGTCGCAGCCCTGCTGGCAGGCGTGCGGGATGCTGCCCTCGAGCACGCCGAGCTCGATCTCGACCTGGCTCGGATTGAGCACCTTGGCCGGCAGGAACACCCCCTGGCCGACGAAATCGGCGACGAAACGGTTCAGCGGCCGGTGATAGACGTTGTAGGCCGTGTCCCACTGCTGGATGCGGCCCTCATGCAGGATGCCGATCTCGTCGGCGAGCGCGAAGGCCTCGTGCTGGTCGTGCGTCACCAGCACCGCGGTGGCGCCGGTGGCCTTGATGATCTCGCGCAGCTCCAGCGACAGGCGCTCGCGCAGGTCGAAGTCGAGGCTGGAGAAGGGCTCGTCCAGCAGCAGCAGCTCGGGCCGGGGCGCGAGCGCGCGCGCAAGTGCGGTGCGCTGCTGCTGGCCGCCCGAGACTTCGTGCGGGTACTTGTCCAGCACCGCCGCGAGGCCCATCAGCGTCCCGAGCTCCTGCACCCGCGCGTCGCGCGCCGCGGACGCCAGCTCGCGCAGCCCGAAGCGGATGTTGTCGCCGATGGTTAGATGCGGGAACAGCGCGTAGTCTTGGAACACCATGCCGATGCGGCGCTTCTCGGGCGCCAGCGTCATGCCGGGGCGCGAAACCACGGTGCCCGCGAGCAGGATCTCGCCCGCGTGCACCGGTTCGAAGCCGGCGATGCCGCGCAGCAGGGTGGTCTTGCCGCAGCCGCTCGGGCCGAGGATGCAACCGATCGCGCCCCTCTCGAGCGCGAACGATACGTCGCGCACCACCACCTGCTCGCCGTAAGCGTGCGCCACGCCTCGCAACTCGATAACCGGTGGGATTGGCATCATTGAAGTCAGTGCTCGCTCACATTCCAGGTTCTTAACAGATGATAATAATTCCCATTTACGTTGACCCTGTCAAGCTCGGTTGTTAAGATTTCCATTATTTTCAACAAGTTCTGACGGTGCAGGCAACGCCTATTTCATCGGCATCGAGATTCTCAAGCCCAAGCGTGCCTTGGCTGAGCATGGGCGCCACCCTGGTGGCGCTCGCGGTCGCACTCCCCATCGTGGTGGTCGCGCTCAACCTGCTCGTGCCCAGGGCCGAGGTCTGGGCGCACATGGCGGGCACGGTGCTGCCGGAGTACGTCGCCAACACGCTGCTGCTCGCCGCAGGGGTCGGGGCTACCGTGTGCGTGATCGGGGTGGGATGCGCTTGGCTCACCGCCATGTGCCGCTTTCCGCTGGCGCGCTTCTTCGGCTGGGCGCTGATCCTGCCGCTTGCGACGCCGGCCTACGTGATGGCGTACGTCTACACCGACTTCCTGCAATTCTCAGGGCCGCTGCAGTCCGGCTTGCGCGTGCTCGGCGGCTGGAAGGTGGGCGAGTACTGGTTCCCGGACGTGCGCTCGCTCGGCGGCGCGGTGTTCGTGCTCGCGTTCGTGCTCTATCCCTATGTCTACCTGCTGGCGCGCACCGCTTTCCTCGAGCAATCGGCGGCGGCGCTGGAGAGCGCGCGCATGCTCGGCCAGGGCCCGTGGGCGAGCTTCACGCGCATCGCGCTGCCACTCGCGCGCCCGGGCATCGTCGCCGGCACCGCGCTGTGCCTGATGGAAGCGCTGGCCGACTACGGTGCGGTGGCCTATTTCGGCGTCGATACATTCTCCACCGGCATCTTCCGCGCCTGGTTTTCGCTCGGCGACCCGGTTGCGGCGGCGCAGCTCGGCGCCTTGCTGCTGGCGGGTGTCGCGGCGGTGCTGATGTTCGAGCGCCTGGCACGCGGGCGCGCCGCCTACCACACCGGGCCGAAGAAGCGCGAACTGGTGTACGAGTTGCGCGGCATGCGCGCCGCGGGCGCGATCGCCGCGTGCTCGGTTCCGCTGCTCGCAGGCTTCGTCCTGCCCGCGGCGCTGCTGCTGCGCCTGGCTACGCAGGAGCCGCTCAGCGGCATGACCGAGCGCTTCATGCGCCTCGCCTGGAACAGCTTCACGCTCGCCGCCGCCGCGGCGCTGCTGGCGGTCGCCTGCGCGCTGGTGATCGCCTACGGCATGCGCCTGCGGCCGAGCGCGCTCACGCGCTGGAGCAGCCGTATCGCCGGCCTGGGCTATGCGGCGCCGGGCGTGGTGATCGCGGTCGGGGTCATGGTGCCGCTTGCGGTGCTCGATCGCTGGCTCGCCGGCTTGCTGAGTGCGCTCACGGGAACCGCGGGGGGCGCGCCGGCCGCGCTGGCGCTTTCGGGCACCCTCGGCGCGATGCTCTATGCCTACCTGGTGCGCTTTCTCGCGGTGGCGCTGCAATCGGTCGAAGCGGGACTGGGCAGAATCCGGCGCAGCATGGACGAAGCCGCGCGCAGCCTGGGGGCCGGTCCTGCGGTGACGCTCGCCCGCGTGCATGCGCCCCTGCTGTGGCGCAGCCTGGTCGCCGCCGGGCTGCTGGTGTTCGTGGACGTGATGAAGGAGTTGCCGGCGACGCTCGCGCTGCGGCCTTTCGGCTTCGACACGCTGGCGGTGCAGACTTTCAACCTGGCCAAGGACGAGCGCCTGGCGGAGGCCTCGATCCCGGCGCTCGCAATCGTGCTGGTGGGGCTGATTCCGGTGTACCTGCTGGCGCGCGCCGCAGCGCGCCGCGGCGGCTAGTAATTCTCTAGCGCCAGCCGGCGCGGTCGTAGGCCCTCTGCGCCGCGGCTTGGTGCCGTCCCAATTCGCCCACGTTCAGTGTGTCCGGCTTGAAATTGCCAAGCGCCGCGAGCTCGCGGTTATCCGTGCGTACCGCAGCCACGGCCGGAAATTCGTTGTTACCGTCGGCGAAGTAGCGCTGCGCGTCGTCGCTCGCCAGGTACTCGAGGAACTTGAGCGCCGCATCGCGGTGCGGCGCGTGCTTGAGCACACCCGCCCCCGAGACATTGATGTGCGTGCCGTGGGCGTCCTGGTCGGGCCACGCCACCGCGGTGCGCGCCACCGCCGCGCGCTCCTCCGGTTTCTGCGATTTCGCCAGCCGCGCGTAGTAATAAGTGTTGGCGAGCGTCGCCGCGCATTCGCCTGCGGCCACCGCGCGGATCTGGTCGGTATCGCCGCCGCGCGGCGGGCGCGCGAAATTGGCCACCACGCGCCGCGCCCAGTCCTCGGCCTGGGGCTCGCCGTGATGCGCGATCAGCGCGCTCATCAGCGAAAGGTTGTAGACGCTCGAGCTCGAGCGCATGCACAATTTTCCCTTCCAACGCGCATCGGCGAGGTCTTGGTAGCTGCGCAGCTCGCCCGGCTTGACCGCGTCGCGGTTGTAAACGATTACGCGAGCGCGGATCGAGAAACCAAACCACAGGCCCTGCGGGTGCCGCAGGTGCGCCGGGATGCGCGCCTCGAGCAGCGACGACTTCACGCCCTGGAAAAGGCCCGCCTGCTCTGCGCGCCACAGGCGTCCGGCGTCCACCGTCACGAGCACGTCCGCAGGGCTTGCCGCGCCCTCGTTCTTCAGCCGTTCGATGAGCGCGTCCTCGGGCGCCTCGATGCGCTGGATGCGGATGCCGGTTTGCTTGGTGAAGTTCGCGTACAGCGCCTCGTCGGTCTGGTAATGGCGCGAGGAGTAAAGGTTCAGCACCTGCTCCTGCGACAGGCCCACCGCGGAGAACAGGATCAGGACGGCGCCGAGAAGAACGTTGTTCATGAAGCAACAGCTCAATGGGTCTCAATTCTTCGGGCGCCGTTGAACCTGCGAGTCCAATAGGCGCCATCCATGTTTTCGGTTCGAACCTGCGCGCCCTGTTTCGGCGCATGCACGAACTTGCCGTCGCCGAGGTAGATGCCGACATGGGAAAACGGCGCATTGAGCGTGTTGTAGAAGACAAGATCGCCCGGTTGCAGTTCCGCGCGCGTCACGGCGACGCCGAATTCGCTTTGCGCGCGCGCGTTCTGCGGCAACGCGATTCCCCACGCCTCACGGTACACGTGCGCCACCAGGCCGCTGCAATCGAAGCCATTGGCGTGCGAATTGCCCGCGTTGCGGTATCCGACCCCGATTGCAGATAGCGCTTGCAGCAGCGCCTCGGCGCGCTGCGGATGCCCCGCGCCCGATGTGGCGCTTGGCGCGACAACCGGCTCCGGCGACATCGTGGCGCAGCCTTGCACAAGAACAAATGCAAGCAGATACAGTCTCTTGCGGAGCATAATTCAAGCAATCTAGTGAAACATCGCCTGAAAGTAAAGTCAGCGCTGGCGTGGGTCGATGCGTTGCGTTAGAAGGATTGCGGAAAGCAGGATCGCGGAAAACAGGAACGCGAAAGGCCGCCATTGCGTATCGCCGCTCGTCTAATCGTGTGTGCCGCCCTTGGCTTGAGCCAGCTTGCCGGGGCTCAGGGTGTGCTGGAGATCATTCCGCTCAGGCACCGCACCGTGGACCAGGTGCTGCCGGTGCTGCGGCCGCTGGCCGATCCCGGCGCCACCCTGTCCGGGCAGGGCAACCAGTTGATCGTGCGCACCAGCGCCGCGAACCTGGCCGAGATCCGCCGCGTCCTGGATTCGATCGACCAGCCGCTGCGGCGGCTCGTGATCTCGGTGCGCTTCGAGGACGCAAGCCAGGCGCGCGACAGCTCGGTTGACAGCCGCGTGGCGATTCGTGCCGGCGAGAGCGGCAGCAGCGCGAGCGCCGCGGTGCGCATCCAGGATTCGCGCAGCTCTCGCGATGAGCGCGTGGACCAGCGGGTGCAGGTGCTGGAGGGTGGCTACGCCTTCATCGCGAGCGGCGAATCGCGGCCGCTGCGGCAGCAGAGCGTGGTGCGCACGCCGAGTGGCGCTGTGGTCACGGAGAGCACCACGGTGATCCAGCAGGCGGCAAGCGGCTTCGAGGTCGTGCCCAGACTCGCGGGCGACACGGTGTTTCTCGACATCGCGCCGCAGCGCGAGGCCTTCGCTTCCGGGCGGCAAGGCGCGGCGGGCGTGGTCCATGGCCAGCGCGCGGCGAGCAGCGTCAGAGGCCGGCTGGGTGAATGGTTCGAGCTCGGAGGCACCAGCGGCGCGAGTACGCGCGACGAGCGCGGCATCCTTTCGTCGCGCGATGCGAGCGCCAGCGACAGCCGCCGCATCTGGGTCAAGGTCGAAGAGGTCAAGCCCTGAGCCGCGGCGCCTCGCGCACGGCGCTCGCCGTCGCTCGCGCGTACTCCGCAGACGGTGCGCTCGCGGCCGCGGTGCCGGGCTATGCGGTGCGGCCGCAGCAGCTCGAGATGGCGGGCGCGATCCTCGAGGCGCTCGAATCGGGCGGCTCGCTGGTGGTCGAGGCGGGCACCGGCACCGGGAAGACGTTCGCGTATCTCGTCCCTGCGCTGATCGCAGGCGGCAAGGTGATCATCTCCACGGGCACCAAGCCGCTGCAGGATCAGCTGTTCGATCGTGACCTGCCGACGGTGCGGCGGGCGCTTGCTTCTGGCGCTACCCTCGCCCTGCTCAAGGGACGCTCCAACTACGTCTGCCTGCATCGCATGGAGCGCGCGCTGGCGGAAGCGCGCCTCGCGACGCGAGAGGATGTTGCGCGCCTGCGCCTGATCGAACGCTTCGCGCGTTCCAGCCCGAGTGGCGACCGCGCCGACCTCGCCGAGGTGGCGGAGGATGCGGCGGTGTGGCAGCACGCCACCTCGACGCGCGAGAACTGCCTCGGCCAGGAATGTCCGCGCTACAAGGATTGCTTCGTGATGCGCGCGCGCAAGGACGCGCTCGCCGCCGACGTGGTGGTGGTCAACCACCACCTGTTCTTCGCCGACGTGGCGCTGCGCGACGAGGGCATCGCGGAGCTGCTGCCATCGTGCAACAGCGTGATCTTCGACGAGGCGCACCAGCTGCCGGAGGCGGCGCGCCTGTTCTTCGGCGACAGCGTCTCGAGCGCGCAACTTGCCGAGCTGGCGCGCGACGCGCGCCTCGAGCTGCAGGCTGCAGGCGGCGCGTCGCCCGAGCTGGATGCGCTCGCCGGCAAGCTTGGCAAGGCGGCGCGCGACCTGCGCCTCGCGTTTTCAGCGGAGGGCGCGCGCGTCGCCTGGGGACAGGCGATGCAGAACGCGGAATTCGCCACCGCTCTCGAGGCGCTCGACGCCGCGCTGGCGGCGCTCGCTGCGCCGCTTGCCGAGCAGGCCGAGCGCTCAGAGGGGCTGGCGGCCTGCGCGCGCCGGGCGCAAGACGCCATGGCAACGCTCGCGCGCTTGCGCGAGACGGCCGTCGCGAACGAGGTGCGCTGGGTCGAGGTGTTCGCGCACCTGTTGCAGCTGCACGTGACGCCGCTCTCGCCCGCCGAGCTGTTCCGCAAGCAGATGCAGGACCACCCGCGCGCCTGGATCTTCACCTCTGCGACGCTCGCCGTGGGCGAGGATTTTTCGCACTTCAAGCGCGAGCTCGGCATCGAGGAGGCGGCGTCCCGCGCCTGGCCGAGCCCGTTCGATTTCGAGCGCAACGCGCTGCTCTACTGCCCGCGCGGCCTGCCCGCCGATCCGAACGATCCCGCCTACACCGAGGCGGTGGTGCAGGCGGCGCTGCCGGTGCTGCGTGCGAGCAGCGGGCGCGCCTTCCTGCTGTTCACCACGTTGCGCGCATTGCGCCGCGCTGCAGAGCGCCTCGCCGACTGCTTCACGCGCGAAGGGCTTGAGTTTCCGCTGCTGGTGCAGGGCAGCGGCTCACGCAGCGAATTGCTGGAGCGCTTCAGGCGCCTGGGCAACGCGGTGCTGCTGGGTGCGGCATCGTTCTGGGAGGGCGTGGACGTGCGCGGCGAAGCACTGTCGGTGGTGCTGATCGACAAGTTCCCGTTCGCGCCGCCCGACGACCCGGTGCTGGCGGCGCGCATCGAGGCGCTGCGCGCTCAGGGCGGCAACCCGTTCCTCGAATACCAGTTGCCGCAGGCGGTGCTCGCCCTCAAGCAGGGCGCCGGGCGCCTGATCCGCGACCACAGCGACCGCGGCGTGCTGGTGCTGTGCGACCCGCGCCTGCACTCGAAAGGCTACGGCCGCGTCATCCGCACGAGCCTGCCGCCGATGCGCATGACGCGCGAAATCGGCGACGTCGCCGCGTTCTTTGCGGATAAAATCCCGCGCTCATCGCCACTGGGGGAGTTGCAACAATGAGGGTCGTGATCACCGGCGGAGGAGGGTTTCTCGGCTTGCGCCTCGCCAAGTCGCTACTGGCGCGCGGCAAGCTCAGCGCCGCGGGCGGCGAGCGCGAAATCTCGAAGATCGTGCTGCTGGATGGGGCCTATCCGCCGCAATTGCCGCAGGACCCGCGGCTGGAGGTGGTGACAGGCGACGTGTCCGACGCCGCTACGGTGGCGCGGATGGCGACGCCTGACACCGCGTCGGTGTTCCACCTCGCCGCGGTGGTAAGCGGCGCGGCCGAGGCGGATTTCGACCTGGGCATGCGCGTCAACCTCGAGGGCACGCGCCTGCTGCTCGAGCGCCTGCGGCAATGCAAGCAGCCCGCGCGACTGGTGTTCACGAGCTCGGTGGCGGCATTCGGCGGCGAGCTGCCAGCGGTGCTCGACGACTCGATCACCCCCAATCCGCAGACCTCCTACGGCACGCAGAAGGTGATCGGCGAATACCTGGTGACCGATTATTCGCGCAAGGGCTTCATCGACGGACGGTCGCTCAGGCTGCCGACCATCGTGGTGCGCGCAGGCAAGCCGAACGCGGCCGCATCGTCGTTCGCGAGCGGCATCCTGCGCGAGCCGTTGAACGGCGTGCTCTCGGAGTGCCCGGTGGCGCCCGAGACCGGCGTCTGGCTGCTCTCGCCCAAGCGCGTAGTCGAGGCGTTCGTGCACGCGCACGAGCTGCCGGCGAGCGCCTGGGGCACGCGCCGCGTGCTCAACCTGCCAGGCATCACGGTGAGCGTCGCGAAGATGATCGAGACCATGGGGCAAATCGCCGGCGCGGGGACTTTGAAACGAGTGGCTTGGAAGCCGGATGCGCGCATCCAGGCGATCGTGCGCACCTGGCCGGTGAATTTCGAGACCCCGCGCGCGCTGGCGATGGGTTTTCGCCCCGATGCCGACATCGCCACCGTGATCCGCGACTACATCGCCGACGAAGGCATTCGCGTTTCGTGATGCCGCCAAACCTGCGGGCGATTACGTCGCGCTGCAGGTTCCGCAGCCAGGTCTAGGAGGGGGTGCGGGGGAACCTCGGGGTTCCCCTGCGTCCCCGCCTACCAGTCCGGATCCCAAAGCTTCCACCACGGCACGTCGCGCCGGTAACCCTTCAGGTACTTGCTGTCGGGGAAATTCTTCTGCATGACGCGGTCGGCGGCGTCGCGCAGGTCGTTCATGCCCATGGCGTCGTAGGCCTTCACCATGATGAACACCGCCTCCTCGAGCGCCGGCGCGGTCGGGTAGTTCAGCACCGCGTACTGCGCGCGGTTGGCCGCCGCCACATAGGCTCCGCGCTTCATGTAGTAGCGCGCCACGTGCACCTCGTGCTGCGCCAGCGAATTGACCAGGAAGCGCATGCGCGCCGCCGAGTCCTCGGCGTACTTAGACTCCGGGAAGCGCGTCACCACTTCCCGGAAAGCGAAGAACGACTCGCGCGCGCCCTTGGGGTCGCGTTCCGAGACGTCCGGCACGTCGATGAACCCCATCAGCCCCGGGTTGTCGTGGAAGTTGACCATGCCCTTGAGGTAGTAGGCGTAATCCACGTTGGCGTGGTTCGGGTAGAGCTTGATGAAGCGGTCGGCGGCGGCGAGCGCCGAGGCGCGCTCGCCCGACTTCCAGTACGCGTATGCGACCTCGATCTGCGCCTGTTGCGCGAAGCGCCCGTACGGATAGCGCGCCTCGAGCTTCTCCAGGTACTTGATTGCCTGTTCCCAGTTCTTCGAGGCCATCTGGTCCTTGGCCTCTGCGTAGAGCTTCTGCGGCGACCAGCCGACGGTCTCGTCGTCCTTGCTTTTCAGCCAGCCGCAGCCGGCGAGCGCAAGCACGGCGCCGGCGAGAATCAGAGCAAGTAAACTGCGTTGCATGGCGAGAAATTATAGCGTTGCAGAGGAGTCCGATTGGGAGCAGGGCTTCGCTGCGCCGGTCTCGGCACAGGTGCCGGCGGCCCTCGGTGGCATGCGATTGGACCAGGCGTTGGCGCGACTGTTCCCGCAATATTCCAGGAACCGCCTCCAGGCGTGGCTCAAGTCGGGCCATATCCGCGTCGACGGCGCCGGCGCCGAAGCGAGCCTGCGCATTGCCGGCGGCGAGCGCGTCGAGCTCACGCCGCCGGCGGTGCCCGAGGGCGCGGCGCCGCGAGCGCAGGCGATGCCGCTTGCCATCGTGTACGAGGACGGCGACCTGATCGTCATCGACAAGCCCGCCGGGCTGGTGGTCCATCCCGGCGCCGGGGTTCCCGATCGCACGCTGCTCAACGCCTTGCTCGCGCACTCGCCGCAGCTGGTCAATGTGCCGCGCGCCGGCATCGTGCACCGGCTCGACAAGGATACGAGCGGCCTGCTGGTGGTGGCGAAAAACGTGAGCGCGCAGGCGAACCTTGCGGCGCAGCTCGCCGAGCGCAGCGTGCGCCGCACCTACCTCGCGCTGGTGCATGGAGATCCGCCGGCGAGCGGCACGGTGCAGGCGCCGATCGGGCGCGATACGCGCGTGCGCACCCGCATGGCGGTCACGCACCGCGGTAAGGAGGCGCGCACGCGCTACCGCGTGCTCGAGCGCTTCGGCCATGCGGCGCTCATCGAGTGCACGCTCGACACCGGGCGCACGCACCAGATCCGCGTCCACCTGCAGCACATCCGCCACCCCGTGATCGGCGATGCGGTCTACCAGCGCGGCACGCGCCGCGGCATCGCGCTGGGGCGCCAGGCGCTGCACGCGGCCGCGCTCGAGCTGGTGCACCCGCGCAGCGGCAAGCGCATGAGCTGGGACGCGCCGCTGCCGGCCGACATGAAGAAGCTGCTCGCGTGCCTTCGGCGTGGCGCCTGAGACGGTCGTGGTACCGGATTGGCCCGCGCCGGCGTGCGTGCGCGCGCTGGTGACCATGCGCGCGCTCGGCAACATGCGCCGCGGCGGCGACGGGCGCGCGCGGCTGCGCGCGCTGCTGCCGGCCGAGCCGTTGTGGCTGCGCCAGGTGCACGGCACCGTGGTCGCGGACGCGGATCGCGCCGGCGGCGCAGACGCCGAGCCTGAGGCCGACGCGTCGGTAGCTCACCGGCCGGGAGCGGTGTGCGCGGTGACTGTCGCCGACTGCATGCCGGTGTTCCTCGCGCATGAGGCAGGCGAAGCAGTCGGCATCGCGCACGCGGGCTGGCGCGGACTCGCGGCCGGCGTCATCGAATCGGTGCTCGGCGCCATGCGTGCGCCGCCGCAGCACCTCATTGCATGGCTCGGCCCGGCGATCGGGCCGCGCGCCTACGAGGTCGGCGACGAAGTGCGCGCCGAATTTCTCCGCAGTGGCGCAGAGGCTGCTGCCGCGTTCCTGCCATCGCGTCCGGGCCATTGGATGCTCGACCTCTACGCGGTGGCGCGGCAGCGCCTGGCGCGCGCCGGCGTCGAGCGCGTGCACGGCGGCAGCCATTGCACCCACTCCGAGCCGGAGCGTTTTTTTTCCTGGCGGCGCGAGCGCGCCGCCGAGCGCATGGCGGCGCTGGTGTGGATCGAGCGCCAAGCCGGGCGCGTAGAATAGCCGCATGGCCCTGGGCTGGATCGTGGCGGCAAGCGTCGCCGGCGGCACGCTTTCCGCCGGCGCGGCGGCGTTCGCGCTCACGCTGCGCGCCTCGTGGGTACCGACGCTGGTGTCGTTCGCCATCGGCGCGCTGCTCGGCGCCGCCTTCCTCGAGGTGATCCCTCACGCCTTCGCGCACGGCGAGCCGCAGCGCGTCGCGATCGCGCTGCTGGGCGGCATCTTCGCCTTTTTCGTGCTCGAGAAGCTGCTGCTCTGGCGCCATTGCCACACCGAGGACTGCGAGGCGCACGAAATCCAGCACCAGCCGCACGACCACGGCCGCTCGGGCGCGGTCATCGTGGTCGGCGACACGGTGCATAACTTCGTAGACGGCGTGCTGATCGCGGCCGCGTTCCTGCAAAGCACCCAGCTCGGCATCGTCACCGCGCTCGCCATCGTGGCGCACGAAATCCCGCAGGAAGTGGGCGATTTCCTGATCCTGCTGCACTCGGGCTACAGCAAGGCGAAGGCGCTCGCGATAAACCTGCTTTCTTCCTGCGCCACGCTGGTGGGCGGCGTGCTGGGCTATTTCGGGCTGCGTTATTTCGAAGGCTGGGAGCCGACGCTGCTCGGCGTCGTCGCCGCGAGCATGATCTACGTCGCGGTCGCCGATCTCATCCCCGGCCTGCACCGCAGGCCAGAACTACGCGCCACGCTTTCTCAGGCCGTGCTGATCGCTTTGGGCATCGGCTCGATTGTGCTGGTGCGGGCGTTGATCGGCGAGATCGTCTGAAGCGCCGGCCGCCTGCCGGATTGTCCTTTTAAATCAAGCGACTTGCCATTTCTTGGGCAAGCGTGATCGAGCCGATTGACGGCGTGGATTGTGCGGCGCAAAATCCGCGCTCGATCAAGGCCCTCGGACCGATATTGCACCGCATGAACACCCCTTCCGGCACGCCCGACGCGCTTGCGCAGCTGCTCGCGGCGCAGATCGGCCAGGCTGGAAGCCAGGGCACCGAAGGCTGGCTGCCGCTTGCCGAGGGCATGGCGGCGGGTTTCCCCGCGGCCTCGGAATCCGCTGCATGGCTGGCGACGCTTCGAGGCGATGCGGCTCGCGTCGCGGCGCTTCAATCGCGCTACCTCGAAATGCAATCCAGCCTGTGGCTGTCGATGCTGGGCGGCCAGGCGAACAACCAGGCCGTGATCTCGCCCGACGCGGGCGACCGCCGCTTTGCGGCCAAGGCGTGGCGAGAGAGCTCCTACCACGACTACCTGAAGCAGTCCTACCTGCTCGCCTCGAAATTCCTCACCGAGCTTGCCGAGGGCGCAGACCTCGAGCCCAAGGCCAAACAGCGCCTGCGCTTCGCGGTGAAGCAGTGGTGCGACGCGATGAGCCCGGCGAATTTCGCCGCCACCAATCCCGAGGTGCTGCGCCACGCGCTCGAAACCGAAGGGAAAAGTCTGACCGTTGGCCTGGCCAACGTGCTGGCGGACGCGAGGAAAGGCCGCATCAGCCAGACCGACGAAGCGGCGTTCGAAGTGGGGCGCAACCTCGCGCTCACCCCCGGCGAAGTGGTGTACGAGAACGAGCTCGCGCAGCTCATCCAGTACCGCGCCAGCACGCCCCGGGTCGGCGCCCGGCCGCTGGTGATGATCCCGCCGTGCATCAACAAGTACTACATCCTCGACCTGCAGCCCGAGAACTCGTTCATCCGCCACGCGGTCGCGCAGGGGCATACCGTTTTCGTGGTGTCCTGGCGCAACGTCGACGCGGCGCAAGGCCATTACGCCTGGGACGATTACCTGCAGCTCGGCATCTTCGAGCCCTTCCGCGTGGCGCGCGAGATCACCGGCGCCGAGCGCGTCAATGCGCTCGGTTTCTGCGTCGGCGGCACGCTGCTCGGCGCGGCGCTCGCGGTGCAGGCGGCCAGGGGCGAGCGCGTGGTCGAGAGCGTCACCTACCTCACCACCATGCTCGATTTCGCCGAGCCCGGGCAGCTCGGGGTGTTCATCGACGAGCCGAGCGTCGCAGCGCGCGAGGCGGCGATCGGCGGCGGCGGCATCCTGCCGGGATCGGACCTAGCGTTCGTGTTCTCGGCGCTGCGCGCCAACGACCTGATCTGGCCGTACGTGGTCAACAACTACCTGATGGGCGGCGCGCCTGCGGCGTTCGACCTGCTGTACTGGAACGCCGACAGCACCAACCTGCCGGGGCCGATGTTTTGCTACTACCTGCGCAACACTTACCTCGAGAACCGGCTGCGCGTGCCCGGCGCGCTCGAGAACTGCGGTGAGCGTGTCGACCTCGGCAGCGTCGAGCAGCCGAGCTTCATCGTCGCCACGCGCGAGGACCACATCGTGCCGTGGCGCGCGGCCTACGGCTCGCTGGCGCTGCTCGGCGGCGAGAAGAAATTCGTGCTCGGGGCGAGCGGCCACATCGCCGGCGTCATCAACCCGCCCGCGGGCAACCGCCGCAGCTACTGGACTGGAGAGAACACTCCGCAAGACCCCGAAGCGTGGCTGTCGCAGGCGAGCGAGCAGCGCGGCAGCTGGTGGCCGACCTGGGCCGCCTGGCTGGAGGCCTACAAGGGCGGCGAGCGCCCGGCGCCGGCGCACACCGGCAACACCCAATATCCCGCGATCGAGCCTGCGCCCGGTCGCTACGTGAAACAGCGGGCCGTGCCCGCATAGCGAAGGAGTCAGCCATGGAAGAGATCTACATCGTAGGCGCGGCGCGCACCGCGATCGGAAAGTTCGGCGGCACGCTGGCGAAACTGCCCGCAGCCGATCTCGGCGCGCTGGTCATCAGGGAAGTGCTCAAGCGCGCTGGCGTCAAACCCGATCAGGTCTCCGAAGTGATCATGGGCCAGGTGCTCGCGGCAGCCGTGGGGCAGAACCCTGCGCGCCAGGCGGCGATGAAGGCCGGGCTGCCCGACATGGTGCCGGCGATGACCATCAACAAAGTGTGCGGCTCGGGCCTAAAGGCAGCGATGCTGGGGGCGCAGTCGATCTTCCATGGCGACGCCGACATCGTGGTCGCCGGCGGCCAGGAATCGATGAGCATGTCGCCGCACGCGCTGCTCGGATCGCGCGACGGCTTCCGCATGGGCGACGCGAAAATGGTCGACACCATGATCGTGGACGGCCTGTGGGACGTCTACAACCAGTACCACATGGGGGTCACCGCGGAGAACGTCGCCAAGGAGTACGCCGTGACGCGCGAAGAACAGGACGCATTCGCGGTCGCCAGCCAGAATAAGACCGAAGCCGCGCAGAAAGCGGGCAGGTTCAAGGACGAGATCGTCCCGGTCGAGATCGCTTCGCGCAAGGGGCCGGTGATTTTCGGCGACGACGAATACCCGCGCCACGGCGCGACCCTGGACGCGATGAAGGCGCTGCGCCCGGCGTTCGACAAGAACGGCAGCGTGACCGCGGGCAACGCCTCGGGCATCAACGACGGCGCGGCGGCGGTGGTGCTCGCCTCCGCCCGCAAGGCGAAGGAGCTGGGCCTCAAGCCGCTGGCACGCATCAAGGCGTTCGCCTCGGCGGGCGTCGACCCGAAGTACATGGGCATGGGGCCGGTGCCGGCCTCCAAGCGATGCCTGGCGCGCGCCGGCTGGACGCCGCAGGACCTGGACCTGATGGAAATCAACGAAGCGTTCGCGGCGCAGGCGATCGCAGTCAACCGCCAGGTCGGCTGGGACACCTCGAAGGTGAACGTCAATGGCGGCGCCATCGCGCTCGGCCACCCGATCGGCGCCTCGGGCTGCCGCATCCTGGTGACGCTGCTGCACGAGATGCAGAAACGCGACGCGAAAAAGGGGCTGGCGTCGCTGTGCATCGGCGGCGGCATGGGTGTGGCGCTCGCGGTCGAGCGCTGAACAACGAACCAAGCAACGGAGCGAAAAACGACATGACAAAAAAAGTTGCGCTGATCACGGGCGGCATGGGCGGCATCGGCACGGCGGTCTGCCGGCGGCTCGCGAGCATGAACGGCAACGCGGTGGTGGCAAACTGCCTGCCGGGCTACGAGCAGAAGGACCAATGGCTGGCGCAGATGCGCGCCGAGGGCTTCGACAACGTGCACGCGGCCGAGGGTGACGTTGGAAATTACGAGTCCGCCGTCGCCATGATGCGGCACATCGAGGCCGAGCATGGCCCGGTGGACATCCTGGTGAACAACGCCGGCATCATCCGCGACAACATGCTGCGCCGCATGTCGCCGGCGGAGTGGCTGGCGGTGATCAACACCAACCTCAATTCGGCGTTCAACGTCACCAAGAATGTGATCGACGGCATGTGCGAGCGCGGCTGGGGCCGCATCGTCAACCTGTCGTCGGTCAACGGCCAGAAGGGGCAGTTCGGGCAGACCAACTATTCGGCTGCCAAGGCCGGCATCCACGGCTTCGCCAAGGCGCTGGCGCAGGAAGTGGTGAAAAAGGGCGTCACCGTGAACTCGATCTCGCCGGGCTACGTCGAGACCGATTTGGTGAAGTCGATCCGAAAGGACGTGCTCGAGCGCATCATCTCCGGCATCCCGATAGGACGGCTCGCCAAGCCGGAGGAAATCGCCGGCCTGGTGGCCTATCTCACCTCGGACGAGGCCGGGTATATTACGGGCACCAACATCGCCATCAACGGCGGCATGTACATGAGCTGACGGGGCGCGCGGCGGCGCGCATCGCAGGGGAGGAGGAGCAATGACGCAGAAGAAACTGGCCGTCGTCACCGGCGGCATGGGCGGGCTGGGCGAGACCATTTCCACCAAGATGGCGGATGCCGGCTACAAGGTGGTGGTGACCTATTCGCCATCCAACACCAAGTGGAAAGCGTGGCTCGACGAGATGAAGGGGCGCGGCTACGGCTTCGCCGCCTACCCGGTGGACGTGGCGTCGTACGAGGACTGCGCGGCGAAGTGCGCCCAGATCCAGAAGGACTGCGGCAACATCGACATCCTGGTGAACAACGCCGGCATCACGCGCGACATGACCTTCAAGAAAATGAGCAAGGCCGACTGGGACGCGGTCATGCGCACCAACCTCGACTCGTGCTTCAACATGACCAAGCAGGTCATGGACGGCATGGTCGAGCGCACTTGGGGGCGGGTGATCAACGTCTCCTCGGTGAACGGTCAGAAAGGCGCCTTCGGCCAGACCAACTATTCGGCGGCGAAGGCGGGCATCCACGGCTTCACCAAGGCGCTGGCGCTCGAGGTGGCGCGCAAGAGCGTCACCATCAACACCATCTCGCCGGGCTACATCGGCACCAAGATGGTGACCGCGATCCCGAAAGAGATCCTGGATTCCAAGATCCTGCCGCAGATCCCTCTCGGGCGCCTCGGCAAGCCCGACGAAGTCGCCGGGCTGATCATCTATCTATGCTCGGAAGAAGCGGCGTTCGTCACCGGCGCCAACATCTCGATCAACGGCGGCCAGCACATGTATTGAGGAGTAAAATTAATGTCCGCACTTCCCGACGCGAAAATGCAAACCCAGGCACGCCTGATCAAGAAGTACCCCAATCGGCGGCTCTACGACACCAAGACCTCGAGCTACATCACGCTCGCGGACGTCAAGCAGATGGTGCTCAAGCAGGAAGAGTTCCAGGTGCTCGACGCCAAGAGCAACGACGACCTGACGCGCCAGATCCTGCTGCAGATCATCCTGGACGAGGAATCCGGCGGCATGCCGATGTTCTCCTCGGACCTGCTGTCGCAGATGATCCGCTCCTACGGCAGCGCCATGCAGGGCTTCATGGGCTCGTACCTGTCGAAGAACATCGACGCCTTCCAGCAGCTGCAGACGGCGATGCAGGACCAGTCGCAGAAGATCTACGGCGACAACTCGCGCGTGTCGCAGGATCTGTGGGCGCAGTTCATGAACCTGCAGGGGCCGGCGATGCAGAGCCTGATGCAGGCCTACACGGAGCAGAGCCAGAAGATGTTCGCGCAGTTCCAGGAGCAGATGCAGAGCCAGGCGCGCAACATGTTCACCGGTTTCACCTTCCCCGGCTTCCCGCAGCCGGGCGGCTCGCAGGACAAGGGCCCGCAGGAAAAGAAGTAGCGGCATGCGGCAGAGAAGTAGCGGCATGCCGCGCCGCGCTGCGCCGGCCGCGCCCCGGGTCGGATTCGTTTCGCTCGGCTGTCCCAAGGCGCTGGTCGATTCCGAGCGCATCCTGACGCAGCTGCGCGCCGAGGGCTACGCCACCGCGCCTGATTACGCCGGCGCCGACCTGGTGATCGTCAACACCTGCGGCTTCATCGACGCCGCAGTCGAGGAGTCGCTCTGCGCGATCGGCGAGGCGCTGGCGGAGAACGGGCGCGTCATCGTCACCGGCTGCCTGGGCGCGAAAAACGGAGTGGTGCGGGCAGCGCACCCCGCGGTGCTCGCCGTCACCGGGCCGCACGACGTCGAAGGCGTCATGGGCGCGGTGCACCGGCATCTGCCCAAGCCGCACGACCCGTTCGCCGACCTGGTCCCCGCGCAGGGCATCAAGCTCACCCCCGGGCACTACGCCTACCTGAAAATCTC
>CAYMVA010000141.1:0-19973 GCA_964393745.1 uncultured Enterobacteriaceae bacterium | reverse complement strand
TGAGGGTGTCGCTGCCGGCGGCGACGTTGGTCCAGTTGAAGCTGTAGGGGCTGCTGGTGGCCGTGCCGAGGGGGCTGGCGTGGGCGAAGTACTGCACCTGCGTGACCGTGCCGTCGCTGTCCTGCGCGTTCGCCGTGAGCGTGATGTTGGCCGGGGCGTTGAAGGTGGCGTTGTTCGCGGGGCTGGTGAGACTCACCGTGGGCGGGCTGTTGGTGGCGCTGCAAGGGATGTTCCCCGCCCGCACCCTGAACTGCACCCGAGCGCCCGCGGGTAGCGACCCAGAGGTCAGGCTCACGGCGCCTTGCGCGGTAAAGCCCGCCGCCATCAGCGGGAAGAAGTAGTACAGGTTCTGCTCGGCCTGGGTGTTGTTCCCGGTCTGGCTCACCGCCCCCGAGAGCGAATGGCCGTTGATGGAGGAGAGGGAAGCGGACATCGTGGTCCCCGGCCCGATGCTCGGGTTGGTGGACACCTGCACCTGCAGGGCGTTACCGGTGTCCATCCCCGCCGCCCAGGTGCGGGTAAGCACCAGCACCCCCGCATCGCGCACCTCGATCGTCGCAGCGCCCGCCCCCGAGTAGCTGAGCGTCCAGGCGTAGAGCTTCCCAGAGACCCAGTCGAGGCTGCCCTTCGCGCTCTGGCTGCCCTCGGTGTCGGTGCCGATCGCCCACTCCCAGGCGGGGCCGGCATTCCCCCCGCGGGCCACCAGCTGCTCGGCTGCGCCAAAGGGCGCAAAGCCCGTGCCCGGGTCGGTGCGCGGCGCGGACGGGTTGCAGGAGAGCTGCGCCTGCGCCTGAAGCGACAGCGCCGCAAGCGTAAGAAGGACGAGCCGCCTGCAGAGGCCCGAAGTGTAAAGCGTGACTTTACACTTGTTGCACCCTGTGCTCACCGCACCACCGCCACCGGGATATCCCCGAGATAGATCACCTCGCGCTTGAGCGCCCCCGCGGGATCGGTCTCCGCGATCAGCCGCCCCTGCGTGTCGTAGTGGTACACACTGTCTCCCAAGGCGTTCGCCTTGCGGACGCGTTGCCCCAGCGCGTTCACCTGGTAGGCGGAGGCGCCGATCGTGCTCACCGCCTGCACCAGGCGCCCGCGCGCGTCGTAGCTGTATTGGTTGATCGCATCGCTCGTGGTCGAGCCGTTCGCATCGAACACGAAGTTCCTCAGCGGCCCCGTCGCGGGCGCAATCGAGGCGATGCGGTTGCTGGTCGCGCTATAGGCGTAGCTGTCGGTGGCCACGCCTACGGTCTTGGTCAGCCGGTTGCCCACCACGTCGTAACTGTAGGCGTACGGCGTGCCGGGAGCGACCGCTTGCGTCAGGCGGTCCAGCGTGTCGTAGCTATAGGTGTTGCTGTTGGCGGGAGTGCCGAGGTCGGCAATGAAGGCGATGCGGCTCGCTGCGTCGTAGCCCAGCGCGAAGGTTTGCGCCGCGAGCGAATAGCTCGCGATGCGCCCGTCCTGGTCGAACCCGCGGATGTAAGTCTGGCCGTTACCGAGCGTCCAGCCGGCTGCGCCCCCGAAGGGGTGGTAGGCGACCGCTTGCACCACCACCTGGGTCAGTCCGCCCTTGGTGGTCGTTACTTGGCTCACGCGCCCCAGGGCATCGAAGCCATAGTTCACCGTTCGCCCAGAGGGGTAGGTGATGCCGCTCATGCGCCCCGCGCTGTCGTAGGCGTAGCCGGTGACGTAGGCGATGCCGTTCACGGTTCGCGTCTCAGCGATGACGCACCCCTTCTGGTCGTAGCCGTAGGTGATGCTCGCCGTCAGCTGGTTGGCAGGGTTGGTCTCGGTGATCGAGCTGAGCCTGCCGATGGCGTATGCACCCGCGTCGTAACCGAACGTGTGTCTTGAGCCATCGGCAAAGGTGATCAGCGTGACGCGGTTCAGCGCGTCGTAGGCAAACGTCGTCGTCTGGCCCTTGGCGTCGGTCTGGGTGAGAAGGTTCCCCGCCGCGTCGTAGGTGTTGGTCGTCGCTCCGGTGTCGGGAGAGACTTGCTGGTTGAGGTTCCCCAAGCCATCCACCGTGTAGCCGGTGACGAGGGCTCTCGGATCGCTCACTTGGGTCAACGCATCCAGGCCGTTGTAGCCGTACTGAGTCACCCCCGTCGCCGGGTCGGTCACCTGCCGCAAGCGATTGAGCGCGTCGTACTGGTTCGAGGTGATGCGGGCGAGCGGATCCCTGACAGATGTGACGTTGCCCTGGTTGTCATAGCCGTACTCGGTCACCTGGGCCGCGGCGCCGATCTCCTGGAATAGCCGATTGAGACTGGAGTAGACGCGGCTGCGGGTCTGGGCAAGGGCGCTCGCCGGGTCGAGCACGTTCTCGCGCGTGCGGTTGCCCATCGCGTCGAGTGAGTAGGCGATGCGGTTGCCCGAGTTGTCGGCGATGCCCGTGAGCCGGTGCGCGGAGTCGTAGCTGTAGGTGAGGGACGAGCCGTCGGGGAGCGTCACCCTTGTCAGCTGCCCCACCCCGTCGTACTCGTAGGAGGTGATCTCGCCGCCGACGCTGCGCGAGGTGAGCCGCTGGCGAGCGTCGTAGCTCATCGTCGTCACCAGGCCATTGGGGTCGGTCATCGAGGTGGGCTGGCCGTGGGCGTTGTAGGCGGTGATCTGCGTGCTATGTCCGGCGGCGTTGCTGATCGTTGCCACGTTGCCGCGCTTGCCCGGGTCCGGGTCGTCGTTGGGATAGTAGGTGTAGGAAGTGAGGTCGGTGAGATCGGTCCTCGGGCCGTTCACCGTCAGCATGGAGCCGTTCGCGTTATAGGTGTAGCTCCAGATGCGCGGCGCGCCCGTCGGGATCGCAGAGAATCCTTGTGAGCCGTTTGCGTCCGTCGTCGCCTGCACGCTGCGCGAGCAAAGCGCCCCGCGCGCGCCGCAACGCGTGCCATCGGTGTCGTACACGTTCGTGGTGAGGCGCAAGGGCTCCGCGATCTGCGTCGGCAGCCGGAAGCTCGCATGCCACGTCGTGCTGATTGCCCTTGTCTGCGGCGTCACCCCGCCAGAGGAGGTCAAACCCTCGGTGCGCGAAGTCTCCAGGTTGCGCGCCAAGTCATAGGTGTAATTGGAGCGGTTGCCGTTCCAGTCGGTGCGCGAGGCGACGTTGCCGTTGGCGTCATACGTCTGCGAGGCAGGGCCGCAGGTAGGGCAGGCGGGGCCGGCGATCCCGGTGTTGCGGGCGGAGGATTGAATGCTCTGATAGCTGTAGGTGCGCGTCTGGTTGAAGGCGTCGGTCACCGCGGCGGAGTTCGAGCCGTAGGTCAGCGTTATGCGCGACGCACCGCCCGCCCGTTCGCTCAAGTTACCGCGTCCCGAGGCGTCGTACGCCCAAGTGGCGAACCTCTGGCTGTTCTCGTCGGTGATCCCGGTCAGGTGATGGGGCCGCGCGCCATCCTCGTAGTGATAGGTCCGCACGCTCCCGCCGGGGTAGCTCACCGCCGCAAGATTGCTGTTGGCGTCGTAGGCGAAGGCTATGACTTCGCCGCCCGGCGTGGTGATGGAGGCGATGCGCTGCTCGGTGTCGTAGCCGATCGCAAGGCTTCGGCCCAGATGATCCGTCACCCGGATCGGCAGCTTGGCCGTGCGGCTCACGGGCTCCAGGTTCACCTCGTCGCTGTAGGCGATCGTGGTCGCGAGACCCTGCCGGTCGGTGATCGAGGTCAGGCGGCCGTAGGCGTCGTAGATCTCGGTCTCGTCGCTGGCGTTCTTGAGCTCCCAGCCGACGATCTGGCCCCCGCTCACGAGGTCGCGGATGCGCTCTGGGGTGTCGAGGTCGAACTGCCAGGGAACGCTCGGGTTGCTGCGCCGGAACCACAGCGACACGCCGTCCGGCCGGTAGGCGAACGCCTGGTCGTTGCCGTTGCGGATGATCCAGCGCTGATACGCATGGCGCCAATGAGCGCCAAGCGAACGCGGCAGATCCTGCACGGCGCTGTTGTAGAAGCGCTCGAAGCGAAGCCCGCCCGGTGCCGCGTAGTCCGTCTCGTGCTGATACTTGTCGCCCGAGCCCGGGTCGATCGGGTTGCCGGCGTAGCAGCGTGCGGCGCCGCAATTCTTGAACAACTGCCCGCTATATCCCGCGGGGCAGAACGGGCGCTCGTAGGGCCCGATGAATAGGCGCCCGGGATCGCTGATCGGGCACTCCATGGCCGGTGCGATCCCGATGCGCTCGCTGTTGTCCTGCTGCGAGGCACACTTGCCGAAATACGCCTGCCGGTCCACGCGCAGGACCACGAATGCGCTGCCATCGAAGCCGCCGTTGCAGACGCACTGCCCGGAGGCTGTAGGGCTTGGCAGGTTGCACAGCGTGGCATCGTAATTGTTGCTGCCACCGAGCTGCATCGTGGGAGTCCAGAAATTGATGCGCGCCCACAGGAAGTTGGCGTCGTTGCTGGTCGGGATCGGCTCGGCGAGCGCGCCGTTTGCAGCGAGCAGGAGGCACATCAAGAGCCGACGGGGGAAGAACTGCAGGGCCTCCATGCGTCCTCGCCCTATGAACGTGGCGAACGCGGGCAGGCCGTGTGGGCGTACCAGGTGATTCATCGGACCCTCCCTTGCAGCGCCTTTTGTGAATTGAGATGTGGCGCCAAGCGCGTTGCAATTGTCACAGAACTCGCACGCGGGGGAAATAGAACAAAGAATCCAAGACTTCTTCCTTGCGATTCTTCAGCTTAAACCGGGGTTCTAGAACTGGCCTTAGAACTTTCGCCAGGATCTTGGCGCGCCGCAGCGGCAAGTCGGGTCCCACCCGAGCCCGCGGCCTACCGCCAGGCATGGAGGCGACAAGTGTAAAGCGACTTTACACTCGCGCGCCGTGGAGCCCGTCATTTCTTGGCCGGATGGACGGTCTCGCGCAAGACGCTGCAGATCTGCAGGCGGTACTCGCTGTAGAACTCCTGCCGCCCCTTCTTCTGCGCCACCGCGTGCTCGGGGTGCAGGCGCCAGGCGCGCTGCGCCTCCTCTGACTCGAACTCGACGATGGTCACGCGCTCGCCGTCCTCGGCGGTGAAGCCCTTGTGCGCGATATAGCCCGGCATCGTCTTCGCCAGCGCGGCCATGCGGCCGGCCCATTGCAAATACTCCTCCTGCGCCTCGGGCCTGACGCGGGAGCGGAACACGGTGACGATCATCTCGATCTCCTCTGAAGCAGAAGCCAGGCGCCCACCAGAATCAGGATCAGCGGCCACCACTTGGCGAGCAGTGCCTTCAACTCCGCCGCCGGCACGATGCCGAGATTGATCAGAAGAAATACCGCGCCGACCAGGATCAGGATGCCGGCGCCGAGTTTGGAATGTGACATGGTCCCGCCCTCCGCTGGATGGATTCGCCTCGACTGTAAAGCATGACTTTACACTTTGCCCCGTGGCGGCCCCGTCAGAACACGCGCGCCAGGCTGATCAGCGCGTACACGAATATCCACACCACCAAGGCTCGCCACACCAGCCCCACCGCGCTGTCGAGGAACGGCGTATCGGCCGCCTCGCCCAGGCCGAGCTCGGGTCGCGGCACGAGACCCTCCACCTCCTGCAGCGGCATGCCGAGCTTGACGCCCAAGGCGCCTGCGCCCGCAGCGAGCACGATGCCGAGCTGCGGATCGGGCCACGCGGCCGCCTGCGTGCGCCAGCAGTAGGCCGCGTCCTCGAAATCGCCGACGACGGCGAACGACGCCGCGGTGAGGCGCGTGGCTGGCCACTCCAGCAGCTCGTGCGCGCGCTCGGCGCAGCGGCCGAAAGCGCCCAGCCCGCGCCAGCGCCGCGCCACGAACAGCGCCAGGCGGTACAGGATCGCGCCGCTCGGCCCGGGCAGCACGATGAACCAGAACAGCACGCCGAAGACGTGGCGGTGCGATGCGGCGAGCGCCTCCTCGATGCTGAGGCGCACGACTTCCTCGCGGCTGCGGTGCTGCGCCGGCTCGCCGCGCCAGGCGCCGAGCAGCTCGCGCGCGCGGTCGATGTCGCCATCGCGCAGCGCCGCCTGGATGGCGGTGAAGTTGTGGCTGAACTGGCGGAAGCCCAGCGTCAGGTAGAGCGCGGCGATGTTAAGCAGCAGCCCGAGCGCCTCGTCCATCCAGTGAAGCAGCGCATACAGCGCGAGCGCCGCTGCGGCCGGCGCCAGCACCGCGATCGACCACGCGATGGCGCCGTGACGCGCCTCGCCGGCATTGAAGGTGCGCTCCAGCCAGTCGGTCCATCCCGCCAGCGAGTTGAAGTAGGCGCCGCGGTTGCCGAGCGGGCGCCACTGCTCGAGCAGCAGCGCGGCGACGGTTGCGATGACGCCCATGGCGCTATGTTCAGTCTAGGGTGCGCGGTCGAAGAAGCGGGCCGGAATGCGGCTCGAAGATAGCACACCGCGCGCTACAATCCTTCGAGGATGAAGATCACCGCGCCCTACGGCTACGACGAGATCGTGCCGCTGCGCAAGGAGCACAGGGTGCTGATGCCGGCGGGTACCACGCCGGCGTTCTGCCGCTCGCTCAACGCGCTCGCGCTCTCGTTTTCCGAGTTCGGCATCGCGGCGCGCGACTACCCGATCGTGTTCTCCAGCCAGGACAAGGGCAAGAGCTTCGCGCCAGTGGCGGTGCTCGGCCTGGCGCAGGGCGCCAACCTGTTCGTCAACGCGGCCGGCGACTGGGACCCCACGGCCTATTTGCCGGCGTTCGTGCGCCGCTACCCGTTCTGCATCTCCAAGCTGTACCTCGACGGCAAGCCTTCGGGCGAGCGCGTGGTGTGCGTCGCCAAGGCCTATATCGATACCGGCGGCGTGATGCTGTTCGACGCGCGCGGCGAAGGCACGCCGCGCTGGAAGAACGTCGAGCGGCTGCTGGCCGAGTACGAAGCGGACCTGGACCGCACCGCGCAGATGTGCGCCGCGCTCGCGCGCCTGAAGATTCTCGAACCCTTCAGTATGGACGTGGTGGAGAACTCCCGGCGCGCGACGCGCCTCGCCGGCATGTTCCGCGTGGACGAGAAAAAGCTCGCCGCGCTCAGGCCCGCCAGCCACAAAGCGCTGGTGAGCAACGGTGTCATGAGCCGCATCTACGCGCACCTGTTGTCGCTGGACAACTTCGCGCGCCTGTACGCGCGCGAAAAATCGGCGCGCCCGCGGCCGCGCGCGCGCGGCTAGCGCATCAGGGGCATCTGGAGGATGGTGCCCGCCGTGGAAGCCGTTTATACTTTTCGCGCTAAGGGTCCGCGACGCCTGTTAGTTGGGTACCGGCCTGTGTAGCTCTGCTCGCCGCGTCGCGCGCGGCCGGGCGCTATTGCACTTACAGGGGGATCTATGCAATCAGTCCTGAGCAAGACGATTCTTGGTCTAGCCGTTGCAATTCTTGCCGTATCGATGTCCAGCGTACTCGCGCAATCGAAGAATCCGGGCATGGGTACCTGGAAGCTGAACCTCGAGAAATCGAAGTACAGCCCGGGCCCTGCGCCGAAAAGCCTGACAGTGAAAATGGAGCCGTCCGGAAAAGGCATCAAGGTGATGACTGAGGCGATCGGTCCGGATGGCAAGCCCGCAACGACCGAGTTCACCGCGAACTACGATGGCAAGGATTCCCCGATGAAGGGTTCGCGATTTGTCGATACCGTGGCGCTCACGCGGATCGATGCGCTGACCAACACGCGGATCGACAAGAAGGATGGCAAGGTGGTTGCGACGCACAGGCGCGCGATCGCCAAGGACAACAAGACCTGGAGCGTCGAGATCAAGGGGACAAACCCCAAGGGCGAACCCTTTCACAATGTTCTCTTCTTCGAGCGGATGTAGTCGTCGCGGCCGGCGCGACGAGACCATGCACGCGTCCGACTAGCGCAGCGAGACTTCGTCGGATTGTTTCTCCCTTTTAGGCAACAGACGCGCGAGCGCGAGGAAGCGGACCTATGCCGTAACGGGTGCGTGTCCGGCCGGACGGGGGCGCAGCGGGCGGCGGCGTCCTTCGGTGCGCGTCCTCGATCGCGGGTGGTGCGGCTGCCGAGAGCTTCTATCTGACCGAGGCTGCCGCACCGGGACCCTGCGCGAGGACGAGCCTGCGCACCGCGGACGATGACGCCCGCTGCGGCCCGGTCCCGCGCATGCCTCCCACGGCGCTATCGCCGCGCTTGTGCGAGGTAGCGGTAGAGGTTGACGAGCATGCCGGCGGTCGCGCCCCAGATGTAGCGCTCGCCGTAGGGGATGGCGAAGAACCAGCGCGTCTCGCCCTGCCACTCGCGCGACTGCCGCAGGTGATTTCGCGGGTCGAGCAGGAACGACAGCGGCACCTCGAACACCTCCTCCACCTCGTAAGCGTCGGGCTTGAGCTCGAAGGGCGGCGCCACCACCCCGACCACCGGCGTGACGCGAAAGCCGGTGCGCGTGCGGTACTCGGGCAGCCGGCCGAGCAGCTCTACGTGCCGCGGATCCAAGCCGATCTCCTCCTGCGTCTCGCGCAGCGCGGTGGCCTCGGGGGTGGGATCGTGCGCCTCGGCGCGGCCACCGGGGAAACTCACCTGCCCCGAGTGCGCCTTGAGGTGCGCGGTGCGCTGCGTGAACAGCACCGTCAGCTCGGCTTCGCGCGCCACGATCGGCAGCAACACAGAGGCGGGCTGGAGCGCCTCACGCTCCGGCCGCGCCCCCTGGTCGCCGTACACCGGCTCGGCCGGGGGGGCGGCCGAGGCAAAATGTCGCCTCAGCCAGACCAGATCCAGCTCTACCGGCCCCTCGTCGAACAGGGTGGCGCGCATCCGGATCGCCCGGCGCTACGTAGGGTTGCAGGTCACGGCCCGCATGTTAAGCTCGCCGCGGCACCAGCCACCAATAGACAAGGAGGAACCATGAAACGCACCGCACTTTTCGTTGCACTCGCCTTCGCCACCTCGATGGCGTTCGCTAGCACCTGTCCGAAGCTGATGAAGCAGATCGACGACGCCCTGCCCAAGGCCACCGGCAAAACCGCCGCCCAGATGAACGAGGTCAAGGATCTGCGCATGAAAGGCGAGACGCTGCACAAGGAAGGCAAGCACGCCGACTCCGAGGCCGCGCTCAAGAAGGCCCTGGGGATCCTGGACGCCAAGTAGCCCCAGCCTCTGCCAGCGACAACGCCGCCCGCGGGCGGCGTTTTTGCTTTAAGGGGAAGACGACATGATGTCCGAGCGGACCAAAGGCGTGTGGCTGATGCTGGGGGCATCGGTGTGCTTTTCCACCGCCGGCGTGGTGGTGCGCCACATCGAGACCGTCAGCGCCACCGGGATCGTCTTCTGGCGCTCCGTCTTCATGAGCGTGTTCCTGGCGGCGCTGCTCGCCGCCTGGCACCGCGGCGCGCTGCCCGCGCGCATGCGCGCCGCCGGCTCACCCGGCCTGGTGTCGGCGCTGTTTCTCGCTGCCACCTTCTTCTTCTTTATTTTCTCGATTTCCTACACCACGGTGGCGAACGCCTCGGCGCTCATGAGCACCGGGCCGCTGTTCCTCGCCGCCGCGGCGTGGGCGTTTCTGGGCGAGCGGCCGCGCGCCGGCACCTGGGCAGCGATCGCCGCCGCGCTCGCGGGCATCGCGCTCATGTTCTACGAAGGGCTGGGGACCGGGCAGTTGGCCGGCAACCTGCTCGCGCTCGCGGTGCCGGCCTCGTTCACCATCAACTACATCGTGCTGCGGCGCGCGGCGGCGGCGGTCGATCCGACCGTGGCGGCGCTGATCGCGGCACTGCTCTCGGTGCTCGCCGCCGCGCCCTTGGCGTGGCCGCTCGCCGCCTCCGGGCGCGACTTGCTGCTGCTCGCCGCGCTGGGCGTGTTCCAGACCGGCCTGGGGCTGGCGCTGATGACGCGCGCCTATCACCGCCTGCAGGCGGGCGAGCTCGCGCTCGTGGGCCTGCTCGAGCCGGTGCTGGCACCGATCTGGGTGTGGCTGGCGATCGGCGAGCGCCCGGGCAACGCGGCGCTCGCCGGCGGCGTGATCGTGATCGGCGCAGTGCTCGCCAACCAGCTACTGGCGCTGCGCCTGCGCCCGGTGAAGGCGGCTACGGCAGCAGGATCACGGAGCCCGTAGTCTTGCGGCCCTCGAGGTCGCGGTGGCATTGCGCCACGTCCGCCATCTTGTAGCGCGCCGTGATCTCGATCTTCACCTTGCCCGACTTGACCACGTCGAACAGCGATTTCGAGGTCGCTTCCAGGTCCGCGCGCGACGACGTGTAGGTCACCAGCGTCGGCCGGGTGAGGAATAGCGAGCCCTTCTGCGCCAGGATGCCGATGTTGACCGGGGCCACCGCGCCCGAGGCGTTGCCGAACGACACCATCATGCCCAGCGGCCGCAGGCAATCGAGCGACCCTTCCCAGGTGCTCTTCCCGACCGAGTCGTAGACCACCGGCACGCCCTTGCCACCGGTGAGCGCCTTGACGCGCTCGGCGAAGTTCTCCTTGGAATAGTTGATGACGTGATCGCAGCCGTGCGCCTTGGCGAGCACGCCCTTCTCGTCCGAGCCCACGGTGCCGATCACGGTGGCGCCGAGCGCCTTCAGCCATTGGCAGGCGATCAGGCCGACGCCGCCCGCCACCGCATGCCATAGCACCGTCTCCCCGGACTGCACCTTGTGGGTGCGGTGGATCAGGTATTGCACCGTCATGCCCTTCAACATCATCGAGGCGGCCTGCTCGTCGCTGATGCCTTCGGGCACTTTCACCATCCGGTCGGCGGGCACCAGGCGCTGAGTGCTGTAGGCGCCGATCTGCCCCGTGTAGGCAACGCGGTCGCCGGCTTTGAGGCTGCTGACTCCGGCGCCGACCGCTTCCACCACCCCCGCGCCCTCGTTGCCGGCGCCCGAGGGCAGCGGCACCGGATACATCCCCGAGCGCTGGTAGGTGTCGATGAAATTGACGCCGATCGCGCTATGCCGGATGCGCGCCTGGCCGGGACCCGGCTCGCCCACCTGCACCTCGTCCATCTGCAGCACTTCGGGTCCGCCAATCTTGTGAAACCGCACTGCCTTTGCCATGACTAAGTCTCCTCAGTGAAACAGCGTAAGCACGCCCGTAAAACCGTACAAGCGGTCGTGCGAAATTTCCCCGTTGCAGAAAAATCCTGCCAGCGGCACATCGCCGAGCGCGTCGCGCACCAGCTCGAGCTCGGCGCCCCTGCGGCCGAACATGTGCTCGCCGCGCCCGACGCACGAATAATAAAGCGCGCCGCGCGCCCTGCCCGCCTCGGCGCGCAGCTCGCCGAGGATGCGCTGCAGGTCGCCGCGCGCGCTCTCGGCATCGCGCTTGCAGAATATCAGCTCGGCGCCGGTCTCGATCAGCTCGCCGATCGCGATCAGCCCGGCACGCTCATCGATCCCGACCAGGTTGCGCACCAGGTAGTCGCCGCGGTCCGAGCCCGCCACCGGCAGCCCGACGTGGATGAAGTGCGCGGCGCGCCGCAGGTCGCGCGCCAGCACCTCGCCGATCGCTTCCTTCAGCACTTCGAGCGCCGGGCGGCCGTCGAGCGTCGCGATCACGTTGGCCTCGCACTCGGTGACGCGATAGCGTCCCGGCAACGGCGCGCAGCCTTGCGTCAGCCGCGTGCTGACGCCGACTGTGGCGGCGAGCACGGCACCCGAGAGCCCGCCCGAGACGACATCGTTGGCCACCTGCACCGTCTTGGCGCGCGAGCTGGACAGGCCGCCCACCAGGAAGCCGCTCGCCACCTTGCCCGACATGTCGGCGATCAGCTCCGCCACATCGGGCGTGCGGGGATCGGCATGGATCACCCCGAAGTGGGCCTCGCCCGCGCGCGGCGTCCCGGTGCGGCCCGAGAACACCTGGTAGGCGCCCGCCGGGATTTCCGCGACCAGGGTGGCGATCGCCGGCTCATCCAGGTATTCGGTGCCGCTCGCCAGCACGCCGATGCCGACCGTGCCGACCCAGTCGGCGACGCCGGTGCGCTCGCGCAGCGCGCCGACGATGCGCTCGGCGTACGGCACCAGCGTGTCGGTGAAGTACACGAAGCCGAGCCCGCCGCCGACGCGGCCGAGGCGCGCCGCGCAGGCCTCGACGCACTCGCGCCAGGTGGCGCCTCCGGAGTGGGCGGAGCGGAACGCGCTCACGGCCCCTTTTTCGGCTCGGCCGCCGGCGGCGCGGCCGGCCGGGTGGCAGCGTCGGTCGCCGCCTTCATCATTTGGAGCGACGCCTTCTGCATCTCCAGGCCCTGGATCGCCATGCGCAGCATGTTGAGGTTCATCGCCAGCCAGGTCTCGACCGATTTCAGCTCCTGGATGCGCTTTTCGACCTCTTGCGGGTCGAGGGTGGGCATGGTGAGCCCCGGCACCGGAACGCCCAGCGGCCCCCACAGGCGGCGGAACATTTCGAACGGGTCCTGCGGCGGCTTCGCGTCGGACATGTCTTAGGTCTCGGTGCCCTCGAAGAAAGCGCGCACCTCGGGTTCGCGGCTGGCAGTGTCCTGGTAGCCCAGGTCGATGAGCGCGCGCGTGAAGGGCTCCTCGAAAAGCAGATAACTCGCCAGGTTCGAGCCCGAGCGGCTGAGCGCCCCGGTCGGACGCAGCAGGAAGCGCACCGTGCGCGGCAGCTCGTGCACGAAGCGCGCGGCGATGCGCTCCAGCGGCTGCGAGGGCGAGATGAACAGCACCTTGATCGGCCTGAGACTCGAGCCGCTGCTGGCCAGCGTCTCGGGCGGGATCAGGCGCACGGTGCGGTTAATGCGCTCCAGGCGCTCCAGGTCCACCGACAGGCTGTCGAGGAAGATCGAGTTGAGCGCGTGGCCGGCAACCTGCGCCAGCGAAGGATAGACATTCGACCGCGCGCGCGCCTCGTCCAGGGTCTGGCGGCCGGTGCCCACCACCAGCACCCGGTCCGCGCCCAGGTGCAGCGCCGGGCTGATCGGCGCCAGCTGCCGCATCGAGCCGTCGCCGAAATACTCGCGGTGCACCTTCACCGCCGGGAAAATGAACGGCAGCGACGCCGAGGCGAGCAGGTAATCGCACTTGAGCGTGACCGCGGCCCCGATGCGCTGGTTGCGCTCCCAGCCCTCGAGCCCTGAGCCGCCCTGGAAGAAGGACACGCTCTGGCCCGTGGTATAGCCCGAAGCGGTGATGCTCACCGCGTACAGCGCGCCCGAGTCGATGTGTTCCTGGATGCGCTCGAAAGGCAGGTTGCGCTCCAGCATCTGCCGCAACGGCTCGTTGTCGAGCAGCGCCACCGGGTTCTGCCGCGACACCAGCATCAGCGCCGCCAGCCAGCGCGCGCCGCTTTTCATGATGCTCAGCACGTCGGTGCGGTAGACATGGTGGCAGTGCATGTTCTCCCACACCTCGAGCAGGCTGGCGACCCCGCGCGTGAAGTTGTCCGCGAACACTGCCAGGGTAGCCGCGTTGATGCCGCCCGCCGAGGTGCCGGCGAGGATCGGGAACGGGTTCCTGACCGGGTTGCCGAGGATGTCGCGCACCGCCTTGACCACTCCGACCTGGTAGGCGGCACGCGCGCCGCCGCCGGTCAGCACCAGCCCGGCGCGCGGCCTGACGGGGTTCGCGGCGAGCGGCACGCTGTTGGCTGCGGCTTCGGTGCTCATGTGCGCTGCACGGTTGGTTCGCTTCAGCCCGGGTCAGAACAGGCTCTGCTCCTGGCCGCGCGGCGCGTTCGCGTCCACCACGGTGAGCGCCGTCATGTTGACGAGGCGGCGCACGGTGGCCGAGGGCGTGAGGATGTGCACCGGCCGCGCCGCGCCGAGCAGCACCGGCCCGATGGTGACATTCTCGGCCGAGGCCACCTTGAGCAGGTTGAAGGAGATGTTGGCGGCGTCCAGGGTCGGCATGATCAGGATGTTGGCGGTACCGCGCAGGCGCGCGCCGGGCAGCACCTTGGAGCGGATTTCGTCGGACAGCGCGGCGTCGCCGTGCATCTCGCCGTCCACCTCGAGTTCGGGGGCGCGCTCGGCGAGGATCGCGAGCGCGCGCTGCATCTTGCGCGCCGAGGGCAGGTCCACCGAGCCGAAGTTGGAGGCCGAGAGCAGTGCCACCTTGGGCGCGACGCCGAAACGGCGCACCTCCTCCGCCGCCAGCATGGTCATCTCGGCGATGTGCTCGGCGTCCGGGTCGGGCGTGACGTAGGTGTCGCAGATGAACACGGTGCGGTTGGGAAGCAGCAGTGCGTTCATGGCGGCGAAATGCCGGATCCCGGGCCGCAGCCCGATCACCTGCGCCACGTAGTGCAGATGCAGGGCATGGGTGCCGAAGGTGCCGCACAGCATGCCGTCGGCCTCGCCCTTGTACATCAGCATCGCGCCGATGAGGGTGTTGCGGCGGCGCATCTCGATGCGCGCGTACTCCGGCGAGACGCCCTTGCGCTCGGTCAGCTTGTGATAAGTGGTCCAATAATCGCGGTAGCGCGGATCGAACTCCGGGTTGACCAGGTCGAACTCGCGCCCGGCGCGGATCCTGAGGCCCAAGCGCTCGATGCGCCGCTCCACCACCGCCGGCCTGCCGACCAGCACCGGCTTCGCCAGCCCCTCGTCGCACACGATCTGGGTGGCGCGCAGGACGCGCTCGTCCTCGCCCTCGGCGAAGACGATGCGCTTGGGCGAAGCCTTCGCCGCCGAGAACAGCGGCTTCATGATCATGCCGGAGTGATAGACGAACTGCGTCAGCGAATCGCGGTAGGCATCCAAATCCGCGATCGGCCGCGTCGCCACGCCCGAGGCCATCGCCGCCTGCGCCACCGCCGGCGCGATCGAGGAGATGAGGCGCGGGTCGAACGGCCGGGGGATCAGGTACTCGGGGCCGAACTTGAGCGACTCGATGCCGTAGGCGACCGCCACCTGCTCCGAGGTCTCGGCCTGCGCCAGCTCGGCGATCGCGCGCATCGCGGCGAGCTCCATCTCCGGCGTGATGGCGGTGGCGCCGACATCGAGCGCGCCGCGGAAGATGAACGGGAAGCACAGCACGTTGTTGACCTGGTTCGGGTAGTCGCTGCGCCCGGTGGCAATGACGCAATCGGCGCGCGCCTGCTTCGCCAGCTCGGGGCGGATCTCCGGGTCCGGGTTGGCGAGCGCGAGGATCAACGGGCGCGCGGCCATCTTCTTCACCATCGCGGGCTTGAGCACGCCGCCCGCGGAAAGCCCCAGGAACACGTCGGCACCATCGATCACTTCGTCCAGGGTGCGCGCCTTGGTGTCGACGGCGAAGCGCGCCTTGTCCGGGTCCATCTCCTCCTTGCGGCCCCGGTACACCACGCCATTGATGTCGGTGACGATGACGTTCGCCCGCGGCAGGCCCACCTGCACCAGCAACTCGAGGCAGGCGAGCGCGGCGGCGCCCGCGCCCGAGACCACCAGCTTCACCTGCGCCAGGTCCTTGCCGACCACCTTGAGGCCGTTCAGGATCGCGGCGCCGACGATGATCGCGGTGCCGTGCTGGTCGTCGTGGAACACCGGGATCTTCATGCGCGCGCGCAGCTTGCGCTCCACCGCGAAGCACTCCGGCGCCTTGATGTCCTCGAGGTTGATGCCGCCGAAGGTCGGCTCCAGGCTGGCGATGAGGTCCACGAGCTTGTCGGGGTCGCGCTCGTCGATCTCGATGTCGAAGCAGTCGATGCCGGCGAATTTCTTGAACAGCACCGACTTGCCTTCCATCACCGGCTTGGCGGCGAGCGGGCCGATCGCGCCCAGGCCGAGCACCGCGGTGCCGTTGGTGATCACCGCGATCAGGTTGGCGCGCGCCGTGAGGTGCACCGCCTCGGCCGGGTCGCGCAGGATCTCCTCGCAGGCGACCGCGACCCCGGGCGTGTAGGCGAGCGCGAGGTCGCGCTGGTTGGTGAGCTGCTTGGTCGGGAGGATCGAGATCTTGCCGGCGCGCGGCAGGCGGTGATACTCGAGCGCGTTTTTCCTCAGTTCCTCGTCCACTAGGGAAGCTCTGAGCAAGTTGCGCGCATGCGCGTTGCGGCCGGAACGCGGCGCCTGCTAGGCGCTCGGCCGCAGCGATATGTCGATATCGCAAGGCCGAGCAACAACGCAGGCGCCCGTGTCATAGCGTAATCGTACCCCGAAGATCGCGACTTCCGGCCGCAACCCGAGGGCGGCGAGGGCCCCTGCCCTGAACCCCTGCGGCGCGGCCTCGCCGCCCAAAGGGACGGGGCGAGTTTTCGCGCATGGCGTCGCCATCGGCCGCCTTGTGGACGTCAAGTACACGGCGGCGTCCGCTGGCTCGCCCTGCACGAAAATCGCCACCGTCGCGCACGCGGAACTTGCTCAGAGCTTCCCTTGCTGCTCCTTCAGGAATTGTAACCCGCAGCCCCATAGCCGGCCCCGTATAATCGGCCGCGCCGCCAACGCCTCAACCATGCGCACCGCAAGCGCTTCGCCCAGCGCGCGCGCGCTCACCGCAGCGCGCGCCGCAGAAATCCAACCCTTCGAAGTAATGGAAGTGATGGCGCGCGCGCACGCGCTCGAGGCAGCCGGCCGGCGCGTGGTGCACATGGAGATCGGCGAGCCCGATTTCACCGCGCCCGAGCCGGTGGTGGAGGCCGCGGTGCGCGCCCTGCGCGCCGGCGCTACCGCGTACACCGCGGCGCTGGGCCTGCCGGCGCTGCGCGAAGCGATCGCCAGCTACTCGCGCGCGCAGCTCGGCGAAGCGGTCGCTGCCGACGCGGTGGCGGTCACTGCGGGCGCCTCGGGCGGGTTGCTGCTCACGCTGGCGCTGTACGTGGATCCGGGTGACGAGGTGCTGGTGCCCGACCCGGGCTATCCCGGCTACCGGCATTTCGTGCGCGCGTTCGAGGGCGTGGCGAAGCCGCTGCCGGTTGCAGCGGCGGACAATTTCCAGCCGACGCTCGAAATGGTGCGCACGGCGTGGGGCCCGAGAACGCTTGGCGTGCTGCTTGGCTCGCCCGCGAACCCCACCGGCACCGTGATCGCGCCGCGCGAGCTCGAGCGCATCGCGCAATTCGTCGCCGCGCAGGGCGGCGTGCTGATCCTGGACGAGATCTACCGCGGCCTGAGCTACGACGCCGCCAGCGCGCCGCCCGCGCAGCTGCCCGGCGAAGTGGTGCGCGTCAACAGCTTCTCCAAGTACTTCTGCATGACCGGCTGGCGCCTAGGCTGGGTGGTGATGCCGCAGGAGCGCGTGCGCGAGTTCGAGAAGCTGGCGCAGCATCTGTTCATCTGCCCCTCGGCGGTGGCGCAGCAGGCGGCGCTGGCGGCGTTCCTTCCCGAGACGCTCGGCGTGCTGGAGGCGCGGCGCCTGGAGTTCCAGCGCCGGCGCGATTTCCTGCTGCCTGCGCTGGAGCGCGCCGGGCTGAGCGTTCCGGCGCGGCCCAGCGGCGCGTTCTACATCTTCGCCGATTGCTCGGCGCACGACCAGGATGCGCGCCGCTTCGCGCTCGGGCTGCTCGAGCGCGAGGCGGTCGCCGCGACTCCGGGACTGGACTTCGGCGCGCATGAAACGCGCCGCTACGTGCGCTTCGCCTACACGCGCAGCATGGACGACCTGGAGGAAGCGGCGCGGGGCATCGCCCGCTTCTGCGGGCGCTAGTATCTGAAAAGAGCGCCGTGCTGTCGCCCCCGCGAAGGCGGGGGCCCATCACGCGGTCACGGCCACTGGGTTCCCGCTTCCGCGGGAACGACAGTCTCTTGGCCTACGCGCGCCGCGAACGCGCCTGGACCTGCTCCAACCTCGAGCGCTCGGCCAGCACCTTGAAGGCGTATTGCGAGGTTGGCTCGTCGAAGGCGCCGGCGTACATCTGCAGCGCGGTCTCGGTCTCGCCGAAGCGGCGCAGGTATTCGCGCAGGATCTGCGCGCCGACCTGGATATTGACTTCGGGGTCGAGCAGCGCGCTTTCGCCGCCGTGCTCGAGCAGCTTCTCAAGGTGGAATTTCGGGATCACCTGCATCAGGCCCTTGGCGCCGAGCACACTCTCGGCGACCGGGTTGTAGCGCGACTCGATCGCCATCACCGCGAGCACCAGCAGCGGGTCCACCTTGAACTGGTCGCCGGCGCGGTAAGCCGCCGCGACATAGCCGTGCACAGCGTCCTGCGCCACGCGGTAGCGCTTGGCGATCGACTCCGCCAGCGCGCGCTGCTCGCGCAACGCCGCCTCGTCCGCCACCTCGGCCACGATGGTCCCGGCGGAGACGTTGGAGGCCTGCGCCTCCCAGTTGCCCGAAAGCGGGATCCACAGCCGCTGCACTGCCTCGCGCGGCGCCGGCAAGCCTGCCGCTAGCAGCACGGCGAGCACCACCACCAGCCCCAGCAGCGCCAGCGCGCCGCGGGCCACGGAAAACAGCCGCAGAACCGCCGTGACGCCGGCAAACCTGATCGAGTTACCGTTGTATACGGGTCCCATCTGTTACCTCCGTTCGTCTTTCACCCCGGCTCTGCACGCTGGCAGGCGGGGGGATGGTACGAGGCCGACCGAACCGGACTTAATGCCTCTTTTAGGCATCTCCGCAGGGGCGAATGGTAGCCCGAAGAACGCTCGAATGGAACCCTTAAATTTATGTGATTGCTGCTATGCAACAGGACAATATCATAAATAACTTACTGATTTATATTCAATACTTTAGACGATTTTTATGGATCAAACGTTGTGCGTCGCATCAAACATTGACGCAGCCCCAGTTTTATGATTTGAGGCGTCGATGGCGGCCCGGTAAAATAGGGCCTGTTTCAGAAGCCGGCCTGGCGGCCGGAACCATCAGTTAGAAGTCTCGCGGACCAGCCCGGTCTCACCGTCTGTCGGATCAACCAAGGCGGTCCGGAGAGCTTCCAAGGGCCTGGCGAGGGGCTCGCGCCCCTCGCCACGTTCCCGATCGGTTCCCGGTTACGGCCGGGATCCGGTTGGAAACGGCCATGCGGCTGCCGGATTCAGCGCGGTTCTCGCGCCCGGCGTCACAGCGGTCGACGGCAGTACTACGCTTGCTGCCGTCATCGCCGCAGGGCTGGCCTCAGGCTTTGCGGGTTTGGCCTTCTTCTTCTTGGCTGCTTTCTTCTTCTTGGCGGCCTTTTTTTTGCCCGCTACCCTTCTTGTTGCCTTCTTCTTGGACGATTTCTTCTTTTTACTTGCTTTCTTCTTTTTCTTTTTCTTTTTGGCTGCTTTTTTCTTCGCCATAGCTATCTCCTTGAAGGTAGTTGCGAAAAAAAGCCCGGCCGTTGCGGCGCCGGACTATTCAACCGCTGCCGGGAAAGGATTTCCCAGCCGCGGACTGAATTCAACGTTGCAAAGCTTACGCTCACCTGGCGCCCCTCGCTGCGAGGTCCTGGTAGAGGATGTCCGGGTCGAGCCGGATGCCGCCTTCCCAGGTCACGGTGGCGCTCTCCGGATCGACGCTCACTTTCTCGAACTCGCGCACGTCGCGCCACAGCCTGAAAGCGCCGATCTCGAGCAGGTTGCCGAGGAACACGCTGCCCTCGAGGCCGTCGTCGAACCGGATCCAGAGCTTGTAGTCGTCCTCGGCCTTGCATGCGGTCACTCGGTGCATTGCGTTCCTTTCAGTCCCAGCTCAGGGCGCCGCCGGTCTGGTACTCGATGACGCGGGTCTCGAAGAAATTGCGCTCTTTCTTCAGGTCGATCATCTCGCTCATCCAGGGGAACGGGTTGGCCGCCCCCGGGTAGAGCGCGTCCAGCCCGATCTGCTGGCAGCGCCGGTTGGCGATGAAGCGCAGGTACTCCTTGAACATGGGCGCGTTCATCCCCAGCACGCCGCGCGGCATGGTGTCTTCGGCGTAGCGGAACTCGAGCTCCACCGCCTGGCGGAACAGCTCCGCGAGCTGGTCGCGGAACTGCGTCGTCCACAGGTGCGGGTTCTCGAGCTTGATCTGGTTCACCACGTCGATGCCGAAATTGCAGTGCATCGACTCGTCGCGCAGGATGTACATGTACTGCTCGGCCGCGCCGGTCATCTTGTTCTGCCGGCCGAGCGCCAGCACCTGGGTGAAGCCGACGTAGAAGAACAGGCCCTCCATCAGGCAGGAGAACACGATCAGGCTCTTGAGCAGCTTCTGGTCGGCCTCGGGGGTGCCGGTGCTGAAG
>CAYMVA010000140.1:0-12514 GCA_964393745.1 uncultured Enterobacteriaceae bacterium | reverse complement strand
GCCCGAGAGCAGCCCGGCGAGGCCCGCGAGCGCCGCGCCGAATCCGAAGACGAGCGTGTAGAGGAGGCGGATGTTGACGCCGAGCGCGGCGACCATGGTGCGGTTGCTCGCGCCGGCGCGGATCAGCATGCCCAGGCGCGTGCGCGAGACGACGAACCAGAGCAGCAGCGCGACCGCCAGGCCGATGCCGATGATCACCAGGCGATAGAGCGGATAGCGCAGGCTCTCGGTGAGCTGCACGTGGCCAGAGAGATAGTCCGGAATGGTGCTGAATATCGCGTTGCGGCCCCAGACAATCGCGATCAATTCATTGAAGAACAGTATCAGGCCGAAGGTGGCGAGCACCTGGTCGAGGTGGTCGCGCTCGTACAGCGTGCGCAGTGCGATGAGTTCGGTCAGGATTCCCACCACCATGGTTCCGGCCAGGCCCAGGAGCACGGCGAGCGGGTAGGAGCCGGTCGCCTGGTAGAAGTGCGTCGTCAGGTAGGCGCCCACCATGTAGAGCGCGCCGTGGGCGAGGTTGACCAGGTTCATGATGCCGAACACCAGCGTCAGCCCCGCGGCCAGCAGGAACAGCATCACCCCGAGCTGCAGCCCGTTGAGTGTTTGCTCGGCGATCAGTACCAGGTTCATAGGCAATAAAAAAAGGGGCGCGGCGCGCCCCTCTGTCGCGGCACGCCGCGCTCTACCACTTCATCTTGCACTCCTTGCCGTAGGAGTCCTTGTGGTTGGTGAACACGGTCTTCTGGATCTCCATCACCGGGTCGCCCCCGGGCGTCGGTCCCGCCACGGCCTTGAGCAGGTAGAAATTCTGGATCGGGAAGTGGTTGTTGTTGTAGGTGAACTTGCCGCGCGTGGACGGGAAATCGGCCTTGCGCATCGCCGCGATCATGCCCTTCTTGTCGGCGAGGTTGCCTTTCACCGCCTTGACCGCCGAGTCGATCAGCAGGATGCCGTCGTAGCTCTGCGCGCCGTAGAACACGGGCCACTTGCCGTACTTCTTGCGGAAGTCGGCGACGTACTTCTCGTTGGCCGGGTTCTTCAGGTCCGGGCTCCAGTAGCGCGTCTCGTACTGGCCCAGCGCGGCGTGCTTCACCGCGGGGATCGAGATCTCGTCTACCGTGTACACCGAGTACAGCGGGTACTGGCCGCGCAGGCCGGCTTCCGAATACTGCTTCAGGAACTGGATCCCCATGCCGCCGGGATAGAACACGAATACCACCTTCGGATTCTTGGCGCGCAGCTGCGACAGCTCCGCCTGGTAGTCGGTCTGCCCGAGCCTGGTGTAGACCTCATCGACGATGCGCCCCTTGAAGTAACGCTTGAAGCCGTTGACCATGTCCTTGCCGGCGGCGTAGTTGGGCGCCATGACGTAGACGTCGTTGAGGCCCTGGTCGGACATCACCTTGCCCATCGCCTCGGGGGTCGAATCGTTCTGCCACGAGGTGGTGAAGAACAGCTCGCTGCACAACTTGCCGGCGAGGTCATGCGGGCCGGCGTTGGTGCCGATCATGAAGGTGCCTGCCCCGGTCACCGAAGGCGCCACCGCCAGCATCACGTTCGACCAGATGATGCCGGAGACGAAATTCACCTGGTGTTTCTTGACCATCTCGTCTGCGACCTGCTTGCCGACGTCGGGCTTGACTTGGTCGTCGCCGTAGATCATCTCGACGTCGAGCCCGCCGACCTTGCGGCCGAGGTGATCGAGCGCCAGCTCGACCGATTGCCGCATGTGCTCGCCGATCACGCCTTGCGGGCCGGAGAGCGTGGTGATGAAGCCGATCTTGACTTTCTGCTGCGCCGCCGCCGGCGCCGCGAATGCGAGCGCTACAGCGAGGGCAACTGCCAAGTTTTGAAGCGGTTTGCGCGTCATGATTCTCCTCCGTGTCCTGAGCCGGGCCAGTCTAGCAAGGGCACCCCGGGGTGTCCATATCGCTCCGGGAAAGAAGGTAGCCGCCGCCGAACGGCTAAACTTTGATCGTGCTCAAGCTATCGGGGGTCGGCAAGCGCTTCGGGGCCCGGGCCGTGCTCAACGCGGTCTCGCTCGAGGTCGCGGTGGGGGAGTACGTCGCGGTGATCGGCGAGTCGGGCATCGGCAAGTCCACGCTGCTCAACGTCATCGCCGGGCTGGAGCCGGCCGACTCGGGCAGCGTGCTTTTCGAGGGCATGGATGTCACGCGGCTCGACGACGATGCGCAGACCCTCCTGCGGCGCGACCGCTTTGGCTTCGTTTTCCAGGCCTTCCACGTGCTGCCGCACCTGAGCGTGCTGCAGAACGTGGGCCTGCCGCTGTTGCTGCGCGGCGTGGCGCAGGCCGAACTCGATGAGCGTGCGCGGGCAGCGATCGCCTCCGTGGGGCTCGCCGGGCGCGAAGCGAGCGCGCCGCGCGAGCTCTCGGGTGGCGAGCTGCAGCGCGTGGCGATCGCGCGCGCGCTGGTCGGTGATCCCAAACTGGTGCTCGCCGACGAGCCCACGGGCAACCTCGACCCCGAAAACGCCCGCCAGGTGCTGGCGCTGCTTGCCGCGCAGGTGAAGCAGCGCGGCGCCGCCGGAATCCTCGCCACGCACTCCGAAGCGGCCGCGGCGACCTGCGACCGGCGCTACCGCCTTACGGCGGAAGGATTGGCGCCGCTGTCGTAGCGCGTCTGCAACCACCGAACCCGGCCGGCTACTGCGGCCAGGCGACCCTCAGGAATTTCTGAGCGCGGCGCCCGAAGCCGACTTCGGAGGTGTAGAGATTGCCCTGTGCGTCGATGCCGAGGTTGTGGATCCATTTGAATTCGCCCGCCATCCGGCCCGTCCGCCCGAAGCTGCCCACCTGCACGCCGTCTGACCGCCGCAGGATGTAGATCCTGCCGTTGGCCCCGTCGGCGACATAAAGGAAGCGCTGTTCCGAGTCGTGCGACAAGACCATGTCCCAGACCGAACCGTTGGCCAGCGTCTGGACTTCGACGCGGAACTCGTGCAGGAATTCGCCCTGGCGGCTGAAGACCTGGATGCGGTTGTTGACGCGGTCGCATACGTAAACCTTGGCGTCGTTCGACAGCCGCACGCAGTGCACCGGATTGCCGAACTGCTTCGACAACGGCTTTGCCGGTTCATAGGGCGGCAGCTTTTCGTCGCTCGGCACGGCGCCGTAGGCGCCCCAGTGCCGCTTGTAGGCACCGGTCTTCGCATCGAACACGATGACGCGGCGATTGCCGTAGCCGTCCGCGACATAGAGCTCGCCCGCGGCCGCGTCGAGCGTCATGTGCGCTGGCCGGCCGAGCTGCATCCGGCTGTTGCTCCCCTCGGATTTGCCGGCGCGGCCGATCTGCTGCAGGAACCTGCCGTCAGGCGTGAACTTGAGGAGCATGTGGTCCTCGGGGCCATTGCCGCCCACCCAGATATTGCCCTCGGGATCGGCATAGATGCCGTGCTCGACTTTCGGCCATTCGTATCCCGCGCCCGGTCCGCCCCAGCCCCGCACATAGCGACCGTCCGCGTCGAGCTCGACGACCGGCGGCAGCGCTTTGCAGCAGCGGTGCGTGATCGGCCGGTTTGCCTTGCTGTCCCATTCGTCGGGATGCAGCGATGCCGGCCGGTGCAGCAGCCAGACGTGACCGCGGCGGTCGATCGCGATGCCTGCAACCTGGCCCACGATCAGCTGCAGCCCATTTTCTTCCGGGAACGGCTTTGGCCAGCTCGCATCGACGCGAAACTCCGGAACATCGGCGGTGCGAACTTGGGTCTGCGTGCAGGCAACGAGCGCGAGTGCGAGCGCAGCGGTGGCAACCGGGGTAAGGCTAATACGGTTCATGCGGCACCTCCTGTTTGGCGTTTCGGGTTCGTCTACCAAGCGCGCGTCTGCGCCGCTTTGACATAGCGCGCCGCGTCTTCGGCGAGCAGCAGGCGCTCCTTCACCAGTGCCTGCGCCGCCGCCTCAACCCGTTTCACGTAGGCTGCTTGGGCGCCATAGCGCTTCTCTAGCGAGGCGCGCGGATCGCCTTTCGTGCGGCGCGCCGATTCGCTCGCCTCCAGCGCGAGGTAACTGCCGTCGCGATCGCACAGCTCGCCTTCGGTGAACGGCGCCTTGTACAGGTTCCAGCCGGTGTATGTGGCGAGCGGCACCGCGATGTCCGGGAGGCGGATACCCGAGACTTCGTTGCCGTCGGCGTCCACCTTGGAAACGAGCGGGCGGTACGGGCTGGGACTCACTTCGCGCGGCTGCACCCAGTCGCCGAAGAGCGCGACGTCATTGACGTAAGTCGCCACCTGCACGCCCGGAATTTTCGGGAAGCCGGTCTTGCCAGCGGCCACCAGAGTTCCCGCCGCCAGCGTCGGCACGCGGCTGGCGGGCGGCGCTTTACCGTCCACCCACCCGTCAAGCGCCACGAGCAGCGCGCGCAACGCCGGCGCCGGATTGTGCGGGTTACGCGGGTTGGCGCAAGGCCCGGGTTCGGATTTGAGGCCGACGCGGCCCCCGTGCTGCGTCCCGGCGATGAGATAGACGCGCGCATTCGCCGGCAACGCGGCATCCCGCCTGCCGAGCGGGTCGGTGTGCAGCAGCGAAGCGGCCTTCTGCCAGTACTCGGTGGAAGTGTTGACGTCCATCCACAGCGGATCGAAGCCGTCGCCGCGCAGCAGTCCCTCCATGCGCCGCGTTACCGGGTCGCGCATGCGTGCCGCCGAGAACGGGAAAGCGTTCTCCGGGTAGTAGTGGTCCTCGTGCTGGGTGTTGGTGCGCGCCGGCTGGCCGAACTCTGCGTTGAGGAACACGCCGCCCACGCCGGCGATGTGCGACAGCACGCCGTCGAACACTTTGCGCCTGGCTTCGTCCTGGTTGAAGCCCTGGTGCACGAAATCGCGCAAGTAGCGGCCGCTTTGCGAGATGCCGACGGCGAGCGCGCGCGTCATGCCGCGGCCCGCCGGGTTGAACCTGAACTCGTCGTCGCTCGCATCGTGGCGCAGGAAGCTGATCAGATCGCGCGTCGCGGCAAAACCGATGCCGAGCACCCTGGGGTCCTTGGCCGGGTAGTGGAACTCGTAGAGCGAGCCGGGCAGGGGCTTGCCCGCCTGGAGGCGGATCTCACGCGAGTTGACGTACGACCAGCCGCTCGCAGGAATCTCCACGCGCAGGTCCCTTTCGTTACGCCGCTCGGTGAGCTTCGCCCGCGCCTGGTCGAGGCTCGCTGCCTCGTAGGTGAGGCGGAAAGTGTCGCGCTGCGGCGCGCGCGTGCCCGAAACCAGCTCGTCGCGGATGACCCGCACCACCCCCGGCACGACGGGCGTCTTCATCGCGATGCCGTTGTTGGTGCGCGGCGCGTCGGGGTCCCAGCCGCTCCACACCATGGTGTAGCCGAGGCGGAAGAAAAGCGCGTTGCCTGCGTCAATGAGCGACTTTGGATCGTTCACCGCGCCCGCAGCCTGCGCCGGTGCGTCCATCAGCCAGTGGAGCAGGAACTTGCGGCCGCGGTTGGTGACGTCGTAGAGGATCTTGCCGTTGCCCTTGGAGGCGTCGGCCGGGCGCAGCATGAACCACTCGACCTCGTACTCGACGCGGCCGCGCGCGTTCTTCGGCACGCGGTCGAGATTCACGATGGCCTTGTTGCGCGCATCGGCCGGATCCAGCTCGCCCTTGGCGACTCCCGAGACGCGCTCGTAGGCGCCGCTCGCCCCCATGCTCGCGCCGTCGGCGAGCGGCTCGACCCGCTGCACGCCGATCTCGGTGATGCGCGCTTCGGCGATGCCCGCGGCAAGGCAAGAGAGCAGTACAACCAGTAGCTTCTTGTTCATGGACCTTCCTCCCGGGGCAAAGCCTACGCCACGCGGTTGGCGAGCGGCAAGCCCGCCTTGAGCCGCTTCACGTTCTCCAGCGCCGCGCCGAGGCTGCGCTCGAGCGTTTCCTGCGTCAACCAGGCGAGGTGCGGCGAAGCGATCACGTTCGGCAGCGCGAGCAGCGGCGAATCCGCCGGCGGGGGCTCGGTGGTGAAAACATCGAGTCCCGCCGCGGAAAGATGCCCGCTACGCAACGCCTCCACCAAGGCCGGTTCGTCCACGAGTCCGCCGCGAGCCGTGTTGACCAGGATCGCGCCGCGCTTCATGCGCCGCGCATCGAGCATGCGCTCTGTCTCAGGGATGAGCGGCAGGTGCAGCGAGACGATGTCCGACTGCGCGAGCAGCACATCGAGCGCGGCGTTGCTTTTGGAGCGCGACCAGTACAGCACCTTGGCGCCCAGGGCTTCGAGGATACGATGCAGGATCTGCGGCACGGCACCGTAGCCGATCAGGCCCACGGTGCGGCCGCCCAGTTCGCCTAAGCGGTCCTGGAGCGCCCACGCTGCTGGCCAGCCCGCAGGCCGGCGCGCCCCGGCGTCCAGCTCGCGCAACCGCCGCAGGCAGGCGAGCATGAGCAGCAGCGCCATCTCAGCGACCGCTCGGCTGTTGGTGCCGGGAAGGTTGCACACCGCAATGCCGCGCGCCTTGCAGGCGTCCACCGCGATGGTGTTCACGCCGCTGCCGATCTTCTGCACCAGCTTGAGCTTGGGCGCTCGCGCAATCACCTCGGCGGTGACCGGCTTGATGATGTGCCAGAGCACTTCCATTTCCGGCAGCAGTCGCTCGAACGCGGCGTCGTCGCTCTCAGGACACAGCTCGACTTCGATGCCGTCGCCAGAGAGCGCGGCGACGCGCGCACGCAGCTGCTCGCTGCCGTCGAAATGAAACACCACTTTCATCGCTTGCTTTATCTCTTGCCGAAGATTTTACGGGCGGGGTAGGGCAGCGCGTTGCCGCCGAGCGCCTCCTCGATCCTCAGGCCCTCGTTCCATTTCGCCATGCGCTCGGAGCGCGAGAAGCTGCCCACCTTGAGTTGCGGCACGCCCCAGCCCACGGCGAGGTGCACGATGGAAACGTCTTCGGATTCGCCTGAGCGCGCCGAGACGATGGCGCCGTAGCCCGCTTCGCGCGCCGCCTGCCAGCAGGCAAACGTCTCCGACACGGTGCCGGCCTGGTTCGGCTTGAGGAGCACCGTGTTGCACGCGCCCGTGGCGGCGGCCGCCCTGACGCGCTCGGCGCTGGTGACGAAGAAATCGTCGCCCACCACCTGCACGCGCGCCCCCGCCGCCTTGGTGAAGGCGCGCATCGATTCGGCGTCGTCCTCGGCGAACGGGTCCTCGATCGAGACGATCGGGTAGCGCTCGATCCAGCGCAGCAGCATAGCGTGCATCTGCTCCGCCGTGAGGGCGCGGTTCTCGAGCGCGAGTTGGTAGCGCCCGCCGCGAAACAGTTGCGTCGCCGCAACGTCGAGCGCGATGGCGGCGTCGCTGCCGGGCTTCAAGCCCGCATCCTCGATCGCGCCCACCAGCTCAGCGAGCCCTTCCTCGTTCGACTTGAAGGACGGCCAGTAACCGCCTTCGTCCGCTACCCCGGCAAGGGCGCCCTTCTTCGCCAGGCGGGCGCCGGCGGCGCGGTAGATCTCGGCGGTCCATTCGAGCGCTTCAGCGAACGAGCCCGCGCCGATGCAGATGACCATATAGTCCTGGAGATCGACGCGACCGCGCGCGTGCGCGCCGCCGCCGAAAATCTGAATCTGCGGCACTGGCAGGGCGACGTGCCGGTTGCCCGCGAGGTGGCGCCACAGCGGCTTGCCGGCATCTGCCGCGGCCGCCTGTGCGCAGGCGAGCGACACCGCGACCAGCGCGTTGCCGCCGAGGCGGCTCTTGTCGGGGGTGCCGTCGAGGGCGATCAGCTTCGCGTCGAGCGCAGCCTGGTCGGCGATACCGGTGCCGGCGAGCACGTTGCGGATCTCGGTGTTGATTACGTAAACCGCGCGTCGGGTATCGACGCTTTTCGCTTCGCCCGATCCGGTCGAGGCGCCCGCCGGAGCGATGGCGCGGCCCGAGATGCCGTTCGCAAGCGTCACCTCGGCTTCGACGGTGGGCTTGCCGCGCGAATCCCAAACGCGCCGGCCGCGCACCTCGGCGATCTTCGTTACGCGGCGAGCTCTTTTTGCCATGCTTCCCGGATTTGCGCGAGGCGCTGTGGCGGATCGCGTAGCAGCGCGCCCGCTACGCGCCGCACGCGGTTTTTCTGCGTTTCTTCGGTCACGTACTCGACCGGCGATTTGCCGTCCACCCGCGCGAGCAACAGCCCCGGCAGGAGCGAGGCGGCACGTGCTTCGAGCACCGCGCGCGGCTCCCAGCCTGCGCCCGCGAGGTAGCCGGCCGCAAGCGAATCGAAGCAGGCGAGGAATGCCCGCGTAGCCTGCGTTGTCCACAAGCACTTGAGCAGCAGGTGGTTGGCGCAGAAGGCGAGGTCGAAGGCCGGATCTCCATACCAAGCGCATTCGGCATCGAGGAACACCGGGCCTTCTTTTCCTACGAGGATGTTCTTAGGGCTGATGTCACCGTGCACCAGCACCAGTTTGGTGCGCGCGGTGCGCTCGGCGAGCGCCTCGAGTGCCGGGGCAAGCGCTGCATGTACGCGCGCCGCGGCGAGCAGATACGGCTCGAGCCGGATGGCGTGAAAGTTGGCGTCGGTGGCGAAACGGCGCGCGACTTCAGCATCGCCTGCAGTGGCAGCATGGATCGCGGCGAGCCGCTCGCCCACCAGCCGCGCGAACTGCGGGTCGGCGCGTCCGGCGCGCAGTTCCGCCTTCCACAGCGGCAGCCCGCCCAGGAACTCCATGGCGAACACGCCCGCGTCGTCGTGCGCCAGTACGCGCGGGGCGACCCCGGGCACGGCGCGCGCCGCAGTCTCCATCCAGCGCCACTCGTAGCGATTGCGCTCGACCGGCGCCTCCCAGAGCTGCGCCACCCGTAGCCGTGGCAGGGCGCGCTTGACGCACACGGGTCCTGAACGCAGGTCGACGCGCCAGATGTCGGAGGAGACGCCGCCGCTGAGCGGCTCCGCGTCCGGGGTTTCGTCCGCTGCGGCCAGGCCGGCGCGGCGCAGGAACTCGAGCACCGGCGCGAACTCGGCAGCGCTCAAGGCGAGAGCCGCTCGATCTTCCAGCGCTCGCCGTGACGCGTGTAGAGCAGGCGGTCGTGCAGGCGGTTCTCGCGCCCCTGCCAGAACTCGATCGTGGCGGGAGTGAGACGGTAACCCCCCCAATTTGGCGGGCGCGGCGGATTCTCGCCGTAGCGCGCCTCCATCGCCTCGAGCGCGCGCTCGAGCGTCTGGCGGTCTGCGACTGGAGCGCTCTGCACCGAGGCCCAGGCGGAAAGCCGCGCGCCGAGCGGGCGGCTGGCGAAATAGGCGTCGGAGTCGGACGCCGGTACCTTCTTCACGCGGCCCTCGATGCGCACCTGGCGCTCGAGCTGCGTCCAGAGGAAAACGAGGCACGCCTCGGACCGCGCAGCCAGTTGCTTCGCCTTGCGGCTGCTGTAGTTGGTATAGAAGACGAAGCCGCCCCGCTCGATGCCCTTGAGCAGCACGATGCGCGCATCCGGCGCCCCAGAGGGCGCCACGGTTGCGAGCGTCATCGCGTTGGGCAGCGGCAGGCTGGCGTCGCGCGCCGCCTGGAACCAGCGCTCGAACTGCGAGATGGGATCGGGGTCGGCGTCGGCCTCCGACAGGCCGGCGAGCATGTACTCCTGGCGCAGGTCGGCGATGCTCATGCTGCGGATTCTATGCGATGCTCGTCGAGCGAATTCTATAATCCGGCGGTGCAGGACGTCTTCGATTACGAGCACGGCATCAGCGTCGTGGACAGCGTCTACGACCGCCGCATGCAGACCGCGGTCCACATCATCGTCGAGCAGGGGCGGGCGGCGATCGTGGATACCGGGACCTCCCACGCCGCGCCGCGCGTGCTCGCCGCGCTGGCTGGCAAGGGCGTTGCGCCCGAGCAGGTGGACTTGGTGGTGCTCACCCACATCCACCTCGACCACGCCGGAGGCGCCGGCCAGCTGATGGCGCTCTGCCCCAATGCGAAACTCACCGTGCACCCCCGTGGCACGCGCCACATGGTGGACCCGGGGCGTCTCATATCGGCGACAGTCGCCATCTACGGCGAAGCCCAGACGCGACGCATTTACGGTGAAATCCTGCCGGTGCCGGCTGCCCGGGTGATCGAAACGCCCGAGGGCGCCACGGTCCGGTTCGCCGGTCGCGAACTGGTGTTCCTCGATTCGCCAGGCCACGCCCGGCACCACGTGGTGGTGCGCGACTCTCGCAGCGGCCACATCTTCGCCGGCGACACCTTCGGGCTCTCCTATAGGGAGCTGGACCAGGAGGGGAAGCAGTTCTCGTTTCCCACCACCAGCCCGACCCAGTTCGATCCCCCGGCGCTGCACCGTTCGATCGACCGCATCCTCTCCTATGGGCCGGAAGCCGTCTATGTGGCGCATTTCGGCCAGGTGAGGGATCTCGCGCGCCTCGGTGCCGACCTGCACCGCCTCATAGACGCCCACGCCGAGCTCGGCGAGCGCCACCGCCGCGCCGGCGCCGACCGCAGGCGTTTTCTCAAGGAAGGCATTGCAGATCTGGTGCTTGCGGAGTCGGCGCGCCAGGGCTGGCGGCTGCCGAGTGAGAAACTGCTTGAAGTGTTCTCTTTAGACGTGGAATTGAACGCCCAGGGGCTGGAAAGCTGGCTCGACGCGAGTGCCATCTAGCACATTTCCCTGCGGAACGCTGTCGCCGCCGAGGGAGGAACCGCATCAAAACGATTGACATGCTCGCGAGGATTCGGCATCGTTGCGCCACCGCTGCCCGTCGGCGGGAGGATTAACGGGATCCCAATCCGTTTCAGATAAGAGGAGAAATCAAGATGGCGAAGAAGAAGGCGAAGAAGAGCGGCAAGAAGCGCAAGCCGAATGCAGCGTTCATGAAGCCGATGAACACGAGCGCGACGCTCGCCGCGGTCATCGGCTCCGGCGCGATGCCGCGCACCGAGGTTACCAAGAAGATCTGGGGCTACATCAAGCGCAACGGGCTGCAGGACAAGAAGAACCGTCGCATGATCAACGCCGACGACAAGCTCAAGCCGGTGTTCGGCGGCAAGTCGCAGGTCTCGATGTTCGAGATGACCAAGCTGGTCAGCAGGCACCTCAAGTAATCAGGCGCCAGCAATAGGAAAAGGCCGGAGGCGAACCCTCCGGCCTTTTTGTTTTCTAGGAGTGGTAAGAGGCGACGCGCTCGACTTCGTTCTTCGAGCCCAGCACCACGCCGACGCGCTGGTGCAGCGCCGAGGGCTTGAGGTCGAGGATCGGGGTCCTGCCGTCGGTGGCGGCGCCGCCCGCCTGCTCGACGATGAAGGCCATCGGGTTGGCTTCGTACATCAGGCGCAGCCGCCCGTCCTTGTACTTGGTGTCGCGGGGGTACATGAAGATGCCACCGCGCGACAGCACGCGGAACACGTCCGCCACCATCGAGGCCACCCAGCGCATGTTGAAGTCCTTGCCGCGCGGGCCGTCCTTGCCGGCGAGGCACTCGTCGATGTAGCGCTTCACCGGCGGGTCCCAGCGCCGCTGGTTCGACATGTTGATCGCGAACTCGGCGGTGTCGGCCGGGATGCGGATGTCCGGGTGGGTGAGGGCGAACGAGCTGGTGTAGGGGTCGAGCGTGAAGCCGTGCGCGCCGTCGCCCACAGTGAGCACCAGGATCGTGCTCGGGCCATAGGTGGCGAAGCCGGCGGCGATCTGGCGGCGTCCGGGCTGCAGGAACGCGGCTTCGTCAGGCTGCTTCACCCCCTCGGGGCAGCGCAGCACCGAGAAGATGGTGCCGACCGAAATGTTGACGTCTATGTTGGATGAGCCGTCCAGCGGATCGAACAGCAGCAGGTATTCGCCGCGCGGGTAGGGCGAGGGGATCTGCGCCGGGTGCTCCATTTCCTCCGAGGCGAGCGCGGCAAGGTTGCCGCCCCATTCGTTCGCCTCGAGCAGGATCTCGTTCGACAGCACGTCGAGCTTCTTCTGTTCCTCGGCCTGCACGTTGTGCGTGCCGAGCGAGGCGCCGACGCCGCCGAGCGCGCCCTTGTTGACGTGGTGGCCGATCGCCTTGCAGGCGCGGGCGACGGTCTCGATCAGCAGGCGCAAATCGGCGTTGATGCGGCCGGCGCGCTGGCGCTCGATGAGGAACTTGGTGAGGGCGGCTCGGCGCATGCAGGGTCTCCGGCGCCGATTCTATCCCGCGTGGGCGCGACGCCGCAGCGAGAACCAGCCGCCGGCGAGCAGCAGGCCGGACATCGCCCAGAACACCGGGCCCATGCCGAGCGCCGCGAGCGCGCCGAAAAGCAGCGGCAGAACAGTGTGGCTGGCGTTGAGCAGAGTGGTGCGCACGCCCACCACCTCGCCCTGGCGTCCCGGGGGCGACGCGGCGTAGAGCAGCGACATGATCATAGGCTGCGCGCAGCCCAGGCCCAAGCCCAGCAGGAACGAGAGCGCCATCAGCAGCGGCACCTGCGTGAAGAACGGAAACATCAGGTAGGCGCTGCCCGAGATCACGAGCGCCGCGGTGACCACGGTCCAGGCGCGCACCTTGTGCGCCAGCGCCGGCATCGCCAGCCGCACCACGAAGGTGGCGGCGGCGAACG
>CAYMVA010000139.1:0-22257 GCA_964393745.1 uncultured Enterobacteriaceae bacterium | reverse complement strand
CGATCCGAGACGCCGGCCACCAGGGCCATGTTGTGCTCGATGATGAGGACGGTGATGCCGAGCAGGTTGCGGATATCCTCGATCCAGTAGCCGATCTCTTCCGCCTCCTCGGGGTTGAGGCCCGACGAAGGCTCGTCCAGCAGCAGGAGCTTGGGCTCCTGCATCAGCAGCATGCCGATCTCCAGCCATTGTTTCTGGCCGTGCGAGAGGAGCCCAGCCTCGCGGTCTGCCGCATCTTCGAGCCTGATCAGCTGCAGCGTTTCCGCGATCCGGTCGCGTTCCTCCGACGCGAGCCGGGCGAACAGTGTGTGGCGCACCCGCTTGTCGGCCTTCATCGAGAGCTCGAGGTTCTCGAACACGGTGTGGTGCTCGAAGATGGTGGGTTTTTGAAACTTCCGGCCTACCCCCGCGTGCGCGACTTCAGGCTCGGTCATCTGCAGCAGGTCGATGTTCTGGCCGAAGAACGCGGTGCCGCGGTCAGGCCGCGTCTTGCCGGTGATGACGTCCATCATGGTGGTCTTGCCGGCGCCGTTCGGGCCGATGACGCAGCGCAATTCGCCGACGTCGATGGTGAGGTTGAGCTTGTTGAGGGCGCGGAAGCCATCGAAGCTGACACTGATGTCTTCCAGGTACAGGATGGCGCCGTGCGCGACATCGACCTCGCCCGCCACCACCATGCGGGTGTAGCGCGAGGCGAGTTCGTCCTCCTGCGCGCCTGCCGCCGCCCGCATCAGCACCGGCTCGGAGGGTTTCACGTCGCGCGCCATTTGCGCAGCATACCGACCACGCCCTGCGGCATGAACAGCGTCACCAGGATGAACAGCAGCCCGAGCACGTACAGCCAGTACTCTGGAAACGCCTGGGTGAAGAAGCTCTTGGCGCCGTTCACCAGCCCGGCGCCTACGATCGCCCCGGCGAGCGTGCCGCGGCCGCCGACCGCGACCCAGATCGCGATCTCGATCGAGTTGGCGGGCGACATCTCTCCCGGGTTGATGATTCCGACCAGCGGCACGTAGAGCGCCCCGGCGATGCCGCACAGCACCGCCGACAGCGTCCAGATGGCGAGCTTGTAGTGCACCGGGTTGTAGCCGCAGAACATGACGCGCTGCTCGGCATCGCGCACTGCCATCAGCACACGGCCGAACTTCGAGGTCACGAGCCAGCGCCCGAGCAGCAGAGTGCCGATAAGCGCTGCCGCGGTGATGGCGAACAGCGCGACGCGCGTTTCGGGCGCGGTGACCGAAAAACCGAGGATGCGCTTGAAGTCGGTGAAGCCGTTGTTGCCGCCGAAGCCGGTGGCATTGCGGAAAAAGAGCAGCATCGCGGCGAAGGTCAGCGCCTGTGTGATGATCGAGAAGTACACGCCCTTTACCCGCGAGCGGAAGGCGAAATAGCCGAACACGTAGGCGAGCAGCCCCGGCACCGCGACCACCAGCAGCATCGCCCACCAGAATTGGTCGGTGTTCCACCAGTGCCAGGGCAGCTCCTTCCAGTCGAGGAACACCATGAAATCGGGCAGCTCCGACTGGTACTGGCCCTGGCGCCCGATCTGGCGCATCAGGTACATGCCCATGGCGTAGCCGCCCAGCGCGAAGAACAGGCCGTGGCCGAGCGAAAGGATGCCGGCATAGCCCCAGATCAAATCCATGGCGAGCGCCACGATGGCGTAGCACATGATCTTGCCGATCAGCGTCACCCAGTACTGCGACACGTGAAACGGACTGCTCGGCGGCACCGCGAGGCTGAGCACCGGGAACACCACCAGCAGTACGAAGGCGAAGGCGCCAAGCGTGATCCAGCCCCGGGTGCCGTAGAGCCGCGTGATCGTGGTGGCGATTGGGCCCACGCTAAGCTTCCGCGGAGCGGCCCTTGAGGGCGAACAGGCCCTGCGGGCGGCGCTGGATGAAAAAGACGATGAACACCAGCACCACGATCTTCGCGATCACTGCGCCCTGCCAGGCCTCGAGGAACTTGTTGGCGAAGCCCAGCGTCAGCGCCGCATACACCGTGCCGGCGAGCTGGCCAACGCCGCCGAACACCACCACCATGAACGAATCCACGATGTAGCCTTGGCCGAGATCGGGGCCGACGTTGCCGATTTGCGTCAGCGCGCAGCCGGCGAGCCCCGCGATCCCGGCGCCCAGCCCGAACGCCAGGGTGTCGACGCGCGCGGTCGGCACGCCGACGCAGGAAGCCATGTCGCGGTTCTGCGTTACGCCGCGCACGAACAGCCCGAGCCGCGTCCGGGTGAGCAGCAGCCACATGCCGGCGAGCACCATGGCGGCGAACACGATGATCATGATGCGGTTCCACGGCAGCACCACGTTGGCCAGGATCTCGATGCCGCCCGACATCCACGGCGGATTCTCGACCTGCACGTTTTGCGCGCCGAAGATGGTGCGCACCAGCTGGATCAGCACCAGGCTGATGCCCCAGGTGGCGAGCAGCGTCGCGAGCGGCCGGCCGTATAGCCAGCGGATCACCAGGCGCTCGAGCGCCACGCCGACCAGCGCCGCGACCAAGAACGCGGCCGGTAGCGCGCCCGCCAGGTACCAGCCGAAAGCGTCGGGCGCGTGCGCGCGGAACAGGTTCTGCACCACGTAGGTGGTGTAGGCGCCGATCATGATCAGCTCGCCGTGCGCCATGTTGATCACGCCCATCAGCCCGTAGGTGATGGCCAGGCCAAGCGCGGCGAGCAGCAGGATCGAGCCCAGGCTCACCCCGGCGAAGATCAGCCCGCCGAGCTCGCCCCAGAGCATCTTTCCTTCGACCGCGCTCAGGCTGAGCTGCGCCGCGGCCTTGATTTCCGGGTCCGGGTCGCCCACCACGGTCAGCAGCAGCGTCTTGGCGTTGCCGCTGCCCGAGCTGCCCAGGGTGCGGATCGCGGCCAGGCGCACTGCCTTGTCCTCGCTTTTCAACTCGAGGGTCGCCGCGGTCATCTCCAGCAGCGATTTGATGTCGGCGTCAGTTTCCTTTGCGAGCGCCTTCTTGACCAGCGCGAGCACCGTCGGCTCGGCGCCTCCGGAGAGCGAGCGCGCAGCGGCGAGCCGCGTCTCGCGCTGCGGGGAAATCAGCTTGAATGCCGCCAGCGCGCCTTCGATCTCGCGCCGCAGGCGGTTGTTGGCGACCACCTCCTCGCGCTCCGCCGGCAGCGGCGCGACTTTTTCGCCACTCAGCGCATCGGTCGCTTCCTCGCCCTTGACGATGAGCACGCGCTTGCCGGCAGTCTGCACGTCGCCCTCGGAGAGCGCCTGCAGCAGCGGCACGGCGCGCGGGTCGGCCTCCGCGACCAGCGCGGCGAGCGCCGCGGTCTTTTCCTCAGCGTCGCCGAACGCGAGCTGCTCGACCGCGGACTTGTCGAGCGCCCAGGCATGGCCGGCGAGCGCGAGCAGGAGCGCTGAAAAAAGGCTGCGCATAAGGAGAGAGGGCCGGCAAGCCGGCCCTCCCCTTTTTACCACGTTACGCGCGGTTTACTTCTTTACCGCCATGAGCGCCGGTGCGTCCAGCTTCTTGTCGTTGCCGGCGATGAACGGGCTCCACGGCACGGCCTTGATCGGGCCCTTGGTCTTCCAGACCACGTTGAACTGGCCGTCGGCCTTGACTTCGCCGATGAACACCGCCTTGTGCAGGTGGTGGTTCTTCTCGTCCATCTTGGAGGTGATGCCCGAGGGCGCCTTGAAGGTCTGGCCGTAGGTCGCGACTCGCACCTTGTCGACGTCGAAGCTCTTCGCCTTCTCCACCGCCTGCTTCCACATGTAGACGCCGATATAGGCGGCTTCCATGGGGTCGTTGGTCAGCGGCTTGGCGGCGTAGGGCAGCTTCTTCGCCTTGGTGTAGTCGGCCCACTTCTTCTTCCAGGCGTCGTTCTCGGCGTTCTTGAGCGACATGAAGTAGTTCCACGCCGCGAGGTGGCCGACCAGCGGCTTGGTGTCGACGCCGCGCAGCTCTTCTTCGCCGACCGAGAACGCCACCACCGGCACGTCGGTCGCCTTCAGGCCCTGGTTGCCCAGCTCCTTGTAGAACGGCACGTTGGAATCGCCGTTGATGGTCGAGACCACCGCCGTCTTCTTGCCCTCGGCGGAGAATTTCTTGATCTTGGCGATGATGGTCTGATAATCCGCATGGCCGAAGGGGGTGTACTCCTCCATGATGTCGGCCTCGGCGACGCCCTTGGACTTGAGGAACGCGCGCAGGATCTTGTTGGTGGTGCGCGGGTAGACGTAGTCGGTGCCGAGCAGCACCCAGCGCTTGGCGCCGCCGCCTTCCTTGGACATCAGGTACTCGACCGCCGGAATCGCCTGCTGGTTGGGCGCGGCGCCGGTGTAGAACACGTTCTTCGAGATCTCCTCGCCTTCGTACTGCACCGGGTAGAACAGCAGCCCGTTGAGTTCCTCGAACACCGGCAGCACGGATTTGCGCGACACCGAGGTCCAGCAGCCGAACACCACCGCGACCTTGTCCTGCGTGAGCAGCTGGCGCGACTTCTCGGCGAACAGCGGCCAGTTCGAGGCCGGGTCCACCACCACGGGCTCGATCTTGGCGCCCATGACGCCGCCGGCAGCGTTGATCTCCTCGACCGCCATCAGCACCACGTCCTTGAGGACGGTTTCGCTGATCGCCATGGTGCCCGAAAGCGAATGCAGGATCCCTATCTTGACGGTCTTGGCCTGGGCGAACGCCCCGGTCGAGCCAAACCCGATGGCCGCGATTGCGGCCGCCAGCGTCAACTGCTTGATGAATACGCGTCGCTTCATGGTGATCCCCTCTCTGGGTGAAGTTGGAGCATTGAGGCGCCTCTCGGCACCTTTGAGCAGGGATCTACGCAACGACCATGCCATGCCGCCCGAAAAGGCCGCATGAAGCTGAATTTGCTGGGTTTTCAGACCGCGCCGCGCTGGCCGCGAATGCAGGCCATGCACGGTATTGGGGCGTGCGGCCTAGCGGCGCACCAATGCGCGGCGCAGGCGCTCGATTCCGGCGGCGAGGCGCTCCTCCGAGGCGGCGAAGCACCAGCGCACGAAACCTTCGCCTTCCGGGCCGAACGCGGAGCCCGGCGCGAGCCCGAGGCCGTGCTCGGCCACAAGCTGCTTGCAGAAGGCGAGGCTGTCGGTGACGCCACGCACGCGCAAGAACGCGTACATGGTTCCTGACGGTAGCGCGACCTCGACGCCTGGAATGGTGTTCAGCTCGCCCACGAGGAAGTCGCGCGCTTTGCGAAAACGCGCGAGCGTATGCGCGATCACCGGCTCACCCTGCGTCACCGCGGCGAACCCCGCCCGCTGCACGAACACCGGCGCGCAGGAAGTGTTGTACTCGATCAGCTTGCCGAGGTCGGCCTCGAGCGCAGCCGGCACCACCGCCCAGCCCAGGCGCCATCCGGTCATCAGCCAGCTCTTGGAGAAGGTGTTGGTGCTGATCACGCGCTCGCCCGGGTCCGCAAGGTCGAGAAACGACGGCGCCACGTGGCTGCCCTCGTAATACAGGCGTTCGTAGGCGTCGTCGGCGATGATCCAGATGCCGTGCCTGCGGCAATGCTCGAGGATGGCGCGCTGCTCCTCGCGCGCGATGGTCCAGCCCGTGGGATTGTTGGGCGAGTTCAGATAAAGCGCCTTGGTGCCTGGCTTGAGCTCGCCAAGCAGCCGGTCGCAGTCGAGGCGCCAGCCCTGCGGCGAAAATTCCAGCGCCACGGTGGCAACGCTCGCACCGAGGATGCGCGGGATCTCCTGCACGTTCGGCCACAGCGGCACCACCTCCACCACGCGGTCACCGGGGTCGAGCAGCAGCTGCGACACCACCATCAGGGCGCTCACGCCGGCGCTGGTCACGGCGATCTCGGCAGGCGCGGTAGGGCGGTGCAGCCGGCCCAGGTACTGCGCGAGCGCTTCGCGCAGCGAATACAGGCCGAGGTTGTGCGAATAGAACAGTTCGCCCGCTTCGATCGAAGCGATGCCGGCGCGGCGGATGAATTCCGGCGTCGGCTCGTCTGGCTCTCCCACCCAGAAGGGCAGGATGTCCTTGCGGCCGAAGCCGGCGTTGACGAGCTCCCGGATGCGGGAAGCGCCAAGCGCACGCACCGCGGCGCGCGCGTGAACCGGGTGCGGGGTCTCGGGTTTCATGACGTCCCGGTATTGTAGATTGGCGCCATGTCCCCGCCGATGTCCGCCCACACAGTTTCGATGCAGCGATGGGCGCTCGCCGCCGCGCTGGCCATCATGGTCGTCTGGGGCGTCAATTTCAGCGTCACCAAGTACCTGCTCGACGTCATCGGCGTGGGGCCGTTCCTGTTCATGCGTTTCATCATCATGCCGTCACTCGGCCTGGCGCTGCTGCTGGCGGTCTACCGGCGCCAGATCGCGCGCTCCTGGCCGCGGCGCGAGGACTGGCCGCGGTTCATCGCCGCGGGCCTGATCGGCCACACCGTTCACGTGAGCATCGTCACCTGGGGCGTCAACCTCTCCACCGCGTTCTCCTCGGCGCTGGTGCTGACCAGCGGGCCCCTGTTCACGCTGCTGATTCTCGCTGCGCTCGGCGCCGAGCGCTTGCGCCCGCGGCAGGTGGCGGGCACGCTGGTCGCCTTCGCCGGCATCGTGCTGTTCCTCTCGGACAAGTTCGCCGCCGGGCTGTCGCGCGCGGGCGCCGGGGACCTGATGCTGCTGTTCGCGGCGTCGCTATTTTCCGTCTACACCGTGATCATCAAGCCGCTGGTGGCGCGCTACGGGCCGCTCCAAGTGACCTGCTACACGCTGTTCATCGGCGCGCCGCCGATCGCGCTCGCCACCCTGCCCTCGTTTGCTGCGCTGCCGCTCGCCGGGGTGCCGCTGGGCGTGTGGCCGGCGATGTTCTGGGCGGCGGTGGTATCGGCCTTCCTCGGCTGGCTGGTGTGGACCTGGGTGAACGCGGTGCGCGGCATCGCGCGCAGCGCGCCGCTGCAGTACCTGATGCCGCCGATCGCGGGGCTGGCGGCGTGGCTCACGCTCGGCGAGACCTTCACCTGGCTCAAGATCGCCGGCGCCGGCGTCACGATTGCGGGGATCGCCTGGGCGCAGTTCGGCGGCGGCCATGCGCCACCGCGCGAGGCGGCGCAGCCCGACTCGGGCTGACGGCTCAGGCGGCGAAGAAGGAGCGGAAGGCGGCGATCGCGCGCTCGATTCCGGCGCGGTCGACGTCGAGGTGCGTTACCAGGCGCAGGCGCGCCGCGGGAAGGATGATGACGCCGTTCTTTTTCATGTGCGCCACCAATGCGGCTGCGCGTTCCGCCGGCACACTGGCGAACACCATGTTGGTCTGCGCGGGTGCAACGCTCACGCCCGGAATCCCGGCCAGGCCCGCGGCGAGGCGCTCGGCGTTGGCGTGGTCCTCGGCCAGGCGCGCGACGTTGTTCTCCAGCGCGTAAAGGCCGGCGGCTGCGAGGATCCCCGCCTGGCGCATCGCGCCGCCGAGGATCTTGCGTGCGCGCCTGGCGCGCGCGATCAGCGCCGCGTCGCCCAGCAGCACCGTGCCCGCGGGCGCGCCCAGTCCCTTCGACAGGCACACCGACACCGAGTTGAAGCCCGCGCACAGATCGCGCGCGCTCGCGCCGAGCTTTACCGCTGCGTTGAAGATGCGCGCGCCGTCGAGGTGCGTCGCGAGCCCGCGGCGCGCGGCCAACGCGAGCGCCTGCTCGAGGTAGGGGCGCGGGATGGCGCGGCCGGCGATGGTGTTCTCCAGCGCCAGCAGCCGGGTGCGCGCGTAATGCGCGTCGTCGGGCTTGATCGCGGCCTCCACCTCGGCGAGGTCGAGCGTGCCGTCGGCGCGGTTGGCGACCGTCTGCGGCTGAATCGAGCCGAGCACCGCGCCGCCGCCCGCCTCGGAGCGGTAGGTGTGCGCTTCCAGCCCGACGATCACCTCGTCGCCGCGCTGGCAATGGCTCATCAGCGCCGAAAGGTTCGACTGCGTGCCGGAGGGAAACAACAGCGCCGCCTCGAAGCCGAGCAGCTCCGCGGCGCGCGCCTGCAGGCGGTTGACGCTGGGATCGTCGCCGAAAACGTCGTCGCCGACTTCGGCCTCGGCCATGGCGCGGCGCATCGCCGGCGACGGCCGCGTCACGGTGTCGGAGCGCAGGTCGATCAGCACGTGGCGCAGCGGCGCTAGGTCGGGCGCTTGCTGGAGATTTCCTTGAGCAGTTCCGCCATCGTGTGGTCGGCCCAGAACTCAGAGTCCTCCTCAATGCGCTTGTCGCCCGCCGCGCGCAGCGCGGCATCGATTTTCTGGCGCTTGCAGAAACCATGCCAGAACTCCTTTATCTCTTCCACCGATACGGGAATCATGCTGCGTACCCTTGCGCGAGACCGGGCCCGGAGTTTAGCAAGACGGGCGCCGCCGGCCCCGTCGGTTGTTTGATACCCTTCCCTGCTGTCTACGCAAAGGACCCGACCCATGAGCACTCCCATTACCGGTGGCTGCCTCTGTGGCGCCATCCGCTACACCGTCAGCGCCCCGATCTCGGAGCTGCGCGCCTGCCACTGCACGCATTGCCAGCGCACCTCGGGTACCGGCGGCAGCATCAATGCCGGCGTGCCGCGCGCGAGCTTCACGCTGACGAAAGGCGAGCCGAAGCGCTATACGGACACTGCGCAGAGCGGGCGCAAGCTGTTCCGCCATTTCTGCGCCGACTGCGGCTCGCCGATCTACAGCTACCGCGAGGCGACCCCGGAAATGATCGTAGTGCGTGCGGGAACGCTCGACGACTCCACCGGCATGAAGATCAGCACCAACATCTGGACCGCGAGCGCGCGGCCCTGGGATTACATCGACCCGGCCTCCGAGCGGCATCCCGGCAACCTGCCGCCCAAGCCCTGAGGGCGTGCCAGCGGGGGCGCTACAGGCAAAAGTGTAAAGTCATACTTTACACTTTGGCCTGGTAGCGCCGCGCCGCCCGGCGCCGCCGCCTTCCCCAGCGCCGCGAAGAAAATCGGGGACAGACCTGCCTTCCGGGTCTGTCCCCGATTTTCTTTCCCCTCGCCTCATTGCCGCGAGCGTCGGAGGCCTGCGGAACTCGGCCAACGCAACGGCCGCTCTGGCCTCAGACAATCCTCGGCCTGTTCCCTCCGCCCGCGACCCGGCTCCGCGCGGCACGATGGGGACCCCTTGGCGGCGGCGCCGAGCGGGGCGCGAACAGTCTGCTTTGCGCGATCGTCTCCTCTGCTGCTCCCTCGCCAAGGCAGCCCAGCTTATTTCGTCAGTCGCATGCACACGGCTAGGCCGACTTTCCTGCAGCACGCGATGGGCGTAGCCTTTCCAGCAACTCGCTGTTGGGAATAGGCTCGTGGAATCCGCATCCAGATTGAATCCCATATATCCAGACATGCGGCATTCGCACGATTGGCCAATTGGATGATTTATTTGGGATAAGCGGAAGGTCGCTGCGAATGCTGGAATGCACTCCGCGTTTTAGTCAGTCTAACTTACGTTAAACCGCATGAAAGCGCGTTTCGCTTTAGTGGCACCATGGGGAGCGGTTCTAGCCGCGGTTGCGACTACTACGGCAGAGGGAGTGGCCCGACCTTCGGACAAACTCGCGAGGAAAGGGAGGTTGGTATGCGTTATCTGCTTGCCCTGACTATTCTGCTGCTCGCTGGCTGTACGCACACGATCACGCTCTATCCGCGCGGCGGTGGAGAGCAGGCCTCCGGCAGCGTCAATGACGGCTCGCGCAACATGGAGGTCACATTGCGCGGCGAGACGTACACCGGCAGTTATGTTCTCGGACAGACCTTCGGACTTGCCACCGGGACTACCTACGGCGCGCGGCCAGTGTTCGGAACAGGTGTGATGGTCGGCAACACGAACCAAGCTACCGCACTCCTGACCGGACCGAAAGGAGTGCTACGCTGCGAATTCGTGATCGTGGCTGCGCGCGGTGGGAACGGCGTGTGCATGGATAGCGCAAACATGGTCTACGACATGCTAATCAAGTAGCGTCACACCGCCTCGCGCTCGGGGTACAGATCCGGCCGAAGATAATCATGCGGTTTAACAGCGCAGCTCACCCGGACGCGCGCGCGAGCGCCGTGCCTTGCAAGCGCCTGCGGGCGCGCGCCGGTGGCTGCGGACGTTAGGCCTCAATGGCACAGCGGGGCGACCGAACCAGACAGAAGCTCGAGGAGGCGAAGTTCTTTCTCGATCAACTGAGGTCAAACTATGGAAAGCTCAAAAAATTTGATTTTTTCTTGAGTGCATATATAAGTTCAGCACGATCCGTAATTTGGGTCATGAAGAGCGAATACTGCAAGGTGCCCGGCTGGAAGGCGTGGTACGAGGGAAAAGAGCCAACCACAGAAGAGGCCACTCTTCTTAAAGGTACAAATCTAGTTCGTGTAAGAGCGGAGAAGATCGAGCCGCTTAAGACCGATTCAACTTTTACCATCGAGGTGAAGCTAGACGATGCCGGGCTAAAAAGCCTGACGTCCCTTGCTAATACCAAAGGAAGGAAGGTTGTGAAGCTCAGTGGAACAACAAAGAATCCCGTACTGGAGATTGAAATTGAAGATAAACGCTTTTCGGTACCAGCAACCGAAGTGCACATTGAAAGACAGCTAGAGGAATTTCCGGACAAGGACATTCTCAAGGTCTGCGAACATTACTATCGGACTATTTCGGCCATCGTCGATGAATGCGGAAAAAGGTTTGACGCGTAACAGAGCGTTGGTGTGCGACGCTTAAGCTGCGGCGCTGAGCGCCTTCTGCAGTGCGCCACAACAGGGACGCTAATCGACAGGAGAACACGTGACTACACACAGCGGGGGTTGCCACTGCGGCCGCGTCAGATTTGAGGTCACCGCGCCGGCGAAACTTCAAGTCCTGGAGTGCAATTGCTCCATATGCAGCAAGTCGGGATACCTGCACCTTGTCGTTTCCGCGGAAGATTTCAAGCTCCTTTCCGGAAGCGAGGCGCTGACCACTTACACCTTCAATACGCACACCGCGAAGCACTTGTTCTGTTCAGTTTGCGGCATCAAGTCCTTCTATGTGCCCCGTGCGGATCCCCATAGCCGCAGCGTAAATGTTCGATGTCTCGAACCTGGGACCGTCGAGGAGGTCAGCATCGGCCAGTTCAACGGCCGCCAGTGGGGAAGGCGGTAGCGGGGAGTAACCGCGAATCCTGGCGCGGCTCAGCGCGCGTACAGCCCCTTCGCCGCCGCCAGGCGCTGGATGATCGCGACGACGGCATCCAGCGTAGGCGTGGGCAAGCCGGCGGCGCGTGCGAAGGCCCGCGGCGTCACCAGCATCGCCTCGACTTCCATCGGCCGCCCGAGCTCGTAATCCTGAAGCATCGAGGGCTTGTGCTGCGCCAGAGCGGGAACCGGCGGGCCGGCGGGGCGCTTCGGCGCGCCCTCCACCGAGACGCCGTGCGCCAGCGCGATGGCGCGGCCTTCTGCCATCAGGCGCTCGCGCATCTCGCGCAGCTCGGGATCCTCCTGCAGCGCGCGCAGCGGCTCGCCGAGCGGCACGCACAGGCTCGAGGCGAGGTTCGCCAGCAGCTTGTGCCACACCGAGGCCCGGATATCCGCGGTTGGCGGCGAGTGCATGTCCGCGGCATCGAGCGCGGCACGCAGCCGCGCCACGCCCTCCGCGGGACGGTCGTCGGGCGCGCCGAGCACCAGCATGTTCTGCCCCGGCGTGAAGTTGTGGATCACGCCCGGCTCGACCAGGTTGTTGGAGGAGTACACCACGCCACCGACGACTCTGTCGGGCGCAAGAGCGCGTGCCAGTTCGCTCCCTGGATCCAGGCGCGACAGGTCGGGCGGCCGCGGCCGCGCCGGCGCGAGGCCTTGCGCGTACCACCACGGGATGCCGTTCTGCACGAACGCGAACACGGTGTGCGGCCCGCTGAGCGGCGCCGCGCGCGCAGCGAGCGCGGGTAGCGCGGTGGCCTTGGTGGTGACGAACACTGCGTCTTGCGCGCCGAGGTCCTCCGGCCGGTCGCTCGCGCGCACGCGCGCGGCGATCTTGCGCTCGCCCGCGTGCAGCACGATGCCGCGGGCGCGTATCGCTTCGAGATTGGCGCCCCGGGCCACGACCGAAACCTCGTGACCGGCGGTGGCGAGCTTTGCGGCGAGGTGCCCGCCGACTGCGCCGGCGCCGAATACGCAGATGCGCACGGCGCAACCGCGCTAGCGCAGCGTGGCGTTGATTTTCTCGAGCATCCCCGCCCCCGGGCACAGATCCTTCTCGTCCAGGTTGTTGAACGGGACATCCACCGTGCCGAGGTGGGCGTGCAGGTCTTCGGGATCCGGGTGCACGTAGAGCAGCCCGGTGACCACCTCGCCCCTGGCGGCGTGCGCCAGGATGTGATTCATGGCGCGGATGCGGTCGGTGGGGTCGTACTCGGGGTCGGTCTTGCGCAGCTTGATGATCGCGCCGTCGTGCTGCGGCACTTCGATCACTTCGCCTTCGCGGTAGTCCACGTTGATGGCATCGCGCGAGGGCCAGAAATCGAGCCGGTTGACCGATTCGTTGTGCTCGCGCACGTAGTCGTAGCTCTTGGTCGAGCCCGGGTGGTTGTTGAACGCGACGCAGGGGCTGATGACGTCGATGAAAGCGGCGCCTTCGTGCGCCAGCCCCGCCTTCACCAGCGGCACCAGCTGCGCCTTGTCGCCGGAGAAGGAGCGCGCGACGAAGGTCGCGCCCATGAGCAGCGCGAGCGACACCGTGTCGACCGGCGCGTCTGTGTTCACGTTGCCGCGCTTCGCCTTGGAGCCGGCGTCGGCGGTGGCGGAGAACTGGCCCTTGGTGAGGCCGTAGACGCCGTTGTTCTCCAGGATGTAGAGCATGTTGACGCCGCGGCGCATGACGTGCGCGAACTGCCCCAGGCCGATCGAGGCCGAGTCGCCGTCGCCCGAGACGCCGAGGTAGATCAGGTCGCGGTTGGCGAGGTTGGCGCCGGTGAGCACCGAGGGCATGCGGCCGTGCACGGTGTTGAAGCCGTGCGAATTGCCGAGGAAATAATCCGGGGTCTTGGAGCTGCAGCCGATGCCGGAAAGCTTGGCGACGCGGTGCGGCTGCACGTCGAGCTCCCAGAACGCCTGGATCAGGGCTGCCGAGATCGAATCGTGGCCGCAGCCCGCGCACAGCGTCGAGACCCTGCCCTCGTAGTCGCGCCGCGTGTAGCCGACCTTGTTCTTCTGCAGGGTCGGGTGGTGCAGCTTCGGCTTCGCTACATATGTCATCTCTGAATCCTGAATCCTGAATCCTGGATCCTCACGCTGCCTTGTCCTTCTTGATCGGTCGCACGTTGAGCGCGGCGACGATCTGCGCGATCTCCTGCGTGATGAAGCGCGCGGTGATCGGCGTGCCGTCGTAGTGCAGCACCGAGATGAGCGACGCAGGATTGATGCCGGCGTCGTTAACCAGCAGCGTCTTCATCTGCGCGTCGCGGTTCTGCTCGACCACGAACACCTTGCTGTGCGAGGCCACGAAATCGAAAATCTCGTCCTGGAAGGGGAAACCCCGCACGCGCAGCGCGTTGACGAAGATGCCGCGCTCGGCGAGCGTCTCGAGCGCCTCGTGCATCGCCGGGCTGGTCGAGCCGTAGTAGATGCAGGCGAAGCGCGCCGGGACCTTGGAAGCCGTTAGCACGGGCTTGGGCATGAGCTGCTTCGCGGTCTCGAACTTCTTCAGCAGCCGCTGCACGTTATAGACATAGTCCGGGCCGGCCTCGGAGTAGGAGGCGTAGGCGTTCTTGGTGGTGCCGCGCGTGAAATAGGCGCCGCGCTTGGGGTGGGTGCCGGGATAGGTCCGGTACGGGATGCCGTCGCCGTCGACGTCCAGGTACCTGCCGAAGTCCTTGCCCGCTTCCAGCTCCTCCCGGCTCATCACCTTGCCGCGGTCGAAGCGCCGGCTGTCGTCCCACTTGAACGGGGCCGCGAGGCGCTGGTTCATGCCTATGTCGAGGTCGGTCATGAGGAACACCGGCGTCTGCAACCGGTCGGCGAGGTCGAGCGCCTGGGCGGCGAACTCGAAGCACTCGTGCGGGTCCTCGGGGAACAGCATCGGATGCTTGGTGTCACCGTGCGAGGCGTAGGCGCAGGCAAGCAGATCGGCCTGCTGGGTGCGCGTCGGCATTCCGGTCGAGGGGCCGCCGCGCTGCACGTCGATGATGGTCACCGGGATCTCGGCGAAATACGCCAGGCCGATGAACTCGGTCATGAGCGAGATGCCGGGTCCCGAGGTGGCGGTGAAGGCGCGCGCCCCGTTCCATCCCGCGCCGGTGACGATGCCGATGGAGGCCAGCTCGTCCTCGGCCTGCACGATGGCGTATTTCTTCTTGCCGCTTTGCGGGTCGACGCGCAGCCGCGAGCAGTAACGCTCGAACGCCTCGGCGAGCGACGACGACGGCGTGATCGGGTACCACGCACACACGCTGGCGCCGCCGTAGACGCAGCCAAGCGCGGCCGCGGCGTTGCCCTCGATGAAGATCTTGTCGCCGACCGCGTCGGTGCGCTTCGCCTTCAAGCCGAGCGCGTCCTTGAGGTGCTCGCGCGCGTAGTTGAGGCCCAGCTGCAGCGCGTTCAGGTTGGGCTTGAGGAGCTTCTCCTTGCCCTTGTACTGCTCGCCGATCAGCTCGGCGATGACGCCGGGCTCGATGTCCATGAGCGCCGCCAGCGCGCCGACGTAGATGATGTTCTTGAACAGCTGGCGCTCGCGCGCGTCGCTGTAAGTGGCGTTGCTGATTTCCGTGAGCGGCAGCCCGATGACGTGGATGTCGTCGCGGAACTTCGATTTCGGCAGCGGCTTGGTGTTGTCGTAGAACAGATAGCCGCCGGGCTCGATCTCCTTCAGGTCGCCGTCCCAGGTCTGCGGGTTCATCGCCACCATCAGGTCGACGCCGCCGCGGCGCCCCAGCCAGCCCTTTTCCGTCACCCTCACCTCGTACCAGGTCGGCAGGCCCTGGATGTTGGAGGGGAAGATGTTGCGCGGCGACACCGGGATGCCCATGCGCAGGAACGACTTGGCGAACAGCTCGTTGGCGGAGGCTGAGCCCGAGCCGTTGACGTTGGCGAACTTGACCACGAAATCGTTGACCGCTTCGATGCGTTTCACCGCGCTCACGCTGCCTTCCTTTGCTTCAGCGGCGGGCGGCAGGCCGGGCCGGCAGTCGCCATCTCGAGCAGGAATTTCTGCATGTCCCAGGCGCCGGTCGGGCAGCGCTCGGCGCACAGGCTGCAGTGCAGGCACACGTCTTCGTCCTTGACCATCACGCGGCCGGTCTTCAGGCCGCCCTGCACGTAGAGGTCCTGCGTCAGGTTGAGCGCCGGGGCGCTCAGGCGGGCGCGCAGATCTTTCTCGTCGCCGTCCTGCGTGAAGCTGATGCAGTCCATCGGGCAGATGTCGACGCAGGCGTCGCACTCGATGCACGCCTTGGCGGTGAACACCGTTTGCACATCGCAATTCAAACAGCGCTGCGCTTCCTTCCAGGCGGTGGCGGCGTCGAACCCGAGCTCGACCTCCATTTTCACGTTCTTCAGCGTCGCCTTGACGTCCGCCCAAGGCACCTTGAAGCGGGTGTCGTTCACGATTTCGTTGTCGTAGCTCCACTCGTGAATGCCCATCTTCTGCGACATCAGATTGAGGTGCGCCGCTGGGCGCTCGGCGACGTTCTCGCCGTTGAGCAGCTTGTCGATGGAGATCGCGGCGTCGTGGCCGTGCGCCACCGCCCAGATGATGTTCTTCGGGCCGAAGGCGGAGTCGCCGCCGAAGAACACGTGCTTCACGCTGGACTGGAAGGTCGCCTTGTCGAGCACCGGCAGGCCCGACTTGTCGAATTCGACGCCGCTGTCGCGCTCGATCCACGGAAAGGAGTTCTCCTGCCCGACCGCTACCAGCACGTCGTCGCACTCGAAATGCTGGTCGGGCTCGCCGGTGGGCACCAGGTTCCTGCGGCCCTTGTCGTCGTACACCGCCTTCACCTTCTCGAATGCCATTCCCGAGAGCTTTCCGCCGCGCAGAGTGAATTCCTTCGGCACCAGGTAGTTGAGAATCGGGATGCCCTCGTGCTGCGCATCCTCCTTTTCCCAGGGGCTCGCCTTCATCTCCTCGAAGCCCGAGCGCACGATCACCTTGACGTCGTCACCGCCAATGCGCCTCGAGGTGCGGCAGCAGTCCATCGCCGTGTTGCCGCCGCCGAGCACGATCACGCGCTTGCCGATTTTCGTGGTGTGGCCGAACGAGACCGAGGACAGCCAGTCGATGCCGATGCGGATGTTGGCTGCGGCTTCCTTGCGTCCCGGGATGTCGAGGTCGCGGCCGCGCGGCGCGCCGGTGCCTACGAAGATCGCGTCGTAGCCCTCGCCGAGCAGCTTCTTCATGCTGTCGATGCGGCTGCCGCCTTTGAACGTGACCCCGAGGTCGAGGACGTAGCCCACTTCCTCGTCGATCACCTCGAGCGGCAGCCGGAAGCGCGGGATCTGCGACCAGATCATGCCGCCGGCGCGGGGATCCTGATCGAACACCGTGACCTCGTAGCCGAGCGGCGCCAGGTCGCGCGCCACCGTGAGCGAGGCCGGTCCCGCGCCGATGCAGGCGATGCGTTTGCCGTTCTTGCGCGCCGCCGGCTTGGGCAACCGCGGCCGGATGTCCTCCTTCAAGTCGGCCGCGACACGCTTCAGGCGGCAGATCGCCACCGGCTCGGGCTTGGGAGCGTTTTCTTCTTCCACGCGGCCGCGGCGGCAGGCTGGCTCGCACGGACGGTCGCAGGTGCGGCCGAGGATTCCGGGGAAGACGTTCGATTCCCAGTTGACCAGGTAGGCGTCGCCATAACGCCCTGCTGCGATCAACCGGATGTACTCGGGAACGGGAGTGTGGGCCGGGCACGCCCACTGGCAATCAACGACTTTGTGGAAGTAGTCGGGATTCTTGATGTCGGTCGGCTGCAACTCCCCGTCTCCTGAGAAGGCCCTTGAATTCTCAATCTCAACGTCTAATTAACTAAATAGTTTACTCTGCCCCGCGAACCGGGGAAAGCCTTGTATATCAAAACGCTAGGGACGACGGCTTACGTAGGGCTTACATCACATCCAGGCCCGGAAAGACCCCGGCGGGCGTAGGTTAAACAAGTGTAAAGCGTGACTTTACACTTTGGCCCTCAGCGCCCCCGGTTGATAGCTCATGGTACAGGCCCGTATGCTTAGGGAAGCTCTGAGCAAGTTCCGCGTGCGCGACAGTGGCGATTTTCGTGCAGGGCGAGCCAGCGGACGCCGCCGTGTACTTGACGTCCACAAGGCGGCCGATGGCGATGCCCTGCGCGAAAACTCGCCCCGTCCCTTTTGGCGGCGAGGCCGTGCCACCGAGGTGCAAGGCAGAGGCCCTCGCCGCCCTCGGGTTGCGGCCGGAAGTCGCGATCTCCGAGGTACGATAGCGCGATGACACGGGCGCCTGCGTTGTTGCTCGACCTTGCGATATCGACATATCGCTGCGGCCTCGCGCCTAGCATGCGCCGCGTTCCGGCCGCAACGCGCACCCGCGCAACTTGTTCAGAGCTTCCCTAGGCCCATGGCGAGCCAGCTCGAGTCCCTCCAGCGCCACTCGACGATCGTCGCCGATACCGGCGACATCGACGCCGTGGCGCGCTGGAAACCCCAGGACGCCACCACCAATCCGTCGTTGCTGCTCGCGGCCGCGCAGGACGCGCGCTACCGGCACTTGGTGGACGATGCGCTGGCTCGGGCGCATGGCAAGCTCGAGGCCGCCATGGAGCGCCTGTTCGTCAACTTCGGGCGCGAGATCCTGAAGCACATCGCCGGGCGCGTCTCCACCGAGGTGGACGCGAGCCTGTCGTTCGACACCGAGGGCACCCTCGCCAAGGCGCGGCGACTGATCGAGCTCTACCAAGAGGCTGGCGTGGCGCGCAACCGGGTGCTCATCAAGGTGGCGAGCACCTGGGAAGGCATTCGCGCCGCCGAGCGCCTGGAGCGCGAGGGCATCCATTGCAACCTGACGCTGCTATTCTCGTTCGCGCAGGCGGTGGCCTGCGCCGAGGCGGGGGTGACGCTGATCTCGCCGTTCGTGGGACGCATCTACGACTGGCACAAGCAGGCGCGCAAGGTGGAAGACATCCCGCTCGAGGAGGATCCCGGGGTCGCGTCTGTGATCCGGATCTACAACTACTACAAGAAGTTCGGCTACGCGACGCAGGTGATGGGCGCGAGCTTCCGCAAGCCCGGCCAGATCGTCGCCCTCGCCGGCTGCGACCTGCTGACCATCGCGCCCGACTTGCTGGAAAAACTCGCCGCAGCCAAAGGCGAGCTGCCGCGGCGGCTTTCTGCCGAGGCCGCGCGTGCGCAGCCGCTGGAACGGGTGGCGCTCGATGAGAAGGCCTACCGCTGGCTGCACAACCAGGACGCGATGGCGGTGGATAAGCTCGCCGACGGCATCCGCCGCTTCGACGCCGATGCGCGCAAGCTCGAAGCGCTGGTCGACGGGCTGCTCGGCCGCGCCCGCGCCGCGGCCTGAGCGCTTGTTTCGGGCACTCTTCCAACTAGCGGCGCGATGACTAATACCGCCGCCATCGCAGTAGAGCTCGAGACGCGCCCCGGCGGAATGGTCGCGCGCATCACCGTCAACAATCCGGGCAAGCTCAATAGTCTCAACCGCGCCTCGCTCACGGCATTGGTCGAGGCGATGCGCGGCGTCGAGCGGCATGGCGAGCTGCGCGCGGTCGTGCTCACCGGCGCCGGCGACAAGGCTTTTGTCGGCGGCGCCAATCTGGACGACCTCGCCGCGCTCGACCCGCCCGCGGCGCGCGATTTCATCGGCCTGGTGCACGATGCCTGCGCGGCGATGCGCGACTGCCCGGTGCCGGTGATCGCGCGCGTGAACGGCTACTGCCTCGGTGCCGGGCTCGAGATCGCGGCGGCGTGCGACCTGCGAGTCGCCACCGATGGGGCGATGTTCGGCATGCCCGAAGTGCGGCTCGGCATTCCCTCGGTGGTCGAGGCGGCGCTGCTCACGCGCCTGGTCGGCACCGGGCGCGCCCGCTGGCTGGTGATGACCGGCGAAACCATCGGCGCGCAGGAAGCGCTCGCCTGGGGATTGGTCGAGCGCATCGTGCCAGCGGCGCGGCTTGATGCGGCGGTCAATGCCGCGCTCGACGGCGTGCTCGCCGGCGGCGCCGAGGCGATGCGCGCGCAGAAGCGCCTGTGCGCGCTGTGGGAAGAGGCGCCGCTCGATGCCGCGGTGCGCGCCAGCATCGACGAATTCGCGCGCAGCTACGAGTCGGGCGAGCCGCGTCGCCGCATCGAGGCTTTCAAGCGCGAGCGCAAGGCGAAGCGCAAGGATTGATCGAGGCAGCGCTGCTCAGCGCACGCCGAGGTCTCCCCAGTAAGCGCAGCCCGATAGCTGCTTGCCGTCTAGTTCCAATTGCACGCCGAGCGTGAAAAAAGCGCCGCTCATGACGTCGCGACAGCGTGACTCGCGAATCGCGACGCGCAGCACCGAATTCTCGCTCGCACCCTCGTAGACGAACTCGTCGCCGCGCCGCTCGAACGTGCCGGGCGGGAAGCGCATCGGCTGCTGAGCGCCCAGACGGCGCAGGAGCACCGCGTCGGCGCGCACTTCCAGGCTCCAGAAAGGCTCCGAGCCGAGCGCACGCAGGCGGATCTCCTGCAAATCTTCGCGGCAGCCCGGTCCTTCGGCATGCGCACGGCGCAAGCGCTCGGCGATCAGCTTGGATTTATCCCGCGTGCCGCCTATCTCGATGAAGATCGCGCGCCCCGGGCGTTGCGCGAGCTCCTTGTAAAGGGCTTCGAGCTCGCGCCCGGGGGTGCGGTCCTCCACCGCGAGGCGCTCGCCGCTGCGGCAGGGGCTCATCTGAAGGCCCTGCTTGCCGGCGAGGAAGTTGCCGCGCCAGACCGTCTGCGCTTGGACGCCCGATGCCGCGAGCGCGAGCGCCACGGCGGCGAACGCGATTGCGCGCTTCAAGCGTTACTCGATTTTGGCGCCCGAGGCCCGGATGAGGGGCAGCCAGCGCTCGTTCTCGGATTTGATGAACGCCGCGAACTCCTCCGGACTGCGCTCGACAACTGGCGTGCCCGCCTTGGCGAAGCGCTCGCGCATCTCGGGCTTGGCGAGCGCTTTCTTCAGCTCAGCCGCGAGCCGCGCCACCACATCCTTCGGCATGCCCGCCGGCCCCACGATTCCCTGCCAACCCGAGGTCTCGAGCTGCGGGTAGCCCGCCTCGCGCAGCGTCGGCACGTTCGGCAGATCGGGATCGCGCGCCGGGCTCGCCACCGCGAGCGCCTTGAGCTTGCCGCCTTTCACCTGCGGCGTGAGCACCGACATGATGTCGATGAGGATATGGGTCTGCCCCGCAATCAGGTCGGCCACCGCGGGCGCCGTGCCCTTGTACGGCACGTGCGTCATGCGGGTGCCGGCGACCTGGTTGAGCAGCTCGCCGTTCAAGTGCGTGATCGAGCCGTTGCCGCCGGAGGCAAAGTTGACCTTGCCCTCGTTGGCGCGCGCCCAGTCGATGAATTCCTTCATCGTGTTCGGCGGCAGCGTCGCCGGCGTCACCACCACGAAATAGGTCGCGATCACCTGCCCAACGGCGGTGAAATCCGCCACCGGGTCGTAGGGCCGTTGCGCCATCATGTTGGGCGCGAGCGCGAACGGCCCGATGTTCGCCACCAGCAGCGTGTAGCCGTCGGGCGCCGCCTTGGCGACCTCGCGCGCCGCCTGCACGCCCGCCGCACCGGGCTTGTTCTCGACCACGATCGTCTGCCCGAGCCCTTCCTGCAGGTGCGGCGCGAGCAGCCGCGCGGTGAAGTCGAGCCCGCCGCCTGGCGGGAAGCCGACCACCAAACGAACCGATTTCGATGGATAGCCCTGCGCTTGCGCGGCGCAAGTGATGAAAGCGGCGGCGATTGCGGCAAGTGTGCGAATCACGAATTTCCCCTCACGAGCAAAGCGTTACCGTCGCCGGTCCATGGACGGCAGCGGCACTGGCGACACGCACGGCCCGAACAGCACGCGCCCGGTCGATTCCAGCATCGCGCGCTCTCCGTCCAGGTAGAGGGAAAACTCGCCATTGCTGTAGCTTTCCTGCGCCGCGCTGTCGGCGCGCGCCAGCAGCAGCGAGCGGCCTTCGACGTGCACCAGCGCTTGCCGGCCGTCCGGCGAGCGCTCGACCGGCAGCACCTTGCCGCCGCCGCACTGATAGGCGATGCGCGCCGGCAGCACGGTCTCCGGCACGCCGGTGGCGCAGCCCGCAAAGGTCAACAACGGCAAAACGCGGATCATGCGATGCATGCGTCCCCCTTCGAACAGTTGGTGTCTCGGCTGCAAGCGGTCAAGCAGGCTTGCGAAACAAGAACCCCGCCGAAGCGGGGTTCTGTATGAGGGCTGCAATATGTTCTGTCACTGACAGCCACGACTATTTTGACCCGATATGTCCCAAACAACCGCTGCTCCTGCTGATCCGCCCTTGGCGTCCTGGGGCAGATACTCACCGACTATGCGCTCCGAACGCAGGGTTATGTTTTCCGTCAGCCGGTCTTCGCTACTGGATCCGCCTGTTGAATACGATGTGATCATTACGTTAGACATCCTGATTACAAGGAACTCCAGACCGGCAGTTCGCATTGTCAACACGGCCTCAGGAATAACGGCTCCTTGAACCGCATGCATGATCAAAAGAGGCGAGGATTTATCGATATATTTTGTAATTGAAAGGTCTTGTATGCAGGCTGCGGGGACGGCGCCTCTTCTAATGCGCGTGGCACCGCTTGACTCACCCCAACTCCAGGCAAGAACATCAATTTCATCCCGATGAACCTTATCGACTGATTCACCTTTTATGCCATCCAGTTTGAGAAACATATCTACTGCGGCAATCGCGCTGAAGGGAGTAACAAGGGTGATGGCCACGGCCGCTGCAACTGCAATATTTTTCAGGCATTGCGCTTTCATAAGATCCTCCCTTGCGTTAGTTAATCGCGGTCACCCGCCTCAATTGAGGCTCGCAGGTGATGCGTCGCGTTTCAACTCGCGGAATTTACGCCTTCTCGGCAAGGCTTACTAGACATCGGCTAGACACGGAGCTGGCCTTGTCCGCCGCTAATCCGGTATCTGTCGGACTTGTCTGGCGTCCCCACGGGGATTCGAACCCCGGTTTGCGCCGTGAAAGGGCGATGTCCTAGGCCTCTAGACGATGGGGACTTGAAGTCGGGACTTCAGGTCGTTGGTGGAGGTAACCGGGATCGAACCGGTGACCTCTTGCATGCC
>CAYMVA010000138.1:0-10107 GCA_964393745.1 uncultured Enterobacteriaceae bacterium | reverse complement strand
GGGTCGGGATCGTGATCCCAGCCCGGCGCGGGCTCGGGCACCTTGGCGATCCACTGCTCGATCAGGCGGACGTGCTCGCGCTCGTCCTCGGCCATCTCGAGCGCCGCCTCGCGGATCGCCGCCGGCACCTTCGCTTTGGCGATGCTCTCGAAGTAGCGCTGCGCGCGCTGCTCGCACTCGAGCGCGAGCTTCAACGCGTGCCAGGGCTGCATCAGGTAGTGCGGCTCGTCGGCAGGCATGGATTCCGGACCCTCGAAGCCCTGCCACTCGAACGCCGCCGGTAGCGCCGGCAGCGACTTCCATTTCATCTGCTCGAGGATCTTCTTGGCGTGCTTGCCCTCGATGCGCGAGAGCTTGCGGAACAGCGCCGCCACCTCGGCGTTGTTGTGCGTCTCCATCTGCTCGGCGAGCATGGTGTAGCGTGCCTCGGCATCGAGCTCCATGTGGTAGGCGCGCACCATGAAACCGGCGTAGTTGCCCTGGACCGGGCGCGCTGCGGGGGTTTTCTTTTTCGTGGCCATGGGATCAGAACGCGAACTCGCGCTCGAGCTCCGCGGTCTCGAGCTTGCGCGCGTGCGCCTCGCGCTGGTAGGGGGTGCGGTTGCCGACGTAAAGCACGCCGATGTTGAAGCCGTCGTCGGTCAGGATGCGGCGCGCGGCGACCGACGGGTCGCTGGTGGCCGCGACCGGGGCGGGGTGCACGCGATCCTTCCAGGCGCGCTGCTCGGGGCGGAAGGTGACGCACGGCGAGAGCACCTCTACGAACGAGAAGCCCGGCGTGCGGATCGCCTCGGCGATCACGTTAGCGGTTCCGCCGGGATCGCCGGAGAAGGCGCGCGCGATGAAATTCGCGCCCGAGGCGAGCGCCACCACCAGCGGATGGAATTCGCGCAACCCGGTGCCGCCAGGCGAGAGCTTGGATTTCCAGTCCGGCTCGGTGGTGGGCGAGGGCTGGCCCTTGGTCATGCCGTAGACGTGGTTGTCCATCACGATGTAGGTGAGATCCACATTCCTGCGGCAGGCGTGCAGGAAGTGGTTGCCGCCGATCGAGTAGCCGTCGCCGTCGCCGCCGGTGACCAGCACCGTGAGCTCGGGGCGCGCCACCTTCAGCCCGGTGCCGGCGGCGAGCGCGCGCCCGTGCACGCCGTGAAAGCCGTAGCAGCTGGTGTAGGCGGGAATGCGCGAGGAGCAGCCGATGCCCGAAACCACGGCCACGTTCTCAGGCGCGAGCTCGAGCATCGCCAGCGCCTTGGTGATCGAGGCGAGCACGCTGTAGTCGCCGCACCCCGGGCACCAGACCGGCTTGGTGGCGGACTTGAAAATCTGCGCGGCTTGCGTCGCGCTGGCTGCGGCGGCTGCGGTGGATGAGGTCATGCGCGGTCCCATTCGCCCAGCTTGCGGTGGATCTCGTCGGGCCGGATCGGCAGCGGCCCGGGGCGCCGCAGGTGCGCGATCTCGCCCGGCACGTCGTGCTCGGCGCGCAGGTAGCGCGCGAACTGTCCGCTGTGGCTTTGCTCCACCACCAGCACGCGCTTCACGCCGGCGAGCGCCTGCGCGAGCTTCTCCGGCTGCGCGGGTGCGAGCAGCCGCAGAGACACCAGCCGCGCCGCGATGCCCTCGGCGCGCGCGCGCGCGAGCGCCTCGCGCGCCGGCCCGGTGCACGAGCCCCAGGTGAGCACCGCGGTGTCGCCCTCGCCCTCGACGTCGGCCCATAGGGTGCCGTAATCGATGTCGAGCTTGCGCGCGCGTTTGTCCAACTGCGCCTCGTGGTCGCTCGCCTGCGACGAGGGCGTGCCGCGCTCGTTGTGCGCCAGGCCGTCGGCGGTGTAGGTGATGCCCGCCGCGCCGGGGATCGCCATCGGCGAGACGCCGGAATCGGTGAGCGCGTAGCGCTTGTATTCGGGCGCATTGGCGGGCGCGCGGCTGCGATCGGCCTGCAGCTCGAGATCGTCCGGCCGCTCCACGATGGCGCGCGCCTGGCCGAAGTACTGGTCTGCGAGCACCAGCGCCGGGCATTGCAGCTTCTCCGCGAGGTGCACCGCCCACTGCGTGGTGGTGAGGCAATCGGCCACCGAGTTGGGCGCCAGCACCAGGTGCGGCGCATCGCCGTGCAGCCCGTAGAGCGCCAGGTTGAGATCGCTCTGCTCGCTCTTCGTGGGAATCCCGGTAGAGGGCCCACCGCGCATCACGTCCACCACCACCACCGGAAGCTCGGCGGCGACGCCGAGGCCGAGCGACTCGGTCATCAGCGACAGCCCCGGGCCCGAGGTCGCGGTGAGCGAAGGCACGCCGCCGTACGAGGCGCCGAGGATCATGTTGATCGAAGCAAGTTCATCCTCGGCCTGCACCAGCGTGCCGCCGACCTTGGCGAGAGCGGGCGACAGCCATTCAAGCAGCTCGGTCGCGGGCGTGATCGGGTAGGCGGCTACGAAGCGCACGCCGCCCTTGACTGCGCCGTAGCCGGCTGCCTGGTTGCCGGTGATGAGCCAGCGCTGACCGCGCTTGGCCGCCTGCGCCGGCGCGGCGAGGGGGAAGCCCGCGCCGAGCTTGCGCGCTTCCTGCATGCCGAGCCGCATCGCCGCCAAATCGGCGCCGAGCGATTCGGCGCCCTTGCGGTGCGCCTTGCGGATCGCGCCCTGGAGCGACTCCTCAGGCAGGCCGATCAAACCGCCCAGCACGCCGAGCGCAATCATGTTCGGCCAGCCCCCGGGAATGGTTTTGGCAAGCTGCTTGAACGGCACCGCGCAGTAGCGCGCGCCCGATTGCGCGATCTGCGGCGGCGGCTCGCCCTGCGCCGGGTCGCCGATCAGCAGGCTGTCCGCGCCGAGCGGGATTTCGGCGGCGAAGCGCGACACGTTGCCCCAATCGATCGCGGCAAGCACTTGGAAGCGGTCGTCCTGCCCGTCGGAGGCGAAGCTCGAGGCGCGCACCATGGCCGCCGCCTCGCCGCCGCGGATCTGCGCGCCGCTGGTGCGCGTCATGAGGCCGTAATAGCCGGCCTGGGCGATGGCCTCGAGCAGCATGTTGCCGGCGGTCATGACGCCGGCGCCACCGCTGCCGGCGAGCGCCACCGAAACGCTGGCGGCGGCAGGGGAGGGGAGCGAGGGCATGTTTGCGGGGGCGATCAGGGCAGAGATTCGTCGGCGCGCTATTTGTCGCCCGGCGCGGCCCCGGCGCCTTTGAGCCAGATCAAAAGCGCGCGCTTTGGCGCGTGATATTCAAGCAGCATGCCGGGTACGATAACGGTCGGTCGCAGCGTTCACAGGGGCCTAAAATGGTAAAACAGTACTTGAATGCGTATTTAAGCCGGAAAGCGCCCTTGGCGCAAGCCGGGAGGACGCCATGAACCAGGCCGCCTGCGTGCCGCTCAGGAACCACGACCTCGCCGAAATCGTGGTGCCGGGGGTGAAGCTGGAGAAGCGCCCCGCCAGGACTCCCAGCGGCGGCAGCGCCGCGGGCCTGTACAACGCCTGGATCTGGCTCGACAACCAGGGCCAGTACAACTCCTACAACACCGAGATGGTGAAGGGCCTGACCCTCGCCTTCCGCGCAGTGTCGAACGCGCGCGACGTCAGCTGCGTGGTGTTCACCGGCACTGGCGACAAGGCCTTCTGCACCGGCGGCAACACCAAGGAGTACGCCGAGTACTACGCCGGCCAGCCGCAGGAGTACCGCCAGTACATGCGCCTGTTCAACGACATGGTGAGCGCCATCCTCGCCTGCGACAAGCCGGTGATCTGCCGCGTCAATGGCATGCGCATCGGCGGCGGGCAGGAGATCGGCATGGCGTGCGACTTCTCGGTGGCGCAGGACCTGGCGCGCTTTGGCCAGGCCGGCCCCAAGCACGGTTCGGCGCCCATCGGCGGTGCCACAGACTTCCTGCCGCCGGTGATCGGCGCCGAGCGCGCCATGGCGGCCTGCGTGCTGTGCGAGCCGTTCTCGGCGCACGAGGCCTACTACATGGGCATGCTCACCGACATCACGCCGGCGTTGAAGGTCGACGGCAAGTTCGTCGCCAACCCGATGGTGGAGACGCAGCGCGTGTTCGACGACTACGGGCGGCTCGCCTTCGGCAAGCCGAAGACGGGCGATGCGCTCAAGGCCGGCAAGGCGCTGCTCGCGCGTGGCGCCGTGGACCTGTCGATGCTCGACGCCAAGGTCGAGGAGCTGTGCTCCAAGATCCTGCTCACCTTCCCGGACTGCACCACCAAGACGCTGGAGGAGCTGCGCAAACCCAAGCTCGAGGCCTGGAACCGCAACAAGGAGGACTCGCGCGCCTGGCTGGCGCTCAACATGATGACCGAGGCGCGCGCCGGCTTCACCGCTTTCAACGACGGCCCCAAGGACGACCGCGAGATCGATTTCGTGCTGCTGCGCCAGAAGCTCGCCGCCGGCGAGAGCTGGGTCGGGCCGCTGCACGACTCGATTCAGCCGAAAGCGAAACGCGGATGAGACAGCGCGTGTCGAGCGAGTTCGGGGGGTGCGGGGGGGCCGGGAAGGCTCCGAGCGCATCTACCGGAAGGGGCCCGGCCCCCCTGCTCCCATGAGCGAGACACCGCTCAAGGTCTGGCTGGAGCGCGAGGGCAGGCTCCTCAGGCTGCGCCTCGCTCGGCCCAAGGCGAACGTGCTCGATGCGCCGATGATCGCGGCGCTCGACGCCGCGTTAACCGCGCACACGCACAACGCCGGCCTGGTCGCCGCGCTGATCGATCACGAGGGACCGCACTTTTCCTTCGGCGCCAGCGTCGAGGAGCACCTGCCTGAGCGCTGCGCCGCGATGCTGGCGTCGTTTCACGCCCTGCTCCTGCGCATGCTGCTCTGGCCGCGCCCGATCCTGGTCGCGGCGCGTGGCCAATGCCTTGGCGGCGGGCTCGAGCTAGCCTGCGCCGGGAGCCTCTTGTTCGCTGCGCCCGATGCGCACTTCGGCCAGCCCGAGATCAAGCTCGCGGTGTTCGCGCCCGCCGCCTCGGTGCTGCTCGCGCCGCGCATCGGCCAAGCGCGCGCCGAGGACCTGCTGCTCTCGGGCCGCTCGATCGACGCTGCGACCGCGCACGCCTGGGGCCTGGTGAACACGCTGTCCGACGATCCGCCGGCTTCGGCGCTGGCGTACTTCGAGCGCGAGCTTGCGCCGCACAGCGCGAGCTCGCTCGGCTACGCGCTGCGCGCAGCGCGCGGCGCGCACGCGGCGCAGGCGCGCGAGCGCCTCGCCGAGGTGGAACGGCTTTACCTGGATGGACTGATGAAGACGCACGACGCCGCCGAGGGGCTGAACGCGTTTCTAGGCAAACGCACCGCAAAGTGGGAGAACCGATGAGCGCCAAGCCAATCGTCGAGCGCTGCGAGCAGCTGTTCGAGGACCTGCATTTCAACGCCGTCAAGGAATGGAAGGCGGCCGCCCCGGGGCGCAAGGCGATCGGCTACATGCCGGTGTACGTGCCGCAGGAGATCATCCACGCCGCCGGCATGCTGCCGGTGGGAATTTTCGGCGGCGGCGACCAGATCGAGGTGATCCAGGGCGACGCCTACTACCAGAGCTACATCTGCCGTATCCCGCGCTCTACCGTGGAGCTCGGCCTGAACGGGCGCCTGGACTGCCTCGACGGCATGCTGTTTCCCTCGGTGTGCGACGTCATCCGCAACCTCTCGGGCATGTGGCAGATCATGTTCAAGGACAAGTACGTGCGCTACGTAGACGTGCCGCAGAACTACGACGACGCGATCGGCGGCGAGTTTTACATCAGCGAAATGCAGCACCTGCGCGAGGACCTCGCCAGGCTGCGCGGCAAGCCGATCACGGACGCCGAGCTGAACGCCTCGATCGCGGTGTACAACGACAACCGCAAGGCGGTGCGCGAGCTCTACGCCTACCGCGCGCAAAAGCCCTGGCAGGCGCCCACCTCCGAGGTGTACCTGGTGCTGCGCGCCGGCTGCGTGCTGCCGCCCGAAGCGCACACCGCGCTCATCCGGCAGTACCTGGCGGCAACCGACAAGGAGAAGCGCCCGCAGCGTGACAACGCGCGCGTGGTGATGACAGGCTCGTTCTGCGAGCAGCCGCCGTTGAGTCTCATCAAGTCGATCGAAATGTCGGGCTGCTACGTGGTGGACGACGAGTTCATGCTCGGCCTGCGCTGGCTGCTGGACGAAGTGCCGGCGAACGGCAAGCCGCTCGAGGAGCTGTCCAAGGCGTTCCTGCACCGCTCGGCGCAGAGTTCGTCCAAGTACGACGACAAGAAGGAAGACAAGGGCAAGTTCCTGCTGCACCAGGTGAAGAGCCGTGGCGCCGAGGGCGTGATCTTCGCCGCGCCCTCGTTCTGCGACCCGGCGCTGCTCGAGCGCCCGATGCTGCAGGAAGTGCTCAAGAAACAAAAGATTCCCTACACCGCATTCAAGTACGCGGAGAACACCGGCCAGATGGCCCCGATCCGCGAGCAGGCCGGCACTTTCGCCGATTCGATCAAGTTGTGGACCGCAGCCTAGGAGACGCCGTATGAGCACCCCCGCACCGATGCAGGCCCCGCAAAGCGCCAAGAAGCCGCAGAACGTCCAGAAAGAGGACTCGATGTGGTTGCAGAAGGAGATGATCAACCGCAACTACCACGAGCTCGCCACCGCGCACGAGACCGGCAACAAGGTCTCGGCGACCTTCGTGCCGGGGAACCTGAACGAACTGCTGATGTGCTTCAACTTCGCGCGCAGCCTGCCCGAGACCAACGCGCTGCAAAACGGCCTGCGCAAGAAGTCCGGCAAGATGATCATGGACGCCGAGCGCGACGGCCATTCGGAGGACGTCTGCACCTACGTCAAGGCCGACCTCGGCATGATGCTGCAGGGCGAGATCGGGCCGACCGGCGAGAAGCTGCCGCGCCCGGACGTGCTGCTGCTTTCCTACACCGGGTGCTTCACCTTCATGAAGTGGTTCGAGCTCATCCGGCAGAAGTACAACTGCGAGACCGTGATGCTGCACGTGCCCTACCAGGGCGACGGCAAGGTGTCGCCGGCGATGCGCGACTACGTGGTGAAGCAGTTGAAGGACAAGGTGATCCCGACGCTGGAGAAGGTCTCAGGCGTCAAGTTCGATATCGACCGGCTGCGCCAGAACATGCGCGAATCGGTCAAGGCCGAGGAGAACCTGGTGCGGGTGCTGCAGTCGGCCAAGAACCGGCCCAGCCCGATCGACGGCTACTTCGGCGCGGTGTACTACATCGGGCCGATCTTCACCGCGTTCCGCGGCACGCCGGAGGCGACGCGCTTCTACCAAACGCTGTGGAGCGAGATCGAAACCCGCATCCGCGACAAGAAAGGCCCGGTGACGCCCGAGGGCGAGCTCACCGAGGAGAAGTACCGCCTGGTGGTGGAAGGGCCGCCCAACTGGACCAGCTTCCGCGACTTCTGGAAGATGTTCTACGACGAGGGCGCGGTGATCGTCGCCTCGACCTACTCCAAGGTGGGCGGGGTGTACGACTTCGGCTTCCGCCACGACGCCGAGCGGCCGCTCGAGTCGCTCGCCGAGTACTGCCTGGGCTGCTACACGAACTTGAATTTCCCGCAGCGCATCGACATGATCTGCAAGTACATCGACGAATACCAGGCCGACGGCCTGCTGATCAACTCGATCAAGAGCTGCAACAGCTTCTCCGCCGGGCAGCTGCTGATCCTGCGCGAGGTGGAGAAGCGCACCGGCAAGCCGGCGGCGTTCATCGAGTCCGACCTGGTGGACCCGCGCTACTTCTCGGCGGCCAACATCAAGAACCGCCTGGAGAGCTATTTCCAGATGATCAAGCAGAAGCGCGCCGCGGGGGTGCACTGACATGAAATGCTTCGTCGGCATCGACTTGGGCTCGACCACCACCAAGAGCGTGGTGATCGACGAGAACCGGCGCGTGCTCGGGCGCGGCATCACCAACTCGCGCTCTAACTACGACACCGCCGCCGCAGTCGCCAAGCAGGAGGCGCTGGTGAGCGGGCGCTTTCTGCTGTTTCGGGATGCGCTCTCCAAAAGCGGCGCACTGACTGGCGGGCTGGAAACGTTCATCGCGCAGCTCGAGCGCGACTTCCGTCTGGAGCAGTTCCTCGAGCAGCTCGCGGACCTCGAGCAGGTATGCCATCGCAACCTGGCGAGCGCGCGCTTCGGCGATGCCGAGAAGGCGGTGCGCACCGCCCTGGAGGAGGTGTTCCGGCGCCTCAAGCTTGGAGCGCCCGAGTTGTTCGCGCCGGGCTCGAAAAGGAAGAGCGACTTCTTCCGCGACATCGCAGGTGGCGGCTACATGGCGATCGCCGAGGGCGTGGCCAAGGACGCCGGGCTGCGTTACGACATGCTGCTCAACGTCTTCGACCGCTCGATCATCGAGGTCGAGAACCGCGTGTATCTCGAATCGATCAAGCCGCACCTGCTGGCGGCGCTCGGCCGCACCTTCAAGGCGCTGCCCGACACCGCGCGGCGCGGCGACGCCATCCGCCAGCCGATCCAGGGCGTGCTCGACATCCCGATGGAGGAGAGCTACGTCATAGGAACGGGATATGGCCGCGCTCGGCTGCCGTTCTCGAAGGAACATATCCGCTCCGAGATCCTGTGCCACGGCCTGGGCGCGCACGTGATGTATCCGCACACCGCGACCGTGCTCGACATCGGTGGCCAGGACACCAAGGCGATCCAGGTGGACCCGCACGGCATCGTCGAATCGTTCCAGATGAACGACCGCTGCGCCGCCGGCTGCGGCCGGTACCTCGGCTACATCGCCGACGAGATGAACATGGGCCTGCACGAGCTGGGGCCGCTCGCCATGAAGGCGACCAAGACCGTGCGCATCAACTCGACTTGCACCGTGTTTGCCGGCGCCGAGCTGCGCGACCGCCTGTCGCTGGGCGAGAAGCGCGAGGACATCATGGCGGGGCTGCACCGCGCCATCATCCTGCGCGCGATGTCGATCCTGGCGCGCTCGGGCGGCATCCGCAACGAGTTCACCTTCACTGGCGGCGTGGCGAAGAACGAAGCGGCGGTGAAGTCGCTGCGCGAGCTGATCTTCGACAACTACGGCGAGCTGACGATCAACATCGACCCCGAATCGATCTACACCGGGGCGTTGGGCGGCGCGACCTTCGCCTGGCGCGCGGTGGTCGAGGAGGGCAAGGCAGTGGAAACCAGGGAATAGAGGCGGTACATGATCCGGACAATCGGCATAGACATCGGCTCGGGCGCGGTCAAGACCGTGCTCTTCCAGGGCAACGAATGGGTGGCGCGGCGCTGCGAGCGCATCCGGCGGCGCGACCCCATGGAACTCGCCAAGCAGGGCTTCGACGAAGTGATGAAGGAAACCGGACTCAAACTCGGTGATATCGACTACATCGCGACCACCGGCGAGGGCGAGAACGTCAAGTTCGCCACCGGGCACTTCTACTCCATGACCACGCATGCGCGCGGCGGCATCTTTCTCAATCCGCAGGCCCGCGCGGTGCTGGACATCGGCGCCCTCAACGGCCGGGCCATCTACATCGACGAGCGCGGCAAGGTGCTGTCGTACAAAATGACCAGCCAGTGCGCCTCGGGCTCGGGGCAGTTCCTGGAGAACATCGGCAGGTACTTGGGCGTGGCGGTGGAGGAGATCGGCTCGCTTTCGCGGACCTCGAAGAACCCGGAGAAGGTGAGCTCGATCTGCGCGGTGCTCGCCGAGACCGACGTCATCAACATGGTGTCGCGCGGCATCGCCACGGCGGACATCCTGAAAGGGATTCACCTATCGATGGCCTCGCGCCTGGCGAAGCTGCTCAAGGTCACCGGCATCACCAAGGGTATGGCGCTGCTCACCGGCGGCCTGGCGCTCGACGAGGGGCTGCTGGCGGCGCTGCGGGAGGAGTTGGTGAACGAGAAGATCACCGGCCTCACCGCCGAGAATCACCCGGACTCGATCTATGCCGGCGCCATCGGCGCGGCGCTCTGGGGCGCGTTCCGGCACGATAAACTCAAGGACCTGCAGGAGCGCGTTGCAGCATAGGGAGCAAGCACATGGCAGTGATGATCAACGACAGCTGCACCGCCTGCGATGCCTGCAAGCCGGTGTGCCCGAACGAGGCGATCAGCGTGGGCGACCCGATCTACGTGATCGATGCGCT
>CAYMVA010000137.1:0-5396 GCA_964393745.1 uncultured Enterobacteriaceae bacterium | reverse complement strand
ATGGCGCGGTAGTTCCACAGCGCCGGCTTGCACGGCGTCTGCGGCTGCGGCGGCACCAGCGCGTGCAGCACCTCCCACAGCGGCGCCAGGTTGTCGCGGTCCATGCGCCGATAGAGGTCGGCCCGGGCCGCACTTGGGCTCGGCTGCATCACGCTCGCCATGGCCGTCTCCTCATGTGAAACGGCGATTTTCGCTGTTCGGCCGGGCCGCCGCAATGCGGCCGGCGCCTGTATTTCACTCCGACCGGTATTTCACTCCTGCCTGATGCCGGCCTTCTCCCGCACCCCGCCCCAGCGCGCGATCTCGGCCCGGATATGGGCCGCCAGCGCCTCCGGGGTGGAGGTTTCGGGGACGAAGGCGGTGTTCGCCATCTGCCTGCGGACTTCCTCGCGCGCCAGTACATCGCGCAGGGCGCGGTTGGTCTTCTCCACCACCGCGGCGGGGGTTTTCGCCGGGAACACCAGCGCGTACCAGGTGGTGACGTCGTAGCCCGGCACGCCCGCTTCCGCGACCGTGGGAACGTCGGCAAGGCCCGGGAAGCGCGTCGCCGAAGTCACCGCCAGCGCCTTCAGGGCGCCGCCGCGGACTTGCCCGAGCACCGGGGCCGCGGTCTCCACCAGCAGATGCGCTTCGCCAGACTGCATCGCTGCGATCGCGGCTGGCGTGCCCTTGTAGGGGATGTGGAGCAGGTTCACCCCCGCGAGTGGAAAGAACAGTTCGCCCGCGAAATGCTGCGTGCTGCCGATGCCGACGCTGGCGAAGTTGAGCTTGCCGGGATTCGCCTTGGCTGCAGCGATCAGTCCTTTCAGGTCGGCGAACTCCGCCTTGCCGCCCGTAAGCATCACCAGCGGCATGGTGGCGACCATGGAAACCGCCTGGAAATCGGCGAGCGGGTCGTACTGCAGCGTCCGGTACATGACCGCGGAAACTGCAAAGCCGTTGTTGAGCATGAAAGCGGTGTAGCCGTCGGGTGCTGCCTTCGCGGTCTGTGCCGCGGCGATGGTGCCGCCGGCGCCGGGCCGGTTCTCGACCACCACCGGCTGCCCAAGAGCCTCGCCCAACGGCTGGGCGACGATGCGCGCCACGATATCCGTGCCGCCGCCGGGACCGAATCCGACCAGCATGTGGACCCGGCGCTGCGGCCAGTCCTGTTGCGCCGCGGCGATCGGCGCAACGAGAATCAACGCGAGCGGTGCCAGAAAGCGTTTCATCGTTTACATTGGCGCGAAAGAAGGGAGTCGCATTATGCAGGCAGGCCGGGAAGACAAGCTCGCCATAGCGGAAACGGTGCACAACTGGGCGACCTGGCGCGACTCCGGCGACTGGGAGCGCTTCCGCACGACGTGGGCCGATGACGGCTGGATGACCGCGACCTGGTTCCAGGGTCCGGCGGAGAAGTTCGTAGAGGTGAGCCGCGCCGGATTCGAGAAGGGCGTCAACATCCTGCATTTTCTGGGCGGCTCGACCGTGGACGTGAAGGGCGAGCGCGCCATCTCGCAGACGCGCATGACAATCCACCAGCGCGCCCCGGTGGATGGAGTGCTGGTGGACGCGGTGTGCATGGGGCGCTTCTACGATTTCTTCGCCAAGCGCAGCGGTGACTGGAAAATCGTGCGCCGGCAGCCGATCTACGAAAAGGACCGGCTGGATCCGGTCGACCCGGCCGCAAGACTCGCGCTCGATCCCGAGTTGCTGGCGCGCTTTCCCGAAGGCTACCGCCACCTCGCCTACCTGCAGACCAAGCAAGGCTTCAGCGTCAAGCTCGATCTGCCGCAACTCAGGGGCCCGGTGGTCGAAGCGCTCTACGCGCACGGCCGCGCCTGGCTGGATGGCGCGGCATCCGCTTTCCCGTGAAAATCGGGGACAGACCCCGATTCTTGCGCTTATCTCCCCGTAACTTAAGGCGAAAAATTGGGGTCTGTCCCCGGTTTTCGATTTTCGGGGTCTGTCCCCGATCTACATAGCAAGGAGACGACCATGAAACGCGCAATTATTGGACTGATGCTCGGGCTGGCGACGGCGCTCGCGCCGAGCGCCTGGGCGCAGACCTATCCGACGAAGCCGGTGCGCATCGTGGTCAACTTCCCGCCGGGCGGTGCGGCCGACCAGCTCGGGCGCGCGCTCGGCGCGCGGCGGCAGGAAACGCTCGGCCAGCCGTTCGTGGTCGAGAACCGCCCCGGGGCTAACGGCTCGATTGGCGCTGCCGAGGTGGTGAAATCGTCGCCCGACGGCCACACCGTGCTCATGTCCTCGGGCGGCGCGATCACCACCAACGGCCACCTCTATGCGAAGCTCGGCTACGACCCGATGAAGGACCTGGCGCCGGTAGCGCCGGTCGCGGTGGTGAGCGTGTTCTTCGAGATCAAGCCGGCGATCGCCGCGAATACGCTCGCGGAGTTCATCGCCTACCTGCGAGACAACCCCGGCAAGCTCAATTACGGCTCGCCCGGCAACGGCAGCTCGCCGCATCTCGCGGGCGAGATGTTCAATCGCGCCGCCAAGGTGAAGACCACGCACGTGCCCTACAAGGGCGCCGGCCCGGCGATGACCGACCTGCTGGGCGGTCAGCTCGACTTCATGTTCGACCCGGGAATCGGCCTGGGCCACGTCAAGGCGGGAAAGCTCAAGCTGCTCGCGGTCGGCAGCCCGAAGCGCCATCCGGCGTATCCGGACGTGCCGACGGTGGGCGAGGTAGTGGGCGAGGCGTTCGACGCCGACACCGTGTTCGGCCTGTTCGTGCCAGCGGCCACGCCAGGCGAAGTCATCGCGCGGCTCAACCAGGAAGTGTCGCGCCTGATGCAGGCGCCGCCGCTTACCGAGCGCCTGAACGCCATCGGCGCGCAAGGGCTGGTGCTCGCGCCCGATGCCTTTGCCGCGCGCCTGCGCAGCGAGCACGAGCGCATGGGCGCGCTGGTTAAGGAAACCGGACTGCGGGTCGAGTGACCCCCGGTTGCCCGGGGGTGACGCCCTGGTCAGCTGGGGGTGACGCGGGGGTCAGCCCGGCGCCCTGCACCAGAGGTGATACATGGCGAGGAACAGCTCCGGATGGGCTGCTTCGACCGCGTCCCAGTTGCGCAGATCGGTCAGGTTCTCGTCGCCGGGATACAGCTTGCGGTAGGCGAGCACCGCGTTGCGCGGCAACTGCTTCGACATGCCAAGCAGCGTCAGCCCGACGCCGTGCACGAGCTCCTCGATCTGCGGCAGGCTGAATTGATGCTCGTGGACGTGGAACAGGAGGTCGCGGCACTCGCTCATCGAGTAGAAGTCGCGCCAGCGCAGCAGCTTCCTGAGGGGAGAATCCTGCGCCGAGCCGAGCACCTGCTGGCGAAATGACCTGATCGCCGGCTCGGTCGGCGCGAGCCCCTGATTCTGGATGAGCTGACGCGCCGCGTTCACGCTGGCACGAGCGCGCGCGCTGTAAAGACCCAGCTTCAGCAACCCGCCCGGGCGCGCCAGGCGCGCCAGGATGCGCAAGCCTGCGAGCGGCTCGCGCAAATGGTGCAGCACGCCGCTGCAGTAGACGATGTCGAACCGGTCCCGCATGCTGCTCAGCTCCAGGATGTCGGCCTGGCAGAACTCGACGTTGTCGATGGCCAATTCGCGCGCCTTGCGCCGCGCATGGGCGAGGCTTGCGAGGCTGAGGTCAATTGCCAGCACGCGCACACCGGCGATCTCGGTCGCGAGCGCGAGCGTCTCCGCGCCCGTGCCGCAGCCGGCGACCAGCATGCGGGGCGGGTTGCCGAGATTGAGCGGCGGCCGCACTCCCGGCGCTTCGGCCATGATCCAGTCGGCCGCCGGCTGCTGCGGCGCGCGCTCGAGGAAAATCCAGCGCGGGTATGGATTGGCCTCGTACTGCGCGCGCACCTGCGCTGACACCTCGTCGCTGATCGTGCTGATGGCGCGGATTTCGGGGCGCGCGTTGCGTTCCTCCAGCACCTCGCGCACGGTGCGGCGCAGCAGCCTCTCGAATGCGGCGCTGGTGGGCGCCAGCGCGAGCAGATCGCCGACCCGACCCAAACCGTGCAGCGGCCGGTACATGGCCAGCGTGGCGAGCAGGCGCATGCACTCCTCGTCCGCGGCGCCCAGGCCGCGCAAGCGCGCATCCGCTTCGCGCTCCAGCGCGGATAGCTTCACGCTCTCGGCCTCGTCCTCGGCGTAGGTGAACTCGTTGTTGAAGCACTGCAAGGCGAGGTCGCAGAGGAATTCCAGCGGCACGCCCGCGAGCAGGCCATCGTCGAGCAGCAGCGCGCGGCGCAAGCGCGTGAGCAAAATCTCAAAACTGGAGTTCGCAATGAGCGCGTCGCGCAGCAGGGTGCCGAAGAGCTCGTTGCGCATCGCCTCGCCAAGCGCCGCCGCGGGCGGATCGAATTGCCCCGGCGGTCGCGTCTCGGCAGCGGCGCGCAGGGCGCGAAACGCGGGCTTTGCAAGCAGCACGTTCAGGCCGGCGGTGGCGTAGCGCGACTTGTCGATGTCCTCGCGCCTGAAGAAGCGCGTCACCTCGGCATGCCACTCTTCCGGCAGCGATTCGAATTGCAGGGTCCGGAACCAGTCCAAACACTCGCGCCGGTCGAGCGTGACCTGCGGGTCGTTGCGGAACGCCTGGTGGAAGGCCTCCATCGCCTCGTGCCAGCGGGCCGACCAGAGCAGGGCGCGCGCCAGGTGATAGTGAATCTCGGCGACTCTTGGGGCGCCGCGCAGCGCGTTGCGATAGGACGCGACCGCGTCCTCCAGCCGGTTCTCGCGGTGCAGGCTGCGCGCCAGCCCGTAATGCGCCTCGCCGCGCCGAGGCTCGAGCCTGATCGTCTCGCGGAATGCGGCTTGCGCCGCGGCTTCGAGATGGCGGTCGGCGTCGATGGTGCCGCGAGTCAGCCAATACTGCGAAAGTTTGGGACGCAGTGTGGTGGCGCGTTCCGCCGCCTGCGCTGCCGCATCCAGCTGGTTCTGCTCGCACAGCGCGATCGCCAGCAGGTTCCAGGCATCGGCCGAGTCCGCGTCGCTGGCAAGCACCTCGCGGCAAACCTGCTCCGCCAGCGCCAGCTCGCCGCCCTGGTGCAGGCGGATCGCCTCCTTGAGCCGGGCGCCGGCTTCCGGGTTCGGCTTCATGCCGCGTCGAAATCGCGCAGAGCTTATTCCCCCGCCGTCACGGCTAGTGCACTGGCCGCAGCCAGGTCACCGGCCGCCCGAGCGCGCCGCCGAGCGCCTTGCCCTCAGGGTCGGCGAGCGCTGCTTCGCGCGCCTTGCGGATCGCTTTTGCTTGCTCGGCGGCATCGGCCGTGGGCGGGTTCTCGACCAGCGCGTCGAGCAGCGCGAGGAAGTTCGCCTTGCCGCGGCGATGGGTCTCGCCGTAGCCCTTTATCAGGCGTGCGCACTCCGCGATCTCGGTGGCGAGCGGCGCG
>CAYMVA010000136.1:0-5372 GCA_964393745.1 uncultured Enterobacteriaceae bacterium | reverse complement strand
AAACAACTTCACGATCGAGGTCTCGGTGACGATGCCGTACAGGACCAGCGGGATGCTCGGCGGGATCAGGATCGCGATGCCGCCGTTGCCGGCGACGATGCCCGAGGACAGCCAGTCCGGATAGCCGCGCTTTTTCATCTCGGGGATGGCGATCACGCTCATCGCGGCGGCGGAAGCGACGCTCGAGCCCGAGATCGAGGCGAACAGCACGCAGGCCATGATGGTAGAGACGCCGAATCCGCCCGGCAGCCAGCCCACCAGCGCGTCGGCGAACTTGAACAGCTGCGAGATCAGCCCCGTGCGCTCCATCAGGTAGCCCGCGTAGATGAACAGCGGGATCGCCATCAGCGAGTATTTGCTGATGAAGTTGAAGAAGGCGCGGAAGATGACTTCCGGCTCGAGCAGCGGGTCGATCAGGATGTAGACAGCGCTGCTCGCGGAGAGCGCGATGCCGATCGGGATCGCAACGATCAGCAGGATGAAGACGACGATGCCGACGATGAGCATGCTTCAGGCTCTCAGTGCAGCAGCATCTTGCTCTCGTCTTCACGGGGCTCTTGCAGGACGATCCGACCGCGCATTTTCTGGATGTCGCGGTAGACCTGGAACAAGAGCTGGATCGCCATGAAGGTGAAACCGATCAGCAGAATCCAGAGGAAGGGCGCCAGCGGCAGCAGCAGGCTCTCGGTGCGCGAGTTGTACTTCTGGCTGTCCATCACCTCGGGGATGCCCCACCACACTACCGCCAGCAGGAACAGGAACGAGAAGATCACCGAGCCCAGCCGGACGATCTCGGCCGCCTTGCGCGCGCGCGGCCCGACCGCTTCGGCGAGCTCGAGGAAGACGGTAACGCTGATGTGCGATTCGTTGCGCTGCGCGATGCAGAAGTACAGGAACACCGCGCTCAGGATGACGTAGGTGACGAAGTCCTGCTGCCAGTAGAACGACTGGCCTAAGGCGTAGCGCCGCACCACCTCGAGCAGGGCGAGCAGCGTGCAGCCGAGCAGCAGCAGCGCCGCGGCGGGCCCCAGGAGCTTGTCCTGGAAGGTCCGCCAGATTGCGTACGCTTTTTCCACGCGCCGGGGTGGGTGCTCGGCGCGGTGCTACTTGATGACGATCATCGAGGCGTATTTCGAGCAGTCGATCTTCTCGATCCAAGACGAGCCGACCGGGTGCTGCTTCGACAGCTCGCGGCCTTCCTTGACGAAGGTATCGACCCAGGGAGCCGCCTCGGGCGGAATCTTGCTCTTGACGAAGCGGCTGGTCGCGTCGCCCACCGCGCTGGTCATCGCGGTCACTTCCTGCGGTGTCATCCAGTACACGCCCGGCTTGGACGGATCCTTGGTGCCGTATTTCTCATAGGTCAGCTTGTCGTTGCACCAGTTGAGTTCCTTCTGCGTGTGGATGGTCTCCTTGATGACCTTCTCCAGCGCGGCTTGCGTCGCCGGGGTGAGGCGATCCCACCAGCGCCGGCTCGCGCTCACCATGTAGTAGTCGCCTGTGAAAACGCCCGCGCCGCCGGTGGTGTAGAAGGGCGCCTGCTCGCGCACGGAGTAAAAGCCGCCAAGGCTGGTCATCAGCCCGTCGATGACGCCCGATTCAAGCGCTGTCGGCACCTCGCCAAAGGCCATCACCACCGGGTTCGCCTTCCAGGACTCGAGCGAGGGGTTCTCCACCGGCCCCATGCTGCGGATTTTGCGGCCGACGAAGTCCGCGGGCTTGGTGTAGCGCTTCTTGCCGCCCACGCCCATGCCGAAGCTCATCTGCCCAACGCCGAATACCTTGATGGCGTGGTTCTTCGCCAGCCGATCCACCAGCATCTGGTAGGTCTTGGTCTTCTCGAGGTTGTCGACGGCGCCGACCGTGGTGAGCACGCCCGGCCCGACGATCGTCATCATCCAGGCGTCCACCGGCGCCGCCTTGCCCATCTGCATCCAAGTCATTTCGAGATTGCCCTGGCGCATCGCCTCGAAGGCCTCGGGGATGGTGTAGAGCGCACCGGCGTAGTACAGCCGCGCCTCGCTGCCCGGGATGGCCTTCGGCAGCTGGTCGGCGAAATGCTTCATCGCCATGCCCGCAGGGTGAGGCGGCGGCGTGAAGTCGGCCGCGAAACGCAGCACCACCTTCTTCGGCGCGTCCTGCGCGTCGGCGGAAAGCGGGATTCCCCAAGTCAGGGCCAGTGCCGCAATCGCGACGCCTAAAACGGAAACTCGTCTGCGCTGATACCGATCCATAAATCACCCTCCGTTCTTTATGGCGTGGTCGTGCGAGACAGCCCGGCGACCGTATCCCACCGGGTCAACCAGCGTCAAGTGTTCGCGGCCGAAAGCACCGCAGCATTTGCATCATCCGCGATGAAGCGCGTAGATTGGCGGTAAGGAGGATTGCCATGAGACCGATCTTCGCCGCCGCTGCCGTCGCCGCGACCCTGCTCGCCGCCTGCGTCACCACGCCCGAGGAACCACTGCGCGCGAACGCGCAGCTGCAGCCGACCAAGGGCAACAAGACTTTCGGCGAGGCGACCTTCGAGCAGGTGGGCGGCAAGGTTCACGTCGTAATCTACGTCCAGGGACTGAAGCCGGGACAGGAGCATGGCCTGCATATCCACGAAGTCGGCGATTGCAGCTCGGGCGACGGCATGAGCACCAAGGGCCACTTCAATCCCTTCGGCACGCCGCACGGGCCTCAAGCCGGTGCCGAGCGTCACGCGGGAGACCTGCCCTCGCTCAAGGCCGGCAAGGACGGCCGCGCCAAAGTCGATGTGATGCTGGACATCATCACCGTGGCAGCGGGGCCGGCGAGCGTCGTCGGCCGCGGCCTGATCGTGCACGCCGATCCCGACGACTACAAGACCCAGCCCACCGGCAACGCCGGCGCGCGCATCGCCTGCGGCGTGATCCGGCCCGGTTGAACCACGCCGGCTGCGCCGGTGCGCGTCACTCGCTCCTGAGCGCCGCGCGCGCCGCGGCAAGTTCCTTTTTCTTCGCCGCGCCCACCTTCGGATAAGCTAGCTCGAGCTCCTCGAGCGCATTCACCACCGCCGCCGCCACTACCAGCCGCGTGAACCACTTGTTGTCGGCGGGAACCACGTACCAGGGCGCGCGTTTCGAGGCGGTGGCGCGGATTGCGTCCTCGAAGGCGTCCATGTAGCTCGTCCAGTGCCGGCGCTCCTGCACGTCGGCAGTGGAAAATTTCCAGTTCTTTTCCGGCAGCTCGAGGCGCTCCATGAAGCGCTTTTTCTGCTCCTTGCGGGAAACGTGCAGGAAGAACTTGAGCACCACCGTGCCCTGCCGCGCGAGGTAGTCCTCGAAGTGCGCGATGTCGCGCAGGCGCTCGTCCCAGATGTCCTTGGTCATCACGCGCGCAGGGAGCTTCTGGCGCTGCAGGATCTCCTCGTGCACGCGCACCACCAGCACCTCTTCGTAGTAGGAGCGGTTGAAAATGCCGATGCGGCCGCGCTCCGGCAGGCATTTCACGTAGCGCCAGAGAAAGTCGTGGTCGAGGTCCTCGGGCGAAGGCTGCTTGAACGAATACACCTGGCAGCCCTGCGGATTGACGCCCGACATGACGTGCTTGATGGTGCCGTCCTTGCCCGCGGCGTCCATCGCCTGGAACACCAGCAGCAGCGACCAGCGGTCCTGCGCGTAGAGCTTGTCCTGCTCCTCGGCCAGCCACTCGACGCCCCTGGCGAGCCACTCCCTCGCCTCGCGCTTGTCCTCCGAGCCGAGCCTGTGGGTGTCGTCCGGGTCGATGTCCTTGAGACGGAACTGCTTGCCCTTGGTGACCCGGTAGGGGGAGATCAGCTTGTGGATGCGCTTGAGAATCGCCTTGTTACCCACGTCCCGCTCCTGAGGTTGCCCGGCCAGCAGTGTACCGGGCCGCGAGAGGCGAAAGTGTAAAGTCACGCTTTACACTTCGGGCCTGCACGCCCCTGCCAATCGTCCGTCGGCCGGCGTAACATGCTTTGGCGGGTTTCCCGCACATCCCAAGGAGGACCGTCATGCCTTTCTATCTCGCGCAAGCTTCCTACAGCTCGCAGGCCACCGCCGCAATGATCAAGAATCCGCAGGACCGCGCCGCCGCAGTGCGGCCCATGATCGAGCGCATGGGCGGCAAGCTGCACGGCCTGTGGCTCACATTCGGCAAATACGACGTGGTCGCGATCGCCGAGATGCCCGACAACGTAAGTGCCGCGGCGCTTTCCATGGCGATCGGCGCCAGCGGCGGCATGAGCGAGTACCGCACCACGCCGCTGCTCACGGTGGCCGAGGCGAGTGAGGCGATGAAAAAAGCCGGCGGCGTCGGCTACCAGCCGCCCAAGTAACGAAGCGCAAGCGCGCCGCCGCGCTCGGCGGCGCGCCGTGTTACTCGATCACCTGACAGGCGCGCAGCGGTTTGGTACCCGGGGCCGGAGTCGAACCGGCACGGCTTGCGCCGAGGCATTTTAAATGCCTTGTGTATACCAGTTTCACCACCCGGGCGTATTCTCAATCAGCGACAGTAATCAGCGCGCGCCCTCCTCCAAGCGCTTCAGGCGTTCGGATCGCAACCAGCCTCGCACTGTTTCGGGCGAGACGCCTCGTGCACGGGCATACGCGCTAACAGAGCGCAGATTCTGAATTCCCTTGTTGATCTCTGCGATTGATGGAATATGCGAATAACGCGTGTTCCGACCCCGATAGGTGGACGTCAACGCATGGCAATTGGGGCATAGCAGGCGAAGATTACTCAACAGATTATTGTGCACGTCGCCATCGATATGATCGAGTTCGAGAGGTATTGGACAGTTCTGCCACCTGTCCAATTTGCATTCGGAGCACTGTGCCTGGAGCAGACCCTCGCGGAGCAATCGTGCGCGCAACTTGTTGCTCTGGTAGTTCGAATTGCGTCGAAGAATCTCCTTGAGCGGCCGTCGAGGCACATGGGGATTCGTTTTACCCTTCAGATGACCTTGACCGGTCCAATGTTCGGTGCTGAGTCCCATTTCCTTGATATAGCGACGAAATGGCGCGTAGTTTCCGCCAGCCGCGCGCAGTCCAAGCGTCCTAAGCATCTGCGCCATGCCGTGGCTCACACCTACCGCCTCGCGTAGCTGCTGGTCGTTCCAGGTTCGTCGGCGTCCGGCCATGAAAACTATAATAGCAAACTAATCTGCCAGACCAATATATGCGTCTTCCATAATGTAGATGACGGACGACGCTCAGATTTCGATGTTCACAAGCGGAATTCTTTGGAGGCGGGAGTCGGAATCGAACCGGCGTCCACGGCTTTGCAGGCCGCTGCATGACCACTCTGCCATCCCGCCCGGGAATGCAATGAAAAAGGGAAGGCCTCGCGACCTTCCCTAGCGTAATCTGGAGCGGGAGACGAGT
>CAYMVA010000135.1:0-2150 GCA_964393745.1 uncultured Enterobacteriaceae bacterium | reverse complement strand
CCGACGCGGAACACCTTCTGCGCCGGCTGCGCGTCGGCGATGACGGGAGCGACAAGAACGCCGAGCGCTACTGAAACGACGAACGCAAACCGCATCACGGGACTGCCGGTACCTGCATGAGCGCAACTAGGCATGGGTCAGTGATCCTCCCTTCGCCGCAGACTACTCCCAACGCCCTGTTCCCTCAAACTCCTGGGAACAGGGCCAACGCGCTCCGGCCCGATCGAGCCGGGCCGGAGCGCGTTGGCCCGATCCCGTGCCTCAGGGGACGTGAATCAACGGGGTGAGCAAGCGCGTGTTGTGAAGCGCTTCCACCAGCTCGATGACCCCGACCAACCAGACGAACCACAGCACGTCGCCCATGGTGCGCCGAAACAGCCTTGGATTGGCGAGATAGGTTTCTGGTTCCTGCAGCGCTCGCAGTCTGGGAAAGAAACGCGGCGTGCGCGCGCAATAATCCTCGAACGCCTGCCCGAACCTGGCGCGCAGAAACTGCTCCTCGCGTTCGATGACAATCGGGTAAAAGAGCGCGAACGCCAGCATCAGCAACAGCGTAAAGGTGACCGTCTCGGTGGCGAAGCCGATTCCGGCGAAGCCCAAAAAAGAGAAGAAATACAGCGGATTGCGGCAAATCGAATACGGTCCGGCGGAGATCAGCTCGGAATTCTTGCGACCGCTGAGATACAGCGAGCACCACAGCCGGCCTACGGTAGCGAGCGCGACCAGGATCAGTCCGATCAAGAACAGGATAGCCGCGGTCAGGGTGCCCTCGTGCGCGCTTTCCGTGGCCAGCAGCGCGAGCGCGAAGGCGACTGCGAAGATGCGCGACAGCAGAATGCGGTTGCCCGCGATCAGGTCGCCCAGCTTCGTCAGCATGCGCGAAACCGCGAGCTCTCACAACGCGACCACTGGGCAGAGGCCGAACGTCCGGCTTCAGGCGCGCGCGGCTTCTCCCGCGTCAGCTGTGCATGCTGTTGTTGGGCCTCAGATCGTTCATTTGCCGCTGTCTTCATTTCCGAGCGGCCCAGTATCCAGGCTTGCGGCGGTGATGGGCGAGCGCAATGACGCGCATTTCTTCACCGCGGACGTAATAGATGATGCTGTATGGAAACTTCCGTACCGGAAAGCGACGCCGACCATTTCGCCATAGGGTCCCCAGCTCTGGGTGGGTACTGAGAAGCTCGAGCACTCGTTCGTATTCGGCGATGAACGCGAGAGCAACCTCGACGTTTCCTTCGCTGGCGTAGTACACCGCCCCTTCGGTTAGCTCCTGGTCGGCTTCGGGGCTAACCGAAGCGATCATTTGATCGCAGCGCGAGCCCGGGCGATGGATTCGGCGGCAGGGATTAGCTTGGCGCGACCGCTCTCGATGTCCTCGATGCGGCGCTCGACCTCCGCTGCCCAAGTACTCTCAATTTCGTGGTCTTCGAAGATGCTGGTAAGCAATCGATCTGCGAGTCGGGCCCGCTCTTCGGCAGTGAGCGCAAGTGCCTGCGCTTCAACGATTTCGAGTTGACTTGACATGTGAACCTCCAGCCTCGGTACAGCGCCAATCATACCCGCGCCGGGCAGCGCTCGCTAAGACCCAACCCACTGCTCCCACAATCTCCATGCAGGGGGAAGCGGCGCAGGCGCCATTGGCGTCAACCCGCTCGTGAGAAGCGAGTATCGGAAAAGAGCAGAACGCAACCAGGGGTCGATGAAGGCGCGCCTGTTTGCAGTCCCACAGGGCCAACGCGCTCCGGCCCGGCTCGATTGGGCCGCGGTCATCGCCCGGCGGGTGGTTTGTTGCGGCTACTCGTGTGTTGAGTGGCCGCAGCAAACCGGGACCCGCCAGATGACCACGGGTTGCGGCCCACGAGCCGGGCCGGAGCGCGTTGGCCAGTCTCGGGGCGTCACCAAGGCAAAGTGTAAAGTCAGACTTTACACTTCGGCCGGCTGCGCCCGCTCAGCCCTTGTCGGTCAGGCCGTTGACGGTGACGAAGGCGGTGGCCTCGCCGCGCCGCACCTGCAGCGTGATCACGGCGCTCTTGTCCAGGCCGGCGAGCATCTTGTTGAGCTGCTCGACCGATTTGAGCTCGGTGTGCTGGCCCTTGTGCACCATCGTCAGGATGACGTCGCCGCGCCGCACCTCGGCGCGCGCCTCGGGC
>CAYMVA010000134.1:0-5816 GCA_964393745.1 uncultured Enterobacteriaceae bacterium | reverse complement strand
ACGGCCGGTCCACGGCCTCTATGTGTTCGAGCAGCCACTGCCGCAGGAAGCGCGGCGCGGCGGCGAGCGTCTCGCCATCGAGCCGGTCGGTGTAGCGCTCAAGGCTCTCGAGCAGCTTGCGGTGCTCGGATCGGTGGCGCGCGGCCTTGGCGCCCACTTCGTCCATCAGGCGCTCCTCGGTGGCGAAGTGGTGCTCGGTGCAGCGCACCAGCTCGCGCAGCACTTCGACCAGCGCCTCGGGCTCGCGCCCGGCGCGCTTGCCGGCGAGCACCTTGTTGACGAGCTGCAGCATCTGGCGGTGCTGGCCGTCGATCACCCCGATGCCCACCGCAAAGCGGCGGCTCCAGGCAATTGCCGGGGCGCGCGCCGCCGCGTTCATGCGAGCGTTTTCGTGAAAGCGATGCGCTCGCCGGGATGGAAGCCGGCCGCAACCAGGAAACGCATCAGGTCGAGGTTCCCCATGCCGATCACGGTCTCTACGCGCTCGATGCCGAGCGCGCGCAGGTTGAGGAACAGCTGCGACAGCAGCGCGCGGCCCACGCCCTGGCGCGCGAACGCCGGATCGACGTCCACGGTGTCGATCAGCGCCACCGGCTCGGCGCGGCCGAAGTCGCCGTAATCGGCGCTCGCCATCAGGAATCCGGCGGTGGTGCCTTCCTTGCGTGCGAGCAGCGACAGGCGGATCGCGCTCTGCTGCAGTGCCTCGTCGAGCCGGTAGCGGATGTAGCCGCTGCGGTCGCGGCCGGTGAGCCGGCGGTCGATGCGCGTCACGTCCTCCAGGTCGGCCATGGTAAGCGAACGCACCTCGGCGGTGTCGCGCGCCATGGTCTCGTAATCGTTGGGCGCCGGGGCGCCGTAATCGTTCTGGTCGGCGGGACGCTCACGCCCGTGCACCATGATTGGCTGCTCGCCGGCGGCGCCGAGCGTGTTCTCGGCGAGCGCGCACTCGAGCACCACCACGCGCCCGAGCGACCAGCCGCGCGCGTCCAGGTAGCGCAGCATGCCGTGCTCGCGCCACAGCGAGGCGGTGCGCAGCTCGCGCATTCCGCGGCGGCGCGTTTCATCCTCGAGCGCGTCGCCGAGCGCGTTGCCGATGCCGTGGCCCTGCGCCGAGGGCTTGACGCCCATCTGCTCCAGGCGCATCCCCGGCACCGCGCGCCCGAACTCGCCCTGCAGCACACGCCCGAGCACGTAGCCGGCGAGCGCGCCGCCCTCGTCCACGGCGAACTGCGCGTGCAGCTCGGGATGGCGCTGCGCCGCCGCGAGGCGCCGCTCGAAATAACTGCGCCGGCCGCGGCCCTCGAGAGCGGCGTCGAGGGCGATCACCGCCTCGAGGTCTCCCGGCGTGAGCGCTCTAGCCTTCAGGGCCGATGCTCGGGCGGCGGTCTTTGCTGTCATTCGGTCTTCCTCCAGATTTCAGCCTGCGGCGTAACTCGCCGCGAGCTCGCGGTCGGTCGCTTCGTCCAGCATTTCGTCCACCAGCGGCACCAGTGCGCCCTGTTCCTTCTCCGCGTGCGAGCTCAGGCGCTCGACCAGCTCGAGGCCGTTCGCCTTGAGCGCGCGCCAGCCGGCGGTGTCGAGTTCGCCGCGGCGAGTGCGCGCGATCAGCGCAAGCAGCGTGCGCGAGACTTCGCGGATCACGACGTGTTCCTCCAGCAGCAACTCGGCGAGATCGCCTTCGCCTCGAGCGTGCAGGCGCGGGAAAAGCGCTTCTTCCTCGAGCTGGAAGTGGCGCGTAACCTCGTGCTCAAGCGCGCTCGCGATCTGCGCCAGCAGCACGTTCCAGAGCGCATCGCCCGCGGCGGGCGGCTCGGCGCGCAGGCGAGCGAGTGCCTGCCCGAAGCGCCCGAGCAAATCGAGGATCGCGACATGCTCTTGGTGCAGTTTGCGGCTGATTTCCCGCTGCAGTTCCATCGGTTTGATTCCTTTCACATTTTCGGCCGCAGGTCGCGCACGCGCACTGCCTTGCCCTGCGAGCGCGGCACCTCGCCCGGCTGCTTGATCGCCACCTCGGCGCTGACGCCGATCATCGACTTCACCTGGTGGCGCACGCGCTCGGCAATGGTGCGATAGATCTCGGCGTCGCCGCTCCTCACAGTGAGCGAGGCCTCGACCTCGATGGTGAGCGTGTCGAGCGCGCCGCGTCGCTCGACCACGAGCTGATAGTGCGGCGTCACGTCGGGCAGCCCCACCAGGATCGCCTCGATCTGCGACGGGTACACGTTGACGCCGCGGATGATCAGCATGTCGTCGCTGCGGCCGGTGATGCGCATCAGCCTGAGGTGCGTGCGGCCGCAGGCGCAGCGCCGCTTGTCGAGGCGCGTGATGTCGCGCGTGCGGTAGCGGATCATCGGCAGCGCCTGCTTGGTGAGCGTAGTGATCACCAGCTCGCCGGTGCTGCCCTCGGGAAGCCCGTGGCCGCTCTCCGGGTCCACGACCTCGAACAGGAAATGGTCTTCCCAGCCGTGCAGCCCATCCTGCGCCTCGCACTCGACCGCCACGCCCGGGCCCATCACTTCCGACAGGCCGTAGTTGTCCATCGCCTTGAGGCCGAGGCGCGATTCGATCTCGCGGCGCATCGCATCGCTCCAGGGCTCGGCGCCGAAGATGCCGACTTCGAGCGCGCTTTGCCTGAGGTCTACGCCGTCGTGTTCTGCGGCCTCGGCGATCGCGAGCGCGTAGGAGGGGGTGCAGCACAGCACGCGCGCGCCGAAATCCATGATCAAAATGACCTGGCGCTCGGTGCCGCCGCCCGAGGCGGGCACCACTGTGGCGCCGAGGCGCTCGGCTCCGGCGTGCACGCCCAGGCCACCGGTGAACAGGCCATAGCCGTAGGCGTTGTGCACCACGTCACCGGGATGCACGCCGGCGCAGGCGAGCGAGCGCGCCATCAGCCCGGCCCAGGTGGCGAGGTCCTTCTTGCTGTAGCCGACCACGGTCGGCTTGCCAGTGGTGCCGGAGGAGGCATGCAGCCGCGCCAGCCGCTCGCGCGGCAGCGCGAACAGGCCGAACGGATACCAGTCGCGCAGGTCGCTCTTCTGCGTGAAGGGCAGCTGGCGCACGTCGTCGAGCGAGCGCAAGTCGCGCGGCCGCATGCGCGCCTCGTCCATGCGCAGGCGGTGCAGCGTCACGTGCTCGTAGGCGTTCTTGAGCATCGCGCGCAGGCGCCTGAGCTGCAGGCGAGCCAGCTTCTCGCGCGGCTGCGTCTCGGCTTCGCGCTCGAACCAGTGAGGCGGCGGGCGCGGGCCGCGCGCGGCGTGATGGATTTTCGATGCGTAGCGCGACTGCAGCAGGGCGTTCATCGCACACCTCTCACTGGCAGGTGCGGCAGCGCGAAGCCCTGATTCCAGGCCGCGCGCGTCACCAGGACGAACTTTAACCGCCAGCCGGCGGCGAGTGCCGCGAGGCCGGCGAGCGCCGCAGCCGCGGGCGCCGCGGCAGGCACGGCGAAAGTGGCGAGGACGAGCGCGAGCGGCGCCACGGTGCCGAGTTGCAACAGGCCCTTGCCCGCGATTTCGAGCGGGGCGAGCGCCTGGCGCGGCGTTGCTTTGCGGATCGCGCCGAGGTAGCGCGTCCAGGCGAACGCGCGCGCGAGCAGCGCGAGCGCGAGCAGGCCGAGCGCGGGCGCAAGCGCATCCGACAGCGCTGCGGCGCCGATCGCGGCAAGCCCCGCGCCTTCTGCGAGCGCGGTGGTGACGATGAGGGCGCCGACTTCGGGCGCGCGCCAGGCGGGAATGCCTTTGGACGCGCGCAGGATCCGGCCCTGGCACCAGACGAACACCAGCGCGGCGAGCGCGCAGGGCAGGGCAAGGCGCGCATCGGGGCCGGCGAGCGCAGTGATGCCGAGCGCGAACACGACGATGGCGGCGTAGGACTCGCGCGTCATCCACGAAGTGCGCGGGTTGAAGAACACGTTGGCGGCGCGCAGCTTGCGGCCGATCTCGAGCCACACGGCAGCGAGTCCGATGGCGATCAGCGCGAGGCCCAGGCCGATGCCCGCTTTTGCGCCGGCGCTGAGCGTGGGCGCGTGCGCGGCGAGCAGGGCGCACGCGATCAGCAATCCGGAGCCGGTGCCGCCGAGCATGAAGTTGGACGCGGCGCGCGCGTCCCAGTGGCGCTGCACCCAGCCCTCGGGACGGAACGGAGTTTCATTCATGCGCCGCCTCCGATCCGCCGCGCGAGTTCAAGCGCTTCCCTGTCGGCGGCCCGGCGCCATGATCGCGGGTCGCATCCCCGCAAGCGGGGCCCCTGCTCCGCCGGATCATGCGCGGTCCCAGAGGTAGTAGAAGCCGGGCTCGGTGCCCAGCTCCTCGTGCATGCGGAAGTGCTGGTTCTCGGCGAGCAGCTGCGAGATGTTGCTCTTGGGGTCTTCGGCGTCGCCGAAATGCAGCGCCTGCGCGATGCAGGAGTTGACGCACGCCGGCGTCGCCTCGGGATCGACGCCCGGCTTGAGCCCCTGCGCCAGCCCCGCGTCGATGCGATCGGAGCAGAAGGTGCACTTGGTGGCGACGCCGTAGCGCCGTGCGTCGAATTGCGAGCGCTCGGCATCGGTCGCCGCACCGTAGGCATAGTCGGGCGCGTCGGTCTTGTAGCGCGCCTGGTAAGGGCAGGCGACCGCGCAATAGGAGCAACCGATGCACAGGTCGTAGTCGATGGTGACGATGCCGTCGGCGCGCTGGCGCGTCGCGGTGCTGGGGCAGACGTGCATGCAGGGCGGATCGGCGCAATGCATGCAGCCCACCGGCACGAAGGCGCGCTTCACGTCGGGGTACTCGCCCGATTCCATGTCGAGCACACGGCGCCATTGCACGCCCGGCGGCGTGGCGTTCGCCTGCTTGCACGCCGCGGTGCAGGTCTGGCAGCCGACGCAGCGCCGCAGGTCGGCGATCATCGCCCAGCGCGTCATGCGGCCGCCTGCGCGCGATTTCCACCGGCCGCGCGCTTGAGCGACACGCGCACGATGTCGGCGCCGGAGCCGGTGGCGTCGGTCAGTTCCAAGGACATTTGCGCGAGCGTATTGAGCGAAGGCATGTCGAAGCCCTTGGCGTATGGCGTCGCCCAGTGGCCGAACTGGCCGAGCAGCAGCAGCGTGTCGGGGCGGATGCCTTGGCGCAGCACCGCGCGCGCGCTGACGCTGCGCTCCGGCGTCGCGATCTCCACCACGTCGCCCTCGGCGATGCCGAGAGCTGCGGCGCGCGCGGTGTTGACGATCACGCCGCCGTGCCCCGAGATGTTGTCCGCGACCTCCTTGATCATCTGCATGCCGACGTTGCCGCCCCAGGCGTACTGCATCGAGCGCGTGGTGAGCAGCCAGAACGGGTAGGAGTCGCCCGAAGCGCCCATCCTGACGAGCGCCTGCTCCCATTCGCCGGGGAAGTCCTTCCACTGCGGCAGCGCCTGGTATTCGGCGAGCTGCTTGTCCCACCAGTGCATGCCGTGCTCGTGCAGGCGGCGCGCGAGCTGCTTGCCGATGCGCAGCAGCCGTTCCTGGTAAGGCATCTCGAAGCGCAAGCCCTGCGCGAGCAGCGTCGGGTAGAGGTACCAAGAGCTCTTCGGGAAGGGTTTGGTGGCGAGACCGTGCTCGCGCCACCAGTCGAGGCCGTGCGATTGCGCCCCGTCCGTCAGCTCGGCGCTGGCGGCGCGGCACACCGCGTCCCAGATCTGTTCGCGCGAAAGGGCGCTGGCGGCGGCAAGTGTAAAGTCCCACTTTACACTCTGGCTTTCCCCCTTCAGCGGCACGCCGGCGGCGCCGCGGTTGATCGAGGTGATGTATTTCTCCAGCAGGCCGCTGCGCCGTGCGAGCTCGGTGGCGATGT
>CAYMVA010000133.1:0-8427 GCA_964393745.1 uncultured Enterobacteriaceae bacterium | reverse complement strand
CAGATAGGGCGCGAGGAACAAGGCCACCAGGCAGAAGCCCCCGGTCCATCCCATTACCCAGGCAAGCCCGTCGTAGCCTTGCAGAAACAGCGTGCCAGCCATGCCGATGAAGGAGGCCGCGCTCATCCAGTCGGCGCCCGTCGCCATGCCGTTGAAAAACGACGGCACCCGGCGTCCCGCGACGTAATACTCCGCGACGTCCGTGGTGCGCGTCATCCAGCCGATGCCGGCATACAGGCCGATGGTCGCGAACAGGAACCAGTAGCCGATCCAGGCCCGCGACATCCCCAGCTGCTCGGCAAGCGCGAGCGCGAGGAGGAAGGCGATGAAGCCGCCGGTATAGAAGGTGTAGTACTTCTTGAGCTGGCGGTTGAAATTAGACTGCGAGAAGGCCGGGGTGCTCATTCGAGATCTCCTTCATCGACGCCGTATTCCTTGTCGAGTTTCTTCATCACCAGCGCGTAAATGCCGATGAGCGCCACGTAGATCGCAAGCGATCCCTGCGCCGAAAAGTAGAACGCGAGCGGAAAGCCGAGGAACGTCATGCTGCTGTTCAGTTCGCGCGCGAACCAGATCAAGACGAACGTAAAGACGAACCAGACGAAGAACAGTATTGCCGTGACGACGAGATTCTTGCGCCAGTACTCGTGGTGCTTCTCGGTGAGTTGCATCAACCCTCCCTTTGCAGGCTTGCCGGCGGATACTCTGTCAAAAAACTTACAACGCCCTTACAAACTCTGACGCGCAGTTGCTGCGCCGCAATATCCGGTCCCAGGGCCCGGCGATTCAGAGCTGGTAATCGAGCCGCAATCGCTGCTGCAGCTTGGACGCCTGCCGCAATGCCTCTTTAAGGGTGCGCCGCTCGAACTCGTCTAGGCTGTCCGGGTCGACGCGGTTCGCTGACGCGCCTCCCTCGGATCGGTCCCGCATCTGTGCGCGCAGGCGCAACCCCTGGATGTAACCGAACGCACCCACCCATGCCGAGACTTCCACAGCTCCGAGCGCCCGCGCCACGGCAGCGCCGCGCAAGCGCTCGACGGTGCTGGTTTGCGGCAGCCCGTGCGCGAGCGCGTAGAGGCGCGCCGCGTCAACGAACGGGCGGGCGCCGTGCATCTTGAGATCGATGGAATGCGGCGCCCGCGGCGCATCGTCAGTCGCGAAATCGCGCAGCAGGCCGCTTGCCGGATGCACCGTCATGGCATTTTCCGCGAGCAACCTCAGGAACGCGGGCCGGCCCCGCACCTGTGCATGCAACCACCCGCGCAGCTCGGCAGCAAGCGTGGCATCTCCGGTCAGCGCCCGAAAATCAAAGCAGATCGACGCTTCCAGCAGGGCCGTGGGATCGGTATTTGCCAGCCAGCCGGCGAACTTCATTTTCCACTCATCCAGCGAGAGGCAAAGCTCCGGATTGGACGCCATGACATTGCCCTTGCACAGCGGAAAACCGCAGGCATCCAGGCCGTGGTTCACTTCGCGGGCAAAAGGCAGCAACCGGTCGCGCAGGGCCTGCGGCGACGAGCCGTCGTGGGCGACGAAAACCAGGCCATTGTCCTGGTCGGTGACGAATGTTTGCTCCACCCTGCCCTCGCTGCCGAAGGCGAGCCAGCACCAGCTGATGCGCTCGAGATCGTGGCGCTTGCGCACTATTTCGACGATGCGCTGGCTCAAGCGGTCGTTGAATACCGATATGAACAGCGCCAGCTGTTCGGTCGCCACTCCCTGCTCGACGAGACCTTCGGTCAGCTTGCGAACCACTGCAGCGAGGTCGGCGAGAACCGGCACATCTGCCGCCAGCCGCAGTTCCATCGTGATTTCGCCCAGCCCCAGTCTTTGCAGCGAGAACAGATCGCGCTCGGACACCACGCCGATCAGGCGGCCTTCATCCATGACGAGAATGTGCCGGATGCTGTGCGCCGTCATCGCCACGGCCGCCTCGTAGGCCAGTGCGTGCGCCGGAAGCGAGACCGGATGGGGTGTCATGACCGCGGTCACGCACCTGCCTGCGGTACCGTCTGCGACGACCCGAATCATGTCATGCGAGGTGACGATGCCAGCCGGTTGCAAGCGCGCGTCCAGCACTACGACCGATCCGACCCCTCGCGTACGCATCAGTATGGCGGCCTCGGACAGTGTGCACTGCATGTCGCAGGTCACCGCGGCGCGCTGAACCAGGGAGCGCAGCGGGCGCGCGAACGTCTGTTGCTCCTCGGCCAGGCGACGCTCCAGCAAAACGTGCTTCTTCTCGGTCATCCGCGGTGCCCGTCAGTACTGCAGTCGCGCATAGTAGGTCTGGCGTGATGCCTCCAGCGCCTCGCCCAGCGTGGCCACGCCGTGGTCGGCAAGCAGCGGCAGGAGCTTGAGAAAAATCTCGCCGGTGAGGAGCGCATCACCGAGCGCAGTATGGCGCCCGATGATGCGCACGCCGAGCCGTTCCGCAATGGACTCGAGCGTGTGGTCGTCCTGACTGGGATGCACCACCGCCGACAGCAGCAGGGTATCGAGCACCGGCTGCAAGAAACGGATGCCGGAGCTGGCTTCCTTGAGCTCGAGGAACCGCATGTCGAAAGCGGCATTGTGCGCAACCAGCACAGTATCCTCGCAGAAACGGTGAAACGCGGGCAGCACCCGCTCGATCGGAGGCTGCGCCTCGAGCACTTCGGCGGCAATACCATGGATGCGGGCCGAATCCCGGTTCAATGCGCGCCTCGGGTTCACCAGCCGCTCGAACACCTCGTTCTTCAGCAGCCTCGCGTTGACGATCCGAACCGCCCCTATGCTGATGATCTCGTCGCCCGCCGATGGCTCCAGCCCGGTCGTCTCAGTGTCGAACACGGTATACGAGAGCTCCGACAGTTTGCGTTCCTGCAGCGCGAGCGACAGGCCGCTTTCGCGGAACAGGTCGAAGTCGTAGTACTCGGGCCGGCTCTCGGCTGGCGCCACCGGGCCGCGCGCCCGGACCGGCGCCGCCTCTCCAGCGGGCACCTGCAAGCGGAACAGGGCCGCGCCTGCGGGGCCCGCCTTCTGGAACCATGCTTCGCCCCCGTGTTTCTCCAGTACATCGCGCAAGGTGAGCGGCGTTCTCTCGGCGCCGAACTGCATCGGCTCGGTCTCCCAGAACGTCAGCAAGTCGTTCACCACGGTTGCCTCGCGCCAGCCCATGTCGATCTCCACCAGCGCGCCCGCCGCGCGCGCGGAGAATCTCAGGCTCTGCACGCCGCATTCCTCCTGCAGCCGCGCCGCGAGAAACGTCAGTGCCTGGACCAAGGCAAAGCTGTCGGCCCGGATCCACAGGTTCTCGTCCACCGGATCGAGCTCGGTCGCAATCCCGAGCGCGGCCTCGATGCGTTGCCGCGCAACGCCCAGCAGGTCGAGCGCCCGTGTGTCCTCGAGCGACAGGCCGGCCTTGAGGGCATCGGCGTATTCGTGCAAGGCGTCGTTCAGTTTCTGCGACAAGCTGCTCGACTCTGCGGCCACGATGGCGACGAAGCTGCTGCGGCGCTCGGCTTCCATGTCGGGGAACGAGACCAGGTTTTCCGCCGCGGCGCGGATATTCGCGACCGGCGAGCGCACGCCGACGGCGAGCGCCAGCAGCAGCCCCCGCCGCTTCGTTTCCTGGTCGAGCAGTCCGGTAACGTCCTCCAGCGCCAGCACCACGCCCGCGACCGCGCCGTCCGTGCCGACGTACGGCGCCGCGCGCACCTTGAGCAGTCGGCCGGCCGCAGTTGCGGTCACGAACCGGGTGCTGGGCGGTGCCTCCCCGGGCTTGAGCATGCGCTGCAGCTTTTCCATGGCGTGAGCGATCTGCTCCCGGTCAATGAGCGCGAACACCGAACGCCCCAGGCCGACCAAGGCGTCGCCCGCCGCCGATGCGCCAGAGGCAAACAGCGCCCTCGCCTGCTCGTTGTAGAGCAAGACGCGCCCCTCGGCGTTGCACACCAGGACCCCCTCCGCTAGCTCCGACATCAGGGCAGCGAGGCGATTGCGTTCCTCCGCGAGTTTTGCACCCGACTCACGGTAGCGGGACTCGAAATCGCGCTGAAGTTCCTGGTGCACACCTGCCAGCCGGTTGATTTCCGCAGCGAGCCGCGCCAGTTCGGGCGCCTCGCCTGGCCCCACCCGGTAGCCGGGATTGGCGAGCACCACCCGCGTCTGCTCCGAAAGGGACCGGACTGCCGTCACGTAGCGCCTGAAGATCCAGGCGACCGCGGCGCCAACGACGAGGATCAGCAGCGCGGCAACCAGTGACAATGCCGGTGCGCGCTCCTCGAGCAACCGCCAGAGAACCGCCTGGTCCTGCGCCGGCTGCCCGGCAACGATGGTCAACGCCACAGCTGCGATAAGCGCCAAGCTGCCGGCGTAGCAAGTGGCCAGCCAAAGCGCAAACCTGCGCCGCGGGCTCATGCCTTCCCGCTATGGACTGGCGCCGAGCAGACCGTCGATCTTGGCGACTAGCTCGCGGGTAGAGAACGGTTTGCTGATATAGAGATCTGCGCCCAGCGACATGCCCTTGTTCATCTCCACGTCGCGGCCTTTCGCGGACAACATGACGATCTTGATGTGCCGCCAGTCCTCGCGCTCGCGTACCCGCTGGCACACGTCATAGCCGCTGCGCTGCGGCATCATCACGTCGAGCAGTACCAGGTCCGGCCTGTGCTGCTCGATCAATTTCAACGCTTCGTCGCCGTTGCGTGCAACGTGCACTTCGTAGCCGTGCCGCTGCAGCAGAAACTCGAGCGCCGTCACGATGTTCGGCTCGTCGTCCGCGATGAGGATTTGTTTAGCCACTTTTCGCATCCCCGTGGCTCAGGCCGCCTGCGCCTCCAGCGTGCTCGCGCCCCCGCGTTCGATCGGCAGCGTGAAACTGAAGCAGGCACCTTCCCCGGGCCGGCTTTCGACCCACAACCTGCCGCCGTGGTGCTCGACTATGTGCCGGCAGATGTGCAGCCCCAGGCCGGTGCCCTGAGGCTTGTTGGTAAGCGTGTCGCCGGCCTGGCGGAATTTGTCGAAGATGATCGCCTGGTCTTCCACACTGATGCCGCGACCGTTGTCGCGCACGTCCACGCGCAGCCAGCCATTGCGCTCCGAGAGCGCGATTTCCATGCGCCCCTTGCCGGCGTCGCAAAACTTTACCGCGTTGGACAACAGGTTGAGCATCACCTGGATGATCCGGTCGACGTCGCCGGTTACTTTCGCCACTCGCTCCGGCACGCGCACCTCAACCTTGATGTTCCTCTCCTGGAACTGCTGCTCCATCGCCGTGACCGTGTCCGAGATCACCTCCTTCATGTCGACGCGCGCCTCCTGCCAATCCGCCTTGCCCGACTCGATCTTGGACAGGTCGAGCACTTGGTTGATGAGCCGGGTAAGACGCTCGGACTCCTTGGTGATTATGTCGAGGAATTTTCGGCGCTGAACCAGGTCGACGTTCGGGTCCTCGCGCAGGATCTCGCAGAAAGCGCGAATCGAAGTGAGCGGGGTGCGCAGCTCGTGCGTCACCGTCGAGACGAATTCGTCCTTGAGCCGATCGAGCTCCTTGAGCCGCTCGTTGGCCGCGCGCAGCTCGGCGGTCGCCGCCTCCAGCTCACCCGATTTCTGTTCCAGCCGATGGCTGTACAGGACGACTTGCGAGGCCTCGTCGAGAATCCTGCGCACCTCCTCCAGCGTCAGCGCCTCCTCCTTCACCGCGGAGGCGACCATGATGCGCGCCGAGGCGGCGCCGATCGCGCCGGCGAGCTGGACTTCGACGTAGTGTACGAGTTCCGCGTCGGCGTTCAGGGTATCGCCCGGCCAGCGCAAACCCCTGGCCTGCGCATACTCCGCGATCGCGGCTTCCGCGGCGGCAACGCCCTGGAAACGCGCCAAGAGGTTGTACAGATCGGGTACCGACGCGGTGCCGCGCCAGAATCGGGCGCCGCCGCCCTCGCCGGACGGCCGGAACACGTCCACGAACAGGCTTGCCTGGCGGTGCTCGTCGGCGCTTTGCGCCCCGGACAGCGATATCGTCACATAGGCGCCTATGTTGACCAGCATGCTCCAGAGCATCGCGTGCGTGATCTGGTCCAGTCCCGCCAGCCCGAAGAGTTCCAGCGGCTTGAGCAGTTCGACCCCGAACGGGCCCTGCTCGATGAAGCCGATCGGCAGCCAGCCCGAGCGCGCCAGCGCGGGCAGCAGCAGCGTGTAGCTCCAGACGGCGAATCCCGCGCACAGCCCCGCGAGGGCACCACGGCGCGTGCCACCCTTCCAGAAAATTCCCCCCAGCACCACCGGCGCGAACTGGGCCACGGCGGCGAACGAGATCAGGCCGATCGACACCAGCGCGTAGGCTTCGCCAGCCAGCCTGAAGTAAAGGTAGCCGAGCAGCAGGATGCCGACGATGGCGCCGCGTCGTATGCCGAGCAGCAATCCAGTCAGGTCGCTGCGCTCGTTGAGCCGCAGCCGCCGCAGCCGCAACAGCACCGGCATCACCAGGTCGTTGCACACCATCGTCGACAGCGCAATCGTCTCGACGATCACCATGCCGGTCGCCGCCGACAGCCCGCCGATGAACACCAGCAGGGCGAGCAGCTCCTGCTTTTCGAACATCGGCAGCGTCAGGACGAAGGTGTCGGCGTCCACGTTGCCCTCGGGAAAATGCAGCAGGCCGCCGAACGCGATCGGCAGCACGAATATGTTGATCGCCAGCATGTACAGCGGAAACAACCAGATCGCCTTGTTCAGGTGCTTTTCGTTCACGTTCTCGATCACCGTGACCTGGAACTGGCGCGGCAGGAACATGATCGCCATCATCGACAGGATCGTCAGCCAGACCCAGCTGGCGTAGCCTCCCGCTACCCCTTCGAGCGGGCTCATCATGGCGCTGAGCTTCGGATCGGCCGCGGCGCGGTCGAACAGGTCGCCGAAGCCGTTGTAGATGCCGAAGGTCACGAATACGCCCACCGCCAGGAAGGCGAGCAGTTTCACCAGCGACTCGAAGGCGATAGCGGCCACCATGCCTTCGTGGTGTTCGGCCGCATCCAGGTGCCGCGTGCCGAACGCGATGGTGAACGCGGCCAGGATCAACGCCACCCAGAGCGCCGTGTCCTGCATGACCGGCTGCGCGTCAACCTTGGCGGGCATGATGATCCAGGGATACTGCAGCACGATGGTAAAGCTGTTGGAGACCGCCTTCAGCTGCAGCGAGATGTAGGGCAGGATGCCGATGACTGCGATCACCGTCACCACGCCGCCGAGCAGCGCGCTCTTGCCGTAGCGCGACGCAATGAAGTCGGCCAGCGAGGTAATGCGGTTTTGCTTTGAGATGCGCAGGATCTTGCGCATCACCACCCACCACAGCGCGATCATCAGCGTCGGCCCGATGTAGATCGGCAGGAAGCCGACGCCGTCGCTCGCGGCGCGGCCAACGCTGCCGTAGAAGGTCCACGCGGTGGCGTATACCGCCAGCGACAGGCTGTAGACGTAGGGGCTTGCGATGACCGAGCGGCCCGCGTCGGCGCGCTTATCGGCGTAGTAGGCGATCGCGAACAGCAGCCCCAGGTAGGCGAACGAAGTTACGACGATGACCCAGCCTTCGAGCATAGCGGCAGGCGCTAGTCCCGCTTTTCAGCCACCCAGGCCATCAGGGCTATCAGCAGCGCCCAAGCGATGAAGATGTAGGCGTACAGCACCGGCACGCCGAAAAAGGTGCCGTGGACATTGAACAGGGCGAGGATCGGAAAATTGAACAGCACGCAGCCGAGCATGCACAGCGCGATCATGCGCTGCCCCCTGCCCTCGAACTCACCCATATCGCCTCCTCGCGGCCGCGTCAGCCGCTGTGCGGGAACCCCGCGGCGTCGTTGATGCCCATCACCGACTGTGCTACGTGGTCGTGAAGTTGCTTGGTCGAGCGCATCTGTTCCTTGCCGCAACCGGTGCATTTGTAGAGCGGCATCTCGAGCTGGATCTTGAACGGCGCCAACTCCTCGTATTTCAGCTCGTAGGGAAACACCTGCCGGCGGTCGGATTTCGAAGCCAGTTGCTTGCCGCATTCTCCGCAGAGGTACTTCTTGAAGATCATGCCCTCCTCCTTGCCGGCCGCGATCTGCGCTTCACGCGCGCGAATCTCCCCGATCAGCCAGAGCATGAAATCGCGGTGCACCGGCGCTTTGTGCTTCTTGGCACACGCGAACACCGGCATCTCGAGCACGGTCAGCTGGAGCGGGCCGTCCAGGCCGGTAACCGACGGCAGCGTCTTCAACTCGTTGGCGTCGGAGCACTTTGTACAACGCGGAATCTTCAATGCCATGCTCACCCCCTGTCAGGTGCTTTGCTTCAATTGCTCGAGGATCGCGGGGTTCTCCAGCGTCGAGACGTCCTGCTTGATCTCCTCGCCCTTGGCGATCGAGCGCAATAGCCGCCGCATGATCTTGCCCGAGCGCGTCTTGGGCA
>CAYMVA010000132.1:0-2401 GCA_964393745.1 uncultured Enterobacteriaceae bacterium | reverse complement strand
TGGCGGTGCCGCCGGTGGACAGGAGCTGCACGCCGAGCGCGGCGAGCGCGCGCGCGAATTCGACCACGCCCGCTTTGTCGGAGACGCTGATCAGCGCCCGCGCGACTTTCACGCCTTGATCCGCAGCTGCTGGATTTTCTTGCGCAGGGTGTTGCGGTCGATGCCGAGCATGGCGGCGGCGGCGCTCAAATTGCCCTCGGCCTTGCCCAGCACGGTCTCGATCATTGGCCGCTCGATGTTCTTGAGCACCATGTCGTAGATGCCGGTCGGCTGCTCGCCGTCCATGTCGCGGTAATAGCGCTCCAGCGACCGGCGGACGGCTTCCGCCAGCTCGTTCTTTCGGCTCATGGGAGCAGGGGGCCTAGGGTGCGGCGAGACGAGTCTCCCGCTCCCGTCGCGCCCCTTCCGGTAAATGCACTCGGAGCCTTCCCGGCCCCCCCGCGCCCCCCGAGCGCGCTTGACGCAGGCTGTCTCATGCGGCGAGTTTCTCCCAGCTGTCGTTGGCCGGCTCGTTGCGGGCCGCGTCCTGTGCGAACCCGTCCCCTGCGAGCCGTGCGTAGTATTCGCCCACCGCGGCTTGCTGCGCGGCGGCCGATTCGACGCAGTTCGCCTCGCGGCGGAACGCCTCGCCGCCGGGAAGCGCTTTCACGTACCAGCCGATGTGCTTGCGTGCGACGCGCAGCCCCCGCTGCTCGCCGTAGAGCGCGTACAGGCCCTCCAGGTGCTCGAGCACGATGGCGCGCATCGCGCCGGCGCTCATCGGCGCTGGGCGGCGACCGGTAGCGAGGAAATGCGCGATCTCGGCAAAGATCCACGGCCTGCCGTGCGCGGCGCGCCCGATCATCACGCCGTCGGCCCGCGTGTGCGCGAGCACCCGCTTCGCGTCCTCGGGCGTTGCAATGTCGCCGTTGGCGATCACCGGGATGCCGAGGCGCGACTTCACCTCGGCGATGGTGTCGTATTCGGCCTGGCCGCGGAAGGCGCAGGCGCGCGTGCGGCCATGGATCGCGAGCAGCCGCACGCCGGCCTGCTCCGCGAGGCGCGCGATGCTCAGGGCATTGCGCTGCCCGGGGCCTGGGCCGGTGCGGATCTTGAGTGTCACCGGCACATCGACCGCAGCCACCACCGCCTCGAGAATGCGCGCCACCAGCGGCTCGTTGCCGAGCAACGCCGAGCCGGCGGCGACGTTGCAGACCTTCTTCGCCGGGCAGCCCATGTTGATGTCGATGATCTGCGCGCCTTCGTCCACGTTGAGGCGCGCCGCCTCGGCCATCAACGCCGGATCGGCGCCCGCGATCTGCACCGCGACCGGGCCGGGCTCGCCGGCGTGCTCGCGGCGCAGGCGCGACTTGCGCGAGGCGCGCAGCTCGGGCTGCGAGGACACCATCTCGGTGGCGGCGAGCGCGGCGCCAAAGCGCCGGCAAAGGATGCGGAACGGGCGATCGGTCACGCCCGCCATCGGGGCGACGAACAGGCCGTTGCGCAAACCGTGTGCGCCGAGCTGCATCGTTGGATTGACCGGATTGCTGTGCGAGGGGAGCGAATTCTATCCGCTTTCGGCGCCCAAATGGAATCGCGCCGTTGCGTTTCGATTACAGTTTTACGGAATCGCCAGCGAACCGTAGATCATGCGGCGCGCAAAAAAGCGCCGCGCCGGCGTGCAGGCGTCGAGCGCCAGCATGCCGAGGCCGCGCGCCGCCGCGGCGATCGGATTGGCGCCGGTGAAGGCGCTGGCGAGAAAATCGGTCACGTGCACCGTGGCGGCGGCATCGAGCCGGCGGCGCGCGGCGTAACGCGCCAGCACCTGCGGTGCGCCCGGATCCTCCGCATCCTGCAAGACTCGCGCCAGTTCCCAGGCGTCGCGCAAGCCTAGGTTCAGTCCCTGGCCCGCGACCGGGTGCAGCGTCTGCGCCGCATTGCCGACATACACTTGGCGCTCGCCTACCAGCGAGGCGCGTACCCGCAGCGCGAGCGCTACCCGGCTACGCTCGGCGACCGCCTGGAATTCGCCGGCGCGGCGGCCGAAAGCGACGGCAAGCGCCTCGAGGAACGCTGCCTCCGGCGCCTCCACCAGCTCGCGCGCGCGTTCCGGGTGCGTGCCCCACACCACGGCGTAGGCGCCGCCGAACGGCAGCAGAGCGAGCGGCCCCTGCGAGGTGAAGCGCTCGAACGCGGTGCTGCCCGCAGCGGGCCGGCACTGCACGCGCGCCAGCACTGCTTCCTGCTCGTAGCGCTTTTCGCGCACTTCGTCCGAGGCCCCCTCGGCGTGCACGGTGAGCGCCGCCGCGCCTGCCTCCAGCACGATTCTCACGCCCGCCGCCTCGGCGCGCGCATAAAGCGCTTCGGCGAGCGAGCCGTAATCCACCACGTAACCGAGCGCGGGAACTCCGGCGTCGGCTGC
>CAYMVA010000131.1:0-1802 GCA_964393745.1 uncultured Enterobacteriaceae bacterium | reverse complement strand
GGCGCCGGCCTCGCCTCGGCGGAACTGCTCCCTGGGGCGCGCATCGTGCGCGCTTTCAATGCGATCGGTCACGCGAGGCTGCCGGTGCTCGCGGAGCAAAAGGGTGAGCGCACGGGGATGCCGATTGCCGGCGACGATGCTGACGCCATCGCGGTGGCATCGCGCCTGGTGCGCGACGCCGGCCTCGAGCCGGTGCTGGTCGGATCGCTCGCCATGGGCAAGTATCTAATTCCGGGGACGCCGCTCGCGGGCGAGCAGACGCCGGAGAAGATCCGGCAAGTCGCGGCGACGCTCAAATAGCGCGCTGATGAAGTCCCCCCAAGACGTGGTGAAGGATCCGGCGCGCCTCGCCGCGCTCGCCACCTATCACGCCTTCGATACGCCGCCCGAATTCGAGCAGGATGCGCTGACCGAGATCGCGGCAGCGATCTGCGGTTTTCCCGTGGCCCTCATCAGCCTGATGGACGAGCATCGGCAATGGTTCAAGTCGAACTACGGAATGCAAGCTGGCGGGATGACGGAATGCCCGGCGGAGGTGAGCGTCTGCCAGACCACGATCTGCGCCAACGACATCCTTTACGTTCCTGATCTGACCAAGGACCCCCGCTTCAAGGATTTGCCGATCGTCACCGGCGAGCCGAACCTGCGCGCCTATTGCGGCATGCCGCTGATCAATCCCGAGGGCTTCGCGATCGGCACCCTTTGCATCATCGATTTCCAGCCGCGCGAGCTGTCGCCCGCGCAGCGCGAGTCGGTGCGCCGCCTGGCGCGGCAGGCCATGTCGCTGCTGGAGTTGCGCCGCCAATTGCTGGCGCGCGACGCCGTGCTCGGGCAACTGAACGCCGCCAAGCAGGCGGCCGAGGAGGCGGGCAAAAAGGCGGACGCGCTGCTGCACAGCATCTTTCCGAGTGCCATCGCCGAGGAACTGAAGGCCGAGGGCAGCGTCAAGCCGCGCTACTACGAGCTGGCGACGATCCTGTTTTCAGATTTCAAAGATTTCACGCTCCTCACCGAGGGGATGGAGCCCGCGCGGCTCATCGAGCAGCTCAACCGCAATTTCGCCAACTTCGACGACATCGCGGCGGCCAACCGCGTGGTGACCGTGCGCACGGTGGGCGACGGCTGCCTGAGCGCCGCCGGCCTGCCGGAGAAAAACCGCACCCATCCGCTGGACGCGTGCCTCGCGGCGCTGCAATTGCAGCGCTCGATCGCCGCGAGCAATCGCCAGCGCGAGAAGCTCCGCCTCAAGCCCTGGCTGCAGCGCATCGGCATCAACACCGGGCCGGTCATCGCCGGGGTGGTCGGTTCGAAGCGCTATACCTACGACGTCTGGGGCACGGCGGTGAACGCCGCGGCGCGCCTGGAGCAGGCCTGCGAGCCTGGGCGCATCAACATTTCCTCAAGCACGTTCCATTACGTCGAAGCTCTTTTCGAGACCGAGCCCCGCGGCAGCATCGAGGTGAAGAACCTGGGCGCGATCGAAATGCACTTTCTCAACCGCATCAGGCCGGAATTCTCCGCCGATGCCGAGGGTTGCGTTCCGAATGAAGCGTTCTGGCAGCGGGCGGGCTTGAGCGAGCGCCAGAAATTCCCGGCTGCGTCCTGAACGCGGGCCGTCCTCGATGACCGCTCAGGGTGGAACCGGGCAATGCGCCGCGCGACCGCGCTATTCCGACTTGCCGACCAGCAGGTTCCAGGAAGCCACCGCGCCGCCCCCGGGGTAGATTTTGGTTTCGATGCGCACCGAATCCTCCAGCGCCTCGTGCTGGTGGACCACGCCCATGGGATGGATGTAGCTGTCG
>CAYMVA010000130.1:0-14524 GCA_964393745.1 uncultured Enterobacteriaceae bacterium | reverse complement strand
GAAGCGCCGCACGGACTCACGCAACTGCTCCTGTTCCGGGTTGAACCTGACGTTCATCGGCGCAGCATAGCGAGCTCTCGGCGCATCGGTGATAGCCTTGCGCGCGATGGCGTCCCGACCCAGCGCGCTCCGGCGGGAGCGCTTCAAACTGCTGCTGCGGATCATGCTGATTGGCGCGCTGCTCGGCGCCATCTACGGCACGTTTCGCCCGCAATCGGTCCTGCAGGGCTGGGTGAGCATCGTCGTCACTATGGTGACTGGTGCCCTCGTTGCGGGCAGCATTGCCGCCATCGAGATCTTCCTGCTGCGCGCGGGCACCCCGATGGCGCTGCTCGTGCGCCTGCCTTTCATCGCTGTCGTCGCGCTGAAAATCACCGTCTACGCAGCGATCGTCTCCGTAGTGATCGGGGGCTCACCGTTCGTCTCCTACCCGCTTGCCGGCCTGGGCCAGCCGATGCCGCCCGACCGGCAGGCCGCGCTCGTCGCCATCGGCTTTTCGCTCGCGGTGACGGTCGTCATCGTCATCACTCTGCAGGCGGCAGGCCTGGTCGGCCGGCGCACCTTCCGCGACTTGGTGCTGGGGCGCTACCGATGGCCGCGCGCCGAGCGGCGTTTTTTCCTTTTCGTAGACGTGGTCGGCTCCACCGCGATCGCCGAGCGGCTCGGGCCGATGCAGGCGCACCGGTTCCTGTCACGCGTCTTCAGCGCGGTGGCCGAGCCGGTGGCGGCCTGCCGCGGCGAGATCTACCAGTACGTCGGCGACGAGATCGTCGTCACCTGGACCGAGGCAGACGGCGCGATCGAGGCGCGGCCGCTGCGCTGCTATTTCGAGATGAGCGCTGCCGTGGAAGCGCTCGGCGCAGAGTTCGCCGCGCAGTTCGGCGCAGAAGCGGAACTCCGCGCCGCGCTGCACCTGGGGGAAGTCATCGCGGGCGAAGTCGGCGAGCAGCGCCGGGCGATCGTATTCCACGGCGACGTCATGAACACCGCCTCGCGCCTCGAGCAGGCGACGCGCGAGCACGGTTGCCGCTTTATCGCTTCCGCCGATGCCCTCCGAGCCCTCGGCCCGCTGCCGGAGCTGGTGTCTCGCGATCTCGGTGCGCTCGCATTACGCGGCCGAAAGGAGCCGATCGCCGCCTTCGCCATCGAGCGCTTCGACGCCTAGGTGGGGAAGGCGCCGCGCCCTGGGCGCTGGGCGGGCAAAGTGTAAAGCGTGACTTTACAGTCGGGGCTAACCGCCCCGCGAGGCGATGACGCTGTTCATCCAACGGGCAGCCGCGGTTACGCCGCCAAAGCTGAACACGTGCACCCCAACCACGTTGCAGTCCTTGTGCGCGACGCAGTAGTGCGCCAGCGCGGAGAGCTGCTCCCCGGGATCGGTGTGCGTCACCAGGCGCACGGCGTCCAGCCCTTGCGCGCGGAGCGCGCGGAGCGAAGCACTCACCCCGCAGCGCTGCGCGAAGCGCAGCAGCGACAGCGCTTCGGTGGGCCCTGCGAGGCCGACGTACACCGACAGCGACGGCGCGCTGCGCGCAAGGCCCGAGCAGTACTCGATGACGCGCGCCGGCGCGAACGAAAACTGCGTCACCACGTAGGCGCCCAAACCCTGCTCCGAGGCCAGGGTGAGTTTCTCGGCGAAAGCGCGCTCGAGCACCGCGCGCGGAATGCGCGGGTGGCCTTCCGGGTAGCCGGGAAGGCCCACCTCGCGCAGGCCGCTCGAGGCGAGCAGGCCCTCGCGCAGCAAGGCCGCGCCGTCGGTATAGGGGCCGCGTGCAGCGGGTTCGTCGCCGCCGAGCACCAGCGCCTTGGTTACGCCGGCTTCGCCGACCGCGCGCTTGAGAAACGCCTCCAACTCGGCGCGGCTCGCGATGCGGCGCGCGGAGATGTGCGGCACCGGTTCCAGGCCCGCTGCGCGCACCGCGATCAGCGAGGCGAGCGAATCGTCGAGGCTGTGGCGCGGCAGGTGATTGACGTAGACCGGCGTGCCGGCGGGCAGCACCGCGGCGATAGCGGCCGCATCCTGCGGCCGGTGCGCGCCCATCTCGAGCGAGCCGCTTGCCACCAGGTCGGCGGCGGTGGTGGCGGAGAGCTCAAGCGCGCTTGCGGGAGACGACATAGCTCTCATCCTGGAACCAGAGTTCTCCGTGCTGCTGCAGCACCTCGCGCGTGGCGTCGAGGTACTTGCGGTCGCCGACCACCCCGCCGAGCCGCTCGTCGTCGATCTGCGCGACGTAGACGGCTGCGTTCCATGCCGCGAACAGGGTCGAGGTGCCGATGCTCTCGGAGATTTCGCTCGGCAGCGTGTGCATGTCGTAGCGGAACACCGCGCGCGCATCCGAATAGGCGTTGAAGTTGTAGTGGCGCGCGTCGCGGCCGAGCTCGGCGCGCACCGCGCGCAGGACATCGTGGCGCCCGGTTTCGAACGGGCTTTCCTCGGGCCACACCTTGCGGATGATCTCCAGGCCGGGGTCGCGGCCGTAGGAGTGGATGCCTAGCAGCCGCCCACCGGGCCGCAGGCCGCGCGCGAGCGGCGCGATCACCTTGGAGGCTTTGAACTCCGCCGGCACGCGCGCGCGGTAGGGCTGCGAAGCAATCACCAGGTCGTAATCGGCGCGCGCTTTGCCCTGGCGCGGAATGACGTCGTCGAGCAGGAAGCGGTAGTCGTCGCGGTACAGCACCAGCGCAACCGGGCGCTCGTAGATCGGATTGCCGGTGCGCGGGCTGTGGCGAGCCTGCCAGTTCTTGGCGAGGAACGGCGCCAGCGCCCCGATCTGCTCGCTGAACTCGTGCGCGGTAGTGCCGGTGAGCGGCGCCTCGTGCCACAGCAGCGAAGTCGCGGCGCGCACCGATTTGGGGGCCAGCCACGGCGCCTCGTTGTAGTACATGTTGGTCACCACCAGCACCGTCGCCGGGTGCTCGAAGAAGCGGTCGGCCATCTTCTCCAGCGTCAGGCGCACGTCCTCGAGGCTGATCTCCTTGCCGACGAAGTAGAACGGTATGCTGGGAAATCGCCGGTGCATCTCGCGCATCACGCGAGTCGCCACGGTGCCGTCGCCCATGCCGGCGTCGAAGATGCGCACCGCCGGCGGCGTGGGATGGATGTGCGCCAGCTCCAAGCCGACGCGCTGCGCGATCACCGCCTTCTCGCCGCAGGTGTTGACGAACAACAGGTACTTCTGGCGGTTGTCGAAGAAGCGGAAGTTGCGCGACGGCGCACCCTCGGCGGGTGCGGCGCTGGCCGCACGACGGGCCGCGGGACGGATAAGCTGCATCAACTCGCGCGGCGTGACCGGCGCGGCGACGCCTTTTGCGGCCATGTAGCGGCTCACGCGCTCGAGCGTCTCGGGGGTGATGCGCGCGCCGTCGCGCAGGCGTGCGACGAATTTGCCGTCGTTCACGGCACGGCGGCCGAAGGTCGACTCCGCCATGCCGGTGCGGCGGCAGAACTCCGCGATGCTATCGAGCAGTGCCTCGTCCTCTTGCACAAGCGCTTCCATCGAGCCTGGCTCCTAGATGCCGGACGCTACGCCGGTGGGGGTTGGGAAATCAACCACGTTTCCCATGATAAAGGAGGTGGGAAGGGTCCCACTACAACAAATCAATGGCTTACCACCCACCCACGGAACGCTAGAATGGCCCGACCATGAGCGAATCGCCAAAAGGCCTCGGCCGCGGCCTGACCAATTACGGCGATGCCGGGTTCTCGCTCTACCTGCGCCGCTCGTTCGCCAAGTCGATGGGCTACTCGAGCGCAATGCTGGCGCGCCCAGTCATCGGCATCGCAGACTCGCGCAGCGGCTTCAACAACTGCCACCGCCACTTCCCGGAGCTGATCGAGGCGGTGAAGCGCGGCGTGCTCGCAGCGGGCGGGCTGCCGATCGATTTCCCGACCACGTCGCTTGGCGAAGTGTTCCTCCACCCCACCTCGATGATGTTCCGCAACCTGATGGCGATGGACGTCGAGGAGATGATCCGCGCGCAGCCGATGGATGCAGTGGTGCTGGTGGGCGGCTGCGACAAGACGGTCCCCGCGCAGCTGATGGGTGCGGCCTCGGCGGACGTGCCGGCGGTGCAGCTGCTCGCCGGGCCGATGATGCCGACCTCGTTCCGCGGCGAGCGCCTGGGCGCGTGCACCGATTGCCGGCGCTTCTGGGCGCTGCACCGCGCCGGCAAGGTGAGCGCGGACGAGATCGGCGAGATCGAGGGCAATCTCGCCACTACCGCCGGCACCTGCGCGGTGATGGGCACGGCCTCGACCATGGCCGCGATCGCCGAGGCGCTCGGCATGGCGCTGCCGGGCACGGCCGCCATTCCGGCGGTGCACGCCGACCGGCTACGCGCCGCTGAGGCGAGCGGCGCGCGCGCAGTGGAGCTGGCGAGAAACCCGATCCGCCCATCGCAGGTGCTCAACGCCAAATCGATCGAGAACGCGCTGCGTGTGCTGCTCGCGATCGGCGGCTCGACCAACGCCATCGTGCACCTCACGGCGATCGCCGGCCGCGTTGGCGTCAGCGTTTCGCTGCCGCGCCTCAACGAGCTATCGGATTCGACGCCGGTGCTGGTGGACCTGAAACCCACCGGGCAGCACTACATGTCGGATCTGTACGCTGCGGGCGGACTCGGCGCAGTGCTCTGGGAACTCAAGCCGCTGCTCAATCTGGATTGCATGACGGTCGCGGGCGACACGCTCGGCGAGCGGCTGGCGCAAGCGCCCGAATGGGTGGACCGCGCGGTGGTGCGCCCGTTCGCCGATCCCTACCAGAAGGAAGGCGGGCTGGTGGCGCTGTTCGGCTCGCTGGCACCGAACGGCGCCATCCTCAAGCGCTCGGCCGCCGACCCGAAGCTGTTCGAGAAGGAAGGCCGCGCGGTGGTGTTCGCCTCGCTCGACGATCTGGCCGCGCGCGTGGACGATCCGGCGCTCGACGTGACGCCGGAGGATTTCATGGTGCTGCAGAACGCCGGGCCGAAGTCAGGCTACGCCATGCCCGAAGCCGGTTACCTGCCGATTCCGGCCAAGCTCGCGCGCGCCGGACTGAAAGACATGGTGCGGATCTCGGATGCGCGCATGAGCGGCACCGCGTTCGGCACCATCGTATTGCACGTCTCGCCCGAGGCCGCAATCGGCGGTCCGCTCGCGCTGGTGCGCAACGGCGATCGCATCCGCCTTTCGGTGAGAGAGCGCCGCATCGAGCTACGGGTGCCCGATGCAGAACTTGCGCGCCGGCGCGCGGCGTGGAAGCCATCGGCCCAGATTCCCACCCGCGGCTACGCCAAGCTGTACATGGATCACGTGCTCCAGGCCGAGCACGGCTGCGACTTCGACTTCCTCAGGAAGGCCTGACTACTTCGAGTAGTCGTAGGTCAGTTCGAACTTGCCTTCGCTGTTGATCGTGAGGCGCGCGGTTTTCCATGCGCGCCGGTCCTCGGCGAGGTTCTGGTTCAGCTCGAAGAAGCCCTCCACGAACGGTTCCCAGCCGCACGGCTTGAGCGCCTGCCCGCTCTTGTCGGCCATGTCGGTCGCGTAGAAGGTGCTTATCTGGAACTTCCCGCGCACTTCGCCGGGCGTCTCCGCGGTGACCGTCACCCAGGTCTTCTTCCAGTCCTTGGGCAATCCCGGCGCGAGGCAACCGAATATGCGCTCGATCACCGCGGGATCCGGAGCCCCCGGTTGCTGCTGCGCGGAAACGCGCGGCGCGGACGCCTCGCCAGGCGGCGGCTTCTGCGCCGGCATCTTGAGTTGCGCGAAGGCCGGCAACGCGAGAGCCGCAGCGGCAGCGGCAACGATGTATTTTTTCATGGCATCAATCATGGTAATCAGCCGCCACGATACCAGACAGGCTGTCGGGTGCAGGTGTATCCTGCGCCGGAGCAGTGATCAACCAACCTGAGGGGGGAGGCGAATCATGGCGACACGCGGCTGGCGTACCGAAGACTGGATGGCGGTGATCCTGGGCATCGCGGTCATCGTGCTGGTGATCGGTTTCTTCAATACCAAGGCAGTGGATCTCAGGCAGCTCGTATCCACCTACCGCTGGACCACCGATGGACAGCTTCAGACCCGGATTCCCGGCTGGATCGCAAACGCCGAAAGCATCGCCAAGCAGGCCGAGGCCAAGGGCCAGGCCAACATCGTAGCCTCGGCCAAATCCCTCAAGGACGCGCTCGAGAAGCGCGACCGCAAGGCGATTGAAGCGGCTGCAGGCAAGACCCAGAAGGAGGCCGCCAAGACGCTGCTCGGCGCGCTCGCGGGCGAGATCCGCGGCCATGCCACCGCGGTCGCCGAAAGCCGCATCTTCAATTGGGCCAACCTGCAGAAGGTGGTCCTTGTGGGCGTCGGCTACATGGTGCTGGCTGCGATCGGCCTCGCGCTGCTCGGCGGCAAGGCGGTGCCGTTCCTGATCGGCTTCCCGGTGCTGTTCGCGCTGGCATGGCTGGCGCGCTTCCTCGCCGGCAACGGCCTGTTCGTAGACTGGGGCATCGAGTACGTCATCTTCGCGCTCTTCATCGGCCTGCTGATCAGCAACACGGTGGGCGTGCCGGAGTGGCTCAAGCCCGCGGTGCAGACGGAGTATTTCATCAAGACCGGCCTGGTGATCCTGGGTGCGGGGCTGCTGTTCCTCGAGATCCTGCAGGCCGGCGCGCTCGGCATCCTGCAGGCGGTGCTGGTGATTTTCGTCATCTGGTACGTGTGCTTCTGGCTGTGCCGCAAGCTCAAGGTGGACGACGAGTTCGGCGTCATGCTCTCGACCGCGGTCTCGATCTGCGGCGTGTCGGCGGCGATCGCCGCCTGCGGCGCCATCCAGGGCGACAAGAAGAAGCTCTCCTACGTCGCCGCGCTGGTACTGATCATTGCGGTGCCGATGATGGTCATCATGCCCTGGATTGCAAAAGAAACCGGCATGGACCACCTGGTGGCGGGGGCCTGGCTCGGCGGCACGCTCGACACCAGCGCTTCGGTGGTGGCCGCGGGCGCGCTGGTCAGCGAGCAGGCGATGAAGATCGGGGTGATCGTCAAGTTCTCGCAGAACGCGTTGATCGGGGTCGCGGCCTTCATGCTCGCCGTCTGGTGGACGCTCAAGACGGGCGCGGCCACCGGCGAGAAACCGAGCGCGGCGATCATCTGGGAGCGCTTCCCCAAATTCATCATCGGCTTCGTCATCGCCTCGATCGTGTTCTCGTTCCTGCTGCCCAACGAAGTGGTGGACGGCACCAAGAGCGCGCTCGGCGAGCTGCGCGTGTGGTGGTTCACGCTCGCCTTCATCTGCGTAGGGCTCGAGGGGCGTTTCGTGGAGCTGGCGAAGATGGGCGAAGGCCGGCCGGCGATCGCATTCGTGCTGGCGCAAGGCGTCAACATTATCTGGACGCTGCTGCTCGCCTGGCTGATCTTCGGCGGAGTGCTGTTCTCGCAGCCGGTAATCAAGTAGCCGCGGCGCGCGCGTTGCGCGCGCCGGGCCGGGGGGATGCGGTGCCGCCCGGGTTCGCCCGCCTCGCGGGCCTGTTCAGTGCCGAGCGCAGGCTTGCGATGGCCTGGGAAATCGAGCGCGCCGGACGGCGCTCGACGCTCGTAGGCCTTGCGCCCTTCTTCCCGTACCGGTTCCGGCGGTCGTTGCGCCCGCATGTTGCGGTGGCGCGCGAGTTGCTGGTCGAAGGCCTGGTGGACGAGCAGGCGGTGCGCACCGTCGCCGCGAGTGGCGCCTCCGCGCCCTCCGCGCCATCGCTGCTCGAGTTGCTCGACCCGGCAACCGTGCTCAAGGTGAACGCCGAGCTGCGCGCCCCCACGCCCGCGCTCGGCCTTTACCTGCTGGCGCAACAGCTCACCGGACGCCCGCCAGCCGACCTCGCCGGCGTCGCGGTCAAGGGAATGAAGCCGTGGATGGCGTTTTTCAGCGTCTGGACGCATTACCTCGCGCAAAGCGGCTGGAGCTGCAGGCTCGATTCCGATGCCCACGACCTGGCACGCGCGCTCGGCAAGCCAGTGCGCTACCTGGAGACGATCGAAGAGCAGATCGCTGCGCTGGAGCAGGTGCCGCCCGAGCGCATCGTGCGTTTCATGGCGCAAGCCGATTGGGCGGGCTACCGGCGCGACTACGTGCGCTGCTACCTGGGCGGTGACCTGGAGGCGCTGGTGGCAAGGGCGGAGATATTCCCCACCTTCTGCGAGCCGGTGATCGGGCGTCGCGCCGGGGTGCTGCGCGAGCGGCTCGAGCCGCACCTCGACGAAGGGGGCGTGCTGGCGCTGGTCGGCGTGCTCAACTGCGCACGCCTGCTCGAGCTGCTGGCCGAGGACGGCTACCGGGCCAGAAAAATCGGGGTCAGAGCCCGATTTCCGTGAGCAAATGGAAATCGGGCTCTGACCCCGATTTTTCTGGCGGCTGCTGCACTGCGGCGTGACAAGCGCCGCCGGCCCTGCCAATATGCTTTAGGTGTCATCTATTCAGGCCTAGAGCTTTCGCATGCTGCGCCCCGCCCTGAGCGATGCGCCGCCCGACCGCGAGTCGGCGGCGCGCGCCGACGACCACCGCGCGCTTCGCCTGTGGCTGCGCTTGCTCACCTGCTCGCAGTTGATCGAGCGCCACGTGCGCGCGCAGCTGCGCAGCCGCTTCGCCACCACCCTGCCGCGCTTCGACCTGATGTCGCAGCTGGCGCGCCACCCCGAAGGGCTCAAAATGAACGCGCTGTCGCGCCAGTTGATGGTCACCGGCGGCAACGTCACCGGCATCGTCGACCAGCTGGCGCGCGAGGGGCTGGTCGAGCGCTCGCCCGACGCCGACCGGCGCGCCTTCCGCGTGCGCCTGACGCGCGCCGGCAGCCGCGCCTTCGCCGACATGGCGCGCGCGCACGAGGAATGGATCGTCGAGCTGCTCGCGGGACTCACGCGGCGCGAGCACGCCGAGCTTTTTGCTTTGCTGGCCAAATTGAAACAACACATCCTGGAGAACGAGCAATGAAACAGTTTCGCAGCCGCTTCGCCGGCCATGCGGCCAAACATTTCCAGTGGCGCGTCGAAGGCAAGGTCGGCGTCGTCACCCTCAACCGCCCCGAGCGCAAGAACCCGCTCACCTTCGAGTCCTACGCCGAGCTGAGGGATCTGTTCCGCAGCCTGCAATACGCCGAGGACGTCAAGGCGGTGGTGTTCGCCGGCGCTGGCGGCAATTTCTGCTCCGGCGGCGACGTGCACGAGATCATCGGCCCGCTCACCAAGATGTCGATGCCCGAGCTGATGGAGTTCACGCGCATGACCGGAGACCTGATCAAAGCGATGCGCAACTGCCCGCAGCCGGTGATCGCCGCGGTGGACGGCGTGTGCGCGGGCGCCGGCGCGCTGATCGCGCTGTTCTCCGATCTGCGTTACGCGGCGCCTGACGCCAAGGTGGCGTTCCTGTTCACGCGCGTGGGACTCGCCGGCTGCGACATGGGCGCCTGCGCCATGTTGCCGCGGGTGATCGGCCAGGGCCGTGCCTCGGAGCTGCTCTACACCGGCCGCTCGATGTCTGCCGATGAGGGATTGGCGTGGGGCTTCTTCAACGCCGTCAAGACTCCGGTGCTGGCCGCGGCGATGGAAGCGGCGGTGGGGCTCGCAAGCGGCCCGACCTTCGCCCATGGCATGACCAAGAAGATGCTGCACCAGGAGTGGAACGTGGGCCTCGACGAAGCGATCGAGATGGAGGCGCAGGCGCAGGCAATCTGCATGCAGACGGGCGATTTCCGCCGCGCCTACGAGGCCTTCGCCGCCAAGCGCAAACCCGTCTTCGCGGGCGACTGATCGCTGAATCCTGAATCCTGAATCCTGAATCCTGAATCCTGCTTTATGGATCGTTTTACACATTACGGCTGGCCTTTCTTCGAACCGCGCCACGCCGCGCTGGCGCGCGAGGCCGATGCCTGGGCGGCGAAGCACCTGGAGTACGCGCACGGCGCGGACGCCGACGCGGTCTGCAAGCGCCTGGTGCGCGACCTGGGCGCTGCCGGCTACCTGCGCCACTGCGTGCCGGGGGGCGAGGAGTTCGACGTGCGCGCGATCGCTCTGCTGCGCGAAGTGTTCGCCTACCACGCAGGGCTCGCCGATTTCGCGTTCGTCATGCAGGGGCTCGGAAGCGGGCCGATCGCGCTCGCCGGCACGCCGGCTCAGAAAAGCGCCTGGCTGCCGCGCGTGGCGAGCGGCGAGGCGATCGCCGCGTTTGCGCTCTCGGAGCCGGACGCCGGGTCGGACGTCGCTGCGCTCGCCACGCGGGCGCGGCGCGACGGCGCGCACTGGGTGCTCGATGGCGTCAAGACCTGGATCTCGAACGGCGGCATCGCCGATCTGTACGTCGTGTTCGCGCGCGAGGCGGGGACGAGCGGCACCAAAGGCATCTCCGCATTCGCGGTGGACAAGGGCGCGCGCGGGCTCGACTGTTCCGAGCGCATCGACATCGTCGCCCCGCATCCCATGGCGACCATCCGATTCACCGACTGCCGCGTGCCGGCCGACGCGCTCATCGGCGAGCAAGGCGCGGGCTTCAAGCTGGCGATGCGCAATCTGGACGTGTTCCGCACCACGGTCGCGGGCGCGGCGCTCGGCTTCGCTCGCCGTGCGCTCGACGAGGCGCTCGGGCGCGCGCGCAAGCGGCGCATGTTCGGCGGCGTGTTGGCGGACTTGCAGCTGACGCAGGCCAAGCTCGCCGACATGGCCACCGGCGTCGAAGCCGCGGCGCTGCTCACCTACCGCGCTGCGTGGCAGCGCGACGTCGGCAAGACGAGTATCACGCGCGAAGCGGCGATGGCGAAGATGCAGGCGACCGAAACCGCGCAGGCGGTGGTGGACGAGGCGGTGCAAATCCTCGGCGGCCTGGGCGTGGTGCACGGCCATCCGGTAGAGCGCCTGTACCGCGAGGTGCGCGCGCTGCGCATCTACGAGGGGGCGACCGAAGTGCAGAAGCTGATCATTGCGCGCGAGTTGCTGAGAGGCGGTGAAGGGGTGAAGGGGTGAAGGAGTGAAGGGGCGCACGGCACATCGGGACACGTTTGCGCGCGACAACCTGCCGCCGCGCGAGCAGTGGCCGGAGTTCCACTTCGACCTGCCCGAGCTTGAATACCCGGAGCGCATGAATTGCGCCACGGTGCTGCTCGACGACATGGTGCGCGCCGGCCACGGCGGCCGGGTCGCGATCCGCACGCCGGACGGCCAGTGCAGCTACGCGCAGCTGCTCGGCCAGGCCAACCGCATCGCCAACGTGCTGGTGCGCGACATGGGCCTGGTGCCGGGCAACCGGGTGCTGCTGCGCGGGCCGAACAACCCGATGATGGCTGCGAGTTTCCTCGGCGTGATGAAGGCGGGCGGCATCTGCGTCGGCACCATGCCGCTGCTGCGCGCCAAGGAGCTCACCGACATCGTCACCAAGGCCGAGGTCTCGCACGCGCTGTGCGACAAGCGGCTCGAGGCGGAACTCGTCGCCGCGCTGCCCGCGTGCCCGACCCTCAAGCGCATCAAGTACTGGTACGACGACGCGCCGGACTCGCTCGACGCGCGCTGCGCGGCGCAGCCGGTCGAGTTCGACAACCTGGACACCCTGGCCGAGGACGTGGCGCTGATCGCTTTCACCTCCGGCACCACCGGCAAGCCCAAGGGCACGATGCATTTCCACCGCGACGTGATCGCGATGTGCGACTGCTTTCCGCGCTCGTGCCTCAAGCCCGCGGCGCACGACATCTTCATTGGCACGCCGCCGATCGCGTTCACCTTCGGCCTCGGCGGGATGCTCTGCTTCCCGCTGCGCTTCGGCGCCAGCACGGTGCTGATGGAAAGGCTCACCCCCGAGACCCTGCTCGAGGCGATCGGCGACTTCAAGGCGAGCATCTGCTTCACCGCGCCGACCATGTACCGCGCCATGGCCGGGGTGACGAAAAATTACGACCTCTCGAGCCTCAAGAAATGTGTCTCGGCGGGCGAGGCGCTGCCGGATGCGACGCGCCAGCTGTTCAAGCAGGCGACCGGCATCGAGATCATCGACGGCATCGGCGCCACCGAGATGATCCACATCTTCATCTCGCACGACCCGGCGCACGTCAAGCGTGGCGCCACCGGCCATGCGCTGCCAGGCTACACCGCGACGGTGCTCGACGAGGCCGGCAACCGCTGCCCGCCCGGGGTCGTCGGCCGCCTCGCGGTGAAAGGGCCCACCGGCTGCAAGTACCTCGCCGACGAGCGGCAGAAGATTTACGTGCAGAACGGCTGGAACGTCACCGGCGACGCCTACGTGCTGGACATGGACGGCTACTTTCACTACCAGGCGCGCACCGACGACATGATCATCTCGGCCGGCTACAACATCGCCGGCCCGGAGGTGGAGGGCGCGCTGCTGTCGCATCCCGCGGTGGCCGAATGCGCCGTGGTCGGCTGGCCCGACGAGGAGCGCGGCATGATCGTCAAGGCCTTCGTCATGCTCAAGCCGGGCAAAGCGCGCGATGCGGCGATGGTCAGCGCGCTCCAGGAGCACGTCAAGCGCAACATCGCGCCCTACAAGTACCCGCGCGCGGTCGAGTTCGTGGACACGCTGCCCCGCACCGAGACCGGAAAACTCCAGCGATTCAAACTGAAGAAGCAGTGAACGAGTGAACGAGTGAACGAGTGAAGGAGTGAACGCATGATGCAGATCCTGCAACCTCCCGGTTGGGCGCGGCCCAAGGGCTATTCCAACGGCATCGCGGTGAAGGGCGGCAAGACCGTGTACATCGCGGGCCAGGTCGGCTGGACGGCCGAGGAACGCTTCGCCGAGAAGACTTTCGGCGGGCAATTCAAGCAGGCGCTCGCCAACATCGTCGCGGTGCTCGCCGAAGCCGGCGGCCGCCCCGAGCACCTGGTGCGCCTGACTTGGTTTGTGCTCGACCGCGACGAGTACATGGGCGCGCTCAAGGAAGTCGGCGCCGCCTACCGCGAGATCATCGGCAAGCACTATCCGACGATGTCGGTGGTGCAGGTCGCCGGGCTGGTGGAAACCGGAGCGCGCCTGGAAATAGAAGCTACCGCGGTGGTTCCAGATTAACCGCGGCGAACGGTTCTGGGGGTTGATATGAAAGTCACTGTCATCGGCGGCGGTCCGGGCGGGCTGTACTTCGCGCTGCTGGCGAAGAAGGCCTGGCCGGAGTGCGACCTCACGGTCTGCGAGCGCAACCGCCCGGACGACACCTTCGGCTTCGGCGTGGTGTTCTCCGACCAGACGCTCGACACCTTCAAGGCCTACGACCTGCCGTCCTACGAGATGATCCGGCGGCGCTTCGCCTACTGGGGCGACGTCGATGTGGTCTACAAGGGGCGCGTCATGCGCTCCGGCGGCAACGGCTTCTGCGGCTGCTCGCGCGTGGCGCTGCTGCAGCTGCTGCATGAGCGCTGCCGCGAACTGGGCGTGAAGCTGGAGTTCCAGCGCGAGGTCGACAGCCTCGAGGAGTTCGGTGACTCCGATTTGATCGTAGTCGCGGACGGCATCAACTCCAAGATCCGCGAGCAGCACAAGGCGCACTTCCGGCCGAGTGTCGACCTGCGGCCGAACAAGTTTGTGTGGCTGGGCTCGACGCGGCCGCTGGATGCCTTCAAGTATTTCTTCCGCGAGACGCCCGAGGGCATCATCCTCGCGCACTGCTACCAGTACGAGAAGGGGCAGTCCACCTGGATCTTCGAGACCGACGAGGCGACCTGGAAGAACTTCGGCTTCGACAAGAAGGACGAGGCGCAGATGATGGCGACGCTCGAGCGCGCGTTCGCCGAGGAGCTCGCCGGCCACAAGCTGATCCCCAACCGCTCCCTCTGGCGCAACTTCCCGACCATCGTCAACCAGACCTGGGTGAGGGGCAACGCAGTGCTGGTGGGTGACGCCAAGGCGACGGCGCATTTCTCCATCGGTTCGGGCACCAAGCTCGCGATGGAGGACGCGATCGCGCTCTACGAGGCCTTGCGCAGCGAGGGCAACGTCAAAGGTGCGCTCGCGAAGTACGACACCGCGCGCCGCGAAGAGGTCGAGAAGACGCAGCACGCGGCCAACGTCTCGCTCGCCTGGTTCGAGCACATGAAGCGCTACTGGGGCATGGACCCGCTGCAGTTCGCTTTCGGCGTCATGTCGCGCTCCAAGCAGATCACCTGGGAGAACCTCGAGCTGCGCGACCCGGCGTTCGTGCGCGAGGTGCGGCAGTGGTTCGCCGCCAGCGTGCGCGCGCAGGGCTTCGAGGTCGACCTCAAAGACCCGCCGGTGCCGATGTTCACGCCGTTCAAGCTGCGCGGCATGGTGCTGGAAAACCGCGTCGTGGTCTCGCCCATGGACCAGTACTCGGCGGTGGACGGCATGCCGACTGACTGGCACCTGGTGCACTTGGGCTCGCGCGCCATCGGCGGCGCCGGGCTGGTGTACGTGGAGATGAGCTGCGTCTCGCCCGAGGGGCGCATCACGCCCGGCTGCACCGGCCTGTGGAACGCCGCGCAGCGCGACGCCTTCAAGCGCATCGTGGATTTCTGCCACGCCAACTCGAAGGCGAAGCTGTGCATGCAGATCGGGCA
>CAYMVA010000129.1:0-31467 GCA_964393745.1 uncultured Enterobacteriaceae bacterium | reverse complement strand
ACATTGCATTTGCGACCGAGCTGCTGATCGACGGCCAGTTCGTCAAGGGCGAGGGCGAGACCGAGCGGGTGCTGAACCCTGCCACGGGCGAGCTGCTCGTCGGCGTGCCCGAGGCCTCGATCGAGCAGATCAACCGCGCGGCGCAGGCCGCGACGCGCGCCTTCGAAAGCTGGTCGGAGACCACGCCCATGGAGCGCTCGCGCATGCTGCTCAAACTCGCCGACGCGATCGAGGCGCGGGCAGAGGAGTTCGCGCGCATCGAGTCGCTCAACTGCGGCAAGCCCTACGCGCGCGCGCTCGGCGACGAGATCCCGGCGATCGCGGACTGCTTTCGCTTCTTCGCCGGTGCCGCGCGCTGCATGACCGGCACGGTGACCAACGAATACCTCGCCGGGCATACCAGCATGATCCGTCGCGACCCGGTGGGCGTGGTCGGCTCGATCGCGCCGTGGAACTACCCGCTGATGATGGCGGCGTGGAAAACCGCGCCGGCGCTTGCCGCCGGCAACACCGTGGTGCTCAAGCCCTCGGAGCAAACGCCGCTGACCACGCTGCTGTTCGCCCGCGTGGCTTCCGAGATTCTGCCCAAGGGGGTGCTCAACGTGGTGTGCGGGCGCGGCCAGACGGTCGGCCAGCGGCTCATCGAGCATCCGCTGGTGCGCATGGTCTCGCTTACGGGCGACGTCGCCACCGGCAAGAAAATCCTGCAGGCAGCGTCCAACTCGCTCAAGCGCACCCACCTGGAGCTCGGCGGCAAGGCGCCGGTGATCGTGTTCGACGACGCTGACCTCGCCGAGGTGGTGGAGGGCATTCGCGTGTTCGGCTACTACAACGCCGGCCAGGACTGCACCGCCGCCTGCCGTGTGTACGCGGGCGCCAAGGTGTACGACAAGTTCGTCGCCGACCTGTCCTCCGCGGTGAAGGGCATCAAGGTCGGGACCCAGGACCAGGCCGACGCCGAGATCGGGCCGCTGATCTCCGAGCGGCAGAGGACCCGCGTTGCGAGCTTCGTCGAGCGCGCGCAGGCGAGCAGCCACATTCAGATCACCGCCGGCGGCAAGGTGCGCGCGGGCGCAGGGTTCTTCTACGAGCCCACGGTGGTGGCAGGCGCGCGCCAGGAGGACGAGATCGTGCGCCGCGAGGTATTCGGCCCGGTGGTGTCGGTGACGCGCTTCACCGACACCGAGCAGGCGATCGCGTGGGCTAACGATTCCGACTACGGCCTCGCCTCATCGGTGTGGACGCTGGACATCAAGAAGGCGATGCGGGTGGCGAAGAAGCTGCAGTACGGCTGCACCTGGATCAACACCCACTTCATGCTGGTGAACGAGATGCCGCACGGCGGCGTCAAGTCATCCGGCTACGGCAAGGACCTCTCCAGCTACGCTCTGGAGGACTACAGCGTGGTGCGGCACGTGATGGCCAAGTTCTAGCGCGGCGCTGCGGCCGCAGAGGATCCCTGGCCGGGCGCGTCAGGCCCTTGCATCGCGGTACGCCGCCAGGGCCGCATCCACCGCCGCGCCGCGCGTTATCTTCACCCTTTCGGCGGCGAGCACCGCCTCCAGAGCCCCGAGCGTGACCAGCACCGCGTCCTTGCGCGCGTTGTAGCCCATGGCCCCGATGCGCCAGATCCTGCCATGCAACGGGCCGAACGAGCTGCCGATCTCGATGTTGAAGTCATCGAGCAGCGCGCGGCGCACGCGCTCGCCGTTGACGCCTTCCGGGATCCAGACGCCGGTCACGTTGGCCATGCGATGGGCCGCATCGCCGAACAGCTTCAGGCCCATCTCCTGCAGGCCCGCGCCCATGGCCTTCGAGGCGAGCGCGTGGCGCGCGAACGCCTGCTCGAGGCCCTCCTTGAGCAGGATGCGGGCGCATTCGCGCGCCGCGTAGAGCATCGAGGTCGCCTCGGTGTGGTGGTTGAGGGCCTTCTCCGACCAGTAGTCCATCAGCATGGCGAGATCGAAGTAGTTCGAGCGGATCACCGGCCCTTCGCCGTCCACGGTGCCGGGGGCGCGCAGGCCCTGCTCGGTGTGGCGCCGCCGCTCGATCAGGGCGGCAGCGCGCTCGTTGAAGGTGAGAGGCGCGCTGCCAGAGGGCCCGCCGAGGCATTTCTGCAGGCCGGCGCTGACGACATCGAGCTGCCAGGCGTCCACCGGCAGGTTCATGCCGCCGAGCGTCGCGGTCGCGTCCACGTACAGCAGCGCACCGTGCGCGCGGCAGGTGCGCCCCAGTGCCTCGAGCGGCTGCGCCATGGTGGTCGAGGTATCGCCGTGCGAGACCGCGACCAGCTTCGGCCGGAAGGCCTTCACTTCAGCCTCCAGGCGCTCGGGCGCAAACACCGTGCCCCACTCGATCTCGACGCTTTTCACCTCCGCCCCGCAGCGGCGGGCGATCTCCACCTTGAGGTGCCCGAAGCGGCCGAAGACCGGCACCAGCACCCGGTCGCCCGGCTCGATCAGCGACACCAGCGCCGCCTCGATCGCCGAGCGCGCGGTGCCGTCCACCACCAGGGTCCAGTGGTTCCCGGTCTGGAACACGCCCCGGTACAGCTCGGAGGTCTGGGCCATGTATTCGCGGAACTGGGGGTCGAACTGGCCGAGGAGCGAGGCGCTCATCGCGCGCAACACCCGCGGGTCGGCGTTGATCGGCCCCGGCCCCATGAGCAGGCGCGGCGGCGGGTTCAGGTCGTCAAGCTCGTCAGCCATAAAAAAGGGCGCCGAAGCACCCGAGTGTATTTGATTGCGCGACTGCGACGGCTACCGCGCCGGGGGGGTACGGGGGGGCCGAGTGGCGCCGAGAGCCCCCCTGTTCCTACTTGGCGGCCGCCCGGACGACGCCGAGGCGCCGGCCGCGGGCTTGCTGCTTCAGGCGCGGCGGATTGACCAGGTCGCGGATGAAGTTGGGCAGGGCGAACACCCCCTCGTGGGTCTCGCCGTTGTAGAACCTGAGGTCGGTGAGCCGCCGCGCGTCGATGCGGCGGTCGATCTCGTCCGCGGTCAGGCTCTTGGGGTCGAGCTTGTCCGAGCACACCGCCATGGCCCACTGCGCCCCATACAGCGGGATGTACATGGTGTAGGGCCGCACGATGCGGAACACGCTGTTCAGGCGCTGCGCGAGCTCCGACACGCGTTCCGGGCGCGCCACCGGCGCGCCTATGTGCACCACCAGCGCCCCCCCCACAGCGAGCGCATGCCGGCACTGCTGGAAGAACTCGGTCGAATAAAGCGCCTCCGCCGGCCCCATCGGGTCGTTCAGGTCGAGCGCGATCAGGTCGAAGCGCTCGTGCGTCTCGCGGATGAACTTCATGCCGTCGCCCACCAGCACCCGCAGGCGCGGGTTGTCGAAGGCGCCGCGATGCACGGCGACGAAATGCTCCTTCGCCACCTTGATCACGTCCTCGTCGATCTCGCACAGGGTGACCTGCTCCACCGAGGGGTGCTTGAGCGCCTCTTCCGAGGAGCCGCCGTCGCCGCCGCCGATGATCAGCACCTTCCTGGGCGCGGCGTGCGCCGCGAGCGCCGGGTGGATCAGGTTCTCGTGGTAGACGAACTCCTCGCGCTCCGAGGTCATGTTGTAGCCGTCCAGGCGGAAGATGCGGCCGTAGTGCGCCGTGTCGTAGATCTCCATCTTCTGGTACTTGGTTTGCCACTCGCCGACCTTCTTGCGCGCGCGGATGTAGAAGCCGGTCGTGTCGTTGAGCGGCTCCATGATCAGGTGCTCGCCACGGTCGACCACGGTCAGCGCCGACTCGGCGGGATCGAACCACGCCACCACGGCGTCGAACAGCTTGCGCGCCTTGTCGCTGTTGTCGGCGGAAAAGTTGCAGACGTAGACGTCGAGCGTCAGTCCAGAGCGCTCCGGCCAGGTGTGGATCGCGAGGTGCGACTCGGCGAGCACCACCGTGCCGGTGAAGCCCGAGCCCTCGAACTGGTGGAAGCGCACGTCCATGATGGTGAGTCCCGAGGCCTGCACCAGCTCGATGCACTTGCGCTCGAAGCTCGCGCCGTCGATCAGGCGCTGCGGATCGCAGCGGCAGCCGTTCAGGTCACCAATCAAGTGCAGGCCGTTCATTTCCATACCTCCACAGAAAAACGAGAAGGCGCAACCCTGCACCAAATACTCCGGGCTGCGCCTTCAGTTCCGCCTTGCGGCGGGCAACTGTGTCCTTCGGTCGCGTTCAATTCGTTCAAAGCCCCCGTTTCACGCGAGTCAAGCTCGCCTGGTTGCTCACTTTGCGCCGCGCATTTCCTGCGCTACTGCGTCGATCAGCCGGCGCGCGATCGAGATTCTGCTGGGAAGTTTCGGCAAATGCAATACGTCGAACCATGCCGCGGCCTCGATTTCTTCCGGCTGCGGGCAAATTTCTCCGCTCGCCCAGTCGCACACGAACGCGATCATGAGCGAGTGCGGGAACGGCCACGGCTGGCTCGCGAAGTAGCGGATTCGCGACACCGCGATGCCGACTTCCTCGCCGACTTCGCGCTCGACACACTGCTCGAGCGTCTCGCCCGGGCCGACGAAACCGGCGAGCGCGCTGTACATGCCGGGCGGGAAGTGATGGCTGCGCCCCAGCAGCAGCTCGCTGCCGCGGCGGATCAGCGCCATCACCGCAGGCGCTATACGAGGGTAGACGGCAATCTGGCACGCCGCGCAGACGCGCACCCGCTCGTCGGCTTTGCGCTCTGTGGGAGCGCCGCAGCGCCCGCAGTAACGGTGGCTGCGGTCCCAGTCGATGAGCTGCAGCGCCCGGCCGGCGAGAGAGAAGTGGGCGTCGTCCAGCACCGAGAACAGCGTGCGCAAACCTTCCCAGCTCAGGCCGGCGGGCGCCGCCAGCTCGCCCGCGAGTTCGACCGCCCAACAAGGCACCTCTCCGAGGCGTCCTAGATATAGTGGTTGGGAAAGTTCGGACCCCAACAGGTTGTTGTTGTATTTTTGCAACGTTTCAGGCCTCGGCAAGCGCGCCCAGGCCGCCCGGACCGGTACGCGCAGGTCGTCGCTCGGCGCGCCGCTCGGTGGCCCGAGCTCGATCAGCAGCCGGTCGCCGCGGAAAACGAACCAGTGCGCCGGGCTGCGCTCGCCCTCGGGCGCTCGCACGCCCGCCTCGAAGGCGAGCGGACTCATGAACGGCATCTGGACCATGCCGCGATTATAGGAAACGGCCCGCTTATAATTGCGCCTCTTTTTCGCAAGCGAAGCGGCAACTTTTCCCGATGACTCCTCCCGCGCCAGACGGCGAGCTCGCCAATGCGCTGCGCGCGCTCGCGATGGACGCGGTCGAAGCCGCCAAGTCGGGCCATCCCGGCATGCCGATGGGCATGGCAGAGATCGCGCTGGCGCTCTGGAACCGGCACCTGTCGCACAACCCCGCCAATCCCGCTTGGGCGAACCGCGACCGCTTCGTGCTCTCCAACGGGCACGGCTCGATGCTGCTCTACAGCCTGCTGCATCTCACCGGCTACGACTTGCCGATGGCGGAGCTCAAGCGCTTCCGCCAGCTCGGCTCCAAAACCCCGGGCCATCCCGAGTACCGCTGCGCGCCGGGCGTCGAGACCACCACCGGCCCGCTCGGCCAGGGCATCGCCAACGCGGTCGGCATGGCGATCGCGGAACGCGTGCTCGCCGCCGACTTCAACCGCCCGGGGTTCGAAGTCGTAGACCACCGCACCTACGTGTTCCTCGGCGACGGCTGCATGATGGAAGGCGTCTCGCACGAGGCCTGCGCGCTCGCCGGCACCCTCGGCCTTGGCAAGCTGATCGCGGTGTACGACGACAACGGCATCTCGATCGACTCCGACAAGGGCCAGATCCGGCAGTGGTACACCGACGACGTGCGCAAGCGCTTCGAGGCTTACGGCTGGCAGGTGATCGCCGGGGTGGACGGCCACGACGTCGAGACGATGGACCGGGCCCTGCGCAAGGCGAAGCGAGACAGAACGCGGCCGACGCTGATCTGCGCCAGGACCGTGATCGCCAAGGGCGCGCCCACGAAAGCGAACACGGGCGGCGCCCACGGCGCCCCGCTCGGCGAGAACGAAGTCGCGGCGACGCGCGAGGCGCTGGGCTGGAAGCATGCGCCGTTCGAGATTCCGGAAGCGGTCTACCGCGGCTGGGACGCGCGCGAGCGCGGCAAGCGCGCCGAGCGGCGCTGGAAGCGCTTCTGGTCGGGGTACGAGATCGCGCACCCGGAGCTGGCTCGGGAGTTCCTGCGCCGCACCGCTGGCATGCTGCCGGCCGATTTCAGCGTGCGGGTCGATGCGCTGCTCGCCGAGGCGCAAGGCAAGGCCGAGACCATCGCCACGCGCAAGGCCTCGCAGAACGTGCTCGAAGCGCTCAAGCCGGTGCTGCCTGAGCTGGTCGGCGGCTCGGCCGACCTGACCGGCTCCAACCTGACCATGGTCAAGGCTTCCAGGGCCATCGGCAAGGAGGACGGCGGCAACTACCTGTTCTACGGCGTGCGCGAGTTCGGCATGTGCGCGGTGATGAGCGGCATCGCGCTGCACGGCGGGCTGATCCCCTACGGCGGCACCTTCCTCGTGTTCTCGGATTACGCCAGGAACGCCCTGCGCATGGCGGCGCTGATGGGAGTGCGCTCGATCTACGTCTTCACGCACGATTCCATCGGCTTGGGCGAAGATGGCCCGACGCATCAGCCGGTGGAGCACGCCGCCAGCCTGCGCCTGATCCCCAACCTCGATGTCTGGCGGCCTTGCGATACGGTGGAGACCGCGGTGGCGTGGGTCGCGGCGCTGGAGCGCGCGAGCGGCCCGACGGCGCTGTTGCTGTCGCGCCAGAACCTCGCCTTCGCCAAGCGTACGCCCGAGACGCTCGCCGGGGCGCGGCGCGGCGGTTACGTGCTTGCCGAAGCGCAGGGCAGTGCGCGCGCGGTGATCATCGCCACCGGCTCCGAGGTGCAGCTGGCGCTCGCGGCGCAGCAGCAGCTGGCCGCGGCGGGGATCGCGGTGCGCGTCGTCTCGATGCCTTCGAGCAACGTGTTCGACCGGCAGGATGCGGCTTACCGCGGGCAGGTTCTGCCCGCAGGACTGCCACGGGTTGCCGTGGAGGCAGGGGTGACCGACGGCTGGAGGAAATATGTAGGATTGCAGGGTGCGGTGGTCGGCATCGACCGCTTCGGCGAGTCGGCGCCCGCGGGCGAGCTGTTCAAGCACTTCGGTTTCACGCCGGAGCGCGTGGCCGAAGCGGTCAAGAGCGTGTTGTAACCCGGGTGGATCTGGAGTGAGGCGATGACGATCAAGGTGGCGATCAACGGTTTCGGGCGCATCGGCAGGAACATCCTGCGCGCCTTCTACGAGAGCGCGAACAAGCACGACCTGGCGTTCGTCGCCATCAACGACCTGGGCGACGCCGCGACCAACGCCCACCTGCTCAAGTACGACACCGCGCACGGGCGCTTCAAGGGCACCGTGGAGGTGGAGGGTGACGCGCTGGTGGTCAACGGCGACCGCATCAAGGTGGTCGCCGAGCGCGATCCTTTGAAGCTGCCGTGGAAGGCGCTCGGCGTGGACGTGGTGCTCGAGTGCACCGGGCTTTTCACCAGCAAGGCGAAGGCCGGTGCGCACCTAGCCGCCGGGGCGAAGAAGGTGATCATCTCTGCGCCGGGCGAGAAGGACGTGGACCGCACCGTGGTGTTCGGCGTCAACCACCAGACGCTGAAAGCGGGCGACACAGTGATCTCCAACGCCTCCTGCACCACCAACTGCCTGGCGCCGCTGGTGAAGGCGCTCGATGACCGCATCGGCGTCGTGAGCGGCCTCATGACCACGGTGCACGCCTACACCAACGACCAGGTGCTGACCGACGTCTATCACACCGACCTCAGGCGCGCGCGCTCGGCCTCGCAGAACATGATCCCCACCAAGACCGGCGCCGCGGCGGCGGTCGGCCTGGTGCTGCCGCACCTGAACGGCAAGCTCGACGGCTTCGCCATCCGCGTGCCGACGATCAACGTCTCGATCGTGGACCTGTCGTTCGTGGCGAAGCGACCGACCACGGTGGAGGAGGTCAACGCCGCGGTGAAGCAGGCCTCCACGGGCGAGCTCAAGGGCGTTCTGGAATACAACCAGGAGCCGCTGGTGTCTTCGGACTTCAACAACAACCCGGCGAGCTCGGTGTTCGATGCCACCCTCACCAAGGTCGCCGGCGGCACGCTGGTCAAGGTCAGCGCTTGGTACGACAACGAGTGGGGCTTCAGCAACCGCATGCTGGACACGACGGTTGCGCTCATGAACGCGAAGTGATGCGCTTCAGGCGCATGGCGGAGCTGGAGCTCCGCGGCAAGCGCGTCTTCATCCGCGCCGACCTGAACGTGCCGCAGGACGATTCCGGCGCCATCACCGACGACACTCGCATCCGCGCGTCGGTTCCCGCCATCCGGCTCGCGCTCGACCAAGGCGCCGCGGTGATGGTCACCTCGCACCTGGGACGGCCCAAGGAAGGCGCGCTCACGCCCGAAGACTCGCTCGCACCGGTAGCCGCGCGCCTCGCCGAGCTGCTCGGCCGGCCGGTGCCGCTGGTGCGCGACTGGGTAGAGGGCGTGCAAGTCGCCCCCGGGGAAGTGCGGTTGCTGGAGAACTGCCGCGGCAACGTCGGCGAGAAGGCGGACGACGCGGCGCTGGCGAAGAAGATGGCGGCGCTGTGCGACGTCTACGTCAACGACGCCTTCGGCAGCGCGCATCGCGCCGAGGCGAGCACCCACGCCATGGCGCGCTTCGCGCCGCTGGCGTGCGCCGGGCCGCTGATGGCGGCCGAGCTCGACGCGCTCGGCCGCGCGCTTGCCAACCCGAAGCGCCCGCTGGTCGCAATCGTCGGCGGCGCGAAAGTCTCGACCAAGCTCACCGTCCTCGACGCCCTGGCGAAGAAGGTGGACCAGCTGATCGTAGGCGGCGGCATCGCCAACACCTTCCTGTTCGCCGCCGGCATGCCGATTGGCAGGTCGCTCGCCGAACCGGCGCTCGTCGAGCAAGCGAAGCGCGTCATGCAGGCAACCAAGGTGCCGCTGCCGGTGGATGTGGTGGTGGCGACGGAGGCGAGCGCGCGCGCCCGCGCCATGGTGCGGCCGGCGAACCAGGTCGCCGCGGACGAGATGATCCTCGACATCGGCCCGAAGACCGCCGGCGCGCTCGCCGCGGCGCTCAAGATGGCCGGCACCATCGTGTGGAACGGGCCGCTCGGCGTGTTCGAGATCGAGGCCTTCGCCAAGGGCACCGAAACTGTGGCGCGCGCGATTGCCGAGTCGAACGCGTTCTCGATCGCCGGCGGCGGCGACACCATTGCCGCGATCAACAAGTTCGGCATCGCCGAACGCATCGGCTACATCTCCACCGCCGGCGGCGCGTTCCTCGAGTTCCTCGAGGGCAAACGGCTGCCCGCGGTGGCAGCGCTGGAGGAAAGGGCTTAGGCTTCGCGGATGCTGCGCTCGACCAAGATCGTCGCCACCCTCGGCCCCGCCTCCAGCGACCCGGCGGTGCTCGAGCGCATGGTGCGCGCGGGCGTGGACGTGGTGCGGCTCAACTTCTCGCACGGCACCACCGAGGACCACTTGGCGCGCGCCCAGCTGGTGAAGGACATGTCGCGCAAGACCGGGCGCACGGTCGCCATCATGTGCGACCTGCAGGGGCCCAAGATCCGCGTCGGCAAGTTCAAGGACGGCAAGGTGACGCTGCAGAAGGGCCACCTGTTCATCCTCGACGCGGCCTGCGAGCTGGGCGACGAGGCGCGCGCCGGGCTGGACTACAAGGAGCTGCCGCGCGATGTCGCGCCGGGCTCGGTGCTGCTGCTCGACGACGGCAAGATCGTGCTCGATGTCACCGACGTGCGCGGCGAAGAGGTGCACACGGTGGTGCGCCACGGCGGCGTGCTGTCCAACAACAAGGGCATCAACCGGCAGGGCGGCGGCCTGACTGCGGCGGCGCTCACTCCCAAGGACATCGAGGACATCCGCACCGCGGCCAAGCTGCAGGCCGATTACCTGGCGGTGTCGTTCCCGAAGTCGGGCGCAGACATGTACATGGCGAGGGAGCTCCTGCGCGCCTCGGGCGGCAGGGCCTTTCTCATCGCCAAGATCGAGCGCGCCGAGGCGGTGGTGCCCGAGACGCTGCGCGAGATCATGGCCGCCTGCGACGGCATCATGGTGGCGCGCGGCGACCTCGCGGTGGAGGTGGGCGACGCCGCGGTGCCGGCGCTGCAAAAGCGCATGATTCGCCTTGCGCGCGAGGCCAACAAGCTCACCATCACCGCGACGCAGATGATGGAGTCCATGATCGCGAGCCCGGTGCCGACGCGCGCCGAAGTATCGGACGTCGCCAACGCGGTGCTCGACGGCACCGACGCGGTGATGCTCTCGGCCGAGTCGGCCAGCGGCCGCTACCCGGTCGAGACCATAGAGGCGATGGACCGCATCTGCATCCAGGCCGAGCAAACGCAGTCCGTGTCCCTGGACCAGGAGTTCCTCAACCGCGTGTTCACACGCGTCGACCAGTCGATCGCCATGGCCGGCCTGTTCACCGCTTTCCACCTCAAGGTGAAGGCGATCGCGACGCTCACCGAATCGGGCTCGACCGCGTTGTGGATGAGCCGGCTCAACTGCGGCGTGCCGATTTACGCGCTCACTTCGCAGACCGCGACGCGCTACCGCTGCGCGCTGCTGCGCGACGTCTACCCCCTGATGGTGAAGTACGTCGGGCACAACCGCGAGGAGCTGCTGGCGGAGGCCGAAAAGGTGCTGCTGGAGCACGGCGCGGTCAAGGTCGGCGACTTGATCGTGATCACCATCGGCGAGCCTATCGGCAAGGCCGGCGGAACGAATACAATGAAGATCGTCAAGGTCGGCGATCATCGCCGGACTTGAGCAAGGATCTGGAAACCGCTAACGTTTCGCGCAGCGCAACGTTACGCGGTTGCCAAGATCGTTTCCGGGGAGCACAGGAAGCCATGAGCGCACTGACACCGAACGCCAGGAATCACACCAACCTGCCGCCGCTCGCCAGCCGCTTCGTGGACGTCGCGGCGCTGCCTTGGGAGAAGACCCGTTTCGCGGGCGTGGACGGAAAGACGCTGGTCTTCGACCGCGCGAGCGGCGTCGTGACCTCGCTCATGCGCATGGCGCCGGGGGCGAAGCTGCCGGATCACGAGCACATGCAGATCGAGCAGACCTATGTGGTCGAGGGCAGCCTGGTGTGTGGCGAAGGCGAATGCAAGGCGGGCGATTTCGTCTGGCGCCCCGCGGGCAGCCGGCACGAGGCCTGGGGCGGGCCCGAGGGCTGCACCGTGGTCGCGATCTTCCAGGTGCCGAACAAGTTCCACGAAGCCGACGGCCGCGAGCTCGACGTCATGGGCCAGGACTGGAACGCCTCCTGGTCGAAGGCGCTGTTCCGCTAGCAGTCCCGCGCGTTCGTCGTCCCCGCGGAAGCGGGGAACCAGTCAGCGCCTGCCCTCGTACAAGTCGCGCCCCCTCACCAGGGCGCGGATCTTGCCGTCGGCCATGTTGCGCTTCAGCATCCAGAAGCCGCAGTCCGGGTGGACGTACTTAACGCGGCCGCGGCCGAGCAGCTTCTCGGCGCGCTCGATGGCACGCGCAATCTCGTCCGCGCTCTCGATCTCGGTGCGCTTGACGTCCACCACGCCCAGGCCGAAGCCGATGTCGCGGCGCAGTTCCTTGAACACCGCCAACTCCGCGGGCGGGCGATGCGCGCACTCCATCACCACGTGGTCGGCTTCCAGCGCGTTGAGGTAATCCATCAGCTTCGCCCAGGTTCCTTTCTGGATCGACTGCCCGCCGTAGTTGCCGAAGCACAGGTGCACCGCCGCTTTCGCCTTCTTTGGCACCGCGCGCAGCACCTTGTTGATCGCCGCTGCGGCCCAGCGCCACTCGTCCGGATGCCCGGGTAGGTTCGCCTCGTCCACCTGCACCACGTCGGCATCCAGCCGCTTCACCTGCTCAGCGAGCACGCCGGCGATCGCGTGCGCCAGCTTCTCCGCGCTGCGGTAGTGGCGGTCGTGCAGCGTCTTCGCCAGCATGTGCGGCCCGGTGAGGGTGAACTTGAACGGTCGCGTGGCGAGCGCCCTGGCGCGCGCGCACGGGATCGGCAGGTTCAAGCTCCCGGCGCCGACCGCGCCTTCGACCACGCCCGGCGGCCGGGTGCGGAAGCGCATGCCCGAGGCCTTCGCGTACTCCAGCCACTCCGAGAAGCCGATGTCTGCGCGCACTCCGGACATCGGGCGCACGAAGTACTCGATCATGCCGTTGGTCTCGGGGTGGTTGAGGTCGAAGCGGTACAGCTCGCCGTCGCACACCAGGTCGATGCCGGCCTGCTCTTGGGTCGCGATCACCACGCGCGTCGCATCCAGCAGCGCCTGCTCGGAAGGCGCTTTCGCCAGCCAGTCGGGCACCGGGTACGAACCGACCACGGTGGTCTTGATGCGAGGCGCGCGCATGGCGGCCAATTATAATTCACCGGATGGTTAACACGCCCCTGCCGGAACGCTTCGCGGACGTCGCCGCGCTGGAGGATTTCATGAGTGCGCCGTCGCCTGGGCTCGCCACCGACCTGGCGCGCGCGCCGGGCGACATTGTGGTGCTCGGCGTCGGCGGCAAGATGGGCCCGACGCTCGCCCGCATGGCGAAGCGCGCCGATGCGGCGCGGCGCGTGATCGGCGTGGCGCGCTTCACTGAGGCCGGCCTGCGCGCCAAGCTCGAAGCTTGGGGCGTGGAGTGCATCGCCTGCGACCTGCTCGAGCGTGCGGCGCTCGAGCGCCTGCCGCGCGCGTCCAACGTGGTGTTCATGGCCGGGCACAAGTTCGGCGCCGCGGGCGACCCGGCGTTCACCTGGGCGATGAACACGGGCGTGCCGTTCATGGCCGCGGAAACGTTTCGCGAATCGCGCATCGTGGTGTTCTCCACCGCCTGCGTGTATCCGTTCGTGGATGTGGCCGGTGGCGGGGCGACGGAAGACATGCCGACCACGCCGCCGCCGGGCGATTACGCGGCCTCGTGCGTAGGGCGCGAGCGCGCGTTCGACCACGCGTCGCGCCGCTGGGGCACGCCGGTGCGCCTGGTGCGGCTCGAATACGCCATCGACATGCGCTACGGCGTGCTCTACGACGTCGCCTGCAAGGTGCACACCGGGAAGCCGGTGGATGTATCCATGGGCCACGTCAACGTGATCTGGCAAGGCGACGCCAACGAGCAGGCGCTGCGCCTGCTGGCGCATTGCACCGCGCCGGCCACCGCCACCAACGTGAGCGGCCCCGAAACCGTGAGCGTGCGCTGGCTGGCGGGCGAGTTCGGCAAGCGCTTCGGCAAATCCGCCTCGATCACCGGGCGCGAAGCGCCGAGCGCGTGGCTGGTCAACACCACGCAGGCGCAACGGCTGCTCGGGCCGGCGCGCGTGCCGTTGGCGAAGATGATCGATTGGGTGGCGGACTGGGTGGCGCGCGGCGGCCCGAGCCTGGGCAAGCCGACCCATTTCGAAGCGCGTGACGGGAAGTACTGAGGCAAGGATCGAGGGCGAGCGCGAGCACGCGCTCAACGCCGAGCACCTCGCGGGCTGCGTCGCGCTGTCGAAGTCGGCGCACTGGAACCAGAACGAGGCCGACTGGCGGTTGATGCTCGAGCTCGGCCGCGGCCGCGGCATCTCGCTTGCCGACCGCACGCTCGCCGCCTCCACCATTGTGCTTCCCTACGGCAGCGAGTTCGCCTGGGTGAGCATGGTGCTGGTGCTGCCCGAGCACCGGCGCAAGGGCTACGCCACGCGGCTGCTGCGGGGCGCGCAGGCCGAAAGTGTAAAGTCAGGCTTTACACTTGTGCTCGATGCCACCCCGGCCGGGCGCGAGGTCTACGCGCAGGAAAGATTCCGCGACAGCTGGGGATTCAGGCGGTTGGCGCTGGCGGCGACGCCGCGCCCAGCGGCGCCAGTTGCAGCAGGCGACGTGCGGCTGTTGCAGCTCGCAGACTGGCCGCAGCTGCTCGCGCTCGATGCGCCCGCGTTCGGCGCCAGCCGCGAGCGGCTGCTGCGCGCGCTGGCCGCGCGCTTGCCCGAGGCGGCGCTGGTGTGCAAGCGCGGCGGCGCGATCGAGGGTTTCCTGCTTGGCCGCGACGGGCGCGAGGCGCGCCAGCTCGGCCCGCTGGTGGCGCGTGATGTGCAGGCCGCACAGGCGCTGCTTGCCGCCGCGCTCGAGCGGGTCGCGCCGCCGCTCTACCTGGACATCGTGGACCGCGAGCAAGGGCTGCGCGCCTGGCTGGAGCAGCGCGGCTTCGCTTTGCAGCGTCCGTTCACGCGCATGGTGTTCAACCAAGCTGGACGGGATGCGCGCGCACCGGGCGACGAGCGGCTTGTTTACTGCCCTGCGGGACCGGAACTCGGCTAGATGCGTGCCGCCCTCGCGCAGGCTACGTGTCGCCCCCGCGGAGGCGGGGGTCCAGGCTGGATCCCCGCCCCCGATCGAGTCGAGGGCAGGCGCTACGCGAGGATGACGGCGCTGCGCGGATCCCCGCCTACGCGAGGATGACGGCGCTGCGCGCCGTCACTTGGTCATCTTCACCGAGCGGTCGAGGAACTCGTTGGTGTAGGTGGTCTTGACCTCGAAAGGCTTGTCCAGGCCGACGTAGTCGCGCACCAGCTCGTAATCGGCTTGCATGCGGCCGTCGTCGTGGATGCCGAGCGCCGCCTCGCGCGAGTGCTTGTCGCTCATCAGCACTTCCACCAGGCTCCAATTGGTCAGTTCGTTATCGAACTGCAGCGCGCCATTGGCATCCACCAGCGCCTTCACGCAGGGCTTGGGATCCTTGACGCAGGTGGCGAAGGCGCGCTGCGTGACCTTGACGAATTTGTCCACCAGGGGCTTATTCTTGGCGAGGAAGGCAGCGTTCACGATCACCGAGTTGCCGTAGGGATTGAGGCCGAGCTCGCGCCAGGCAACGAAGCCCATGTCGTCGCCCAATTCCCGCTGGAAGATATGGTGGATGTTGTAGAACGACGTGGTGATGTCGACCGCCTTCGATTTCAGCGCCGAGAGCTTGGCGTTGGCGTCCACGTTCACCCAAATGACCGACTTCGGATCGACGCCGTTCGCCTTGGCGAGCGCGGGCCACATCGGGCGCGCGCCGTCGGCGGCCGGGTTGCCGATCTTCTTGCCGGGGAAGTCCTTGATGCCCTTGATGCCGGAGCTCTTCAGCCAGTACAGGCCCTGCGGCGAGTTGGCGTAGACGTTGAATACGCCCACCGAATCGGCGCCCTTGGCCTTGCCAAGCAGCACGTTGCCCATGTCGGCGAGGCCGATCGAGTTGGCGCCGGCGCCGACCTTCTGCACCGCAAGCATCGAGCCCTTGCCGGGCTCGAGCGCGAGGTCGATGCCTTCCTTGGCGTACCAGCCCTGCGCCTTGGCGAAGTAGTAGGGGGCGTGGTCGCCGCCCGGCACCCAGTTGAGGATGAAATCGAGCTTCTGCTGGGCGGCGGCGGGAAGCGCTAAGGCCGCGGCGAGCGCGGCGGCGGCGAATCTGTGCATGGTTCTCTCCTGGCTGCGATGGGTGGGAAAAATGTTATCGGTGCGACTGCCCAGCGTCAACAGGTCGGCGGCACAGGCTACCTGATCAGGCTGGACGGCGTTAACTGTCCGGTTAAAATCGGCGCTGCATGCCCCTGCACTGGTCGAGCCTGCCGGCCGAGGTCCTGGCGCCGCTGCGGCGCGGGTGCGTCATTCCGGCGCATCCGCTTGCGCTCGATGCCGCGCGCCGCCTCGACGCGCGCCGCCAGCGCGGTCTCACGCGCTACTACCTCGACGCCGGCTCGGGCGGCCTCGCGGTCGGCGTGCACGCGACGCAGTTCGCGATCCGGGAGGCCGGCCTGTACGAGCCGGTGCTCAAGCTCGCCGCCGAGTGCGCGCGAAGCTGGAGCAACGGCGGGGCGTCGCGCCCCGTCGTCATGATCGCAGGGCTGTCGGGCAACACGGCGCAGGCGAAGCGCGAGGCGGAGATCGCGCTCGCGCACGGCTACCACGCCGGCATGCTGTCCCTCGCGGCCATGAAGGGCGCATCTGTGGACGAGCTGGTCGCGCATTGCTCGGCGACCGCCGCGGAAATTCCGCTGATCGGCTTCTACCTGCAGACCGCGGTCGGCGGCATCGCGCTGCCGGCGGAGTTCTGGCGCCGCTTCTGCGCCATCGAAAACGTGATCGCGGTGAAGGTGGCGCCGTTCAACCGCTACCGCACGCTCGACGTGGCGCGCGGGCTGGTGGCGGCGCGCGCCGAGGAGCGCGTCACGCTCTATACCGGCAACGACGACCACATCGTGCTCGATCTCGCAGTGCCGTTGGCAGTGAAGCGCGGCGCCGAGGAGGTACGCGTGCGCATCAAGGGCGGGCTGCTCGGCCACTGGAGCGTCTGGACGCAGAAAGCGGTCGAGCTGCACGCGCGCATCCAGAAAGGCCCCATCGACGAGTCGCTGCTTGCGCTCGACGCGCGCGTCACCGACTGCAACAGCGCATTCTTCGACGTGGCGCACGATTTCGCCGGCTGCATTCCCGGCTGCCACGAGGTGCTGCGCCGCCAGGGGCTGCTCGAGGGAACCTGGTGCCTCGACCCGAACGAGCGGCTGTCGGCGGGGCAGGCCGGGGAAATCGACCGCGTATGCCGCGAGCACGCCGACCTCGCGGACGATGCCTTCGTGCGCGCCAACCTGGAGAGGTGGCTGGCGTGAGACGCTCCGCACCGGACTAGCAGAGGAACCCCGACATGGATCGATTCAGCGAAGCCCTGCCGCGCTACCTGGCCGCCGTGCTGGCGCACCTCGTGCTGATCGGCGCCTGGTACCTGTTCGTCGCCCTCGGCGACGTGCCGAGGTTCGTCATGCCCTCGCCGATCGAGACCGTGAACGCGCTGCTGCAGCCGAACTACGACTGGTGGAAGAACACGCTCGTCACCTCGACCGAGATCTTCGCCGGCTACTTCCTCGCGCTGGTGGTCGGGGTGGCGCTGGCTATGATTTTCACCTGGTCGAAGGCGCTGGAGTCGTTCTTCATGCCGCTGCTGGTGTCGCTCAACATGATCCCCAAGGTGGCGCTCGGGCCGCTGATCATCGTCTGGTTCAAGTACGGCGTGCTGCCCAACACGCTGATCGCGTTCTCCATCTGCGTGTTCCCGATCCTGCTCACCACGGCGCGCGGCCTGCGCGAGACCGAACCCGAACTGCTCGACCTGGTGAGATCCCTGAAGGGCTCGCGCTGGCAGTTGTTCGCCAAGATCCAGTTGCCCGGGGCGCTGCCTTACATTTTCTCGGGCATGAAGGTGGCGGCGATCCTGGCGGTGGCGGGCGCGATCGTCGGCGAGTTCCTTGGCTCCGACCGCGGCCTGGGCTACCTGATGCTGCAGGTGCAGGTGATGCTCGACACCCCGGCGATGTTCATGGCGGTGATCCTGATCACGCTGATCGGCATGACGCTCTACGGCCTGGTGCTGGCGCTCGAGCGCCTGCTGGTGGTGCAAGACGCGAGGCTGGAATGAGCCAGCCGTTCATCCGCCTGAAGGGCGTGAAGAAGGTCTATCGGCGCGGCCGGCAGGAGCATCTTGCGATTTCGGATGCCACCTTCGACGTCATGCCGGGGGAGCTGGTGTCGCTGGTGGGGCCCTCGGGCTGCGGCAAGTCCACGCTGCTCAAGATCCTCGCCGGGCTGCACCCGCACGACGCCGGCCAGGTGAGCATCGGCTCTGACACCCATGCCTTCGACCCGGCGCGCGACGTCGGCATGGTGTTCCAGGCGCCGCTGCTGCTGAAGTGGCGGCGCATCCTGGAGAACGTGCTGCTGCCCGCCGAGATCCTCGGCCTGCCCGCCGCCGAGTCGCGCAGCCGGGCGCGCGAGCTGCTGGCGCTGGTCGGCCTGAAGGGCCTCGAGGACAAATATCCCTACGAGCTCTCGGGCGGCATGCAGCAGCGCGCCGCGATCGCGCGCTCGCTGGTGCACGACCCCAAGCTGGTGCTGATGGACGAGCCTTTCGGCGCGCTCGATGCGCTGACGCGCGAGAAAATGAACCTCGAGTTGCTGCGCATCTGGAAGGAATCCGGCAAGACCATCGTCTTCGTCACCCACGGCATCTCGGAGGCGGTGTTCCTCGGCACGCGCGTGGTGGTGTTCACCGCCGGGCCGGCGAAGATGGCCGACAACTTCGAGATCAACCTGCCACATCCGCGCACCCTCGACATGAAGACCCACGGCGCCTTCGGCGAGTACACCCGCCGCATCTACAAGCTGCTGGGAATGGAATGAAGCGCGCGCGCCGCACCGACCACCGGCGCAACCGCCGCGACCCGGAACGCAACCAGGAGCGCATCCTCAAGGCCGCCACCGACGAGTTCGCGCGCTTCGGCCTGGGCGGGGCGCGCGTCGACCGCATCGCGGTGCGCGCCGGCGCCAACAAGCGCATGCTGTATTACTACTACGGCAACAAGGACGACCTGTTCCTCGCCGTGCTGGAGGCGAGCTACGCCCGCATCCGCAGCGCCGAGCGCGCCCTGCACCTCGCCGACCTCGAGCCGCGGCAGGCGATGCGCCGGCTGGTCGAGTTCACCTGGAATTACTACCTGGCGCATCCCGAGTTCCTGACCCTGCTTAACAGCGAGAACCTGCACCGCGCGCGCCACGTCAAGCGCTCGCAGAGCATCGTCGCCATGCACTCGCCGTTCGTGGCGATCATCAAGCAGGTGCTGCAGCGGGGCGCGCGCGGCGGCCAGTTCAGGCGCGGCGTCGACCCGGTGCAGCTCTACATTTCGATCGCCGCGCTGGGCTACTTTTATCTCAGCAACCGGTATACGCTGTCGGCGATCTTCCAGCAGGAGCTGCTGGCGCCGCGCCACAAGGCCGAGCGCCTCAAGCACATGACCGGGCTGGTGCTGGGCTACCTGCGCAAGTGATTTCCCGAATCTGACACCCGACAACAAGGAGACACCATGAAACCCTGGCAAGCGAAAACCCTGCTGTGCGCGGCGCTCGCGTCCTTTGCCCTCGCGGCGGGCGCGCAATGGAAGCCGACCAAGCCGATCAATATCATCGTGCCCTGGGCCGCGGGCGGCGCCACCGACCAGGTCACCCGCGTCGCCGCGGGCGAGCTGGAGGACGCGCTCGGCACCAAGATCGTGGTGATCAACCAGCCGGGCGCCTCGGGCTCGATCGGCACCATGAACGCGATGAACGCGCCGCGCGACGGCTACACCTGGACCGCGGGCGCGCCCAAGCAGCTCGGCACCTACCCGGTGCTGGGGCTTGCCGGCACCAAGCTCGGCGACTTTCACTTGTTCGTCTCGGTGACCCAGGTGCCGATCGTGAGCGTGAATCCGAATTCGCCGTACCAGGACTTCCAGCAGCTGCTCGACGCGATGAAAGCCAAACCCGGCCAAATCACCATCGCTACCGCCGGCAACACTTCGAGCGGCCATATCGCGGCGGAGGCGATCGCCAAGGCAACCGGTTGGAAATATCGCCACGTGACCTACGACGGCGGCAATCCCGCGGTGATCGCGACGGTCGGCGGAGAAACGCAGGTGACGACGCAACTCGCGAGCGAGCAGGCCGAGATGATCAAGGGCAAGCGTTTGCGGCCGCTCGCCGTGGTCAGCAGCCGGCCGCTGGAGATCGAGGGCTACGGCACCATCCCGCCGATCACCAACTGGGTGAAGCAGCTGCCTTCGGTGGACACCGCCTTCGGCATCTTCATCCCGAAGGGCGTCCCGCCCGAGGTCGCCGCGACCGTCGAAAAGGTCTGGAACGAGCGCATCGCCAAGTCGGACAAGCTCAAGGCCTATGCCAAGGCGCGCTCGGTGCTGTTCACGCCGCTCGCAGGCAAGGCCGCCTATGACGCGGTGTGGCCGACCGTGGTCACCGACTCCTGGATCATCAACGACGCCGGTATGGCGAAGGTCTCGCCCGAGAAGCTCGGCTTCCCGAAGCCCTAAGGGTGAAATGAGCAGCGAGCCCGAGGGAGCGCGCCCCTCAGCGCGCGCCGATCTCTATAGCGGCCTGGGCTGGATCGCGCTCGGCGGGGCGATCGCAGTCGGCTCTTGGCGCATGGATCGGCTCGAGCACCTCGGGGTCAGTTTCTATACCGCGCCGGGACTGGTCCCCGGCATCCTCGGGCTGCTGATGATGCTGGGCGGCGCCGCGCTCGCCGTGCGCGCGCTAGGCGAAGACGCGCTCGGGCGCGAACAGCGCCCCCCGGTGCTGCTCGATGCCGCAACACTCAAGCGCGCCGGCATCGCGCTGCTGCTCGCGCTCGGCTTCGCGGTCGGGCTGGTCGGTCATGGCGTTCCGTTCCCGGTGGCGGCGGCGATCTACCTGTTTCTGCAGATTGCGGTGCTTCAGTACCCGGAGAGGAAGGCGAAGGGCGAAGTGGCGCGCGGGCTCGCGGCCGCTGCGGCGGTGGCGGTGGGCGCGGCGCTGGTGATCAGCCTGCTGTTCCAGGAAGTCTTCCTGGTGCGGCTGCCCTAGATGCAGGGCCTTTACGCGCTCGGCCATTCGATGGCCGAGTTCCTGTCGTTCTGGCCGATCGTGTACACGCTCGGCGCGACACTGGTGGGCGTGCTGGTCGGCTGCATGCCGGGGCTTTCCGCGACGCTATGCATCGCGCTGCTCACCACGCTCACCATCAAGATGCAGCCAAACGACGCCATCCTGATCCTGATCTGCGCCTATGTCGGCACGATTTACGGCGGCAGCCGCACCGCGATCCTGCTCAACATTCCCGGCACCGCCGCCAACGCCGCGGCGTGCCTCGACGGCTATGCGCTCGCGAAAAAGGGCCAGGCCGGCCGCGCCATGGGCATCGCGACCACCGGCTCGGTGGTCGGGTCGCTGTTCGGCGTGGTTTGCCTCGCGCTCCTCACCCCGACGCTGGGCGAGGTTGCGCTCTCCTTCGGCGCGTTCGAGTTCTTCTGGCTCGCGCTGTTCGGGGTGCTGATGTCGGGCTCGATCGCGGGCAGCGATCCGCTCAAGGGCTGGATGATGGGAATCCTGGGCCTTTTCGCGACCCTCATCGGCCAGGATGGCATCCACGCCTACGACCGTTTCACCTTCGGCTGGCCGGATCTTGCCGGCGGCGTGACGCTGATTCCGGCGCTGGTCGGCGCATTCGGCTTCTGCGAGGTGCTGGTCGTTCTGTCCGCGAAATTGCAGAAGGCCGCGATAAACGCCGTGGACTCGGTGCTGCCGCGCTTCAGGGATGTGATCAAGTACTGGAAGACGATCCTGCGCTCCGGGGTGATCGGCGTGTACGTCGGCATCCTTCCCGGGGTCGGCGAGGACATGGCGGCGTGGTCCTCGTATGCCGCGGCGCGCCGCGCGAGCAAGGAAAAGGAGGACTTCGGCAAAGGCTCGATCGAGGGACTGTTGGCTGCCGAGACCGGCGACAACGCCTCGATTCCCGGCGGCATTATTCCGGCGCTCGCGCTCTCGATCCCCGGCTCCGCGCCCTCGGCGGTATTGATGGCCGCCATGATCATTCACGGCGTGCAGCCCGGGCCGATGCTGATGGTCAATCATCCGCAGTTCGTCTACGACGTCGTGGCGATGACCACGCTCGCGACGCTGGGCATGCTGTTCTACGGGCTGTTCCTGGTGCGGCCGCTGCTCAGCGTGATCCTGATTCCGCGCAGCTACGTCATGCCGGTGATCTTCGTGCTCTGCACGGTCGGCTCGTTCGCGATCGCCGCGCGCCTGTTCGACGTCTGGTTGATGGTCTTCACCGGCGTGTGCATGTTCGTGCTGCGCAAGCTCAACTACCCGGTGCCGCCGTTCGTGCTCGGGTTGGTGCTCGGCGACATCCTCGACAAGAGCCTGCGCCGCGGCCTGCAGATCTCGAACGGCGACCTGACGCCGTTCTTCACGCGCCCGGTGTGCGCGCTGCTGTTCGCGGTGACGGCTTTCAGCCTCCTCATGTACATCCCGCCCTGCAACCGCGCCATCCGCCGGGCCTGGGGAGCGGCGCTCGGGCTGCTGCCGTGGGGGCGTTCGATATGAGAATCGCGCTGTGCAACGAAGTGATCGCGCCGATGGCGTTCCCGAAGCAGTGCGAGTACGCGGCCAAGCTCGGCTACGACGGCCTGGAGATCGCACCCTACACGCTGTCGGAGGAGCCGCACCGCCTGGGCAGCGCGCAGATCGCCGCGGCGCGTGCCGCCGCCGAGGACGCCGGCGTCGCCATCACCGGGCTGCACTGGTTGCTCATCAAGCCGGCCGGGCTCTCCATCTCTACGCGCGACGACGCGGTGCGCAAGAAAACCGTGGACGTGATGCTGGCGCTGGTGGACCAATGCGCGGAGCTCGGCGGCAGGTACCTGGTGCACGGCTCGCCGCACCAGCGCCGCATCGACGGCGGCGACACGCGCGCGGCAGCGCTGGCGCGCGCGCAGGAATCGTTCGCCGCGGTCGCCGAGCGCGCCGAGAAAGCGGGCGTGCTCTATTGCATCGAGGCGCTGTCCTCGGACCAGACGCCGCTCATCAACACGCTGGAGGAGGCGGCGGCGCTGGTGGGCGCGATCGGCAGCCGCGCAGTGCGCTCGATGCTCGATTGCAGCTCGGCGGGTCGCATGGAAACGGCGCCGCTGCCGGCGCTGGTGGACAAGTGGCTGCCGAAAGGAATGATCGCGCACGTGCAGCTGAACGACCGCAACCGCCGCGGCCCGGGGCAGGGCGAGCAGCGCTTCGCGCCGCTGCTCGCGGCGCTGGTGCGCCACGGCTACGCCGGCGACATCGCGGTCGAGCCCTTCGACTACGTGCCCGACGGCCCCGGCGCGGCGGCGCGCGCCATCGGCTACGTGCGCGGCATCCTGGAGGCGTTGCAGGAGCGCTGAGCGGGCCGCAGCGCCCAGAGTGTAAAGTCACGCTTTACACTTTGGGCTGCTGACGCTGCATCACTTCAGCGGCATGATCTTGCTGCTGAAGGCGTTGGTGAAAACTTCCTCCACTTTCACCGGCCGGTCGGGCTTCGACTGCGCGAAGGTGATGTCGATGGTGCGCTGCATCAGCTCCTGCTCGATCCAGCCGATGCCGTGCTTGCGCGAGCGCTCTGTGATGCACAGGTCCATGATCTGCGGCGTGGTGTTGAACAGCGCCTCGACGTCCAGCCCCGGCACCGCCGCCGCCATGGCATCGATCGCCTCGCGCGGATTGGCGTGCGCGTCGCGCCAGCCCTTGTGGGTGGCGCGCAGGAAGCGCTCGATCAGCTTGGGGTTCTTCTGCGCGAGTTCCGTGTTGACGAAGTAGGTGTGGCCGTAGATGGGCAGGCCGTAGTCCGCCCACAGCAGGTGTCCCACCTGGCCCTTACCGAGAACTTTCTCCCAGATCGCATAGCTGGTGTAGAGGTCGAACGAGGCGTCCACCTCTCCGCCCGCCACGATCGCCTGCTTGCCTTCGGGCTTGATGTTCACCAGCGTGACGCCGTTTGGATCGAGCTTGTTGATGGCTGCGAACGCCGGCCACAGCACGCGGTGCGAGTCCGCCGGCGGCACCGCGATCTTCTTGCCCACGAGGTCCTTGGGCGAACGGATGTTGGCGCTTTTCTTGAAGAACACGTTGTTGCCCGCCTTGTCGAACACCACCGCCACCATCTTCAGGTCGGCGCCCTTGGAGATCGCGGTGAGCACAGTGGGCGCGTCGGAGATGCCCAGATCGCCCTGCTTGAGGTCGATCTTCTTCGCGCTGTCGGCCGAGCCCGAGCCGCGCAGCACCGTGAGGTCCAGGTTTTCCTCCTTGTAGTAGCCCTTCTTCAACGCGATGTAGATCGGCGAGTGGTCCGCGAGGTGGAACCAGTTGAGCTGCAAGGTGAACTTGTCCTGCGCCTGCGCGGGCAGCGCAAGAGCGAGCAAGACGAAGGTCAGGGTTCTGAGAATCATGGGGTGCTCCTTTCAGGTTGCGGCATCTTCACGGTAGGCCCAGGGCGCGACCAGGTGCTCGACGGCCACCACCATGCCGTAGAGCACCAGGCCGAGCGCCGAGATCAGGATCAGCGAGGCAAAAATCGAGGGCGTCTGCAAGGTGACGCCGCCGGTGATGATGAGCGCCCCCAGGCCGCGCTCCGAGGCGACGAACTCGCCGACGATGGCGCCGATCACGCTCATGGTGGCGTTCAGCTTCAGCCCGGTGAAGATGTAGGGCAGGGCGTTGGGGAAGCGGATCTTGAGGAACACCTGCCAGCGGCTGGCGCGCAGCGTGCGCACCAGGTCCAGCATCTCGGGCTCGGCGGTGGCCAGCCCCACGGCGGTGTTCACCACCATCGGGAAGAACGCGATGGTGGTGCCGATGACGATGTTCGGCCAGACGCCGTAGCCGAGCCAGATCACGAACAGCGGCGCAAGCGCGATCTTGGGCAGGGTGTTGAACAGCACCAGCACCGGCATGATCGAGCGCATCAGCAGGTCGTTCCAGACGATCAACACCGCGAGCGCGATGCCGAGCACCGCCGACAGCACGAAGGCGCCGAGCACGGCGTACAGGGTGGTGAGGAAATTGACGGTCCACTGGTAGTTGGGCTGGGCGTACGTCTTGAGCGCTGCCCAGGGCGAGGGCAGGATGTATTCCTTCACCTGCAGCAGGTCTACCGCCAGCTGCCAGGCGGCCAGCAGCCCGAGGATGACCAGCGCGCTCGGCACGTAGTAGCCGAGCGCGCTGGCGAGGCGCCGTTCTTGACTCGCCATGCGGGTTCCGCCGACAATGTAACCAGACAGTTAAATCATGGTGCGCCGCCACGCCGGTGTCAAGGCGCGCCCTGCGAAATGGCCCGTTTTTCGCTCCGCAGCATCGAGTTTCTCGAGCGCCAGGTGCGGCTCAGGATGCCGTTCCGCTTCGGCGTCGTGACCCTCACCGAGTCGCCGCAGGCGTTCGCGCGCGTGCGCATCCGGCTGGAAGACGGCGACCTCGGCGGGCGCGAGGCCGAGGGCGCGGCCGCCGAGCTGCTGGCGCCGAAGTGGTTCGACAAGAACCCGGCGCTCTCCAACGAGGACAACTACGCGCAGCTGCGCAGCGCGCTCGCGATCGCGCGCGAGGCTTATCTCGCGGGCGATGCCAACACCGCGTTCGGCCACTGGCGCGCGCACTACGCAGGCCAGATCGACGCCGGCGCCAAGCTCGGCTTGAATAGCCTCACCGCCTGCTACGGCCCGGCGCTCATCGACCGCGCGGCGCTCGATGCGCTGTGCCGCGCGCTCGGCGTGTCGTTCTACGAGGCGGTGCAGCAGAACCTGATCGGCGCCGGGACGCTGGAGGGATTGGACCTGCCGGCGTTCTTCGCGACGCTCAAATCGGCGCCGCAGATCGCCGCGCGCCACACCGTGGGGCTGGTGGATCCGATCACCGCGGCGGACCTCACCGCGCGCGTAGACGATGGCCTGCCGGAGACGCTCGAGGAAGTGGTCGCGCGCTACGGGCAGCGCTATTTCAAGCTCAAGGTCGCGGGCGATGCGCAGGCGGATCTCGAGCGGCTGGCGAAAATCGCCTCGGTGCTCGACCGTACGAAGCAACCGTACTACGCATCGCTCGACGGCAACGAGCAGTATGAGGACATGGCGGGCGCAGCCGACTTGTGGCGGCGAATGCAGGCGGACCGGCGTCTGGCGCGCCTCGTCGCGAGCATCCTGTTCATCGAGCAGCCGGTAAAGCGCAGCCACGCGCTCGAGCGCCCCATCGAGGGCATCGACAAGCCGGTGATCATCGATGAGTCGGACGATTCGCTGGAGGCGTTTCCGCGCGCCAAGAGCCTCGGTTATGCCGGCGTGTCGTCGAAGACCTGCAAGGGCCTGTACAAGTCACTGGTGAACGGCGCGCGCTGCGCGCGCTGGAACGCCGAGGCGAAGGCGGAGCGCTACTTCATGTCGGGCGAGGACCTGACCATCCAGCCCGGGCTCGCGCTGCAGCAGGATTTGGCGCTGGTATCGCTGCTCGGCATTACGCACGTCGAGCGCAACGGCCATCATTACGTCAACGGCATGGCCGGTCTGCCGCGCGGCGAGCAGGAGGCATTCCTCGCTGCGCACCCGGACCTCTACGAGAGCAGCCATGGTGCGGCGCGGGTGCGGATCAAGGATGGAATGCTCTCGATCGGCTCGCTCGGCTGCCACGGCTACGCCAGCGCCGTGATGCCGCAATGGGACCGGATGCAAAGGATGACGCTATGAAATTCAAAGTGTTGAGCACCAACCACACCAGCTTCACCGTCTCGAGCCTCGATCGCAGCATCGGGTTCTTTCGCGATTGCCTCGGCTTCAAGGTGGAGTCGCGCGCGCCGCGTGACCCGGCGATCATCCGCCAGGTCACAGGCGTCGCAGGCGCCGAGATGGAGATCGCCTACCTGCGCGGCCCGGGGCACGCGCTCGAGCTGATCGAGTACCAGGCGCCGCACGACAGGGGACGCGTCAACGCGCGGCCCTGCGACACCGGCTTCGCGCACGTCGCCTTCGACGTCGACGACGTGGACGCTGCGGTGGCGGCGGCGGCCGAGCACGGCGTGCGGCCGATCAACCCGCCGGTGGCGATCAACGCCGGCCCGAACAAGGGCCGCAAGGTCGTCTACCTGCGCGACTGGGATGGCGTCACCATCGAATTCATCGGCGCGCTGCCGGCATGAGCGAAAAAAGAATCGGCGTCATCATGAACGGGGTCACCGGCAGGATGGGGACCAACCAGCACCTGGTGCGCTCGATCCTGGAAATCAGGAAGCAGGGCGGGGTCGCATTGAAGGACGGCACGCGCCTGATGCCCGACCCGCTGCTCATTGGACGCAACGCCGCAAAGGTCGAGGCGCTCGCGAAGCAGCATGGCGTAGAGCGCTGGAGCACCGACCTCGACAAGGCGCTCGCCTCGAAGGACGACGCACTGTTCTTCGACGCCGCCTCGACCCAGCTTCGGCCGAGGCTGCTGAAAAAGGCGATCGCCGCCGGCAAGCACGTGTACTGCGAGAAGCCGGTCGCCACCACGCTCGCCGAAGCGGTGTCGCTCTACCAGGCGGCGAAGAAGGCGCGCATCAAGCACGGCGTGGTGCAGGACAAGCTTTGGCTGCCCGGGCTGCTGAAGCTGAAGAAACTGCGCGACCACGGATTCTTCGGGCGCATCCTCTCGGTGCGCGGCGAGTTCGGTTACTGGGTGTTCGAGGGCGACCCGCAGTCCGGCCGACCACCGGCGCAGCGCCCGTCGTGGAATTACCGCAAGCGGGACGGCGGCGGCATCATCCTCGACATGCTGTGCCACTGGCGCTACGTGCTCGACAACCTCTTCGGCGAAGTGAAGGCGGTGAGTTGCCGCGGCGCCACCCACATTCCGTGGCGCTGGGACGAGAACGGCAAAAAATACAAGGCGACCGCGGACGACGCCGCCTACGCCACCTTCGAGCTCGCCGGCGGTGTGATCGCGCATTTCAATTCTTCGTGGACGGTGCGGGTGCGGCGCGACGACCTGCTGACGCTGCAGGTAGACGGCACCCACGGCAGCGCGGTGGCGGGCCTGAGGCGCTGCTTGGTGCAGTCGCGCGACGACACGCCCAAGCCGGTGTGGAACCCGGACATTCCGCAGCCGATCGATTTTTTCGCCGGCTGGAAGGAAGTGCCCGATGAGAGTTACGACAACGCCTTCAAGGTGCAATGGGAGGCGTTCCTGCGCCACGTCGCCGGCGAGGATGCGTTTCGCTGGGGGCTGCTCGAAGGCGCCAAGGGTGTGCAGCTCGCGGAGCTGGGATTGAAAAGCTGGGCGCAACGCAAATGGCTTGAGGTGCCGAAGCTCAAGCCATGAAACGCGACGCGATTCAGGCCATCAGCCTGCCGGTGGACGGCGGCAGGCTCGAGCCGTACCAGGTGCGCGAGCCGCGCAAGTTTGCGCGCCCGTCTCAGCCGTTCACGCGGCGCGCGCTCGCGGCGGCGCACGTCGTCGCCGATCCGCGCTCCTCGCGCGAGCCCTGGCTCGAGCCCGCGATCGACTGGGACGCGACCCTCGCCTACCGGCGGCACCTGTGGTCCTGGGGGTTCGGCATCGCCGAGGCGATGGACACGGCGCAGCGCGGCATGGGCCTGGACTGGGCGAACTCGCTCGAGCTGGTGCGGCGCACGCTCGATGCGGCGAAAGACGCGCCCGGCGCGTTCGTCGCCTCCGGCGCCGGCACCGATCATCTGCCGGCGCGAGCGGACCTCACATTGGCCGAGGTGATTGCGGCCTATGAAGAGCAGTGCGCGGCGATCGAGCGGCTCGGCGGCCGCATCATCCTGATGGCGAGCCGCGCGCTCGCGGCGTGCGCGCGCTCGCCGGATGACTACGCGCGCGTCTACGACCGCATTCTTTCGCAGGTGAAGCAGCCGGTGATCATCCACTGGCTGGGCGAGATGTTCGATCCGGCGCTCGAGGGCTACTGGGGCGCAGCCGATCACATTGCGGCGATGGCGACCTGCCTGGAAGTAATCCGCCGCAACGCCGCCAAGGTGGACGGCATCAAGATCTCGCTGCTCGCCAAGGAAAAAGAGATCGCCATGCGCAGGCAACTCCCCAAGGGAGTGCGCATGTACACCGGCGACGATTTCAACTTCGCAGAGCTGATCGAGGGCGACGCCGAGGGGCATTCCGACGCGCTGCTCGGGATCTTCGACGCCATCGCGCCCGCTGCCTCGAGCGCACTGGGCGCGCTGGCAGCGAACGACCGCGCCAGCTACCACGAGATTCTCGCGCCCACGGTGCCGCTCTCGCGCCACATCTTCTGCGCGCCGACGCGCTTCTACAAGACGGGCGTGGTGTTCATGGCCTGGCTGAACGGCCACCAGGACCACTTCGTCATGGTCAGTGGCCAGCAATCCGCGCGCCACATCCTGCATTTCGCCGAGCTGTTCCGCCTGGCCGACGCGGCCGGGCTGCTCGCCGACCCGGCGCTCGCTTGCGCGCGCATGAAGACGCTCCTGGAGCTGCACGGATGCTCCAGCTGAGCAAGCTCTCGCCCGGCTTCGGGCTGGAGGCAAGCGGGGTGGACCTGTCGCAGCCGCTCTCCGACGCTGCTTTCCGCGATATCGAGCGGGCGTTCTACGATGGCCAGGTGCTGATGTTTCGCGCGCAAAAGCTGAGCGCGCGCCAGTTCCTCGAATTCGCTTGCCGCTTCGGCCGCCCGGAGCCGCACGTCATCGACCAGTTCCACCATCCCGAGCACACCGACATCCTGATCCTGTCGAACGTGACAAAGAACGGCGAACCGACCGGGCTGGCCGACGCCGGCACCTATTTCCACACCGACTATTCGTACCTGGAGGTGCCGGCGCGGGCGACCATGCTGTATTCGCTGGTGGTGCCGCGAGTCGGGGGCGATACCCTGTTCGCCAACCAGTACGCCGCCTACGACGACCTGCCGCAAGCGATGAAGCGCCGGCTGGAGGGGCTCATCGGGCGGCACCACTACGGCAACCGCGACGATCTCGACCAGCGCTCGCGCACCGTGGCCTCGGTGCTCTCCGAGGACCAGAAACAGAAGGTGACCTGGGTGAAGCACCTGGTGGCGCGGCCCCACCCGGTCACCGGGCGCAAGGCGTTGTACGCGGTCTCGGGCTCTTCCTTCGCCATCGAGGGCATGGCCGAGCGCGAAGCGCTTGCGCTGCTCGACGAACTCAAGCAGCATGCGACCCAGGAGAAGTACCGCTGCAGCGTCAGGTACGGCATCGGCGACGTCGTGATCTGGGACAACGCCTCGCTGCTGCACTCGGCGACGCTGATCGATCCGAACGATGCGCGCTCGCTGTGGCGCATCACAGTCAAGTGATCCAAAAGGAGGAGTAGACATCATGAAGCGACGCACTTTCACAACCCACCTAGCCGCGGCCGCAGTCGCCGTGGCGTTCGCCCTTCCGGCGGCTGCGCAGACCACGCTCAACGGTGCTTCGCAGTTCAGCGACGAGCACGCCTTCACCAAGGCGATGATGAAGTTCGAGGAGCTGGTGAAGAAGTACTACGGCAAGCCGGTCAGCTTCACGCTGCACAAGAACAGCGCGCTCGGCCTCGAGAAGCAGTACTTCGAGTACATGGCGCAGGGCAAGGCGGTGGACTATGCCATCGTATCGCCGGCGCACATGTCCACGTTCTCGCGCGCGGCGCCGTTCATCGACGCGCCGTTCCTGTTCCGCGATCTCGACCACTGGAATAAGGTGCTCGAGGCCGATGTGCTCAAGCCCGTGGCCGACGAGATCGACCAGAAAGCCGAAGTGATGCTGATCGGCTACGCCGGGGGCGGCACGCGCAACATCTTCGTCAACAAACCGGTGCGCAATATGGCCGAGCTGAAGGCGCTCAAAGTACGGGTGCAAGGCGCGCCGATCTGGAGCCGCACCTTCACCGCGGCCGGGATGGCGCCGACGGTGATCGCCTACAACGAGGTCTACAACGCAATCCAGAACAACGTCATCGCGGCGGGCGAGAACGAGGCCGCGGGCGTCGAGCAGATGAAGTTCTACGAGGTCGCGCCGCACCTGTCTATGACGCAGCATGCGATCACCATCCGGCCGCTGTGCTTCTCCACCAAGACCTTCAAGAAACTCGACCCGGCGCTGCAGGCCGCGGTGCTGAAGGCGGGCAAGGAAGCCGGCAAGTACGGCCGCGACATCGAATCGAGCGAGGACGCAGCCAAGCTCGACCAGATGGAGAAGTCGGGCAAGTTGAAGCGCGTGCCGTTCGCCGACCGGGCGCAGATGAAGAAGCTGGTCGACCCGGTGATGGCCGAGTACGCCAAGGAAATCGGCGCCAGTGAGCTGCTGGCGAAGATCAACGCCATCAAGTAAATCTTTCAGCGAGGAACGCGGCGGCGCCATGGGCGCCGCCGTTTTTTATGCTTAAGCAAATAACCTACTGGTACGGCAAGCTGCTCACGGGGCTGCTCGCCTTCTCCGTTGCCATCCTCATCATCCCGGTGAGCCTGCAGATTTTTTCGCGCTACACGGACCTGATCCCGTCCTACATCTGGACCGAGGAGATGGCGCGGTTCCTGTTCATCTGGATGATCATGATCGGCGCCATGCTCGGGGTGCGCGAAGGCACGCACTTCGAGGTCGATCTCTGGCCGCAAATGGGGGCGCGCGCCACGGCGCTGCTCAATCTCGTTTCCGGCGCATTTGTGCTGGTGTTCGCGCTGGTGTTTGCGTGGTGGGGCATGGAATTCACGCGCTTCGCCTGGAACCGCCACTCCGAGCTGGCGGACCTGCCGCTGTGGCTGATCCACCTGCCCTGGCCGCTCACCGGGCTCACCTGGCTCCTCTTCGGCGGCGAGCGCATGGTTGATAACGCGCGCATCTTCATGGGCCGGACCGCATGACCGCCGCCACCGTCCTGACCCCGGGCTTCGCGGCGCTGATGCTGTTCGGCGTGTTTTTCTCGCTGCTGGCCGTGCGCGTGCCGGTGGCGTTTGCGCTCGGCCTCGCCTGCCTGCCGATCATGGTGATCGAGCCGCACCTGACGCCGATGAACCTG
>CAYMVA010000128.1:0-60667 GCA_964393745.1 uncultured Enterobacteriaceae bacterium | reverse complement strand
AATCGAGCGCGCGGCGCGCGAGCTCGCGGCGCCAGCGGAGCTCGCCGGGCGCATCCGGGCGGAGTTCGCCGAGAAGATTCTCGAGGCGAACCCTTCGGGGCCGCTGCAGCAGGAGGCGGCGGTGATAGCGAGGAAGCTGCGTAGCGCCGCGGTGCGCGCCGAGCGCGCCGAGCTGATCCGCATCTGGCGCAAGCAGCGCATCAGCGACGACGTGCTGCACCGGCTCGAGGAGGAGCTGGACTACCAGGAGTCGCGCTTCTAGGTTTTTTCCCCGCGGCGCCGCTTGCGCGCGCGCCACGCCAGCACTATGTAAGCGCGCCACGTCACTTGCACCGCGGCGTAGCCCGCCGCCGCCAGCGTCAGCGCGAGCGCGATCAATCCCACCAGCAGCGGCTTGCCCAGCTCGAGCGCCCAGGCAGCCATGCCGTGCAGCGAGCCGCCCCAGTCGGACCAGTTCATCTCGAAGGGCTGCCCCGTCAGCGCGCCCGCGTTGCCGCCGAGCAGCAGGTTGCCGTAGCCGTAGGCGAGCACGTAGAGCGGCACGATGGTGAAGGGGTTGGTGTAGAGCGTGGTCAGCAGCGCCACCGGCAGGTTGCGCCGCAGCGGCACCGCGAGCAGCGCCGCGGTGAGCATTTGCAGCGGGCCCGGCACCAACCCGGAGAACAGGCCGATCGCCACCGCGCCCGCCACCGAATCGCGGTTGAGGTGCCACAGGTTGGGGTGGTGCAGCAGCGAACCGAACATCGCAACGTACTTGTTGGCGCGCACGGTGGCGGCGTCGGGCAGGTACTTGCGGAAGAACTTGCGTGGCATGGTCGGCGCGAATGCGGCTCGCGCGTTCAATTCTAGATGACGCCGGCCCTGCTCGCGTTCGCCGCCGGCGTGCTGCTGCTGCAAATGCAGGCCGGGCTGCCGCCGGTGGCGTGGCTCTGGGCGCTGCCGGCGTGCGTCGCGGCTGCGGTCTGGAAGAGGGCGTTTCTCGCTCCGCTTTTCATTCCGCTTTCGTTCGCCGCCGGCTTCCTGTGGGCGGCGGGCTACGCGCACCTGCGCCTCGCCGACCGCCTCGCCCCGGCGCTCGAGGGGCGCGACCTCGACGTGATCGGCGTGATCGCGGGGCTGCCCGCAGCGGGCGAGCGCAGCGTGCGTTTCGAGTTCGAGGTCGAATCGGCCGCCGAGGCGCTGCCGCGCAAGCTGCTGCTCGCCTGGTACCGCTCGCCGCTGGCGCCGTCGCTGGAAGCGCCGCCTGCCGAGCTCGGCGAGTTGGTCCGGCCGGGCGAGCGCTGGCGCTTCACGCTGCGGCTGCGGCGGCCGCACGGCCACTTCAATCCGCACGGCTTCGATTACGAAGCCTGGCTCATCGAGCGCGGCATCGGCGCCACCGGCTACGTGCGCCCGCGCAGCGCGCCGCTGCGCCTGGGAAACCGCAACAACGCGGGCGATCGCATCGAGCAGGTGCGCGCAGCGGTGCGCGAGCGCTTCCGGGGCGTGCTGGGCGAGACGCCGGCAGCGGGCATCCTCGCCGCGCTTGCGGTGGGAGACCAGCGCGCCATCTCCGCCGAGGAGTGGCGCCTGTTCAGCCGCACCGGCGTGACGCATCTGATGTCGATCTCCGGCCTCCATGTGACGCTGGTTTCGGGGCTGGCCGCCTGGCTCGTCTCCTCGGGCTGGCGGCGCGTGGCGCGCCTCGCGCTCGCGTTGCCGGCGCGCAAGGCCGGCGCGGCGGCCGCTATCGTCGCGGCCCTGGGCTACACGCTGCTCGCCGGCTTCGCGGTGCCGGCGCAGCGCACCTTCTGGATGGTTACGGTGGTGGCGCTGGCGCTCTGGTCGGGACGCATCGCCTCGCCCACGCGCACGCTCGCGCTGGCGCTCGCGGTGGTGCTCGTCTTAGACCCGTGGGCGGTGCTCTCGGCCGGGTTCTGGCTTTCCTTCGGCGCCGTGGCACTCATCTTCTACGTCGCCGCCGCCGAGAGCCGCGCCGCGCAGTGGCTGCGCGTGCAATGGGCGATCACGCTGGGCCTGGCGCCGGCGGCGCTGTTCCTGTTCGCGCAGGTATCGCTGGTCGGCCCGCTCGCGAATGCCATCGCCATCCCGCTCGTCTCCGCAGTGGTGACGCCGCTCGCGCTGCTTGCCGCGCTCGTGCCGTGGGATACGCTGCTTTTCGTGGCGGCGTGGCTGATCGAGTGGCTGCTGCAGTTCCTGGAGTGGTGCGCGGCGCTGCCCGCCGCGCTCTGGCAGCGGCACGCGCCTCCGCTTTGGGCGTTGCTCGTCGCGCTTGCCGGCGTGGCGTGGATGCTTGCGCCGCGCGGCCTGCCGTGGCGCGCGACCGGCATCGCGCTCATGCTGCCCGCGTTCGCGCTGCCCCCTCCCGCGCCCGCGCCGGGCGAAGCCTGGATTACCACGCTCGACGTAGGGCAGGGCCTGGCGGTGCTGGTGCGCACCGCCAACCGCGCGCTGCTCTACGACGCCGGGCCCGCGTTCGGCCCGGACTCCGACAGCGGCGAGCGCTTGATCGCGCCTTACCTGCGCGCCACCGGCATCTCGCGGCTGGACGCGATGATCGTGACGCATAACGACGTGGATCACGCCGGCGGCGCCGCTTCGGTGATCGGCAATTTCGAGGTGGATGCTTTCTTCTCGTCACTTGCGGCGGGCCATCCCCTGCAGGCGCTGGTCGCTGCGCCCAGGCGTTGCTTAGCGGGCGATTCCTGGGAGTGGGACGGGGTGCGCTTTGCGATCCTGCACCCGGCGCCGGCCGATTACGCTGCGCGCCGCGCGAACCACCTGAGCTGCGTGCTGCGGATTGCCGCGGCCGGCAGCACAATGCTGCTCACTGCAGACATCGAGCGTGCGGCCGAGGGCGCGCTGCTCGAGCGCGATGCTGCGGCGGTGCGCGCCGAGGTCCTGCTGGTGCCGCATCATGGCAGCCGCACCTCGTCGAGCACCGAGTTCCTCGCCGCGGTGCAGCCCGCGACGGCGATCGCGCCGGCGGGCTACCGCAACCGCTTCGGCCATCCAAGCGCGGAGGTGCTGGAGCGCTACCGCGCCGCCGGCATCAGCGTGCAGCGGACCGACCGCGACGGCGCGGTGAGCGTGCGGCTCGCCGCCGCCGGGGTCTCGATCGTCGCCGAGCGGCAAGCGCGGCGTCGCTACTACCATGATTAGCGAGTCCGGGCGGATAATGGCGGCGCGGGATTTCCGCGACCAAGCTCAAGGAGGAGCACCATGGCGAAAAAAGGCGGATCGGCGGTCTATCGCGTCACCGATGTCATCGGCACCAGCCCGAATTCCTGGGAGGAGGCGGCGCGCAACGCGGTCAAGACCGCGTCCAAGTCGCTGCGCGATCTGCGCATCGCCGAGGTGACCAAGCTCGACGTCAAGGTGGAGGCAGGCAGGGTGGTGCAGTTCCGCACCCGGTTGTCGCTGTCGTTCAAGTACAGCGCCTGATTGCGGAGGTGACCGCAAAACCTCGCCAGCGGACGGTGCGGTGCGCCTCGCCCAAGGGGCTGCACCGCATCGCCTACCGCGAGTGGGGCGAGCCGCAGAACGAGCATGTGCTCGTGTGCGTGCACGGGCTGACGCGCTGCGCGCGCGATTTCGACCGCCTGGCCGAGGCGCTCAGCGAGCGCTACCGCGTGGTGTGCCCGGATGTCGCCGGGCGCGGCGACTCGGACTGGCTCGCCGACCCGATGCAATACCACCTGCCGCAGTACGTCGCGGACATGGTGACGCTGATCGCGCGGCTCGACGTGGAAAGCGTGCACTGGGTCGGCACTTCGATGGGCGGGCTGATCGGCATGGCGCTCGCCTCCCAGCCTGGTACGCCGATCACGCGCCTGGTGATGAACGACAGCGGCCCCGTGATCACCAAGTCCTCGCTCGAGCGCATCGCCACTTATGTCGGCAAGGTGCCCGAGTTCCCCACCATCGAGGCGGCCGAGCAGTTCATCCGCGCCATAGCCGCCCCCTTCGGGCCGCACAGCGACGCCGAGTGGCGCTTCCTCACCGAAGTCGTGATGCGCAAGAACGGCAATGGCGGCTGGCGCGCGCACTACGACCCCAGGATCGGTGATACCTACCGCGCCAACATGCCGGAGAAGGACCTCGAGATGTGGCCGCTGTGGAACGCGATCCGCTGCCCGACGCTGCTGCTGCGCGGCGCGCTCTCCGACCTGCTGACGCGCGAGACCGCGGCGCAGATGGCGCAGACCGGGCCGAAAGCGCAGGTGGTCGAAATCCCCGGCGTCGGCCACGCGCCGACCTTGCTGCACGACGACCAGATCGCGATCGTGCGCGAGTTCCTGCTCGCCTGATTCAGGCGCCGCGGTTGGCGGCGTCCCAGTTCTTCTCCAGGTTGGCGATGAGCGCCGGGCTGAAGTGGCAGTGCGCCTGCTCGCGCGCGTACACCGACATGTAGCGGCGGAAGGCGTCGAGCGGCTCTTCCGCGATGCGCAGCGCGCGCCGGTTGCTCGCGGCGCTCACCATGCCCGACCCCGTGATGTGTCCGACCAAGCGCTCGATCTCGGCGTCGATGGCGCCGGGCGCGACAATGTAGTCGCAGATCAGGCGGCCCTCCGGGCTGGCGCAGTCGATGCGCCGCTCGGCGAGGATCGCCTGGCGCGCGATGCGGTCGCCGACGTGGCGCGCAAGGCGCAGGTTGGCCGCGCCGGGGACGATGCCTTCCTTCCTCGCCGGCAGCGTCATGTAGGCGTCCTCGGCGGCGATCACCTGGTCCATGGTGAGCAGGATCTGGCAGTGGCCGCCGATGGCGAAGCCCTCGACCGCGGCGATCCAGAGCTTCTCGATCGAATCCTCCTCGGGCGAGACTTCCGGCAGCGCGAGGCCGCGGTAGAACTTGTTGACCAGGCCCAAGTCGCGAATCAGATACCAGAGGAAGCGGATCTTTCCCCGGTACAGGTGCGTCAGGTTGATGCCGGCGCCGAACAGGCGCTGGCCGGCGTACTTCGGATGCGTGACGGTGTCGCCGCGCAACACGCAGACCTCGGTCTTCGGATCGAGCAGCGCCAGGTCCACCGCCGTCTCCAGCCCCTCCAGCGTGCCCTCGTCCTCCGCGTTCAGGTACTTCGCATTGCGCATGGTGACGACGGAAGCCTTGCCATGGCGCTTGAGGTGCGCGCCGGCAAAGGCGATCTCGCCGTTGCGCGCGAGCTCGGGCAGATGATCGCGCGACTCCGCGCGCGGCAGCAGCATCGCGTGGCACAGGTGTTCGCCGGCGACGGCGTCCGAAAGCACCTGCGACAGGAAGATGCCCTGGTCCACCTCCAACCCGTCCTTGTGTGCCTGCGCGATCGCCGATTCCCGCGCCAGCGCCGCCGCCCCCGGCAACAGGCCGGGAAACTCCTTCGCCGCGCGCCGGCACAGCTCGTCCAGGCGCAGGAACCGGCTGCGCCGCGCGGTGAGCGCGTCGTAGACCGCCCGCGCATGCGCGCGCATGAAACGGGTGCGCGAGTCGCGGGCCAGCGTCAGGATCTCCCGCGCGCGCGCAGCTTCTGGCGCCGTTCGTTTGGGCTTCGCCGGAAGTCGCGCAAGCATCGCGGCGCTGCTTGCCCAGTATTTGCCGAAGCGCCCGCGGTCGGCGGCGAGACTCGCCGTGACGCTCGGTGCCGCTTCGGCCGCTGCTTTTACGCTAGCTTTTCTCGCCATCTCGGTTCCGCCTGCTATCTGCAAGGCGCGACTTTACACTTAGCCGTTCCCCTCCTCTCCGAGGAGGGGTGGCTGTGCAGCAGCCGAGGTGGTCGCACCGCCCAGCGCGGACAGTCACTCTATGACTTGATCCGCCCGCCCCAGCACCGACTGCGAGATTGCCAGCCCAAGCGCCCTCGCGGTCTTGAGGTTGATCAGCAACTCGAACTGTGTGGGTTGCTCCACGGGCAGATCGGCAGGCTTGGCACCTTTGAGGATCTTGTCCACGTAGGTGGCGCCGCGGCGATTCAAGTCGGTAATGCTCGCTCCATAGGCCATCAGGCCGCCGAGCTCCACAAACTCCTTGGCATTGGACATCGAGGGCAGCCGATGCTTCGCGGCGAGATCGACAATGCGTCTTCGCTCACCAAAGAGCATCGGGCTCGGAAATACGAAAAGGGCATCGGCGCGCTCTCGCGTCATGGTGGTAAATGCACGGTCGAGCTCGTCTGGGCCCCGCACCTCCACAAAGTGAAGCTGCACTCCCAGAGTGCGTGCCGCATTCTCTGTCGCCTTCAGCATGTCGCTCGTCGTGCGTTCGCCGAAAGCACCGGGATGCCAGAGGACCGCTACGCGGGAAATCCTGGGAAGCGCTTGCTTGAGCAGCTCCAGGCGCTTGGGCACCAGTTCCGCGCCGAGGAAGGTCAACCCGGTGATGTTCCCACCCGGCCGAGCGAGACTGGCCACGAGCCCGTCCCCGACAGGATCGGCCATGGACGACGAGACGATGGGGATAGTGGTGGTCGCTTGCTGTGCGGCCCGGGCCGCTGACGTGCCCGGCGCGAAGATGAGGTCGACCTTGAGACGGACCAGTTCGGTCGCCAGGCCGGGGAAGCGCTCGATCTTCCCCTCCGCCGCTCGATACTCGATGTGTATGTTCTGACCCTCCACATAACCGCGTTCGCGCAATCCTTGCCGGAAGGCGTCGAGCGTCACCCGCGTCTCGGGAGATTCAAGCGAAGCGGTCGCCAAGAAACCTATGCGTGCAACTTTCGTCCTTGGCTGCGCCTCGGCGGCGAACGCCGGGGCGAGAAGGAGAAGGGCGACGGAGATGGCTACCTTGCTACCGCTAATGCTCATATTGATGGGTCTCGCCATATGCCTGAGCAACGCCAGTTGAATACGAAATCAGATGCCAATCATAGACCTGATCCTCAAGCGGCCACGCGGTCCTGGGCGTTGGAGGGCCTGGGACGTCTTGACGTTATAGCGTTGTAACGTCATAATTTGGCGATGGATACACCCAAACGCGCGACGGTCTATTTTGACGCCGACCTGCACCGTGCCCTTCGCCTGAAGGCTGCAGCATCGGAGCGCTCGATTTCCGACATGGTCAATGACGCGGTGAAAGCCATCCTCGCAGAGGACGCCGAGGATCTTGCGGCTTTCTCCGCGAGGAAGAAGGACAAGAGCCTGTCCTTCGACACGTTTGTTCAGGGCTTGAAGCGGCGTGGCCGGATATAGGATCCTGATCAAGACCTCGGCCGCCAAGGAACTTGAGGCAGTAGGCAGCAAAGCCGACCGCCATCGGATCATCGAACGGATTCAAGCGCTCGCCGCCAGCCCGCGGGCGCAAGGCTCCGAAAAACTCGCCGGCTACGCCGACCGCTATCGGGTACGCCAAGGCAGCTATCGGATCATTTATCTGATAGATGACGGACCTCGCGAGGTGACGATCTTCAAGATCGGGCACCGGAAACAAATTTACCGATAGGCGTGCTGGGCTCGCGTTCGAGCGCGGCACGTCGCCCTGCAAGCCGTTGTTCGGGGCGTGCGCTTGGACTGCCTTGTCTCAAGAGACGGCAACCGGCCAAGCGCGGCTGGTCTGTGCTTCTCAAGAAACCGCTGCCCTAAGGTTTCCCAGGCAGATCATCGGCTACGCGCGACGCGGCAACTCCCATCATTGGGCAGAGCGTAGTATGCTTTCGGTATCCGAAAACCCCTGTCGCCCGATAGGGACTGTCGAAAATGAAAATGCAATGAATGGAAATATAACTATGGATAGAGCGAAGCAGTTTGCCAGGCACTCGCTTTGGGTGATTGTGAGCGCGGCCACAGTCTTGCTCGCAGGCTATACGGGTCCGGTATCGAGCGAGGACGTCAAGGTGAAACTTGACGGTGATCAGGAAATCCCTCCGGTGACGACTGCTGCCTCCGGAATAGGCATCTTCAGTGTCGCAGCAGACAAGTCCGTTAGCGGCAGTGTGACGATCTCCGGGGTGTCGGCAACGGTTGCCCATGTTCATGAGGCCGCTGCGGGTAAGGTCGGTCTGATCATTTTTCCTTTGACCAGGATTTCCGATAGCGTTTGGGCAGTGCCAGCGGGCGCAACGTTAACCGATTCACAATACGAAAGTTACAAGGCCGGCAATCTTTATTTCAATGTTCATAGCGCCGCCCACAAGACCGGGGAAATTCGCGGCCAAATAAGACCGTAACCGTTGAGGCAAATTCTCAGTTAATCACTTTATCGGCGCGAAACAGCAGCTCTTGCGAAATGGTGAGTCCGAGCGCCTTGGCGGTCCGCTGGTTGATGGCCAGTTCCAGGATCGTAGGCTGTTCGACCGGAATATCCCCCGGCCTCGCACCCTTTAGTATCTTGTCGACGTAGCTCGCGGCGCGCCGATAATGCGCTGCCAGATCCTGTCCATAACTCATCAGGCCGCCGGCTTCCGTCATTTCCAGGTTCGAAGAAATCATGGGCAGACGGTTTTTGACTGCAAGCAATGTAATCTGGTCCCGCTGCACGTCGAAGTACGAGTCCGCCGCCACGATCAGTGCTTCCGCACGGGCCCGGATCATCGCGCCAAAGCCGGCCTCGATCTCGCTCGCGGTGCTTGCTTCGATCGGGAAGACCTTGACGCCAGTTGCATACGCGGCACCCGCAATCTGTTCCAGAATCAGTGAATCGCTCGGATTGATCGGATTGATCAGCACGGCAACGCGCGATATTTTTGGAATCATGGCGCGCAACAGCTCGAGGTGTTTGGCGCTCACCTCGGTCACGATATTGGACAATCCGGTGATGCCACCCCCCGGCCGGGCAAGCCTCGCGACGAAGCCCTCCCCGACCGGATCGGGAACCGCTACCATGACAATGGGAATCGTCGTCGTCGCATGACGGGCAGCCTGGACGCTTAGCGTCGTCCCGGCGACGATGAGATTTACTTTTAACCGAACCAGTTCCGCCGCCTGGCTCGAAAGGCGCTCATATTTGCCGTCCGCAAAACGCCAATGGATGATGATATTCTTTCCCTCGACATAACCGAGCTCCCGCATGCCTTGTCGAAAGCCCTCATAAACTCGGGTTGACGACGAATCCGAAGCCAGGAAGCCAATGTGCGTGATCTTGGGTTGCGGTTGTGCGAGCGGCGCGGCAAGCAGCACCCCCGTGGCGAGCAGGAACTGTCTGCGTGTGACCTGGCCCATGCCCGCCCCTTCCGGAAAAACCGGTCGAAAGTCTACACCGCGAATGACCGCTTCGGGTCGAAGGCGGCTGCACTCCGGCTTTAGATCCGCCGCCCGGCCTTTTCCCAGTACGGTTCGCGCAGCTTGCGCTTGAAGATCTTGCCGCTGTCCTCGCGCGGCAGGTCGCTGCGGAATTCGATCACGCGCGGCACCTTGTAGTCGGCGATGCGCGCGCGCAGCCATGCGCGCACGGTGTCGGCGTCGAGCGTCGCACCGGGCGTGGGCTGCACCGCCGCGACGAGCGCTTCGCCGAACTCGGCGTCCGGGATTCCGAACACCGCGCAATCGGCCACCCCCGGCATGGTGACGAGCGCTGACTCGATCTCCGCTGGGTAGATGTTGACCCCGCCCGAGATCACCATGTCCACGGCGCGGTCGCACAGGTAGAGGTAGCCGTCCTCGTCCAGGTAGCCGACGTCGCCGAGCGTCCACAGCCCGTCGCGCTCGATCGTGCCGCGCGCGGCGTCGTTGTTGTTGTAGGTGAAATCCGGGTACGCCGGCTGGCGCGTGTAGATCAGGCCGGGCTTGCGCGGCGGCATTTCGATTCCCGCCTCATCCAGAATCCTGAGCCGCGTGCTGCCGATCGGCTTGCCCGCCGAGCCCGGGCGCTCGAGCGCTTCCCTGGCGGTGATGAAACTGATGAGCCCCAGCTCGCTCGCGGCGTAGCTCTCGTTGATCACCGGCCCCCACCAGTCGATCATCGCGCGCTTGAGTTCCGGCGCGCAGGGCGCGCCCATGGTGATCACGAACTCGAGCGTCGACAGGTCGTAGCGGCGCTTCACCTCGTCCGGCAGCCGCAGCAGCCGCGAGAACATGGTCGGCACGAGGTAGGCGTGCGTCAGCCGCCCGCGCTCGATGAGTGCGAGCGTGCGCTCGGCGTCGAACCTCGGCTCGAGCGTGAGCTCGGCGCCGATCAGCATCGCCTGCGCGGCGTACATGTTGGGCGCGCTGTGATACATCGGCGCCGACAGCAGCGCCTTCGCGCCAGGCTTCAGGCCGTACACCAGTTGCGTCGTCGCGAGTGCGAGGCGCGCCATCGCCTCGGCCTCCTGCGGCGGCGGCGCCATGCGGCGCACGCCCTTGGGCCGGCCGGTGGTGCCCGAGGTGTAGGGCATCGATAGGCGCGGCCGGCGCTCCGGGCCGGAGTACGGCGTGTGCTCCTCGAGCCAGGTTCGCCATTCCGGCAAATCGGGGAAATCGGGGACAGACCCCAGGAAATCGGGGACAGACCCCGAAGCGAAAGCGAGAACCGGGGTCTGTCCCCGATTTCCGAACGCAGCGCGCGTCGCGGGCGCCGGCTCGGCCACAATCACCGCCACGCCGCGCGGAATTCCGGCCTCGATCTGCGGCAAAAGGTCGGCGTGCACCACCAGCACCTTGGCGCCGCTGTCGGCGAGGATCCAGCCCGCCTCGTCCGCCTTGTAGTGCCAGTTGATCGGGCAGCTGTAGGCGCCGAGGCGGCGCGCGCCCAGGATCAGCTCGAGGAACGCGGGCTCGTTGTGCAGCATCGCGCACACCACGTCGCCCTCGCCGACGCCCAGGCGCTCGAAGCCGCTCGCCGCGCGCAGCGCGTTGCGCTCGAGCGCCGGCCAGGCGATCTCGGCGCCGTCGAAAAAGAGCCTCGGCTGCATCGGACGCGCGAGTATAGCCGCTGCTAAGATGCCGTTTTGCCTGCGGAAAGTGAAACCGTGAAACCTTTCGTCCCCAGCGCGCGCTCGAAAATAAAGCGCCTGCCGAAGCGCGCGCACTACGACCGCGAGACCGTTTATGGCATTCTCGACGCGGCGTTCATCTGCCATCTCGGCTACGTGATCGAGCGCCAGCCCTACGTCACGCCGACTGCCTACTGGCGCGAGGGCGAGCATGTGTACTGGCACGGCTCCTCCAAGAGCCGCATGCTGCTCGCTCTGAAGAAATCGCCCGTGGTCTGCCTCACGGTCACGATCCTCGATGCCCTGGTGGTGGCGCGCTCGGGCTTTCACATGTCGGTCAACTACCGCTCCGCCATGCTCTACGGCCGGCCGCACACGATCGAAGACCCTGATGAGAAGCTGGAGAAGATGCGCGCGTTCGTGGAGCGCGTGCATCCCGGACGCTGGGACGAGCTGCGCCCGGTGAACAAGCAGGAGCTCAAGGCGACCACCCTTCTCGGCATGGCGATCGACGAAGCCTCCGCCAAGGTGCGCAGCGGCCCGCCGGTGGACGATGACGCCGACTACGCGCTGCCGATCTGGGCGGGCTTGGTGCCGGTGCGCATGGTCGCGGGCGAGGCGCGCGACGACGGGCGCCTGGCGCCGGGCACCAAGCGGCCGGAAGGGCTAGACTCCTACGCGCATCTCGGCCTGGCGCAGGCGGGCTGAGGCCGCCGCAAAATGAGATTCTTCATCGTCGACGACGACCCGGACATCCTGTTGCTGCTCACCAGGGTGCTCGAGGACGCGGGGCACGCGGTGCACGCGGCGAGTTCCGGCCGCCAGGCGCTGCGCGAGATTCCGGCGTTGCGCCCCGACTGCGTGATCACCGACATCATCATGCCGGAGCTGGACGGCTTCGAGCTGACGCGCGAGCTGCGCCGCCGCCCCGAGCTCAAGACCATGAAGATCATCGTGCTGTCGATGAAGGCCTACGACTTCGACCGCCGGCGGGCGCGCGAGCTGGGCGCCGACGGCTACATCACCAAGCCGATCCAGCGCGACACCTTCCTCAAGACCATCGCCGCCATGGTGTCGGAGGACGTGGTGGTGCGCTACTGGGGCGTGCACGGCACGCTGCCGGTGCCGGGCGACCAGGCGTTGCGCTACGGCGGCAACACGCCGTGCGTCACCGTGGAGGTCGGCGGCGAGCCGATGTACGTGTTCGATTGCGGCAGCGGCATCAAGAAGCTCTCCGACCACATCATGGCGACAGGCGAGCAGCGCGTGACGGCGCGCATTTTCATCTCGCACCCGCACTGGGACCACATCAACACCATCCCGTTCTTCGCGCCGCTGTACGCGCGCGGCAACCAGATCGAGATCCACGGCCCCTACCAAGGCGACCTTACGATCGAACGCGTGGTGAGCGCGCAGATGGAAAGCGTGTACTTCCCGGTGACTACGCGCGAGTTCGGCGCCCACCTCATGTTCCGCGACCTGCGCGAGGAGACCGTGATCTACGGCCCGGTGCGCATCAAGACCATGCTGCTGTCGCACCCCGGCTATTGCCTGGGTTATCGTCTTCGCTCTCACGGCAAGACGGTGTGCTACATCACCGACAACGAGCTCTACAACCCGGGCGACATCCGGCGCGACGAGCGCTACGTGGAACGGCTGGCGAAATTCGTCGCCGGCGCCGACGTCCTGATCACCGACACCACCTACCGCGACCACGAATACCCTTCGAAGGTCGACTGGGGGCACTCGTCGGTGAGCCAGGTGGCGGAGTTGGCGGCACGCGCGAAGGTGAAGCGCCTGCACCTGTTCCACCACGACCCGGACCAGAGCGACAACGACATCGACGCCAAGCTGCAGGAAACGCGCGCGGCGCTCGACGGGCACGGCGCCGCAATCCCCTGCGACGCCCCCGCCGAAGGCAGCAAGCTCGTTCTCTAAGAATCCTCTTTTCCACCCCACCACCCGCACGGCGGACCGGGCGGTGAGCGGCACACTGTAAAGTCACGCTTTACACTAGGAGCTGTGGTGGCCCGGGCCGCAGCGGGCGTCATCGTCCGCGGTGCGCAAGCACGTCCACGGGCGGGTGCCCGGTGCGACGGGCTTCGGTCAGATAGAAGCTCTTGCCCGTCGCACCACCCGCCTTCGCGGACGCGCACCGAAGGACGCTGCCGCCCGCTGCGCCCCGGACCGAGAAACTCACGCTGCCGCTTGCTCGCGTGACGAGGCGCGTGCGGCTCCGTCGCCCCTTAGGCCGCGCTGTGCTCCACGGGTGGCGGGGCAGGCAAGAGCCTCTATCTGACCGAAGCCTGCCCCGCCGGGTACCCGTGGCGCGGCGTTTGCGGCCTCGGGGCGGCGGAGACGTACCGACTCGGCACGCGCCCACCGGCTTGACGATCGCTGGACAGGGAAGTGTAAAGCGTGACTTTACAGTTCGAGTCGCTGCGGTGGGTGTGGTGGAACAGGGCAGGCGCTATAGGGGGAAGGGGAAAATCAGAGGACGCCTACGGCTAGGCCGGCGGCGAAGGTGGCGCCGAGCTCCTCGCAGCGCGCGAGCACCTCGGGCGTGAGCTCCTTCAGGCCGATCACCGGCTCGGCCGCCTTGCGCAACCGCAACCCGGTCACGATCCGCTCCACCGAGCTCACCGCCCCGCTGCCATCCTGCCCCGCGCCCACGAACAGCGCGTACGGCCGGCCGTTGACCTTGCCCTCGCAGGGATAGAACACGCGCTCGAGGAAGTCCTTCATCATCCCCGACATGTAACCGAAGTTCTCCGGCGTGCCGAGCAGCAGCGCATCGGCGGCGAGCACGTCATCCGGCCCCGCCTGCGCGCAGCGCTTCGCGATCACTTGCACCTCGCTTTCGGCCTCCACTTCGCGTAATGCCTGACGCGCGCCGCGCTCGACCGCATCTGCCATGGTTGCGGTCTTGACGCCGTGGGTGTGATACACGATGAGCAGCGTTTTCATCGTCGCCTCTCAATCCGCCAGGCGCTTGGCGGGGTCCTGGCGATAAAAGCCGCTGAACAGTTCGTACAGGCGCGGGAAGCCGCGCTTGAGCGCGTTCGGCGACTCGAAGAACGCCTCGCTCGCCACGGCGAAGAATTCGCCTTCGTTCTCCGCCGCGTACGGATCGAGGACGGTCTGCGTGCCGGCCTCGACCTCGGCGCAGAAGCGCGCGTACTCGGCATTGAGCACCGCGACCCAGCGCTCGCGCGCCGCGCGCGAGGGGAGCGGCGGCACGCCGTCGGCCTCGCCGTCCATCATGTCTAGCTTGTGCGCGAACTCGTGGATCACGACGTTGGCGCCGCCGCCGGCCACCGAACCCGAGTCGTCGAGCGCTTCCCACGACAGCACCACCGGACCGCCGGGCCAGGATTCGCCCGCCAGCTCGTCGTCCCACTCGTGCACCACGCCCGAGTCGTCGGCTTCGGAGCGGCGCACGTGGAAATCCGACGGGTGCACCACGATCCCGATCCAGCCGTCGTAGCAGTCCAGCCCCAGCTCGAGCACCGGCAGGCAGGCCTGCAACGCGATCTCGACGCGGTCGTCCTCGGAGAGGCGCACGCCCTGCACCGGCGCGAACTGCTTTTCGGCGAGGAACACCACCGCCAGTTCCCTCAGGCGCTGCGCCTGGTCGTCGCTCAGGCCGAACAGGAACGGCAGGTGGCGGCGGGCGCGCCGCCATAGCTGCTCGCCGATGCTGTGGCGCGCGAGGATGCGCCGCCGGCGCCAGTTTTTCAGCCAACCCATCGTCATACAATAACGCATGGTCTCGGTGATCCAACTTCATCCGCAATCGGGCGCCGCGGCGCTCGGCCCGCTCGCCGAAGGGCTGACGGCGCCTGAGCGCGCGCTGCTCGGGCGCGCGCTCGAGTTTGCCGAACCGCTTTACGCCGGCCAGGCGCTCTCCACCGGCGAGCCGGTGTGGGCGCACGCGCTGGGCTTGGCCGCAAGCCTGGCCGCGATCGGCATGGATCCGGCGGCGCGTGCCGCCGGGGTGCTGTTCGCCGCGCCCAAGCACCTCGGCGGCGGCGAAAAGCTGCGCGCGCAGTTCGGCGACGAGATCGGCGCGCTCGCCGAGGGCCTGGAAAAGCTCTACCGGCTGCGCGTGGTGACCCGCGCCAGCGCCGAGCAGCACAACGAAACCCTGCGCAAGCTGGTGCTCGGCATGGTCGAGGACATCCGCGTGGTGCTGATCCGGCTCGCTTCGCGCACGCAGACGCTGCGCTGGTTCGCCAAGAACCCGCACGACGAGCGCGCCGCCTACGCGCGCGAGACGCTCGCCCTCTACGCGCCGCTCGCCAATCGGCTCGGCGTCTGGCAGCTCAAGTGGGAGCTCGAAGACCTGTCGTTCCGCTTTCTCGAGCCCGAAATCTACAAGAAGATCGCGCAGATGCTGGACGAGAAGCGCGCCGAGCGCGAGCACTACATCGCCGAGGCGATGGCGACGCTCGCTCGCGAGCTGGCGGCGGCGGAGGTCAAGGGCGAGCTCGCCGGGCGGCCCAAGCACATCACCTCGATCTGGAACAAGATGCGCGCCAAGCAGCTCGACTTCTCCGAGGTGCACGACGTGCGCGCGCTGCGCGTGATCGTGCCCAGCGCCGCCGAGTGCTACGCCGCGCTCGGCGTGGTGCACAACCTGTGGCAGCCGATCCCCAAGGAGTTCGACGACTACATCTCGCGCCCCAAGGGCAACCACTACCAGTCGCTGCACACTGCGGTGATCGGCCCCGGCGGCAAGACGCTGGAAGTGCAGATCCGCACCGAGGAGATGCACCGCCACGCCGAATTCGGCGTCGCCGCGCACTGGCGCTACAAGGAAGGCGGCAAGTCCGGGCGCGCGCGCGAAGCGTTCGACGACAAGATCGCCTGGCTGCGCCAGCTGCTCGCCTGGAGAGACGAGGTCGCGGGCAGCGCCGCCTGGACAGAGAAGACGCGCAAGGCGGCGCTCGACGATACGGTCTACGTGCTCACGCCGCAGGGCAAGGTGGTGGACCTGCCGGCGGGAGCGACGCCGGTGGATTTCGCCTACGCGCTGCACAGCGACGTCGGGCACCGTTGCCGTGGCGCCAAGGTCGACGGGCACATGGTGCCGCTCGACACCCCGCTCGCGAGCGGCCAGCGCGTCGAGATCACGGTCGCGAAAACCGGCGGGCCGTCGCGCGACTGGCTCAACCCCGAGCGCGGCTTTATCCGAAGCCATCGCGCGCGCGGCAAGGTGCGGCAGTGGTTCAACGCGCAGGCGCTCGCGCAGACCATCGCTGCGGGACGCGCCATCGTGGAGCGCGAGGCGCGGCGCGAGGGCGCGGGCCAGGCGAGCCACGAGGCGCTCGCCGGCAAGCTCGGCTTGGGCAAGCCCGAGGAGCTGTTCGCCGCCCTGGGCCGCGACGAAGTAAACCTGCGCCAGTTGCAGGCGGCGCTGCGCGAAATCGCGGGTGGCGCGCAGGCTGCGCCAGAGCCGGTCGCTACGCCGGCGCCTCGCAAGGCGAAGGCACCCGAGCAGGGCGGCATCCTGGTGGTCGGCATCGACCGACTGATGACGCAGCTCGCCAAGTGCTGCAAGCCGGTGCCGCCCGATGCGATCCGCGGCTTCGTCACGCGCGGCAGGGGCGTTTCCATCCACCGCGAGGATTGCCGCAGCCTCAAGCGTCTCATGGAGGTGAGCGCCGAGCGGCTGATCGACGCCGAGTGGGGCGCCAAAGGCAGCGGCGCCTATGCAGTCGAGATCGTGGTCACCGCTTCAGACCGGCAGGGATTGCTGCGCGACATCGCCGATGCGCTCGCGCGCGAGCGCATCAACGTCACCGCGGTGCGCACGCAGAGCCGCGACGATCTAGCGCGCATGCGCTTCGCGTTCGAAGTGGGTGACGTCGCCCACCTGCGGCGCGCGCTCGCGGTGGTGAAGGAGGTCCCGGGCGTCATCAGGGTAGCGAGGGGCTAGGGACGGGAATAGAAGCAGGAGCTGGAAGCGCATCCGAAACCGGGTGCGAAACGTAGGGAACCAAACTTGCGCCGGGGCGGTCGATCCCGGACAGGGCCCAGGGAGGGGCAGTGCAGGAGTTGCTGAGCAATCCGGTCATCCAGTCGAGCGCCGCGCCATTCATCGTCGGCCTGATCCTCGCGGCCGCGCTATTCCCGGTGCGGCTGGCAGGCCTTGCCGCTGCGGGAGGCTTTCTAGGCACCGTGTACCTGGTGGGCGATTTCTCGCTGCAACCGCTGACCGCGGCGCGCAAGATCGTGCTGCTCGGCATGGCGGCGCCGGTGCTCGGCGTGATCGCCGACCTCGCCTTCAAGCCGACGCGCGCCACCGGCGTCGTGCTCGGCGCGATCTTCGGCGTCGCCTCGCTATGGGTGTTCTGGACCGTGCTGGTGCAGAAGAGCCCGGCGCAGGAGCTGCTTTACGGCGGCGGCATCGCGGCGCTGGTGATCTGGATCGTCGCTTTCACGGTGTCGCTCGAGAACGATGCCGTGCGCGCGGGGGCGGCGAGCATGTTCCTCGGCCTGGGCGCAGGCGTTGGCGCGGTGCTCGGCGCCTCGGCCTCGCTCGGCCAGTACGGCATGGCGCTCGGCGCCGCGAGCGGCGCGTTCCTGCTGCTCGTCATGATCCTCGGCAAGCGTGTCGACCCCGGCACCACGCTGACCCTGAGCGCGTCTGTGATCTCGGCGCTGCTCGCCGCAGGCGCGATGCTGCTCGCGCAGCTGCCCTGGACTTCGCTGGTCGCACTGGCGCTGGTGCCGGTGCTGGTTCGCCTGCCCGTGGGGGAGAAGCTTCCCGTCTGGGTGCAGGCGATCGTGGCTTCGATTTACGCCCTTGTCCCTGCCGCGGCAGCTTGGGCGCTCGCGTACCTGGCAAGCCGCGGCTCACCCGTCTGATCCCCCCAACCACTTGAGGAGAAAACCCATGAAAAGAACCCTACTGGCGCTGGCTCTCGCGATGCCGCTCGCTGCGGCGGCACAGGCCGAGAATTACACCATCGATCCGATCCACAGCTTCACCTACTTCGGCATCGACCACCTGGGCGTAGCGACAATCTATGGCCGCTTCAACAAGTCGAGCGGCAAGTTCACAATGGACCGCGCCGGCAAGAAGGGCTCGCTCGAGCTGACGATCGAGGCCGCCTCGGTCGACACCGCCGACAATGACAAGGGCAGCCGGCCGCGCTCGCGCGACGAGCACTTGCGCTCGCCGGATTTCTTCAACGTCGCCGAGTTCCCGCGCATCACCTACCGCGCGAGCAACGTCACGTTCAGCGGCGACAACCCGGCCGAGGTCGAAGGGCAATTGACGATGCTGGGGGTCACCAAGCCGGTCAATCTCAAGGTGGAGCGCTGGACCTGCCGCGACAATCCGATGAGCAAGCGCCCGATGTGCGGCGGCAGCGCTTCCGCCACCCTCAAGCGCTCCGAATTCGGCATGAAGTACGGCATTCCGGCGATTGGCGACGAGGTCCGGCTGATGATCAACGTCGAGGCCTACAAGGACCAGTAAAGCGACCTGCTGCGCCGCAAAGAAAATCGGGGTCAGAGCCCGATTTCCAAGACGCGCACCCGAAGCAAAAAGGAAATCGGGCTCTGACCCCGATTTTCTTGGAAGGCGCGTAGCGAAGGCGTATCCTCTGCATCCCTCCGCGGTGCGGAGGCCCGCACATGGAGGAGCAACCGCAATGAAAATCTACTATCACCCCGCTTCGACCACCAGCCGCCCGGTGATGATGTTCGTGGCCGAGAACGGCATCAAGGCCGACCTGCAGGTGGTCGACCTGTTCACCGGCGAGCACTACAAGGACCCGTTCGTGGCGGTGAATCCGAGCCGCCTGGTGCCGGTGCTCGAAGAGGGCGATTTCCGCCTCACCGAGAGTTCTGCGATCCTCAAGTACCTCGCCGACTCGGTCCAGTCGCCTGCCTACCCCAAAGACCTGCGCGCGCGCGCGCGCGTCAACGAGCGCATGGACTGGATCAACACGCAGCTGTGCCGCGATTTCGCCTATGGCTTCGTCTACCCGCAGATATTTCCGGGGCACAAGCGCCAGAGCGACGCGGTGCAGGCGGCGACGCTGGCGTGGAACGGGGAGCGCGCGCGCGGCTGGCTCAAGGTGCTCGACCAGGACATCATCGGGCCCAAGAACAACTACCTGTGCGGCGACCAGATCACCATCGCCGATTACTTCGGCGCCGAGTTCGTTGCGCTGGGAGAAGCGCTGCGCAGCGACTTTGCCGCGTACCCGAACGTGCGGCGCTGGCTTGGCAACATGAAGAAGCTCAAGAGCTGGGCCAAGGTGCACGAAGTGATCAGCGGCTTTGCCGCTTCTCTCAAGGACGCCAAGCTCGAGGCCGTCTGAGCGGCGCGCACGCCAACGGAGCCACCCCATGATCAAGAAGCTGCACCACAACGCCTACCGCTGCCGCGACTCGGAGGAAACGCGCCGCTTCTACGAGGGCTTCCTCGGCCTGCCGCTCTCTGGCACGCTCGAGATCAAGGAATCGAAAAGCGGGCGCAAGACCGAGACCCTGCATACCTTCTACCGGCTCGACGACGCCTCGTACCTAGCGTTCTTCGAGGCGCCCGACATGCCCTTCGAGTTCAAGCCGCAGCACGATTACGACCTGCACATTGCGCTGGAGGTGAGCGAGGAGGCGCTGCGGGAGATGCTCGCCAAGGGCAAGGCGGCGGGCATCGAGACGCGCGGCGTGTCGGATCACGCCTTCATCCACTCGATCTACTTTCGCGATCCCAACGGCTACGTGATCGAGCTCACCGCGAAGCTGCCGCAGCACGATCGCATGATGGACCCGGCGACTAACGGCGCGCGCGACAAGCTCGACCGCTGGCAGGCGGCCAAGGTAAAATCGCCGTCTGCGAAGGCGCGTAGCTCAGCTGGTTAGAGCACTACCTTGACATGGTAGGGGTCGTTGGTTCGAGTCCAATCGCGCCTACCAAACGTTAGGACGGACGCGCCGTAGGGATCGGCCTTCGGCCGATCCTTGGCGCCGTCCGTAACTCCGCGCATTGGAACGGACGCGCCGGGCGCGCCGTTCAATGCGCGGTTTGTTTTTGAGAGACCGTGCTGAAGATCAAGCTGCCAGACGGGTCGGTGAAGGAATTTGCGGGGCCGGTCACGGTTGCCGAAGTGGCGCAATCCATCGGCGCCGGGCTGGCGCGCGCCGCGCTCGCCGCGCGCGTCGACGGCAAACTGGTCGACACCAGCCACCGCATCGAGAGCGACGCAGAGCTCGCGATAGTCACCGACAAGAACGCCGAGGGCCTGGAGATCCTGCGCCATTCCAGCGCGCACCTGCTGGCGCACGCGGTGAAGGAGTTGTTCCCGGAGGCGCAGGTCACCATCGGGCCGGTGATCGAGAACGGCTTTTACTACGATTTCTCCTACAAGCGGCCGTTCACGCCCGAGGACCTTGCGGCGATTGAAAAGCGCATGGCCGAAATCGCGAAGCGCGACCTGCCGGTAGTGCGCTCGGAGATGCCGCGCGACGCGGCGGTGAAGTTCTTCCGCGACCAGGGCGAGCGCTACAAGGCCGAGATCATCGCTGCGATCCCGGGCGGCGAGCCGATCTCGCTCTACGCGCAAGGCAATTTCACCGACCTGTGCCGTGGCCCGCACGTGCCTTCGACCGGCAAGCTCAAGGTGTTCAAGCTGATGCGCGTTGCCGGCGCCTACTGGCGCGGCGATTCGAAGAACGAGATGCTGCAGCGGATCTATGGCACCGCGTGGGCGAAGAAGGAGGACCAGGACGCGTACCTGAAGATGCTCGAGGAGGCCGAGAAGCGCGACCACCGCCGCCTTGGCACGCAACTCGACCTGTACCACATGCAGGAGGAGGCGCCGGGGCTGGTGTTCTGGCACCCCAAGGGCTGGACGCTGTGGCAGTGCGTCGAGCAGTACATGCGGCGCGTGTACCGCGAGCACGGCTACCAGGAGGTGCGCGGGCCGCAGATCCTCGATAAGAGCCTGTGGGAGAAAACCGGCCACTGGCAGAATTTCCGCGACAACATGTTCACCACGGCTTCCGAGAACCGCGACTACGCGCTCAAGCCGATGAACTGTCCGGGGCACATCCTGATTTTCAACAAGGGCGTGCGCAGCTACCGCGAGCTGCCGCTGCGCTACGGCGAGTTCGGCTCCTGCCACCGCAACGAGCCCTCGGGCGCGCTGCACGGCCTGATGCGCGTGCGCGGCTTCGTGCAGGACGACGGCCACATCTTCTGCACCGAGGACCAGATCCTCGCCGAATGCGTCGCCTACACCGCGCTATTGCAGAAGGTGTACGCGGACTTCGGCTTCAGCGACATCATCTACAAGATGGCGACGCGCCCAGCGGCGCGCATCGGCGCCGACGACGTGTGGGACAAGGCTGAGCAGGCGCTGATGGAGTCGCTGCGGCGCTCGGGCGTCGAGTTCCAGATCTCACCGGGCGAGGGCGCGTTCTACGGCCCCAAGATCGAGTATTCGCTCAAGGACGCGCTCGGCCGCCTGTGGCAGTGCGGCACCATGCAGGTCGATTTCAGCATGCCGGGCCGCCTGGGCGCCGAGTACGTCGCCGACGACAACAGCCGCAGGACCCCGGTGATGCTGCACCGGGCGATCATCGGCTCGATGGAGCGTTTCATCGGCATCCTGATCGAGCATTACGGCGGCGCCTTCCCCCTGTGGCTGGCGCCGCAGCAGGTGGTGGTTCTGAATATCTCGGAGCACCAGGCCGACTACGCGAAAAGCGTCGCCGAGGCCCTCAAAAAGGCCGGTTTCAGGGCCTCGGAAGATTTGCGGAACGAGAAAATTTCTTATAAGATTCGCGAACATAGCTTGCAAAAGCTCCCCTACCAGCTGGTGGTGGGGGACAAGGAAAAACAAGCAGGCACGGTGGCCGTGCGCACGCGCGGCGGTGAGGATCTCGGGGCCATGGCCCTGGAAGGCTTCATCGCACGCCTCCGCAATGAGGCGCAAGCGCGCTAGCACGGCCGTTTTTTTGACGAACAGAGGAGATTTTCACTCATCGCACTCGAGAGATCGCAACGCATCAACGGGGAAATCACGGCGCCGCAGCTGCGCCTGGTATCGGACAGCGGAGAACAACTCGGGATCGTGGCAGTGGCGGACGCGCTGCGCATGGCCGAGGAGCAGAACGTGGACCTGGTGGAGATCGCGCCGCTCGCGGTGCCCCCGGTCTGCAAGCTGATGGACTACGGCAAGTTCCGCTACCGCGAGCAGAAGAAGGCCCACGAAGCCAAGCTCAAGCAGAAGCAGATCCAGGTCAAGGAGATCAAGTTCCGCCCGGGCACCGACGAGGGCGACTACAAGATCAAGCTTGCCAAGCTGGTTGCGTTTCTCGAGGAGGGCGACAAGGCGAAGGTGACGTTGCGGTTCCGCGGCCGCGAGATGGCGCACCAGGAGTTCGGGGTGCGGTTGCTCGAGCGGGTGCGCAAGGACCTCGAGGCGGTGGGGCTGGTAGAGCAGTTCCCCAGGCTCGAGGGCCGGCAGATGGTGATGGTGCTGGCGCCGAAGAAGAAGGTGCTGCTGGTCAAGGCGAAGAAGCCGGCGGCGGCAAAGAAGGAAGCGCCGGCGGCAAAGAAGGAAACGGCGAAACCCGCCTCGGCCTGAAAAACAGGCAATACAAGTGATGTCCGGGTAACGGAAGCGCCTGCGCTGCGGGCCACCCGGCGTCAGGCTAAAAAAGGAGCACTTCCGTGCCCAAGATGAAGACCAAGAAGTCGGCTGCCAAACGGTTCAAGGTCCGCCCCGGCGGCACTATCAAGCGCTCGAGCGCGTACCTGCGCCACATCCTCACCAAGAAGTCCACCAAGAGGAAGCGCCACCTGCGCGGCATTACCAACGTCCACGACAGCAACAAGCGCCAGGTGCGTGCGATGCTGCCGTATTCGGGCTAAAGGAGCGCGCCATGCCAAGAGTCAAGCGTGGGGTCACGGCGCGCGCGCGCCACAAGAAGGTCCTGAAGCAGGCCAAGGGCTTTCGCGGGCGCAGGAAGAACGTCTACCGCGTCGCCAAGCAGGCGGTAATGAAAGCGGGGCAGTACGCCTACCGCGACCGCCGCAACCGCAAGCGCGACTTCCGCGCGCTGTGGATCGCGCGCATCAACGCCGCGGTGCGCGAGCTGGGCATGAACTACAGCGTGTTCATGTCGGCGCTGAAGAAAGCGAACATCGAGATCGACCGCAAGGTGCTGGCGGACCTGGCGGTGCTCGACAAGCCGGCGTTCGCCCGCATCGCCAGCCAGGCGAAGGCGGCCCTCAGCCACTGAGCGCTCGCCTGCGGCGAGCGACTTATGCAGAATCTTGAGGCGATCGTCGCGCGGGCGCTGAAGGATTTCGGCGCCGCGGCCGACCCGGCGGCACTGGAGAACGCCAAGGCGCGCTTCCTCGGCAAGTCGGGTGAGCTGACCGTGCTGCTCAAGGCGCTTGGCGCGCTCTCGGCCGAGGAAAGAAAAAGCGCCGGCGCGCGCATCAACCAGGCCAAGCAAACGCTCGAGCAGGCGCTTGAGAACCGGCGCGCGGCGCTGGCGCAGGCAAAGATGGACGCGCGCCTGGCCGAAGAGGCGCTCGACGTCACGCTCCCCGGGCGCGGCCGAGGGCGCGGCGGCATCCATCCGATCATGCGCACCTGGCGGCGCGTCGAGGCCATCTTCCGCTCGGTCGGCTTCGAGGTCGCCGACGGCCCCGAGATCGAGGACGACTGGTACAACTTCACCGCGCTCAACAACCCGGAAAACCACCCGGCGCGCTCCATGCAGGACACGTTCTACGTGGATCTGAAGGACGCCAAGGGCCTCAACCTGCTGCTGCGCACGCATACCAGCCCGATGCAGCTGCGCTATGCGCGCATGTGGGTCGAACGATTTCGCCATGCGGCGAAAGTGCCCCCTCTCAAAGTGATTGCGCCGGGCCGCACCTACCGCGTGGACTCGGATGCCACGCATTCGCCGATGTTCCACCAGGTCGAGGGCCTGTGGATCGGCGAGGACGTGAGCTTCGCGGACCTCAAGGGCGTGTACGCAGATTTCCTGAGGCGCTTTTTCGAGACCGACGAACTCGAGTTGCGTTTCCGGCCGTCGTTTTTTCCCTTCACCGAGCCCTCGGCCGAGATCGACATGCGCTTCGACTCCGGGCCGCTCAAAGGGCGCTGGCTCGAGATCTCGGGCGCGGGGCAGGTGCATCCCAGCGTGGTGCGCAACTTCGGCCTCGACCCGGAGCGCTACATCGGCTTTGCGTTCGGCTCGGGCCTCGAGCGCCTGACCATGCTGCGCTATGGCATCGATGACCTGCGCCTGTTCTTCGACGGCGACCTGCGGTTTCTGCGGCAGTTCGCATAGGGACCCTCTGATCAATTCCCGCGTGCGCGACGGCGGCGATTTTCGTGCAGGGCGAGCCAGCGGACGCCGCCGTGTACTTTATGTCCACAAGGCGGCCGATGGCGATGGCCTGCGCGAAAACTCGCCCCGTCCCTCTGGGCGGCGAGGCCGTGCAGCCAAGGTTCAAGGCAGAGGCCCTCGCCGCCCTCGGGTTGCGGCCGGAAGACGCGATCTCCGAGGTACGATAGCGCGATGACACGGGCGCCTGCGTTGTTGCTCGGCCTTGCGATATCGACATATCGCTGCGGCCTCGCGTCTAGCAGGCGCCGCGTTCCGGCCGCAACGCGCATGCGCGCGAATTGATCAGAGGGTCCCTCGCCGATGCAATTCTCCGAGAGCTGGCTGAGGAGCTTCGCAGATCCGCCAATCGGCGCGCTGGAACTCGCGCATCGGCTGACGATGGCGGGGCTGGAAGTGGAATCCTGCGCGCCGGTGGCACCGCCCTGCTCGGGTGTGGTGGTGGCGCAGGTGCTTTCGGTGGAGAAGCACCCGAACGCCGACAAGCTCACGGTCTGCAAGGTGGACGCGGGCGCGGGCGCGCTGCAGGTGGTGTGCGGCGCGCCCAACGTGCGCGCCGGCATGAAGGTGCCGTTCGCCACCGTGGGGGCGAAACTGCCCGCTGCGCTCGAGATCAAGGTGGCGAAGATGCGCGGCGTGGAAAGCCACGGCATGCTGCTCTCGGCGCGCGAGCTGGGGCTGTCGGACGATCATTCCGGGCTGCTCGAGCTCGCGCCGGAGGCGAAGGTGGGCGAGGACGCGCGCCGCGCGCTCGCGCTCGATGAGCACGTTTTCAGCGTCAAGCTCACGCCCAACCGCGGCGATTGCCTGTCGGTGCTCGGCATCGCGCGCGAGGTGGCAGCGCTCACCGGCGCGCCGCTCAAGGCGCCCGCGTTCACGCCGGTGGCGGCGCGCATCCAGGACACGCTCGCGGTGCGCATCGAGGCCCCGGACCTTTGCGGGCGCTTCTCGGGGCGGCTCATCCGCGGCGTCAACGCGCGCGCGCAGACGCCGGAATGGATGCGGCGGCGCCTGGAGCGCGCCGGGCAGCGCCCGATCACGGCGCTGGTGGACATTTCCAATTACGTCATGCTCGAGCTGGGGCGCCCGTCGCACATCTTCGACGCCGGCAAGGTGAAGGGCGGGCTGGTGGTGCGCTGGGGCCGCGAGGGCGAAAAAGTCGAGCTGCTCAACGGCCAGAGCGTGAGTGTGGACGGCGCCGTGGGCGTGATCTGCGACGACCAGGGACCGGAGGCGCTCGCCGGCATCATGGGCGGCGAACCGACTGCGGTGTCGCTCGACACGCAGGCGATCTACATCGAGGCGGCGTTCTGGTGGCCGCAGGCGATCGCCGGCCGCCAGCGGCGCTACGGCTTCAGCACCGACGCCGGCCACCGCTTCGAGCGCGGCGTGGATTTCGCCACCACCACGCAGCACATCGAGTACCTCACGCGCCTGGTATTGGAAATTTGCGGCGGCCAGCCCGGGCCGATCGCCGACAGCGTGACGCGCCTGCCCGAGCGCAAGCCGGTGCGCATGCGCATCGCGCGCGCGCAGAAGGTGATAGGCATGCCGGTGGGCGCCGACGAGATGGCCTCCGTTTTTACGCGCCTGGCGCTGCCGTTCGCGCGCGACGCCGATTCCTTCACCGTGACGCCGCCGCCGCATCGCTTCGACTTGGAGATCGAGGAGGACCTGATCGAGGAAGTGGCGCGCGTGCACGGCTTCGACAACATCCCGGCGCACCCGCCACGCGCCGAGGCGCGCATGAGCGCGCCGCCCGAGGCGCAGCGCTCGCTGCACGCGCTGCGCGACCGGCTCGCCGCCTGCGATTACGACGAAACCATCAACTTCAGCTTCGTGGAGTCGCAATGGGAGGCCGATTTCGCGGGCGAGGCGAACCCGATCCGGCTGCTCAACCCGATCGCGAGCCAGGCTTCGGTCATGCGCACCACGCTCATCGGCTCGCTGGTGGCGAACATCCGCTACAACCACGCGCGCAAACTGGAACGCATCCGCGTATTCGAGATCGGGCGCGCCTACCTGCGCGATGCCGCCGCCGCCGACGGCCCGCTTTCGGTCGCAGGCCTGAGGCAGCCGGTGCGCGTCGCGGCAGCAGCGTTCGGCCCGGCGCTCGAGGAGCAATGGGGCGCGAAGGGGCGCGGCGTGGATTTCTTCGACCTCAAGGCGGACCTGGAGGCACTGTGCGCGCCGCTCGCGCCGCGCTTCGAGGCGGCGCCGCATCCGGCGCTGCACCCGGGACGCTCGGCGCGCGTGTCGCTCTCTGGCAGGCATGCCGGCTGGATCGGCGAGCTGCATCCGCGCTGGCAGCAAAAGTACGAGCTGCCGCAGCCGGTGGTGCTGTTCGAGCTGGATGCGGAGGCGCTTTCGGCAACGCCGCTGCCGCGGCCCTCGGAGCCTTCCAGGTTTCCTCAGGTGGTGCGCGACATCGCCGTGGTGGTCGATGCCAAGGTGCCGGCACAGGCGCTACTTGACGCGGTCCAGGCCGAAAAGCCGCGCATCGTGCTCGAGGTGACACTTTTTGACCTGTACCAGGGCTCGAACCTGCCTGCCGGGACAAAAAGCCTTGCGTTTCGGGTAGTTATGCAAGATACTGAACGCACCCTCACGGATCAGGAGGCGGACTCAGCGCGCGACGCGCTGGTCGCGCTGTGGGGACGAAGTTTCGGCGCTGGCATTCGTTCATAAACCATACAAATCAGGTGTTTGGTATGACTTTGACCAAGGCCGAATTGGCTGATCTTTTGTTCGAGAAGGTCGGTCTGAACAAGCGCGAGGCCAAGGACATGGTCGAGGCCTTCTTCGAGGAGATCCGGGGAGCGCTGGAGCGCGGCGAGAGCGTCAAGCTCTCGGGCTTCGGCAACTTTCAGCTGCGCGACAAGCCTCAGCGCCCCGGACGCAATCCCAAGACCGGCGAGGAAATCCCGATCAGCGCACGGCGCGTCGTGACCTTCCACGCCAGCCAGAAGCTCAAGGCCATGGTCGAAAAGTCGCGCCATGGAGCCCAGCCGGAAAAGAACTGAACTACCGCCGATCCCCGCCAAGCGCTACTTCACCATCGGTGAGGTGAGCGAGCTGTGCGGGGTGAAGCCGCACGTGCTCCGGTACTGGGAGCAGGAGTTCACGCAGCTGAAACCGGTCAAACGCCGCGGCAACCGGCGCTACTACCAGCACCACGAGGTGCTGCTCATCCGCAGGATCCGCGAGCTGCTGTACGAGGAAGGCTTCACCATCAGCGGCGCGAGGAACCGGCTCGACCATTCGCTCACCGGCGAGGACAAGCCCGAGCCCACGCCGCGCGCGGCGCGCGCCGCGGCGGCAGGCGGCGCCGACCTCTCGGCGCTCAAGCGCGAGCTGCGCGAGGTGCTCGAGACGCTGCGCGCCTGATAAGATCCGGTCCATCGGGGCGTAGCGCAGCCTGGTAGCGTACCTGCATGGGGTGCAGGTGGTCGGAGGTTCAAATCCTCTCGCCCCGACCAGTAAATCAACGGCTTACGGAGAAATTGCGTAGGCCGTTTTTGTTGCCCGCATGCGCGAATTGGTTACAGTATCGTCATGCTGAAGCGAACCCTCGCGCTTGTTGCGTTCGCCGCCCTCGCCGCATGCAGCCGGGTGAGCGAGGAGAATTTCGCCAAGATCCGCGACGGCATGAGCGAGCAGCAGGTGACCGAGCTGCTCGGCAAGCCGGCCGAGTCCGCGAGCGTCAACGTGCTCGGGCTCTCGGGCACGGCTTCGAAGTGGGTCGAGCGAGACGCCGCGATCACGGTGCAGTTCGTCAATGGCAAGGTGCGCGCCAAGAGCTTCGAGCGGCCGGGCGCGAAGGCCGGCGCGCGCTGAGCGGGCGCCGCCGCGCGCCACTGTAAAGTCTGACTTTACACTTGGCGCCTCCCGATGGCGCCGGCGCTACTTCAGCTTCTTCAGCGCCGCCGCCGCCCTCGTCGCGTCGTCGGCGCTGTCGAGCGCCACGTAGCCTACGAACTTCTTGCCGACCGCGGTGGCAGTGAGGCCGCGGAAGCTCAGGCCCGCCGCGGCGACCGCGCGCGCGATGCGCGCAGTGGTTCCCGGCTTGTCGGCGCCCTCGAAGCGCACCGAGTGCATGGCCTCCGATTTCGCGAACCCCGCCTCTTGTGCCGCGCGCACGGCTTTCGCTCCCTTCACCGGGTAGACGACCATCAGCCCCTTGCCCGGGTTCTCCGGGGTGCGGCGCGCAAACGCAAATTCCAGGTTCACGCCCGCTTTCGCGAACGGCTCCAGCTTGTCGGCCGCGCCGCCGGCGCGGTCCTCGATCGTCGCCATCCAGGTCTCTCCACGTGTCACCTTGAGTTTCATGGCTCTCCTCCTTTGGTCGCATCGCCGCCGATCATCCTACGCCGACTAGAATGCGTGGGAAGGAGGGTGCAATGGCGGAAGTCAAAGTGGCGCTGGTGGTGGGCGCGGGCGACGCCACGGGCGGCGCGGTGGCGCGGCGCTTCGCGCGCGAGGGCTTTATCACTTGCGTGACGCGGCGCAACGCCGACAAGCTCGCGCCGCTGGTGGCGCAGATCGAAGCCGGGGGCGGCAAAGCGCGTGCCTTCGGCAGCGACGCGCGCAAGGAAGAACAGGTGATCGAGTTGATCGCCACCATCGAGCGCGATATCGGGCCGATCGAGGTGGCGGTGTTCAACGTCGGCGGCAATGTGCGCTTCCCGATCCGCGAGCTCACCAGCCGCGTCTATTACAAGGTCTGGGAGATGGGCGCCTTCGCCGGTTTCCTCGTCGGGCGCGAGGTGGCCAAGGCCATGGCGCCGCGCAGCCGCGGCTCGATTTTCTTCACCGGCGCCACCGCCAGCCTGCGTGGCGGCACCGGGTTCGCTGCCTTCGCCGGCGCCAAGCACGCGCTGCGCGCCCTCGCCCAGAGCATGGCGCGCGAGCTCTGGCCGCAGGGCATCCACGTCGCGCACGTGGTGATCGATGCCGCCATCGACACGCCCTTCATCCGCGACAATTTCCCGCAGCGTTACGCTCTCAAGGACAAGCATGGCATCGTCAGCCCGGAATCGATCGCCCAGGCCTACTGGCAGCTGCACTGCCAGCCGCGGGATGCCTGGACCTTCGAGCAGGACCTGAGGCCTTGGATCGAGACCTGGTAATTCTCAGGCGTGCGCGGCGCGCCGGCGCAGGCGCCGCAGCAGCTCGAAGGCGATCAGCAGGTTGAGCGCGTTCCACGCAAATCCGTTCACGAACGCCGCACGGTAGGAGCCCGTCAGGTCGAAGATCAGGCCCGAGAGCCAGCCGCCAAGCGCCATGCCGAGCAGCGTCGCCATCAGCACCGTGCCGACGCGCGCCCCCGCCTCTCGCGGCGAGAAGTGCTCGCGCACGATGATGGCGTAGGAGGGCACGATGCCGCCCTGGAACAGGCCGAACAGGCCCGACACGATGTAGAGCGCGGCCAGGCCGTCGAAGGGCAGGAACAGCAGCAACGCCACCGCCTGCAGTCCCGAGCCGAGCAACAGTGTCCGCAGGCCGCCGATGCGGTCGCAGATCCAGCCCGAGGCGAGGCGGCTGACGATGCCGCAGGCGAGCATGATCGAGAGCATCTCGGCGCCGCGCGCCGCGCCGTAGCCGAGGTCGCCGCAATAGGCGACGATGTGCACCTGGGGCATGGACATCGCCACGCAGCAGGCGACGCCCGCGATGCACAGCAGCGCCTGCAACTGGCCGGGCGTGAAGCCGAGGGGGCGCGGCGACCAGTCGCCGCCTGCCGCATTGGCAGTGGATTCCAGCGCCGGCGGCCGCCGCCGCAGCATGAGCGCGAGCGGTAGCGCGGTGGCGAGGCAGAAGATCCCCGTGCCGATGTAGGTCGCGCGCCAGCCCGCAGTCTCGAAGAAATGCTGCACGATCGGCGGCCAGACCGCGCCCGCGAGGTAGTTGCCGCTGGCGCAGATCGCCACCGCGATGCCGCGCCGGCGCGTGAACCAGAGCGAGGCATCCGCCACCAGCGGCACAAAGGTTGCCGAGGAGCCGAGCAGCCCGATTACGAGTCCCTGAATCAGCGCGAACTGCAGCAGGCTCTGCGAATAGCCTGCGGCGATGAACCCCAGGCCGAGACAGGCACCGCCCAGCATCACCGGCGCCATGACCCCGAAGCGGTCCGAGAGCCGGCCCATGAGGATGCCGCCCAAGCCGAAGCCGATCATGGTGAGGGTGTAGGGCAGCGACGCGTCGGAGCGCGTCGCCGCGAACTCGGCCTGCACCGCGGGCAGCGCCACTGTCACCACGTACATGCCGGAGCCGCCGATGGTCATCAGCGCGAGCGAGGCCATGAGCCGCGCCCAGGCGTAGGGCGACTCGGGTCGCGACTGCGCGTCGGCGCCACCCATGGGCGCATTGTAGCGACAACAAAAAGGGCGGCTCGCGCCGCCCTCGTTTACGCGCTGCGCCGGCTAAGGTGCGCTACTGGAACTTGTAGATGTAGCGCACCCCGAAGTAGTCCGATTTCTGCTTCGGGTTGAAAGTCACCTGCGTGCCGTCGGTCGTGGTGCCGTAGGTGAAGGTGGTGCCGTTGGCGAACTGCCACATCCATTCGTCGCTGGTCCAGCGCTCGTGGATGTAGTCGAAGCGCACATTGGAGTTCTTCTGCACCTCGTAGTCCATGAACAGCTTGAGGCGCGTGAGCTTGTTCTCGATGTCCTTCAGGGGGCCCACCATGTTCGCCGGGTACAGCGTACCGGCGGCAGTCAACTGGATGGTCTCCGGGTACCGGCTTCGCGTCTCGCTATAGAGCAGGTCCGCGCCCAATTTGAATCGCGGGTTGACGCGGCCGCGCAGCCCAACCCCGATGGTCTTGCCGCGATCCTCGAGGCGCGCGTCCTTCACCGCGTCGGGCGCCGTGCCGCTCACATCCCGCTGGCTGATCTGCGTCGCGTTGGCGACGTCGTAGGCATACCATGCCGTGACGTTCCAGGCCTCGTTGAACGAGAAGGTGGCGTCCAGTGAATAGAGCGAAGCGGTGCCATCCTGCAGGCCGTAAGGCCGGCTCCAATCGTGGCCGTACTTGTCCTTGGCATCCTCGAGGTTGAGCGTGAAGTTGAGTGGCTCGATCGGCATCCAGTCGAGCACCATGCGCCACTTCTGGCGCTCGCGATCCGCGATGTGGATCGGGTTGATCGCGTTGGACTCCGCGGACCCCCCGCCCGGGCCGGCAAGCGTGTATTGCGAGCCGCTGCGGTCGCTGTAGGTGTAGGCGAGCGAGCCGTTGATCGTCTCCGAGAGCGAGCGCCGCGCCTGGAGCTTGTACGTGGTCTCCTCGAGCTTCGCCTTGAACGGCACGTAACGCTGGCGGTCGACGCCGTTGGCGTCGATCGAGCCCGCGCCGACCGGAACGATGCGATCCTGGTCGGCATACTCGACCGCGCCGATCAGGCTGAAGCCCTGCGGCAACCGGGCGGTGCCCTCGACCTTGCCGGACATAGTCTTGAAGCCTAGGGGCGTGTTGTCCACGCAGTTCTGCGTGGTCGCGCAGGTGCCGGCGCCGGTTTGCACATAGCGCGCCTGTGGCGTCTTCTCCTCGTTGTTGTAGTAACGCAGGTTCGCGAGCAGCGAGAACATCGAGCTCAGGCGCGAGGTCACGCCCGCCTGCACCAGCGTGGTTTCGAGCCTGCCGTCGAGCTTGCTCGGCGAGCCGGCGAGCGGCGCGAACGCTCCCGTGAGGGAGCTGCTCGGATTCTGTTCGTTCTGGGTCGCCCGCGTGTAGGAAAGTTTGAGCGTGCCGCGCGTACCCGGGGTGAAGTTGTAGCCGCCGTTGGCGAAGAACTGGTGCGCCTCGTTGTCGTGCGGCTGGCTGAGGAAGTACTGGTTGGCCCCGGTGGTGAGCGCGGTGTCTATGAGGTTGAACTGGTTCTTGAACCAGCTGCCGATGTAGCCGCCGGAGACCTGGAAGTTCTTGCCCAGGTAGTCGAGCGTCGCTTCGGCGATCTGCGTCGTGCTGTTGTAGGGCTCGACCGCGAACTCCGCGGCACCGCCGCGGCCCCAGTTGCGGGTGCCGTTCTTGTCCTCGTTGCGGAAGCTCGCGCGGAAATCGAGCCCCGGGAGGAAATTCTTGTAGAAGCCCGCCTGGACCAGGTCGCGCACGGTTCCAAAGTGCTGCTCGCCGAGCGGCGGGTTTGCCACCGCGGGGCACCCAGGCAACCCGGGGCAAGTGGGCACCCTGATGGTGCTGGTGCCGAGCCCCTGCGTGGCGGTGAAGAAGGTGTAAGGGTTATCGCGCGTGATCCGGCTGTACTCGAGGTACGCGCCGATGTTGCCCTGGCGCAGCCAATCCACCCGCAGTTCGCGGTTGTCGATCGCCAGATTGCGCGCGTACAGGCTGAACCAGGTGCCGGTGGTCTCCTCGCGCCGCGCGATGTTGGCATCCAGCAGGCCGTAGAGCCCGCTCTTGTTCATGCCGTCGTAAATGCCCTGCTGCGGGCGATCGTTGGTCCAGTAGCCGAGCCCGGCGGAAATCGAGCTGTCGGGCTTGGTGAACGCCTTGAGGTCCGCATCCTGCGCGAGAGCGGAACCGAAGGCAGTCGCCAGCGCTGCGGCAAGCACCGCCGGCCTGAACATTTGCATGGTCTTGCTCATGGATGGTCTCCTGGCGGCTCGTTAGCGGCGGAAACGGCCCGCGGTGGCGTTGTTAAGCGTGCTGTTGCTGCCGTGGATGTTGACGTGGCAGTTGAGGCAGCCGCGCGCCACGCTACCCATCTGCTGCGTGCCGCTGCCGGCGGCGCGGTTTGCCGGCAGGGCGGCGGCCTGGCTCGGGTGGCTGGTGTGGCTGTGGCACTCCTGGCAAAGGAACGGCGGCCGCGCCTTGAGCAGGTTGGCGACGTTGGTGCCGTGCGGGTTGTGGCAGATGGCGCAGTTCTCCTGCACCGGCTGGTGGTTGTGCACGAACGGGCCGCGCTTCTCCATGTGGCAGGTGAAGCAGGTCTCGTTGACGCTGTCCTTCACCAGCTGCTTCGGGTTGTCGCCGTGCACGTTGTGGCAGGAGGAGCACGACATCTTGCCCTCGACGATCGGGTGGTGCGACATGCGGCTGACCTGGTTGCGCTGCTCCTTGTGGCAGGTGAAGCAGGTCTCGGTCTGGGTGAGCTTGTCGCGCACCGAGTCGTGCGCCGTATGCACCTTGTGGCAGGAGGCGCAGGCGACGTCGCGCGAGGCGTGCGTGCTCGATTGCCAGTTCATGCGGTTCGAGCTCTGGTGGCAGCTCAGGCAGGCTTCGTTGCGCGCCGCCCAGGAGGTTTTCGACTTCTTGCTGAAGGCGCGCTCGGGGGCCGGGCGCTCCTTGACGTTCTCGGGCTTGTTGGCGTGGGAGTCGCTCTCGCCGTGGCAGTTGGTGCAGGTGGGAGTGCGGCCATCGGCGAGTGTGCCGTGCTTGGTCTTGCCGATCGAAAGGACGGGGTAGTCCTCGGTCTCGTCGTGGCAGCGGGTGCACTTGCCGTCGGCCTTGAGCACCATATCCGGGCGCGCTGCCGCGGCCTTCTGCTGCTGCGCCTGCGCCAGGGTACAGACGCCGAAGGCCAGCACGAGGCCCTGCAGAACGGCGAACAACCGGTTTTGTGGGTGCCTCATGCGCGTTGCCCTCCGCTAGATCCCTGTTAGAACTTCATCTCCTGCGGCCCGGGCCCCTGGGGCTCGGTGTGCGCGATGCCGAAGTGGCAGTCGATGCAGGTCTTGCCCTCGGCCTTGCCCTTGGCGTGGCGCGACTTCGCCTTGTCGGTCTGCTTCTCGGGGTCCATCGCTTTTTCGGTGTGGCAATTGCGGCATTCGAGCGAATCGGTGGTTTTCATGCGCCGCCACACCTTTTGCGCCATCTCGGCGCGGTGCTTTTCGAATTTTTCCTTGGTGTCGATGACGCCGGTCAGCTTGCCCCAGAGCTCGAACGTGGCTTCGACCTTGCGCATCAGCATCGGCCCCGGCTCGCGCGGCACGTGGCAGTCCGAACATATGGCGCGCACGCCAGAGCGATTCTTGTCGTGGATCGTGTCCTTGAACTCGGCGAACGCGTTGTCGCGCATCTCGTGGCACGTGGTGGCGCAGAACATCTCGGTGTTGGTATAGGCGAGGGTCCCGGCGCCGGCGACCATCAGCGCCATCGCGACCCCCAGCAGGCCGATCGCGAGAAGGATTTTTCGCTTCATGCGGCCATCCGGGCGGCGTCTCTATGCTCAGCGCGACAGGATGTACTTGACGACATCCTTGACGTCCGCGTCGTTCTTGGTCTTGAGGTTGTCGTGCTCCTCCTTCTTGCCGTCGACCTCGACCTTCGGATTGGTGGTGAGGTGGATGTAGACCTTCTCCGGCCCATCCGCCTTGCCCTTGTACTTGGCAGCGGTCTCCTTGTATGGCGGACCTTCCTTCTTCTTGTCCAGCGAGTGGCACTTGTTGCAGTTGCTTTTCTTCATCAGCGCGAGGACTCCCTCCTCGTCGAGCGCGCTAGCGCTGGGGGCGACGCCGAAACCGAAAAACAACGCTGCCACGCCGCACAGCGCGCGCTTCAGGACAGGCTGCTGCATGTTCCGTCTCCCTTTGATCTGAAAGCCCCCCAATTTGGCCATCGTCATCACGCTTCGACGACTATTGGCGTTAACGCAACCGGGGTCAAATTTGGTGTATCCAGGCGCGCGATTTCGGTTCGCCAGCTGGCGCACTGCCCGGCCCACCAGTGCTGCAGTTCCTGCCTCACCGGGGCCGGGACCGCAAGCGCCTGCGGGCCGATCAGTGCAGCGAGCGCCGGGCCGATATCGCCGCTTTCGATGGCATGCACGTAGGTCGCCAGCGCCTCCGTGGTCAAGGCGCGGGCCCGGCGCGCGTAGCGTCCCACCAGCATCGAACGGAAAACCGGCAGGTTGGTTTCGCGGCGCCGCACTTTTGGCAGGCGTACCGCGACCGGGCCGACGCCGGTCATGACGGTGCGCTCCGGGTGAAGGCCGTTACGCACCAAGGGGTCGCGCCCGCTGCCGTTGCCGGGTCGGGAGATGCCTTCGCGAAAGTGCTTCACCTCGGCTGCGACGCCCCGGGCAAGCAGTTGCCGCGCGCTTTCCCGGAGCACTCCGGTCAGCAACAATTCATGCAACTCGTTGTGGCGTCGTCCCAGCACGGTTTCCTCGCCTGATTGCCTTTTTTCCCCTTGGCAGTGAGGATCGCCGTATTGCAGCGCAACAGCTTGATCCATCTCAAACGGTTGCGGCGGTTTGATCTACCTCAAACGGCGGCGCGACCGGATAGAATCCCGCCCTCTCCCCGATGCGCATCCTGATTTCGAATGACGACGGCTATTTTTCCCCAGGCATCACGTTGCTCGCGGAGCGGCTCGCGCGGCTCGGCGAAGTGACCGTGGTCGCGCCCGAGCGCGACCGATCCGGGGCCTCCAACTCGTTGACGCTTGACCGGCCGCTCACCATGCGGCGCGCCGCCAACGGCTTCTGGTTCGTGAACGGCACGCCGACCGACTGCGTGCACCTGGCGGTGACTGGGGTGCTCGATTTCCTTCCCGACGTCGTGGTCTCCGGCATCAATCTCGGCGCCAACATGGGCGACGACACCATCTACTCGGGCACCGTGGCGGCGGCGACCGAGGGCTACCTGCTCGGCATCCCGTCGCTCGCGGTGTCGCTTGCGAGCAAGGCGGGCAGGCATTTCGAGACCGCGGCAGGCGTTGCGGTGCAGATGGTCGAGCGCTTCGGCCGCGCGCCCGCGAAGGAGCCTGTGCTGCTCAACGTCAACGTGCCCGACGTTGCCGCGGGCGAGCTCGCCGGCACCGAAGTGACGCGCCTCGGCAAGCGCCACAAGGCCGAACCCATGGTCAAGGTGCAGACCCCGCGCGGCGAAACGGCTTACTGGATCGGGGCCGCGGGCGATGCGCAGGACGCCGGTCCGGGCACGGATTTTTTCGCCGTTGCCAATCGGCGCGTATCGGTGACGCCGCTGCAGGTGGACCTCACGCACCATGCCCAATTGGCGATGGTCGAGAGCTGGATCAGTCGTTGAGATATCCCGCGTCAACTGTGCACGGGGGGTGCGGGGGGGGCGGGAAGGCTCCGCGCGAATTTACCGGAGGGGGCCCGGCCCCCCTGCTCACATGACCGCGCGCGGCGCGGCCGGCAATCTCGCCGGCATCGGCATGACCTCGCAGCGCACGCGCGAGCGCATGGTCGAGCGCCTGAGGAAGGACGGCATCGGCGACGAGCGCGTGCTGGCGGCGATGGCGGCGGTGCCGCGCCACGTGTTCGTGGACGAGGCGCTCGCCAGCCGCGCCTACGAGGACGACGCGCTGCCGATCGGCTTCCGCCAGACCATCTCGCAGCCCTACGTGGTGGCGCGCATGATCGAAGCCTTGGCGTGCGGCCGCGACCTGGGCAAGGTGCTCGAGGTCGGCACCGGCTGCGGCTACCAGGCGGCGCTGCTGGCGAGCCTGGCGCGCGAGGTGTATTCCATCGAGCGCATCCGCGAGCTGCACGAGAAGGCGCGCGCGAACCTGCGCGCGCTGCGCTTGTCCAACCTGCGCCTGGTGCACGGCGACGGCACCCTCGGCATCGAAAAAGCGGCGCCCTTCGATTCGATCATCGTGGCGGCGGCCGCGCCGCAGGTGCCGCAGGCCCTCTTGGGGCAACTGGCGCGAGGTGGCAGAATGATATTGCCGCTGCGGGAGCCGGGCGCCGGCGCGCAGCGGCTGGTGCTGATCGAGCGCAGCGGCCGCGGCTTCACCGAGACCGCACTCGACCCGGTGCGCTTCGTGCCGCTGGTGAGTGGAAAAATATGACCCGACACGCCTTAGTCATCGTCATCGTGCTGCTTGCCGCGGGCTGCGCCTCACGGCAGGTACCGGCGCCGGTGGTGGACGACCGCAGGCCGGTGCCGGCCGCCAAGCCCAAGCCCCCGGTGGCGCAGGCAACGCCTGTGCCGGGCGCGCCTGCGGTGCCGGCGGGCCATTACGTGGTCAAGCGCGGCGACACGCTTTACTCTATCGCGCTCGAGCACGGCGTCGATTACCGCGACCTGGTGGCGTGGAACAAGCTCGACGACCCGTCGCGCATCCGCGTCGGGCAACCGCTGCGCGTCACGTCGCCTGAAGACCGCGGCGCGGTGCAGATCGGCGCGGCGCGCGCCCCCGGCGCGCTCGAATCCCGTCCGCTCGGTGCCGAACCTCTGGCAGCGCCGGCAGATGGCGCCATGAAGACCGGGCCCAAGGCGCTGCGGCTGCCGTACTCGGAGCAGAACCTGGCGCTGCTTTCCAAGGGTGAGCCCGCGCCGGCGGCCGCGGCCAAGCCCGCGCCGCAGCCGGTTGCGGCGGCGCCGAGCACGGCACCGGCAGCGCCGGCCGCGCCATCAGCGGCAGTGGCGCGCGATCCGGACGCGATCGAATTCATCTGGCCGGCCAAGGGCAAGCTGCTGGCTGGGTTTTCCGAGCCCAGCAACAAGGGCGTGGACATCGCCGGCTCGCCCGGCGACCCGGTGGTGGCGGCGGCGGCGGGGCGCGTCATGTACACCGGCACCGGCATCCGCGGCTACGGCAAGCTGATCGTGATCAAGCACGACAACGGCTTCAACAGCGTCTACGCGCACAACCGCGAGATCCTGGTGAAGGAAGGCCAGAGCGTGACGCGCGGGCAGAAGATCGCCGAGCTCGGCGACAGCGACTCTAGCGCCCCCAAGCTGCACTTCGAGATCCGCAAGTCGGGCAAGCCGGTGGACCCGATGCGCTACCTGCCACCCTCCTAGCGCTCGTCGCCCCCGCGAACGCGGGGGTCCAGGCCCGATGTGTAAAGTGACACTTTACACTTCGACTTGTGGGAGCCGCGACGTGGCGGGCCCGCGCGCTCGCGGCGCCGCGAAACGTGGTTCTCTGGCGGGTCCCGGTTTGCTGCGGCCAGTCAAAACACGACAGGCCGCACCAAACCACCCGCCGGGCGAGGACCGCGGCGCAAGCTCCCGCGCGGGCCCGCCCCGCCGCGGCTTGAATCCCCAGTGCGCTTCGCTGCGGCGCGCTGCGCATCGTCTCCACATAGGTCGCTTGCAGCCATAGATCGGCAGGATCAATTTCGACTCATCTGGCAAGGCGTACACTCCGCTGCGGGCTCGATCGGGGAGGGAAGGAAATGAGCCAGGTCCGACGCAGGCAGTTCCTGATCGCCGCAGGGGCGTTACTTGCTGCGCCGCTCGCCGCCGAGGCGCAACCCGCGCCAGGGGTGCATCGGATCGGCACGCTCTCCGGCGGAATCAGCCCGAACGCGAAGGAGAACCTGTATTGGTTACCCTTCTTCGAGACTATGCGCAAGCTCGGCTACGAGGAAGGCCGCAATGTTGTTTATGAACACCGTTACGCCGAGGGGACGCCTGCGCGCTTTCCGCAGTTGGCGGGCGAGCTTGTCGCGGCCGGCGTGCAGTTGATTGTCGTCACCGGATCCAGCGAAGCAGTCGCAGCGAGTCGGGCGACCGCCACGATTCCCATTGTGGCGATTCACGTGGGCGATCCGGTCGAATTGGGCCTTGCAGTGAGCCTCGCGCGTCCCGGTCGCAATCTGACGGGAGCGACCTTGCGCATACCCGGATTTACTGCGAAGGCGCTGGAGCTGCTCATCGAGGCATTCCCGGACGCCAGGCGCATAGGCGTTCTCGGCAATCCGACTCAGCCGAATTACGCGGACGATCGCCAGGCGCTGGAGCGCGTCGCGGCCGCCAAGGGCGTGACACTGCTGCCGACCGCCGAAGCGACTCGACCCGAAGAACTCGAATCCGCGCTCGACCGATTGGCGAAAGACAAACCGCAAGCGATAGTGGTGCTCGTCCACGCCATGTTTCAGCTCCACCGCCAGCGCATCATCGCCTTCGCGGCGCAGACCAAACTACCCGCGATGTACGGCTTCACCGGAGACGTCGAGGCAGGCGGGTTGATGGCCTTCGCGGTCGAGACCCGTACGCTCATGGCGCGTGCGCCGGTGTTTGTGGACAAGATCCTCAAGGGGGCGAAACCTGGCGATATCCCGATCGAGCAGCCGACCCACTTCGGGCTGTGGCTCAACCTGAAGACGGCGCGCGCGCTCGGCGTCAAGATTCCGCCCGTCATCCTCACTCGTGCCGACCGGATCATCGAATGACGCGCCGGCGCTGGCGAGAGATCGCGCAACGTCGCGAAGCGCGATTGTCGTAGCGCGTAGCGCGCAATCCGCGACGGGGTAGGCCCGCGCGGGAGCTTGCGCCGCGATCCTCGCCCGGCGGGTGGTTTGATGCGGCCTGGCGTGGGTTGCCTGGCCGCAGCAAACCGGGCCCCCGCCAGAGGATCACGCTTTGCGGCGCCGCGAGCGCGCGGGCCTACCCCGTCGCGGATCTACGGGGCCAGAGTGTAAAGTGTGACTTTACACATTGAGCCTGGGTCCCCGCCTTCGCGGGGAGGACGGAGATGAGGCGCGGGGAAGACGAGAGTGCGGGTCCGCTAGCGGCGGCGGCGCAGTTCCTGCGCCAGGTCGTAGACCGCGCTGGCGTAGAAGGCACTGCGGTTGTAGCGCGTCAGCACCCAGAAATTGTGAAAGCCGAGCCGCCAGTCGCTCGCGCGCTGCGGCGTGCCCAACTCGATGAGCACCGCTTTCGCTTCCGCCGGCGCGCCTGCTAGCGCTGCGATGCCCGTCTGCGCGTCGACGCCGGCCTGCGGCGCGACACCCGCCTGCTTGAGCTCCGCGAGCGCGTGGCGCGGCTCGATGTCGCCGTTGGCGTAGGCGCGCCAGGCCTCGCCCTGCAGGCTCGCCGCCACCAGCACCGGCTCGCCCGCGCGCCAGCCGTGCTCCTTGAGGAAGTTGCCGACGCTGCCGATGGCGTCGGCGGCGTTCGCGCGCAGGTCGCGCACCCCGTCGCCGTCGAAATCCACCGCGTACCTGAGATATGAACCCGGCATGAACTGCGGAATGCCGATGGCGCCGGCGTACGAGCCGTGCACCGAGAACACGTCCATGCCGGCGTCGCGCGCGAACACCAGGTAGTGCTCGAGCTCCTTGCGGAAAAACTCCGCGCGCGGCGGATAGTCGAAAGCGAGCGTGCTGAGCGCATCCACCACGCGCCAGCGTCCGGTGTGGCGGCCGTAGAAAGTCTCCACGCCGATGATCGCCACGATCAGCTCTTCGGGCACGCCGTAGTCGCGCGCGGCGCGCTCCAGCGCCGCGCCGTTCGCGCGCCAGAATGCGAGCCCGCCGCCGATATGGCGCTCGCTCACGAACAGCGCGCGGTAGGCTTCCCAGGAGCGCGCACCCAGCGGCTGCGGCTCGATCGCCTTGAGTATTGCCGGCAATCGCTTGGCGCGGGAGAACATGAACTTCAATTCCTTTTCCACGAAGCCGTGGCGCTCGACCATCTCGCCGATGAAGACGTGCACCTCGGCGCGCTTGCCGTAAGGGGTGGTCGGCGCGGCTGGCGCCGCGAATGCGCCGCCGCATGCCGATGCGCCGAGCACGCAGAGCGCGGCCAGCGTGGCGAGGGCGCGCCTCACGCGAGCCGCAGCTCCCGCACCATGCGCTTGAACTCGGCGATCCGATCGCGGGGCGCCGATGCGCCGTGCTCGCTTGCCGCGGACTTGCCGTAGCGCAGCTCGAGGTAGAGCGCGCCGATGCGCTCGATGGCCTTGCCCGCCGCGGGCAGGCGCGCGGCGGCGCGCGAGGCGTAATCGCGCGGCCCTTCGCTCGGCGCGCGCTCCAGCCCCTGTGCGCCGAGCTTGCGGCAGAAGGCGCGCCAGGCGCGCTGCACCGGGTCGGGCCGCAGGCTGCGGCGCCACGACCATGCGAGCAGCAGAATGGTGAACACGCCGAGGATCGTGAATAGTGTCGCGGTGAGGCTGCGCCAGTCGGCATTCTTCAGCCCGAGCAGGGATGCGAGCTCGCGCTGGCGCTCCGGGTTGTAGCCCAGCACCCACAGGTTCCACTGGTGCGCGAGCGCTTCCCAGCGGTAGCGCACCGATCGCAGCCACTCCAGCTGCGGGCGCATCAGCAGCGGCAGCAACGCGCCCTCTGGCATGGCGCGCGCCATACCCGCTTCGACGCGCCCGGGCACCGCGGCGGCGGTCGGATCCACGCGCAGCCAGCCGCGGCCCTGCAGGTACACCTCGGTCCAGGCGTGGGCGTCGGACTGCCGCACGGTGACGTAGCGGTCCACCGGGTTGAGGTCGCCGCCCTGGTAGCCGGTCACGACTCTCGCCGGCACGCCGGCGGCGCGCATCAGCACCACGAACGCCGAAGCGAAGTGCTCGCAGAACCCTGCGCGCGTGACGAACAAGAACTCGTCCACCGGGTCGCGGCCGAGCAGCGGCGGCTCGAGCGTGTACTCGAAGCGCTCGCGGCGCAGGTACTCGATGGCGCGCGCCAGCACCTCGGCATCGGTCGCGGAGTCGCGGCGCCATTGCGCGGCGAGCGTGTGGGCCCGCGGGTTGAATCCATCGGGCAGCGCCAGCGCGCGCTGTAGCACGGCGCGGGTTTCGCGCGGCACGGGCGCGGCGTCCGCCACGGAGACCAGTTCGTAGCGGATGCGCTGGCGGATTGCGCCCGGCGCGAGCAGCTGCCCGTCGTCCAGGTAGCGCGCGCGCGGCGGCAGGCTCGCCACGGTCTCGAGCGCGAACAGCCAGTTGCGGTTGTGCGCTTCGAGCACCACCGAGTAGGCGAAGCGCCGCTCGCCCCGTGGCGGCTCGAAGCGCCCGAGCGCGGAGTCGCCCATGCGCCAGGTGCGACCGTCGAATTCCCACAGCACCGGGCCGCGCCAGTAGAGTTCGGGGCGGCGCGGCGCTTCGCCCTGGAACTCCGCGCGGAAGGCGATCGCATCGGACTGCGCGAGCTGCGACAGGTTGCCCGGCGACATGGTCTCGGAAAGCCCGGTGAGGCCGGAGTAGGCGTCCTGCGGCAGGCCCCACAGCGGCCCGGGCACGCGCGGAAACAGCACGAACAGCACGAGCGCCGCGGGCACCGCGTGCGCGAGCAGCAGCGCGGCGCTGCGCGCGCAGGCGCGCGCCGGGCGCTGCGGCGCGTTGAAGCCTACCAGCGTCGCCGTGATCACGATCAGCGCTGCGCACATCGCGAGCGCGGTCGGAATGCTCTGCGTGTATAGGAAATTGGTGATCACCAGGATGCAAGCGAGGAAGGCGAGCAGGGTGGCGTCGCGGTGGTTGCGCGTCTCGAGCAGCTTCAGTCCCGAGAACACCATCAGCAGGATGATTCCCTGAGTACGGCCGAAGAGCGTGCGGTACTCGGCCCAGACCCCGAGCATCGCCGCCGCCACCACCACCAGCAGCAGCCAGGGCGCCGGCAGCAGTCGCGGCTCGGCGAGCGCTGCGGCGCGCCAGGCGTACAGGGCGAGCGTGAGCGCCGTCAGCCACAACGGCGCGCGCAGCGCGTGCGGCGCGATCACGATCAATAGAGCAATCACAAGCCCGGCGAGATCGCGCGCGCTGAGCGCGCGCAGCTCGGGCGACAAGGGATGAGGAAGCGTCGCACTCATGCAGCTTTGTACAGTGCGAGCGCTTGCAGGCAGGCGGCGCGCTGCGCTTCGCCGCGCGCGGGGGCGAGCTCCGTGCCCGGCAAGCGCAATCCGTAGCGCGCGCCGTCGCGCTCGGCGGCGAGCACCCAGCCGGCGAGGCGCGAGAGCCGCTCCTCGACCCCCAGCGCCGGCGGCAGCCGCGCCCATTCGAGCCACAGCTCCGCCGAGGCCTCGCCCGAGAACTGCTTGGTGAGCATGTCGCCGCTGCGCGCCGCGGCTTTCCACGCCACGTGGCGCGGCGAGTCCGAGAGCTGGTAGGCGCGCAGCCCCGCGTAATCGTCGTTGCCGGGCGCGGTGGTGCGCCGCGCGCCGGAGGCCGCGTCCGCCGTGAGGCGCGGCAGCGGGCTGCGATCGGGGCGCGGATAGACGATGCAGTTCACCTCTGGCTCGACGTAGCTCCAGGCGCGGAACAGGCCGAGCGGAAAGCGCGTCTCGAGCATCACGCGCCCGAGCGCGAGCCGCCCGCGCCGCGCCGCCGGCACGCCGAGAACCACCTCGGCGCCGGAGGCGGCGGCAACGTCCACCACCAACTGGGCGTGCGACTTCACGTGGCGCACGAGGATCGCGGGGCGGTCGAAGTCGGCGCCGTTGGCGAGGTAGAGGCGGAACTGCGCCGATTCGCCGGCGAACACCGGCTCGACACGCCCGGCGCTAACCTTGAGCTGCCCCAGGTTGCGCGCCGTGTGCACCATTCCGGCGAGCCCGAGCCCGGCGAGCAAAAAAGTGAGCGCGAAGCCGAGCGCGAGCGCGTAATTGATCGAGCCTATGAGCAGCACCACGAGCATGGCGCCGAAAATCCAGCCCAGGCGCGTCGGCACGATGTACACGCGCCGGTGCCCGAGCACGATCGCGCCACGCTCCGGCGGCGCGAAGCCGTAGAACCAGTTCCTCAGTCGTGCGCTTGGCTGAAGGCTGTCGAGCATGCGGGTGGCAAGAGCAGGCTAGAGGGTCGCGCCCTGGTAGGTCCAGCGCCCGCGCTGCCAGTGGGCGTGCACCGCGCTCGGGTACTCGGGCTGCCCGAGGCTGCCGTTGTAGCGGCCGAGCGCTCGGTAGTAGTCGCCGTTCTCCAGGTCGAGGTAGTGGCGCAGGATGACGCAGCCGTAGCGCAGGTTGGTGCGCAGGTTGAACAGGTTGTGCGTGGGCTCGCCGATCAGCTTCACCCAGAAGGGCATCACCTGCATGTAGCCGCGCGCCCCCGCGTGCGACACGGCGTACTTGCGGAAGCCCGATTCGACCTCGATCAGGCCGAGCGCCAGCTGCGGGTCGAGCCCGGCGCGCGTCGCCTCGTAGTGCACCGTGATCAGGAACTCGGTGCGCTGCTTGCGGTCCGGGATGCGCTGCCGCAGGCGCGTGGACATTTCGTAGAGCCACTTCTGGCCGTCGTCGCTGCTGCGGAAATTGAGGAATGGCACCGCGCGGTCGCTGACCGCGGCGTTGAGCGACATGCGCGCGCTGGCCGCGAGCGCTTCGTAGCGCTGCGCGCCGGCGAACGCGGCGGAGGGGACAAAAAGAGCGGGGAAAAAAAGAGCGGCGACGAGCAGGGCGGCGAGCAGAGCGCGGGCGGTTCGCCGCATCACGCCGCCAGCCGCTCGGTGAGGAAACGCACCGCCTCGGCGAGCGGCACATTCTGCGGCGCGCTGTCGCGCCGGCCTTTGTACTCCACGGTGCCGGCGGCCAGGCTGCGCTCCGAGAGCACCAGGCGGTGCGGCACGCCGATCAGGTCCATGTCGGCGAACAGCACCCCGGGGCGCTCGTCACGGTCTTCGAGCAGCACGTCGACGCCCGCGGCGGCGAGCTCGCGGTACAGGTTCTCGGCTGCGGCGCGCGTGGCGGGGTTCTTGTGCATTCCGATGGGCACGATGCAGGCCTCGAACGGCGCCAGCGCGCGCGGGAACACGATGCCGCGCTCGTCGTGGTTCTGCTCGATCGCCGCGGCGACGATGCGCGTGACGCCGATGCCGTAGCAGCCCATCTCCATCGGCCGCGAGGCGCCCTTGTCGTCGAGGTAATGCGCCTTCAGCGCCTCGGAGTACTTGGTGCGCAGCTGGAAGATGTGGCCGACCTCGATGCCGCGCTGGATGCGCAGCCGCCCCTTGCCATCGGGGCTTACGTCGCCCTCGACGATGTTGCGCAGGTCCGCGACCTCGGGCTCGGTGGCATCGCGCCCCCAATTAACGTCGGCGACGTGATAGCCCTCCTCGTTGGCGCCGCACACGAAGTCGGCCATCGCCGCCACCGTGCGGTCGGCGACGACGCGCACCTTCGCGCCCGCCGGGCCGCCGCCTGCAACCTGGGGGCCGATGTAGCCCGCCTTGCAGTCGAGATGGCGCTCGATCTCGGCGTCGCTCGCGAAGCGGAATGGATTCAGGCCCGGCACCTTGCTTGCTTTCACCTCGTTCAGGCTGTGGTCGCCGCGCACGAGCAGCAGCGCAAACGCCTCGTCGTGCATCACCGCAATCGCTTTGACCGTGCGCTCGAGCGGCAGTTTCAGCAATTCGGCCACGTCCTCGCAGCGGGTCTTGCCGGGGGTGCGCACCTTGCGCATGGCGCCGCCGGCGCTCGGGCGCGGAGCCGCCGGCGCCAGCGCCTCGGCGAGCTCGACGTTGGCGGCGTAGTCCGAGTCGGGGCAGAAGGCGATCGCGTCCTCGCCCGAATCGGCGAGCACATGGAACTCCTGCGAGCCGGTGCCGCCGATGGCGCCAGGGTCCGCGGCGACCGGGCGGAACACGAGCCCCAGGCGCGTGAAGATGCGGCTGTAGGTGTCGTGCATGTTGCGGTACTCGCGCTCCAGGTCCTCGTGGGTGGCGTGAAACGAGTAGCCGTCCTTCATCACGAACTCGCGCCCGCGCATGACGCCGAAGCGCGGCCGGCGCTCGTCGCGGAACTTGGTCTGGATCTGGTAGAAGTGCACCGGCAGCTGGCGGTAGCTCCTGACTTCCGCGCGCACCAGCTCGGTGATCACTTCCTCGGAAGTGGGCTGCAGCACGAAGTCGCGCTCGTGCCGGTCGCGGAAGCGCAGCAGCTCCGGGCCGTAGGCCTGCCAGCGGCCCGACTCCTGCCACAGCTCGCCGGGCTGCACCACCGGCATCGAAAGCTCGATGGCGCCGGCGCGGTTCATCTCGGCGCGCACGATCGCCTCGACCTTGTGCACCGAACGCAGGCCGATCGGCATCCAGGTGTAGATGCCGGCGGCGACGCGCCGGATCAGGCCGGCGCGGATCATGAGGCGGTGGCTGACGAGCTCGGCGTCGGCCGGCGCCTCCTTGATGGTGCGGATGAAAAATGCCGAAGTTCGCATCGCTGTTTCGCAGTGGCGCTCCGGCGCCGCGCGGCGTTGTATTTGGCGCAGCGCTGTGGAAGAATGGCCCGGAGAATTCTAGCGTAGGCGGTTCCATCATGCTCGACAGGGACGGCTACCGGCCAAACGTCGGCATCGTTCTCGCGAACCTGCACGACGAGGTGTTCTGGGGCAAGCGGGTCAACCAGCACGCGTGGCAGTTTCCGCAGGGCGGCATCAATGCTGGCGAGTCGCCCGAGAACGCGATGTTCCGCGAGCTCGAGGAGGAGATCGGCCTCAAGGCCGGCCACGTGCGCATCCTCGGCCGCACGCGCGACTGGCTGCGCTACGAGGTGCCGGAGCGCTGGGTGCGGCGCGACTGGCGCGGTCAGTACCGCGGCCAGAAGCAGATCTGGTTCCTGCTGCGGCTGATGGGGCGCGACTGCGACGTCAGGCTGCGCGCCAGCGGCCGCCCGGAGTTCGACGCCTGGCGCTGGCACGAGTACTGGGTGCCGCTTGAGGCGGTGATCGATTTCAAGCGCGAGGTGTACCAGCAGGCACTCACCGAGCTGCACCGCTTCCTCGGCGCCGACCGCCGCCGAGCGCGGCGCACGCAGGGCGCGGCGCGCGCCGACTGAGCGCTGGCAGGAGAACTGTCCGATGGAACGCGAGTACCAGGGCTTGCCGATCCGGGAACTGGGCGAGGGCGCAAGCTTTCGCCGCCCGATCCAGCCGCAGGCGGCGCGCGTCACGCTCGAGTCGGCGGCGCTCGAGGTGATGACCGATCTCGCGCGCGCCAGCCCGGCGAGCATCCGCCCGCAGGCGCCGGTCGAGGGCGCCAACCAGTACATGATCTCGCGCGGCGTGCGGCTGCTGCTGGTGGTGGATGAGCGCGAGGTGGTGCGCGGCGTGATCACCGCCAGCGACATCCTGGGCGAAAAGCCGATGCGCGTGGCGACCGACCGCAGCCTCAAGCGTTCCGAGCTCACGGTCGCCGACATCATGACCCCGGCGGACGAGGTCGAGGTGCTGGCACTCGGCGATGTGCGGGGCGCGCGCGTCGGGCACGTGCTCGAGACGCTCCGCCGCGCCGGGCGCCAGCATGTGCTGGTGGTGGACTACGAGGTGCAGCCGGCGCAGCGCGCCATCGAGCCGGCGCTCAGGCGCAGCATGGTGTGCGGCATATTTTCGCTCTCGCAGGTGGCGCGGCAGCTGGGCCTGGCGCTGCCCAGCGGCGGCGAGGTGGCGCGCACGTTTTCGGAAATCGAGGTCGCACTCGGGCGTTGATTGCAGCCGCTGCCGGTGCGGCTGCAGATCCAGCCGCGATAGGTGTCCCCTATTGCAACAATCGCAACATTCGATTGGCTGGCGCCCGCGGACCGGTCTATTTTTACGTTCCCCGAACCAAGGAGACTGTCATGCAACTGAAGGGATCCAAGACCCACGACAACCTGAAGGCCGCATTCGCGGGCGAGTCGCAGGCGAACCGGCGCTATCTCTACTTCGCTGCGAAGGCGGACGTGGAAGGCCAGAATGACGTCTCGGCGCTGTTCCGCTCCACTGCCGAGGGCGAGACCGGGCACGCGCACGGCCACCTCGAGTACATGGAGCCGGTGGGCGACCCGGTGACCGACCTGCCGATCGGCAAGTCGCGCGCCAACCTCAAGGCCGCGGTGGCCGGCGAGACCCACGAGTACACCGACATGTACCCCGGGATGGCCAAGATGGCGCGCACCGAGGGCTTCACCGAGATCGCCGACTGGTTCGAGACCCTGGCCAAGGCGGAGCGCTCGCACGCCAACCGCTTCCAGAAGGCGCTCGACGCGCTCACCGACTGATGCCGGCGATCGCAGCCGAGAGCCTGCTGCCGCTGGAGGCGTACGCGCGCGAGCGCGGCGCCTTCCGCGCGCGGGTGATTGAGCACAAGAAGGTGCGCAGCGCGGCCTTGGGCGAGCACGTCACGCTGCTGTTCGAGGACGAGCTGACGATCCGCTACCAGGTGCAGGAGATGCTGCGCATCGAGCGCATCTTCGAGGACGATGGCATCCGCGGCGAGCTCGAGGCCTACAACCCGCTGCTCCCGGATGGCGGCAACTGGAAGGCGACCATGCTGATCGAGTACCCGGACCCGGAGGAGCGCCGCATCCGGCTCGCCGAGCTCAAGGGGATCGAAGACCGGGTCTGGGTCCAGGTCGAGGGCCATGCCCGGGTGTACGCCATCGCGGACGAGGACCTGGAGCGCGAGAACGAGCAAAAAACCTCGGCGGTGCATTTCCTGCGCTTCGAGCTCGATGCCGCGACGCGCACGGCGCTCAAGCGCGGCGCGCACCTCACTATGGGGATCGACCATCGCGCCTATGCGGCCACTCTGGACCCCGTTCCCGCCGAAGTGCGCGATTCGCTCGCGGGGGATCTCGCCTGAGGGCGCGGCTTGCGTGCCTGCTCGCGGCTGCGGCGCTCGCTGCGGCCTCGGGACCTCTCGGCGCGCAGCTCTTCGGCAACGACCCCGACAAGGAGGCTGAGGAGCGCAGCTGGATCGAGGGCGCGGTCAAACTGCCCGCGTTCCCAAAGGCGACGGACCTGGTCGAGTTCAACATCGGCTCTGCCACCAGCTTCCAGTTCTTCATCGACGCCAAGTCCCTCAGCATCGGCCAGGACGGCGTCATCCGCTACACGCTGGTGGCGCGCAGCGCCTCGGGCGCCGAGAACGTAAGCTACGAGGGCATGCGCTGCAAGAGCGGCACCTACAAGGTGTATGCCTTCGGCCACCGCGACGGCACTTGGCGCGAGCGGCCTTCCGACTGGAAGGAGCTGGACGCGCACAAGGCGCTGCGCGTGCATATCTCGCTGCGGCGCGAGTTCTTCTGTCCGCACGACCACTCGATCCGCAGCGCCGAGGAAGGCCTCGACGCCCTGCGCCGTGGCCTGCACCCTAAACTGTAGTTAGAGCACGACCAGGTTGTCGCGGTGGATGAGCTCGGGCTCGTCCACGTAACCGAGGAGCGTTTCGATTTCGCTCGAGGGCCGGCGCATGATGAGCCGGGTCTCGGCAGAGGAGTAGTTCGCCAGCCCGCGCGCCACCTCGCGCCCTTCGGGATCCTCGCACGCGACCACCGCGCCGCGCTCGAACTCGCCGCGCGCCTCGGTGACGCCGATCGGCAGCAGGCTCTTGCCGTCGCGCACCAGCGCCCGCACCGCGCCCGCGTCCAGCCGCAGCCGCCCGACCACGCTGAGATGGTCGGCGAGCCACTGCTTGCGCGCCGCGAGCGGCATGGTTTGCGCGCTCAATAGCGTGCCGAGGCGCTCGCCGCGCGCCAGCCGCAGCAGCACGTCGGGCTCGCGTCCCGAGGCGATCACGGTGTGCGCGCCGCTGCGCGCGGCGCGCTTCGCCGCCAGCACCTTGGTGATCATCCCGCCCTTGCCCAGGTGCGTGCCGCTGCCGCCGGCGATCTCCTCCAGGCGCGGCTCGCCGGCTTCGGCCGACTCGATGAGGTTGGCGCCCGGGACGCGCCGCGGGTCGGCGTCGTACAGCCCCGCCTGGTCGGTGAGGATAATCAGCACGTCTGCCTCTACCAAGTTGGTGACCAGCGCGCCGAGCGTGTCGTTGTCGCCGAACTTGATCTCGTCTGTCACCACCGTGTCGTTCTCGTTGATCACCGGGATCACGCCCAGCGCCAACAGCGTGCGCAGCGTAGAGCGGGCGTTCAGGTATCGCTGGCGGTCTGCCATGTCGGCATGCGTGAGCAGTACCTGCGCGGTTGCGAGGCCGTGCTCGCGAAAGCAGGTCTCGTAGCATTGCACCAGCCCCATCTGCCCGACTGCGGCGGCGGCTTGCAGCTCGTGCATGGCGTGCGGCCGGCGCGTCCAGCCCAGGCGCTGCATGCCCTCGGCGATGGCGCCGCTCGACACCAGCACGCAGCGCTTGCCGGCGGCGTGCAGCTTGGCGATCTGCCCCGCCCAGCGCGCGATCGCCTCGACGTCGAGCCCGCGCCCCTCGTTGGTGACGAGCGACGATCCCACCTTGACCACGATGGTGTGCGCTTTGGCGACTGGCCCCGACATGGTGTCTCCCTTCAGGCGGCGCGTCGCGCGCGCGGCGCCTTGCGCCGCGGCGTGGAAAGGAAGCGGAAGGCGGCCGCGCACAGCTCGCGGCAACCGTCGCCGTTGAGCGCCGAGATCAGGTACCAGGGCGCAGTCCAGCGCAGCGCGCGCACCACGCGGCGCGCGCGCGCCTCGGCATCCGGCACCGCGTCGGCCTTGTTGAACACCAGCCAACGCGGCTTGCGATACAGCGCCGGGTCGTATTTCTTGAGCTCCTGCGCGATGGCGCGCGCATCGCTTGCCGGATCAGCGTCCGCCTCGGGGGGCGCGAGGTCCACCAAGTGAAGCAGCAGGCTGGTGCGCGCGAGGTGGCGCAGGAACTGGTGGCCCAGGCCCGCGCCCTCGGCCGCGCCCTCGATCAGACCCGGAATGTCGGCGACGACGAAGCTCGCATCGTGCGCGATGCGCACCACGCCGAGCGAGGGATTGAGCGTGGTGAAGGGATAGTCGGCGACCTTGGGCCGCGCGCTCGACACCGCGCGCAGGAAAGTAGATTTGCCGGCATTGGGCAGGCCGAGGAGTCCTGCGTCGGCCAGCACGCGCAGCTCGAGCGCCAGTTCGCGGTTCTCGCCGGGCTCGCCGCGCGTGAACTGGCGCGGCGAGCGGTTGATGCTCGACTTGAAGTGGATGTTGCCGATGCCGCCCTTGCCGCCGCGGGCGAGGCGCACGCGCTCGCCGTCACGCGCCAGGTCCGCGACCAGGTCGCCGCTTTTCAGGTCTCGCACCATGGTGCCGACCGGCATGCGCAGCTCGATGTCCTCGGCGCCGCGGCCGTACTGGTCGGCGCCGCGGCCGCGCTCGCCGTCGCCGGCGCGGTGGATGCGTGCGAAGCGGTAGTCGATGAGCGTGTTGATATTGCGGTCGGCAATCGCCCAGATGCTGCCGCCGCGGCCGCCGTCGCCGCCGTCCGGGCCGCCGCGCGGCACGAACTTGGCGCGCCGGAACGAGGCGCTGCCGTCCCCGCCCTTGCCGGCGTGTACCTGGATTCTCGCTTCGTCGATGAATTTCATAACGTAGAAACTAAAAAGCCCTATCGACTCCGATAGGGCTTTCTGCGGAGCCGGGGGCGATGGCTAGCGCGGCTGCACGCTCACGGTCTTGCGGTTGGCCTCGCCCCTGACGGCGTATTGCACGGTGCCGGAGACGCGCGCATACAGCGTGTGGTCGCGGCCGAGGCCGACGTTGGTTCCGGGATGCACCACGGTGCCGCGCTGGCGCACCAGGATCTGTCCGGCGTTGACCTGCTCGCCGCCGTAGACCTTGACGCCGAGGCGCTTGGCCTGCGAATCGCGTCCGTTGCGCGAGCTGCCGCCCGCTTTCTTGTGTGCCATGGCTGGATTCTCCTCGCGCGGTTCAGGCGCCGACGATTTCGTCGATGCGCACTTCGGTGTAGCCCTGCCGGTGCCCCTGGGTCTTCTGGTAGTGCTTGCGGCGGCGCAGCTTGAAGATGCGCACCTTGTCGCCGCGGCCGTGCGACACCACGGTCGCCTTGACCTGCGCGCCCGAGACGAACGGCGCGCCGATGCGCGCGGCGTCGCCCTCGCCGAGCATCAGCACGTTGTCGAAAGAAACTGCCGCGCCGACTTCCGCCGGCAGCAGTTCGACGCGCAATTGCTCGCCGGATTTGACCCGATACTGCTTGCCCCCGGTCTGGATCACTGCGTACATGGTGTTCCCGTCACTGAAAGATGGCAAAGACCTGAAATTATAGGAGATTCCGGCAATGCGCGTCAAAGGGTTCGTGCTAAGCTTCGCGCCCCCGCACCGCCCCTTCCGTAACAAGTACCGCCCAGCGCCGTGACCAGCCCCGCCATCCTCGCGCCGATCGCCGGCGACATGCAGCGCGTGGACGCGCTCATCAGCGAGCGCCTGGGCTCGGACGTGCCGCTGGTGCGCCAGGTCGCCGAGTACATCGTCGCCGGCGGCGGCAAACGCCTGCGGCCGGCGCTGCTGCTGCTCGCGGCCGGCGCCTGCGGTTGCCGCGGCGAGGCACGTTTCGAGCTCGCCACGGTGGTCGAGTTCATCCACACCGCAACCCTGTTGCACGACGACGTGGTCGACACCTCGCAACTGCGGCGCGGGCGCAAGACGGCGAATGCCGCCTTCGGCAATGCCGCCGCGGTGCTGGTGGGCGACTTCCTCTACTCGCGCGCCTTCCAGATGATGGTGGCAGTGAACAGCATGCGGGTGATGCAGGTGCTCGCCGATGCCACCAATACGATCGCCGAGGGCGAAGTGCTGCAGCTCATGAATTGCCACGATCCGGACGTCGCCGAAGCAGCCTATCTGGAGGTGATCCGCCGCAAGACCGCGAAGCTGTTCGAGGCGGCGGCGCGGCTCGGCGCAGTGCTCGGCAGCGCGCCGCAGGCGCTCGAGCAGGGACTGGCGGAGTACGGCATGCGCCTGGGCACCGCGTTCCAGCTGATTGACGACGTGCTCGACTATTCGGGCGAGTCGGGTGAGATCGGCAAGAGCCTGGGCGACGACCTGGCCGAGGGCAAGCCGACGTTGCCGTTGATCCGCGCCATGGCCTGTGGCGACGCGGCGCAGCGCGACGTCGTGCGCCGCGCCATCGTCGACGGCGGGCGCGACGATTTCGCGCCCGTGCTCGCCGTGGTCAGGGCGAGCGGCGCGCTCGATTACGCGCGCGAGGTGGCGCGCGGCGAGGCGGAGGCGGCAAAGCGTGCGCTCGCGGCGCTCGCGCCCTCGGCGCACAGGGATTCTTTGCTAGAATTGGCCGCCTATTCCGTATCGCGGCGCTCCTAGCGCCGCCGGCCTCGGGGTGTAGCTCAGCCTGGTAGAGTACTGCGTTCGGGACGCAGGAGTCGCTGGTTCAAATCCAGTCACCCCGACCAATTCCTGATTTGCGGCAGTCCGGCGCAGTCCGCAGCATAATCCGCCCATGGGCCGAATGATCCTGATCGCCGTTGCGGTGCTGCTGCTGGTGTGGCTGGTGCGCCGCGCCTTGGGCGAGGCGCGGCGCAGGGAGGGGAAAGGCACGGGGCGCGATACGGGGCAGGCGCCGCCGAGCGAGCTGGTGAGCTGCGCGCACTGCGGCGTGCACCTGCCGCGCGGCGAGGCGCGCAGCGCGGACGGGCACCACTATTGCAGCGAGGAGCATTGGCGCCTCGGGCCGAAAAAGGAATGATGCGGGCGCCGGCGCCAACCTATTCGAGCCTGTTCGGGCGCGACGAGCGCAGGCCGGAGTCGTTCTGGATCTCGCTGCGCTACTTCAGCCTGTACCGCATCGCGATCGCGGCGCTGTGCCTGGGCGCCACCCTGTTCTACGTCGACGCGCTCACGCTCGGCGCGCACCGGCTGGACCTGTTCCGCGCCGTGAGCGGCTGGTACCTGCTGTTCGCGGTGCTGCTTCACGGCGTGCTGCGCAACCTGCACGACCGCTTCAACCTGCAGCTGTCGCTGCACCTGGCGCTCGATGTCGTCGCCATCACGCTGCTCATGTACGCCAGCGGCGGCATCGGCAGCGGCCTGGGGGTGATGCTGCTGATCGCGCTCACCGGTGCGGCGCTGGTCGCGCCCTGGCGGCTGTCGCTGCTGTACGCATCGCTGGCCGCGATCGCGCTGCTACTGGAGCAAAGCGTCTGGGTGCTTGCGTTCGACGCCCCGACCGCCAACTTCCTGCAGCCCGGACTGCTCGCGATCGGCTGCTTCGCCAGCGCCGGCGTCACCGGCTGGCTGGCGCAGCGCGTGGCGGCGAACGAGCGCCTGGCGCAGCGGCGCGGGCGCGAGCTCGAGACCCAGATGCGGGTCAACCAGCTGGTGATCGCCGACATGCAGGACGGCGTGCTGGTGCTCGACGAGGAGGGGCGGGTGGTGCAGCACAATCCAGCGGCGCAGCGCCTGCTCGGCGATGCGCCGCTGCACGGCGCCGAGCTGATGCGGCTGCTGCCGGACTTCGACGCGCGCTGGCGGGCGTGGCGCAGCGACCGGCGCGCCGAGGCCGAGACCTCGCTCGAGGCGCGCGGCCGCGAGCTGCGACTGCGGCTGGTGGAGGTGGGCGTGGCCGAGGAGCTGAGCGTGGTGTTCGTGGAGGACACCAGCCGCATGCGCGAGGAAGCGCAGCAGCTCAAGCTCGCGGCGCTGGGCCGCCTGACCGCCAACATCGCGCACGAAATCCGCAATCCGCTGTCGGCGATCAGTCACGCCGCTGAGCTGCTTGGCGAGGAGAAGCGCGCGCGCGACCGCGAGCGGCTCATCCGCATCATCCACGACAACACCACCCGCCTGGAGCGCCTGGTCGGGGACGTGCTGCAGCTCAACCGCCGCGACCGCGCCGCGCGCGAACGCATCGCGCTCAGTGCCTGGCTCATGGCCTTCGTCGAGGAATTCGTCATCAACGAGTCGGTGCCGCCGGAGCGCTTCGCCATCGACACCGGGCGCGAGCTGAGCGTGGAATTCGACCGCGAGCACCTGCGCCAGGTGCTCTGGAACGTGCTCAGGAACGCAGTGCGCCATGCGCAAGCCGAGCCGCGCAGCATCCGGCTGCTGCTCAAGCCGTACCGCTATGGCAATCGAGTAGAATTGAGCGTCATCGACAACGGCCCGGGCGTGCCGCGCGCCAACCAGGGGCAGCTGTTCGAGCCTTTCTTCACCACCGACAGCAAGGGAACGGGCTTGGGCCTTTATCTTGCGCGCGAGCTGTGCGCCGCCAACCGGGCGTCGCTGGATTACGTGGACGACATGCCGGGCGCGCACTTCCGCATCCTGATGCGCGCGGCGCCTGCAACATGAGAAGCGCCGAGCGCCGCGGCAGCGAGGCGCGCGCGCACCGCGTGCTGGTGGTGGACGACGAGCCCGATATCCGCGAACTGCTCGAGCTGACGCTCGCCAAGATGGGGCTCGCGGTGCAGTCCGCGGCCACCATCGCGGAGGCCAAGGCGCTGCTCAAGGACACCCGCTTCGCTCTCTGCCTCACCGACATGCGCCTGCCGGACGGCGAGGGGCTCGAACTGGTGCGCCACATCGCCGCGCTGGCGGGCGACTTGCCGGTGGCGGTGATCACCGCGCACGGCAGCGCCGAGAACGCAGTGGCGGCGCTCAAGGCGGGCGCATTCGATTACGTCTCCAAGCCGGTCGGGCTGGCGCAGTTGCGCGCGCTGGTGCGCTCCGCGCTGTCGCTGCCGGAGCGCGGCGCCGCGCTCGCCGGAACGCCGCAGCTGATCGGCTCGAGCGAGCCGCTGGCGCAGGTGCGCGAAACGATCCTCAAGCTGGCGCGCACCCAGGCCCCGGTCTACATCAGCGGCGAATCCGGCAGCGGCAAGGAACTGGCAGCGCGCCTGATCCACTTGCGCGGCGCGCGACGCGACGCGCCGTTCGTGCCGGTCAACTGCGGCGCCATCCCGAGCGAGCTCATGGAAAGCGAGTTCTTCGGCTACCGCAAGGGCGCGTTCACCGGCGCGCAGGAGGACCGCGACGGCTTTTTCCAGGCTGCGCACGGCGGCACGCTGTTCCTGGACGAGGTCGCCGACCTGCCGCTGGCGATGCAGGTGAAGCTGCTGCGGGTGATCCAGGAGAAGCGCGTGCGCAAGGTCGGCGCCACGCAGGAGGACCCGGTGGACGTGCGCGTCATCAGCGCCACCCACCAGGACCTTGCCGCCGCGGTCGAGGCCGGGCGCTTCCGCCAGGACCTTTACTACCGCCTCAACGTGATCGAGTTGAAGATGCCGCCGCTGCGCGCCTGCCGCGACGACGTGCCGGCGATTGCGGCCGCGATCCTGGAGCGGCTGGCGCAGAGTAGCGGGGTGCCGGTGCCGGCGCTTTCCGAGGCGGCGCTCGCCGAATTGAAGGGCTACGACTTCCCCGGCAACATCCGCGAGCTGGAGAACATCCTGGAGCGCGCCATGGCGCTCTCCGGCGCCGCGGAAATCACGCCCGAGGACCTGCGCCTGCGGCCGCTTCCGGGCGAGGCGCAGGCGGGTGACGCCGGGCGCGCCGACACGCCGCTGCCCGAGTACCTCGACCGCGTCGAGCGCGATGCCATCATGGAAGCGCTCTCCAAGACCGGCTACAACCGCACCGCGGCGGCCAAGCTGCTCGGGGTCACGTTCCGCACGTTGCGCTACCGCATGCAGCGCCTCGGCATCCGGGAACCGGAATCGGATGGCCGCCCGGGCTGACGGGCGCGGCTTGCTCGCCGAGGCGCGCCAGGTGGCGTCGCCAAACCACGACAGCCGTCCGCCAGGTTGCGAACCGACGCTGCTGCTGTTGCACTCGATCAGCCTGCCGCGCGGGCACTACGGCGGCGACGCCGTCGAGCGCCTGTTCACCAACCGACTCGACTCGGGCGAGCACGCCTCCTTCGCTGAACTTGCCGGGCTGCGCGTGTCGGCGCATTTCTTCGTGCGCCGTGACGGCGAGCTGTTGCAGTTCGTGCCGCTCGAGCGGCGCGCTTGGCACGCCGGGGTGTCACGCTGGCGCGGCCGCGAGCGTTGCAACGACATCTCGATCGGCGTCGAACTGGAAGGCGTCGACTCGGATGCGTTCGAGAGTGTGCAGTACGCGCGGCTGACAACACTCATTCGCCGGCTGCGCGCGCTCGCGCCGCTGCGCGAGCTCGGCGCGCACGGCGACGTCGCGCCCGGGCGCAAGAGCGATCCCGGCGCGCGCTTCGATTGGGCGCGCCTGCTTTCCGATCTCGCGCGCGGCTAGCGCGACACCGTTTCGCAGCGCGTGGTGCGCTGCGGCAAGCCGGTTCACATCCGTTTGCAATCGCAGCGCGCGCTGCGCGTCGCGCATGCGCGCTTGCAAAAAAAATAAAGCGTGGTACAGTCCCCCCCAGATTTAGTTCCGAATCAGGCGTGAAGCACTAAATATTGTGTATCTGGTCTAGGTTGTCATAGGATCGCAACCTGGGGTGGTCGCGTCCGGGCGGGGCCCGGAGGCGCCGGCAAGAGGGGAGAGGAAAGAATGCAGATCGCGCAACAGGACACGGCAACGAACACGGCACTCAGCGTGGACGTCGCCGAATCAAGTCCGGCCGCGCGTTCGCCCTTCGCCGAGTTCAAGACCATTCGCCGCAACGGCGCCGTGGTCGCGTTCGAGCCGGCCAAGATCGCGGTGGCGATGACCAAGGCCTACCTGGCGGTCAACGGCAGCCAGGGCGCCGCCTCGGCGCGCATCCGCGAGCAGGTCGGGGCGCTGACGCAGAACGTGGTCAACGCCCTGATGCGGCGCCAGCCGCACGGCGGCACTTTCCATATAGAAGACATCCAGGACCAGGTCGAGTTGGCGCTGATGCGCGCCGGCGAGCACGACGTGGCCCGCTCCTACGTCCTGTACCGCGAGCAGCGGGCGCAGGCGCGGGCGCAGGAAAAAGCGGCGCGCTCGCAGCTCGAGGCCGGGCAGGCCGGGGCGCCGGTGCTGCACGTGGTGGAAAACGGCGCGCGCCGCGCGCTCGACCTCGGGGCGCTCGACCGGCTGCTGATCGCCGCCTGCGAAGGACTCGGTGCGGCGGCCGACCCGGCGCCGGTGCGCGATGCGACGCTGCGCGACCTGTACGACGGCGTGCCGATCGAGGAGGTGCGCAAGTCCGCGATTCTCGCGGCGCGCGCGCAGATCGAGAAGGACCCGGCCTACAGCTACGTCACCGCGCGCCTGCTGCTGCACACGGTGCGGCGCGAAGTGCTGGGCGAGGAGGTGGGCCAGGCCGAGATGGCGTCGCGCTACGCGAGCTACTTCCCGGAGTTCATCCGCCGCGGCATCGAGGCCGAGTTGCTCGACCCGGAGCTGGCGGCGTTCGACCTGGCGCAACTCGGGCGCGCGCTCGACGCCCGCCGCGACCTGCAGTTCGGCTACCTCGGCCTGCAGACGCTGTACGACCGCTATTTCCTGCACGTGCACGGCGAGCGCATCGAGCTGCCGCAGGCCTTCTTCATGCGCGTGGCGATGGGCCTGGCGCTCAGGGAGCGCGAGCGCGAGCAGCGCGCCATCGAGTTCTACGACGCGCTCTCGAGCTTCGATTTCATGAGTTCGACGCCGACGCTGTTCAATGCCGGCACGCAGCGCGCGCAGCTTTCGTCCTGCTACCTCACCACGGTGCCGGACAATCTCGAGGGCATCTACGAAGCTATCAAGGAGAACGCGCTGCTCGCCAAGTACGCCGGCGGCCTGGGCAACGACTGGACCCCGGTGCGCGCGCTGGGCTCGCACATCAAGGGCACCAACGGCAAGAGCCAGGGCGTGGTGCCGTTCCTCAAGGTGGTGAACGACACCGCGGTCGCGGTCAACCAGGGCGGCAAGCGCAAGGGCGCGGTGTGCTCCTACCTCGAGACCTGGCACCTCGACATCGAGGAGTTCCTCGAGTTGCGCAAGAACACCGGCGACGACCGGCGCCGCACGCACGACATGAACACGGCCAACTGGATCCCGGACCTGTTCATGAAGCGGGTGGCGGAAACCGCCGACTGGACGCTGTTCTCGCCCGCCGACGTGCCCGAGTTGCACGACCTGTACGGCAGGGCGTTCGAGCAGGCCTACCTGCGCTACGAGGACAAGGCGGCGCGCGGCGAGCTCAAGCTCTACAAGAAGCTGCCCGCGGTCAACCTGTGGCGCAAGATGCTGTCGATGCTGTTCGAGACCGGGCATCCCTGGATCACCTTCAAGGACCCGTGCAACCTGCGCAGCCCGCAGCAGCACGTGGGCGTGGTGCACAGCTCCAACCTGTGCACCGAGATCACGCTCAACACCTCGGGCGACGAGATCGCGGTCTGCAACCTTGGCTCGGTGAACCTGGTGGCGCACATGGGCGAGGGTGGCCTGGATTTCACCAGGCTCAAGAAGACGGTGCGCACCGCGATGCGCATGCTCGACAACGTCATCGACATCAATTACTACGCGGTTGCCAAGGCGAAGAACTCCAACCAGCGGCACCGCCCCGTAGGGCTGGGGATCATGGGGTTCCAGGACTGCCTGCACCAGCTGCGCCTGGCGTACGACTCGCCCGAGGCGGTCGAATTCGCCGACCGCTCGATGGAGATGGTGGCCTACGCCGCCTACTGGGCCTCGACCGAGCTCGCCGAGGAGCGCGGCCGCTACCCGTCGTTCGCTGGCTCGCTGTGGGACCGCGGCGTGCTGCCGCAGGACACGCTCGATCTGCTGGCCGCCGAGCGCGGCGGCTACGTAGAAGTGGATCGCTCCTCGACCTTGGACTGGGAAGAGCTGCGCGCGCGCATCAAGCGCCACGGCATGCGCAACTCCAACTGCATCGCGATCGCGCCCACCGCCACCATCGCCAACATCGTCGGCGTCTCGGCCTCGATCGAGCCGACCTTCCAGAACCTGTACGTGAAATCGAACCTCTCGGGCGAGTTCACGGTGGTGAACGAGTACCTGGTGGCAGACCTCAAGAGCGCCGGCATGTGGGACGAGGTGATGATCGCCGACCTCAAGTATTTCGACGGCAACCTGGCGCGCATCGACCGCGTGCCCGCTGAGCTGCGCCGGCTGTATGCGACCGCGTTCGAGACCGAGCCCAGGTGGCTGGTCGAGGCGGGCGCGCGGCGCCAGAAGTGGATCGACCAGTCGCAGTCGCTCAACATCTATCTGGCGGGCGCCTCCGGCCGCAGGCTGGACGAGACCTACCAGTTGGCCTGGCTCCGCGGCCTGAAGACCACCTATTACCTGCGCGCCCTCGGCGCCACGCACGCCGAGAAATCGACCGTCAAGATCGGGCAGCTGAATGCGGTTTCGTCGGGCGGCGGCGCCCAGGCCGCGGCGGCGCCGGCCGAGGCCGAGGGCAAGAGCTGCGCCATCGACACCCCGGAGTGCGAGGCATGCCAGTAGAGATGAAATCCCTCGCCGGGCTCGCGATCCAGCCCGCGAGCGGCTTCGTGCCGGCCTCGGGGGGCAGCGCCGCATCTGCCAACCCGGCCGCCTCCGCTGCCGCCGCGGAGCGCTTTGCCGCCGGCAATGCCTTCCGCCGCATCACGGTCGAGGACAAGCGCATCATCAACTCCAAGGCCGACGTCAACCAGCTGGTGCCGTTCAAGTACAAGTGGGCCTGGGAGAAGTACCTGTCGGCCTGCGCCAACCACTGGATGCCGCAGGAAATCAACATGAGCCGCGACATCGCCCTGTGGAAAGATCCCAACGGGCTGACCGACGACGAGCGCCGCATGGTCAAGCGCAACCTGGGCTTCTTCGTCACCGCCGATTCGCTCGCCGCCAACAACATCCTGCTGGGCACCTACCGCCACATCACCGCGCCAGAGTGCCGCCAGTACCTGCTGCGCCAGGCGTTCGAGGAAGCGGTCCACACCCACGCCTACCAGTACATCGTCGAGAGCCTGGACCTGGATGCGGGCGAGGTGTTCAACGCCTACCACGAGATCGCGTCGATCCGCGACAAGGACGAGTTCCTGATTCCGTTCATCGACACGCTCACCGACCCGACCTTCAGCACCGGCACCCCCGAGGCCGACCAGAAGCTGCTCAAGAGCCTGATCGTGTTCTCCTGCCTGATGGAGGGCCTGTTCTTCTACGTCGGCTTCACCCAGGTGCTGGCGCTCGGCCGGCAGAACAAGATGACCGGCGC
>CAYMVA010000127.1:0-87101 GCA_964393745.1 uncultured Enterobacteriaceae bacterium | reverse complement strand
CGGATGGTCTTTTCCTGTGCCATGGCGCCGCTGGCTGCAAATGCCAAGGCGATGGCGAAAGCGAGCTTCTTCACTGTGTCCCCCTCGTTGCGGTAGATTGGTGAGAACAGTGTAAGGCGAGGAGTGGCGGATGGCCAAGCGGAAAAAGAAAATTGCTGCAGTGCGCAAGAGCATTTGGCAAGGACTGGGGCCTGGCGCTGCGAATCGCAATGAGCTGTCCCCCGTCGTGTTTTTGCCTCGGGCGGCGGAGATCTACCCGAATCGCGTCGCGGTGATCCACGGCACGGCGCGCATCACCTATGCGCAGTTCTACGATCGTGCGCGCCGCCTGGCCTCGGCGCTCGCGAAGCGCGGCGTGAAGCGCGGCGACGTGGTGGCGGCGATGCTGCCAAACGTGCCGGCGATGCTCGATGCGCACTACGGCGTGCCGATGCTGGGCGCAGTGCTGAATGCCATCAATACGCGCCTGGACGCGGAGACTGTGGCCTACATCCTCGAGCACGGCGAGGCCAAGGTGTTCATCACCGACCGCGTTTTCGCCGGCGTGGTCGGGCCGGCGCTGAAGAAACTGAAGAAAAAGCCCTTGGTCATCGAAGTGGACGACCCGCTCTACACCGGTCCCGGCGAGAGGCTCGGTGCGGTGGAGTATGAGAAATTCATCGCCGGCGGCGATCCCGGCTTCGCCTGGTCGCTGCCCGAGTCGGAGTCCGATCCGATTGCGCTCAACTACACCAGCGGCACGACCGGGCGCCCGAAAGGGGTGGTCTACCACCACCGCGGCACCTTCCTCGAGTCGCTCGGCAACATCATCGCCTGGCCGATGCCGGCGCATCCGGTGTTCCTGTGGACGCTGCCGATGTTCCACTGCAACGGCTGGTGCTATCCGTGGTCGGTGGTCGCGATGTCCGGCACCCACGTCTGCCTGCGAGCGGTGGACCCGGCGCAGATCTTCCCGGCGATCGTGCAGCACGGCGTCACGCACATGGGCGGCGCGCCCACGGTGCTCGGCATGCTGGTGGGTGCGCCCGAGGAGCAGCGGCGCAAGTTCCCGCACCCGGTGCACATCATGACCGGCGGCTCGCCGCCGCCGGCGAAGGTGATCAAGGCGATGGAGGAGCTCGGCTTCAAGGTGATGCACATCTACGGCATGACCGAGCTGCAGGGGCCGTCCACTCTGTGCGCGCCGCAGGAAGCGTGGGAGCGCCTGCCGATGGAGGAGCGCGCGGTCGAGATGGCGCGCCAGGGCGTGCGCTACCAGGTGGTCGAAGGCCACATCGTCGGCGACCCGAAAACCTGCAAGCCGGTGAAGCAGGACGGGCAGACGGTGGGCGAGATCCTGGTGCGCGGCAACACCGTGATGCTCGGCTACCTCAAGGACCCGAAGGCGACCGCGGAGGCGTTCGCCGGCGGCTGGATGCACACCGGCGACCTCGCGGTGTGGCACCCGACGAACTACGTGGAGATCAAGGATCGCAAGAAGGACATCATCATCTCGGGCGGCGAGAACATTTCCTCGGTGGAAGTGGAGATCGCGCTCTACAAGCACCCTGCGACCGCGCTCGCCGCAGTGGTGGCGCGGCCCGACGACAAGTGGGGCGAGACGCCGTGCGCCTTCGTGCAGTTGAAGGACGGAGCGAAAGCCACCGAGGCGGAGTTCATCGAATGGTGCCGGCAGAACCTGGCGCGCTTCAAGGTGCCGAAGAAGGTGGTGTTCGGCGCGGTGCCCATCACCGCGACCGGCAAGATCCAGAAATACGTGCTGCGCGAGCGGGCCAGGGGCCTGTGAAGCGCAAAGTGTAAAGTCACACTTTACACTTTGCCGCGTTAGTGCCGGGGAGCCGCGGCGTAGCGGGCCCGCCACGCCGCGGCTTCGTTACCTAGTGCGCTTCGCGCACAATCTGCGTCGTCGCGACGACGCATCGCGCAAGTTACCCAAGTCCGGATATGCGGTATTCGTTTGTTTGCTCCAACTGAATGATTTTCTTGGCGAATGGCGAGAAGATTCGGCGAGCGTCGGAGTACACTCCGCGTTTTAGGCTACCTAAATCAGGTTAGACGCCGGCAGTTCACGCTCGCTTAGCGAATGCACTTCGAATGGGATCGCGCGAAGGCCGAGCGCAACCGCAGGAAGCATGGCGTCACCTTTGACGAGGCTGTGACCATATTTCACGACCCTCTGTCCGCCACGTTCGACGATCCGGAACATTCGACGGGCGAACGCCGCCTGATCACGGTGGGCTATTCCTCACGTGACCGCCTTGTCATCGTCTCTCACGTGGAAAGTGGTGAGACAATCCGCATTATCAGTGCAAGACACGCCACCGCCGCCGAGCGCAAACGCCATGAAACCTAAGACTATTGACGACCTCAGACCCGAATACGACTTCGATTACTCAAATGCCGTACGCGGCAAGTACTACAAGCGGTTGCTGAAGGAGGGTTCGAACGTCGTTGTTCTGGATCGCGACGTCGCAAAGGCGTTCCCGAGCTCAGCATCCGTCAATGACGCATTGCGGTCGGTACTCAAGTCCAAGCGCGCACGGCGTCTAACGGCACGCCCCACGCGGACGCGCGCGTAGCGGCTGTGCCTCGCAAGGGTCTGCGAGCGCGCGCCGGTGGGCGTGAACGTTACGGTTGCCGAAAGATTGACTAGCAGTGGAGACCAAGATTACGTCTGAGACGTCGCGCGATATCGACGTTTCGAGAATCTTGCCTCTGGTGCTGGCTCTGCCGGGAAGTTTGAGGAGGTAACGATGCCGATCTATATGGATCGCCACGCTCTAGAGGGCGTGACCGCGGAAGAACTTGCGGCCGCTCACCAGCAAGATCTCAAGGTACAGTCAAAATACGGATGCAAGTGTTTCACTTACTGGTTCGATGAACCCCGGCAGTCCGTTTTCTGCTTGATCGAGGCTCCGAGCCGTGAAGCAGTGCAGGATATGCATCGCGCCGCGCACGGAATACTAGCCAACCGGATCATCGAAGTCGATCGCTCGCGCATCGATGGGTTTCTGGGACGGCTGACCGACCCGCATGGGGAGGAACACGCACCCATTCGGGAGCCGGCATTCCGAGCGATCATGTTTACTGATATTGCGAATTCGACGGACATCACTAATCGGCTCGGTGACAATGCAGCGTTTACGCTGCAGCGCGCACATCACGGCATCATTCGGCAAGCGTTGCGGGAGCACGAGGGGCGGGAAGTGGATCACGCAGGCGACGGGTTTCTGAGCTGCTTTGGGTCTGTCTTCAAGGCCGTGGAATGCGCCATATCTATCCAGAGGGCCCTTCTAAAATTCAACGGCGCGAGTCCTCCGGCACCAATTCAGGTACGGATTGGTCTGGGTGCCGGTGAACCGGTAGCGGACGGTGACGCGCTATTCGGATCCACCATCAACCTGACGGCGCGCATTTGCGCCCGATCTCAGCCCGAGCAGATTCTGGCAGCCCCAGTTGTCCGCGATCTTTGCGCAGGCAAGTTGTTCACGTTTAAAGAGCATGGACAGGTCGACTTGAAGGGATTTCCGGAGCCCGTGCTACTCCACGAGGTCGACTGGCGATGATGTTCAAGACATCAGGCATGAGGTTGCATCCATCAGCGCTCTCGTGCTAGGTCGTAAACCCAACACCCAACGAACGGCGAATCGAAAGGCGAATTGATCATGCCTGCAGGCACCATCCGGCTTCACCGCGTGCTGCGTGCGAAACCGGAGCGCGTCTATCGGGCGTTCCTGGACCCCGACGCAATGGCCAAGTGGCTGCCGCCATACGGTTTCACCTGCAAGGTTCACCATATGGATGCCAAAGTCGGCGGCACCTACAAGATGTCCTTCACCAACTTCACCACCGGCCGCGGTCACGCCTTTGGCGGCGAGTATCGTGAATTGCTGCCGTTCGAAAAAATTCGCTATACGGACAGGTTCGACGACCCGAACTTGCCCGGAGAAATGCAGACCGCGGTGACCTTCAAGCAGGTGTCGTGCGGAACTGAGGTCAACGTGGTGCAAGAAGGGCTGCCCGAAGTCATTCCGCTCGAGATGTGCTATCTCGGCTGGCAAGAGTCTCTCGCGCAACTTGCGAAGCTTGTCGAGCCCGAGATTCCGGAGTAGCGAGCTGACGCTGTCGGGTCGGCCCGCGGGCTGGAGATAAACTTGCCGCCCATGGCGCCCCTTCGCTTCAAGCAGGTGGACGTGTTCACTCGCACACCGTTCCGCGGTAATCCTGTGGCCGTGGTGCTGGACGGAAACGGCCTGACGGCCGAGGCCATGCAGCGCATCGCCGGCTGGACCAATCTCTCGGAAACGACTTTCGTGCTGCCGCCGACTTCGGGCGCAGCCGACTATCGCCTGCGCATTTTCACGCCACGCGCCGAGCTGCCGTTCGCTGGCCATCCCACCATCGGCAGCGCGCACGCGGTGCTAGAGGCCGGGAGCGTGAAGCCGAAGGACGGGCGCCTGCGCCAGGAATGCGGCGCGGGCGTCCTCGAGTTGAGTGTGGAGCCCGATGGCCGCCTGTGGGTGCGCGCGCCGCAATCGAACCTGGCGCCGCTCGATGCCGCGCTGCGTCCGGCGCTCGAACGCGCGCTCGGCGCCAGGCCGATCTCGCAACCGCTGGTGGTCAGCGTGGGACCGGTGTGGATCGTGGCGGACTTGGGAAGCGCAGAGGCCGTAGGTGCGCTGCTGCCCGATATGGCGGCGATCGCCAAGCTGAGCGACGCCGTCGCGGCCACCGGGGTGACGGTATTCGGCGCTTCGGCGGACGGGCGCTCGGCGCTGCATGTGCGTTCGTTTGCTCCCGCGCATGGCGTGCCCGAGGACCCGGTGTGCGGCAGCGGCAACATCAGCGTCGCCGCCTTCGTCTCGCGCGCCGGCCTGACCGGGCGCTACGGCGCGCAATATATTTCCCGCCAGGGCATGCAGCTTGGCCGCGACGGCGAGGTCTCGATGCGCATCGCCGATGCCGGCCGCGCCATCGATCTCGGCGGCTACGCGGTCACCTGCGTGGAAGGCACGCTTCGAGTGGAGTAGGGCAGTGGACCTGTTGCCTCTGCCGGTGATTGGCTGGCTTTACTGCGTGCTGTCGGTAGCGGCGCTCGCGATCGGCGCCTGGATCATAGTCGGCGTGCACCTTGCGGGCGAGGACGTCCGCAAGCAGCTGGTGGCGCGCGTGCTCGACGATTCGCTGCTGTTCGGCATCTGGATCCTGGGGCTCGCCGGCGGCATCGGCGTGCTGCTGGAAAAGGGCTGGAGCCGCCCGGTGCTGGAGCTGTTTTGCTGGGCGCTGGCGGTGCTGCTGGTGCTCACCTGCTGGACTCGGTTCAACGCCGCGCCCAGGCCGCGTGCCACGCTCGGCCTGAGCCTGGCGCTGTTCCTCGTGCCAGTGCTCGCGCTTTGCGCCGCCACCATCCTGACGCTGCGCAGCGAAACGGCGCTGCGCATCCTGTCCGGCTAAGCGGTAGGATTGCGCATGGCCATGTTCCCGGTGATCGAGTTGCAGGGGCGCGCTTTCGAGCGCGGGCGCATACACGGCGAGCAGGCCCGTGCCCGTGTAGAGCGCTCGCTTGCCAATTACCGCGCGCTGTTCTCGCATTGCGGCATCGGCTGGAGCGACGCACAGGTGATCGGCGCGCGCTTTCGCGACCCCATCGGCGAGCTGGACGTGCAGCTTTTGGAAGAGATCGAGGGCATCGCCGCCGGTGCCGGGCGGGCGCCCAACGAGCTGCTGGCGCTCAATGCGCGCACCGAGATCCTGCCGCCGAATTTTCCCGAGCGCGCCAACCCGGTCTGGCTCAAGCGCATGAAGGGCGCCGATTTCGGCGAATGCACGGCGATCGCGGTGCTGCCGGAGCGCAGCGCCACCGGCGGATCGCTGCTGGCACAGAACTGGGACTGGCTCGGCTCGCAGCGCGAAGCGCTGGTGATCTTGCGCTCGAGCGGCGAGGGCGGCTCCTTCGTCACGCTCACCGAGGCGGGCATGCTCGCCAAGATCGGCATGAACGGCCACGGCCTGGGCATGTGCCTCAACATCCTGCGCACCCCTGCCGACGGGCTGCGGCGCGGCGTGCCGGTGCATGCGCTGCTGCGGCAGTTGCTCGGCTGCGCGAGCGTCGACGAAGCCGAGCGCCTGGTGAAACGCCTCCACTACGGCGCCTCGTCCAACATCGTGTGCGCGGACGCAGCGGGGCAGGCAGCGAGCTTCGAGCTCTCGCCTGCGGGCGTGGGCGTGGTGCGCGCCGCGGACGGGACGCTGTGCCACACCAATCATTTCCTCGATCTCGCCGCGGTGGGCGAAGTGGTCGCGCCGCCGGCGAGCTTTTCCTCGGAGCCGCGCCTGGCGCGCGCCCGGCAACTGGTCGCCGAGCACCCGAAGCACGGCGTCGAGGACTTGAAGCGCATGCTGCGCGACGAGGCCGACGGGCTGTTATCGATTTGCCGCAAGCCGGACGCGTCGCTGCCGGAGTTCGCGCGCATCGAGTCGGTTGCCTCGACGGTGATGGAACTCTCGCGCGGCGTGATGCACGTTGCGCCCGACGTGCCCTCGCGCGTCGAATTCGTTCCAGTCGCGCTAGAGCCCGAGGCCGTCGTACAGTAGCTTCAATCCGGTCAGCATCAGGAAGGCGTACAGCAGGCGGTAGAACAGCCGCTCGCTCACGCGCGGGTGCAGCCACACCCCGAGCGCCACGCCCGCCAGCCCGGCCGGCACCAGCACCGCGGAAGTCGCCAGATTCTGCGCGCTGAACAGCCCCAGCCACCAGTAGGGCAGCACCTTCGACCAGTTGAGGGCGGCGAACAGGAACGCCACGGTGCCGACCAGCATCGAGGGCGGCAGCCGCAGTGGCAGCAGGTAGACGCTGAGCGGCGGGCCGCCGGCGTGCGCGATGAAGCTGGTGAGCCCTGAGAGCGCGCCCCAGAACCAGCCTTTCGCCGCCGAACGCGCCGCCGGCGCGGCGGCCAGCCCGCGCACCGACAGGCGATAAAGCACGAAGCCGATCGCGATCAGCCCGAGCAATAGCTTGATTGCGTTTGCGGTCAGCAGGCTGAAAGTCAGCGTGCCAAGCACCGTGCCTAAGAGTCCTGCGGGCAGCAGCACCCGCATCAGCGCGCGGTCCCAGGTGAGGCGGTAGGCCCACATCGCGGCGAGGTCCATCGCCAGCAGGATCGGCAGCATGATCGCCGCCGCCTGCTGCGGCGGGACCACCAGCGCCATCAGCGGCACCGTAACGATGCCCATGCCGCCGGCGAAGCCGCCCTTCGAGATCCCGAACAACAGGATGCCGGGAATTGCGGCGAGGTAGAAAAACGGATCGGCGATCAAGTTGGCTCGCAGGCGCCGTTATCGGACCTGCTACGCTGCGCTCGATTAATGTACCCGACACGGAGGAGTCCGTCTTGAGCCAGGACATCAGCATCCAGTTCACGCGCTTTTCGGCGTTCTACTCGCCGCTCATCGCCACCATGGCGGGCGGCTTTCTGGAACAGGAAGGGCTGCGCCCCCGGCATTCGATGTCGGCGCCGGGCACCTCGGCGATTGCCGGCCTGCTGGATGGCTCGGTGCACGTCGCCCAATCCGCGCCGTCGCAAGGCTTCGGGCCCCTCGCGCAGGGCAAGACGCCGCCTGCGCTGCACTTCGCGCAGATCAACGAGATGGACGGCTTTTTCCTGGTCGGGCGCGCGCCCGAACCGCAGTTCAGCTGGGGCCGACTGAAGGGCAGGAAGGTGATCATCGACCACGGCGCGCAGCCGCTGGCGATGTTCAAGTATGCCTGCCACAAGCGCCAGCTCCCGTTTCAGAGCATCGCCGCGATCGATTGCGGCTCTGCAGAGCGCATGATCGAGGCCTTTCGCAAAGGCGAGGGCGATTACGTCCACCTGCAGGGGCCCGCGCCACAGCAGCTCGAGCACGACGGCGCCGGCCATATCGTCGGCTCCCTGGCCGCAGCGATCGAGCCGTGCGCGTTCTCCAGCCTCGCCGCGACGCGCGAGTGGCTCGCGAGCGACATGGCGCGACGCTTCATGCGCGCCTACCGCAAGGCGCGCGCCTGGGTCATCGGCGCGCCCGCCAGCGAGATTGCGAAGGCCGAAGCGCCGTTCTTCCCCGATGTCGATCTCGTGGTACTCACCAAGACCATCGCCACCTACCAGACGCTCGGCAACTGGACCCCGCATGTGGAGATCACGCGCCCGGCCTGGGAAGCGACGGTGGACATTTTCCTGCACGCGGGCCTGATCACGCGGCGGCACCGCTACGAAGACGTGATCGCCCCGCCGCCCGCCGCCGGATAGGAAGACGCTGGGTCTCGGTGCGGCGACTCGCTGCTATCCGAAAGTCCGCCATCGCGGCCCACAGCAGTCGTTCAAGCGTAGACTTTCCGGCGGTATTTCCGGGGAGGGAAGAGCATGGACCGAGTCCAGCGCAGGCATTTCCTGATCGCGGCCGGGGCACTTCTCGCCGCACCGCTCGCCGCCGAGGCGCAGCAGGTGCCCAAGATCGCGAGGATCGGGTACCTTCTTCCGGCCACTCCAGCGGCTGCAGCGCATCTTCCAGAGGTGTTCAGGCAAGGGTTGCGGGAGCTTGGCTATGTCGATGGGAAAACTTTCGTCCTGGAGGTTCGCTACGGCGAGGGCAGAGCCGAACGAATTTCGGAGCTGGCACGGGAGCTGGTGGGGCTCAAGGTGGACGTGATCGTGACGGGCACAGATGTGGCGATTGCGGCGGTCAAACGAGAGACTCTGACGATCCCGATTGTGATGGCGGCAAGCAGCGATCCGGTCGGGACCGGGTTCGTCGCGAGCCTCGCGCGCCCCGGCGGAAATGTCACAGGGCTCAGCAATATCTCTCCGGAGCTCAGTGGGAAGCGGCTGGAGCTGCTGAGGGAAGTCGTCCCCGGGCTCTCCCGCGTGGCGTTTCTCTGGAATCCCGACGTCCGGGGCGCCCTGTTTGACTACAAAGAAACGGAGGCTGCGGCCCGTTCGCTACGTCTGCAGCTTCAATCCGTTGAGGTGAGCCGCGCCGAGGACTTCGGTCGCGCCTTCTCAGCAATCACGAAACAACGCGCGCAGGCGTTAATTACGCCTGCAGGGGATCCCGTAGGGTTCGCGAACCGGCGCCAGATCGCGAGCTTCGCGCAGAAGAATCAGCTGCCATCCATGTATGGGCTACGCGAATACGTGGACGCCGGCGGCCTCATGTCCTACGGGTCGAACAGCGCCGAACGGTGGCGGCGCGCCGCCACCTACGTGGACAAGATTTTGAAAGGCGCCAAGCCCGCCGATCTGCCGGTGGAGCAGCCGACGAAGTTCGAGCTGGTCATCAACCTCAAGACCGCCAAGCTGATCGGCCTGAAGATCCCGCAGTCGGTCCTTGTGCGTGCGGATCAGGTGATCGAGTGAACAATCGCCGAAAACTTCTCGTTGCGCTTGGCGCGGGCGCGCTCGCCGCACCATTCGTATCTTTCGCACAGCCGCAGACGGCGAAGGTTGCTCGAATTGGCTATTTGGGGCTTTCTTCTACTTCGAGCTATGCGGGCGGGGTAGAGGCACTGCGGGCAAGTCTGCGCGACCTGGGCTATGTGGAGGGCAAGAACCTTGTCATGGAGTCCCGCTGGGCTGAGGGAAACAATGATCGGCTCCCCGAACTGGCAGCCGAACTCGTTCGTCTCAAGGTCGACATCATCGTTGCTACTCAAACGCCGGCCGTCCAGGCGGCGAAGCGAGCAACGAACACGATCCCGATCGTCATGGCGCCGGCAGGCGATCCAGTGGGAACAGGTATCATCGCCAGTCTCGCTCGGCCGGGCGGCAACGTCACCGGATTGTCCGCTGCGATTTCAGAGCTGGCGGCAAAAAACCTCGAATTCATCCGCGAGATATCGCCGTCTGTGAGGCGCGTGGCCGTACTGGCGAATAAGGCGGATCCGTTCACGAAGCCGTTCCTGGAACATATCGAGCTTGCTGGCCGATCCTTGGGCATCAAGCTCCAGACCATGATGATCAGTGGAGAGGAGGAGTTCGATGCCGCCTTCACGGAAATGGTCAGAATGCGGGTGGATGCCGTCATCGTCCAGGGGAGTCTCCCGCGCAAGCGTGCGGTCGATCTGGCGCTGAAACATCGTCTCCTGGCAGTCGCGGCCGCTCCGGGGTTTGCCGAGGCGGGTGGCCTGATGTCGTACGTAGGGGTTTTCACGGACCTGTATCGCGAGGCCGCAGTCTACGTGGACAAGATACTCAAGGGCGCCAAGCCCAGCGATCTTCCGGTCCAACAGCCGACGAGGTTCGAGTTGGTCATCAACCTTAAAACAGCGAAGCAGATCGGTCTGAAGATTCCGCCCAACGTGCTCGCACGGGCAGACAAAGTGATCGAATGAAGCGTAATGCCGGACACTGCAGTACCGGATTACGTCGCCGCGTTGGAGCGGACACGGTGTGCCGCTCAATGCGGCGGAAATTCCTGATCGCGGCCGGGGCACTTCTCGCCGCGCCGCTCGCCGCCGAGGCCCAGCAGGCGGCCAAGGTCGCTCGAATAGGCTTCCTGGCGGGCAACCTGGCCGCTATTCCCCACATGCGAGAGGCCTTCCTTCAAGGACTGCGTGACCTCGGTTACGCAGAGGGTCGCAACGTCGCGATCGAATACCGAGATGCCGAGGGGAAGCTCGACCGGCTCCCCGCTCTTGCGGCCGAACTGGTTGCGCTCAAGGTTGATGTCATCGTGGCGTCAGGCACACTCGCCGCCCTGGCTGCCAAGCAAGCGACCAGGACCCTCCCCATTGTGCTCAGTCCTGCTGCCGATCCGGTTACGAGCGGGCTCGTCACCAGCCTGGCGCGGCCGGGCGGCAATGTCACGGGGTTGTCGGTCCTCGGCCCAGAGCTAGTCGGCAAGCGTCTGGAACTGCTCAAGCAGGCCGTTCCGGGGGTCAATCGGGTCGCTGTTCTCTGGCAGCCGGGTGCCTTCGGCGAACGCACGGAAAAGAACCTGCTGAAGGACGCAGAAGTCGCGGCGCGGGCGCTGGGGGTGCAGCTTCAGTTCGTCGAGGCGCGAGGTCCCGCCGATCTCCAGAGGGCCTTCTCGGACATGACCAAGGCGCGCGCGGATGCTCTGATTGTGGTGGGAAGCGCCATGCTCCTCGACGAGCGAAGACGCCTCGTGGACCTGGCGGCCAAGAACCGGCTGCCGGTAGGGTACCCATGGAGGGAGCCGGTCGATGCCGGGGGCCTGATGTCCTATGGAACGAACATTGCTGATTTGTGTCGACGCGCCGCGACCTACGTGGACAAGATTCTCAAAGGCGCCAAGCCCGCCGACCTGCCCGTCGAGCAGCCGACGAAGTTCGAGCTGCTAATCAACCTCAAGACCGCGAAAGCCCTCGGCCTGACGATCCCGCAGTCGGTGCTGGGGCGGGCGGATGAGGTGATTCAGTGATGCGTCAGCGAATGACGCACTCTCGCGCACCGCGGTTGTCCGCGAGCCGCGTTTGGCCGCAACGCGCATGCGCGCGAATTGATCAGAGGGTACCTAGGACCGCAACACCTGCCCCGCCTGCGCTCCAGTCAGGGCGCCTTGCCGATACGTGATGGCGCCGTTGACCAGGGTGTATTCGACGCCTCGCGAGGGCATCACCATCCGCTTGGCGCCGCCCGGCAGGTCGTAGCGCCGCTCGCCCCGGTTGCTGGAGCCGACCGTTTTCGGGTCGAAGATCACCACGTCGGCGGCCAGGCCGGGCAGCAAACGACCGCGGTCCTTGATGCCGAACAGATCGGCCGGATCGGAGGTCAGTCGCTGCACCGCATGTTGCAGCGACAGCGCACCGCGCTCGCGCACCCAGGTGCCGAGCAGATAGGTCGGATAGCCAGCATCGCAAAGCATGTCGACATGGGCGCCGCCGTCGCCGAGGGCGATCAGCACCCTCGGATCATTGAGAATCTCGGTCATGCGATCGACGCGAGTATTGTAGGAAGACATGGTGAATTCGAGATCGAGGTCGTCCTCCAGCGTGATGTCGAGGAAGGCGTCGACGCCATCCTTGCCGCGCGCGCGTGCAATATCGGCAACGCTCTGCCCCTCCAGCGCCTTCAGCGCCGGATTCGCCACCTCGTGCACCACGATCCGCTCCCAGTTGCCGAAGCTGAGCGGGCGCTTCAGTTCCTCGCGAAAGGCGTTGCGGAAGGCCGGATCGCCATAGGCGGCCGCCTGCGCCGGCTTCGACTGGTCGCGGAACACCCGGTTCCACGACGGAAAGGCCGCGAAGGAGAACGGATTGCGCATGTTGACGTGGCGGGTCAACGGCAGCGGCGAGGTTTGCGGCCGGGCACCCCGCTGCAGCAGGGGCGCGGCCTTGCGCATCGTGTTGCGCACCGCGTCCGGCAGGTCGTCACGATCGAACAGGGCAAGAAACGTGACCGGCCGGCAGCTTTCGGTCATCAGGAAATCGAGCAATTCGTACTGCTCGTCGTCGAGCACCGAAATCTGCCGCGTCAACGCGATCTCGATCGCCCCCTTGTGCTTGTCTTTCAGCAGGCTGGCGTAGGCCTTCAGTTCCGCGCGATCGGCATTGCGGCAGGCGAGCGGCCGGCCTTCGTAGCCGACATGCTGATTCAGGATGGTGGTGGAAAAACCGAAGGCGCCGGCATCCATGGCTTCGCCCAGCAAGGCTCGGATGTGCTGCGTTTCCGCCGCGTTGGCCGCGCGCTCCATAGAGGCTGGGCCCATCGCGTAATGGCGAAACGGCGTCAGCGGCGCCAGGAAGGCCAGATTGAGCGAAGGCCGGCGGCGTTGCGCCGCCGCCATGAACTCCGGGAAGCTCTCCCATTCCCAGGTGATGCCCTGGTTGAGCACCTCGAACGGAATGGCTTCGACGTTGACCAGGTCCCGCATCGCGATCTCGCGGTCGGCTGGCCGGCACGGCGCGATGCCGACGCCGCAGTTGCCCATCACGACGCTGGTGACACCGTGCCAGGAGGAGGGCGTTACCGCGCCGTCCCAGCAGATCTGCGCATCGTAATGCGTGTGCGGGTCGATGAAGCCGGGCGCGACCACGCAATCAGAGGCATCGATGACCTGTTTGGCGCCGTCGCGGATGCTGCCGATCTCCGCGATCTTGCCGCCGGCGATTGCGATATCGGCTGGTCGCGGTGCGCCGCCGGTGCCATCGACGACGGTGCCATTCTTGATCAGCAGATCGTAAGCCATGCGCCCGCGCTACCTCAGGTTACTTACTTATGCGGGCGGCTCTTCGCCCACTCGGTGTACTTCTTCGCCTGCTCGTGGGTTTCCCTGTAATAGCGGGCGTACTCCTCGCCGACCATGATTTTTATCGCGAGCCCGGCAGACTCCAGCTTCTGCACGTGCTCGGGGTCCTCCATCGCCTTCCTGAGCACCTCTTCGAGCTTCTTGAGCACGGGCTGCGGCAGGCCTTTCGGCGCGGCGATGCCGCGCGTCGAGCTGGAGATCACCGTCGGATAGCCCACTTCCTTCATGGTCGGGACGTCCGGGACGAATTTCGAGCGCTGGTGGTCCATCACCGCGAGGCCGCGCAGCTCGCCCGAGCGAACGCGCGGCGCAATGCTGCCGACGTTGTCGAAGGCGACATCGACGTGGCCGCCCATGATCTCCTTCAACTGGTCCGCGCCGCCGGCAAGGTGCACGATGCGAAAGATCGCGCCGGGCGCGGCTTCCTCGAGCATCAGGATGGCGAGATGGTCGTCGCTGAGAATTCCGGTGGTCGCAGTGCGGATCGTGTTCGGCGCCTTCTTCGCGGCGTCCACCAGATCCTTCAGCGTCTTGTACGGGCTGTCGGCGCGCACCCAGACGATGCCCGGATCGAGCACTTGGTTGATGATCGGCACGAATGCATCGACGCCGAAGATCGCCTTGCGCTCGGGATCGAGCACCACGGTGTTGGTGGCCGGAAGGTTGATGTAGCCGATGAAGTAGCCGTCGGGCTTTTGCCGCGCCATGTCGGTCCAGCCGACTTGGCCGCCGGCGCCGGGCTTGTTCACCACCACGATCGGCTTGCCGAGAATCTTCTCCGCGATCGAGGCCACGATGCGCGCGCCTACATCGGTGCTGCCGCCCGGCGGATAGGCGATCATCAGCTGCACCGGCCGGCTGGGAAAATCATCGACCTGGGCGACGGCGCCTGTCGCCACAAGCAACGCCGCCGCCGTTAACGCACGTATAACCAAGGATCTCATCATGGCCCACCTCCTGCGCCGGATTCTACCTTCACGCACGTGCAATACCGCACAGCTCTCATTGGCCCCGCTTGCGCAGTCCTGCTACCCTAGCCGCGTGATGGACGGCGAGCTGCGGCCGGTTGAGTCTGAGCGCCCTTCGGGAGCAGTCCGGCGCCTGATCGGAACCCTCCGAGCCCACCTGACCCTGTCGCGCTTCCATGCCATCGTCGGGATCGTTGCCGGCATCGTCTCCATCAGCGTTGGGCTCTATTCGTACCTCCACTTTTCCACGCCTGGTGCGCCTTTGATCGGCGAGATCGTGGCGACCGTGCAGGACGCCAAGACGGGCAGCCCGGTCCCGGACGCCACGGTGGAGATCCTGACCCTCAGGGATTCGGTCGTGACCACGCTGACGCCGGGGACCGGGGGGTTGGCCCGCGGCAGGCTCAAGGAAGGCACCTACCGCCTTCGGGTCGTTCACGCTCGCTACGCCGCCGAGACGCGGCAAGTGCAGATCATCGGCGGGCAGACAGCGGAGGTGCGCTTGAAACTCGTCCAGGCGACCCCGAGGGCCGGCCGGATCGACGAGGCCGTGGGGGCCGTCAAAAAGATCTTCAGGTAGGGTCATCATCTCTAAGTCTCGCGCAGCGCGCTCGGCGCGAGCTTGAGCGCGGCGCCGACCAGGACGGCTGCCGCCGCGATCAGCAGTCCGAGGCAAAGGGGCCGTGTGACGAAAATCGAGTAGTCGCCTCCCGACATCTCGAGCGAAGTCCGCATCGACTTCTCGATCGCGGGCCCGAGGATCAGCCCCAGCACCAGCGGCGCCAGCGGCAGCTCGATCTTGCGGAATACATAGCCGATGACGCCGAACGCGATCATCACCCAGACGTCGAAGATGCTCTGCTGCAAGCTGTACGCGCCCACCACGCAGAACAGCAGCACGCCGACGCTCAGGTACTGGAAGGGAAGGTGCAGCAGCTTCGCCCACAGGCCGACCAGCGGCAGGTTGAGCGCGAGCAGAATCACGTTGCCGATGAAAAAGCTCGCGATCACCGTCCACACCAGGTCCGGGCGCTCCTGGAACAGGAAAGGCCCCGGCGTGATGCCGTTGATGATGAACGCGCCCATCAGCACGGCGATGGTCGGCGAGCTGGGGATGCCGAGCGTGAGAAAAGGGATCATCGCCGCATTGGCGTACGCGTTGTTCGCCGACTCGGGTGCGGCGACCCCTTCGATCGCGCCCTGCCCGAAGCGCTCGGGCGTCTTTGACAGGCGCTTCTCGGCGACGTAGGCCATGAAGGTCGGCACGATCGCCCCGATCCCCGGGATAAGGCCGAGCGCGAAGCCGATTCCGGTGCCGCGCCCGATCGCGCCTATCGAGCGGCGCCATTCCTCGCGGCTCGGCAGCAGATTGCTGAGCTTGGCGCGGACCACTTTGCTCATCGGCGCTTCGGCCGCGAGCAGGATTTCGGAGATGCCGAAAAGGCCCATCACCACGGCAACGAAGCCGATGCCATCGTAGAGGTCGGGGATGTCGAACGCGAACCGCGGCGCGCCGCGCACCGGGTCGATGCCGATCATCGCGAGCAGCAGGCCGAGCACCGTCATCAGCAAGGCCGCGAGCATCGAGCGGCCGGCAAGTCCGCTAACCAGGCACAGGCCGAACAGCATCAGCGCGAAGAACTCCGGCGGGCCGAAGCGCAGCGCCATCTTCGCGAGCGGCGGCGCCACCAGCACCAGCGCGATCGTCGCCACCATGCCGCCGACGAACGAGCCGATCGCCGCGATGCCCAGCGCGGTTCCAGCGCGGCCCTGCTTGGCCATCTGATGGCCGTCGATGCAGGTGATCACCGACGCGGCCTCCCCCGGCACGTTGATCAGCACGGAGGTGATGGTGCCGCCGTACATCGCGCCGTAGTAGATGGCGGATAGCATGATGATGGCGCCCGTCGGATCGAGCTTGAAAGTGAGCGGTATCAGGATCGCCGTGCCCGCCGCCGGTCCCAGGCCCGGGAGAACGCCGATCAGCGTGCCCAGCATGCAGCCGGCAAACGCGTAGGCGAGGTAGGCTGGGGTGAGCGCGGCACCGAATCCAGAAACGAGATGCTGCAGCATGTCCACCGTTCGGCCCTCTCAGATTCCCAGTAATCCTATGGGCAGCGGGACCTGCAGCCAGTAGTAGAAAACGTGAAACAAGCCGAAACTGCTGGCCAGCGCGAAGATCGCGATCGCGAGCGGCCGCCGCACGCCGAGCGCAAGCAGCAGGGCCGCGCTGAACACCAGCATGGTGAGCCGGAAACCGAGCGGCTGCAGCAGCAGCGCTGCGGTGACCAGTCCGGCGAGCAGCGCGCAGGCGCGCCGGGCACCGTCGCCGCCCGGCAACAGCGCCTGCTTGCCTTCGCCGATCGAGCGTCCGCGCCAGGACTGAACCAACAGCGCCAGGCTCAGCGCTGCGCCCAGCGCGCCAAGCCAGAAGGGAAAGAATCCTGCTCCCGGTCCCAGCGCGTCGCGCAGCGAGTAGCCGAACGCGATCACCGCCATGCCCACGAACACGGCGCCAAGGCATGCCAGCACGACCCTTTCGGCGATGCGGCTCGGTGTCCGGGCGTTCGGGGCTTGCGCAATTTGCGGCATGACGAATGTTGCCCCTGTTGAGCACGATCAAGCAAGCGCAGGCGCGCGCAGGGGCCGGGCGCGCTCGCGGATGCTGACGAAGAGGCGAGCTGAGGCGTATGCTACTTATTTGTCCTTATTCAACCAGGGAGGGGAGCAACCATGAAAGTGAACACCATTGGCCTCGCGCTCGGCACGGCGCTCGGGCTGGCTAGTCTTTCCGTGCTGGCGCAGACTTGGACCGTGCCCGCGCCGAACGTGCGCTGCCCGTCCAAGTGGGGCGCCAACGACGAGCGCGGCTCGATGAACCACCAGAAGCCGGCGGCGGTGCTGAGCGCCACGCGGCTGATCAGGAGCGGCGAGGTGATCGAGATCGCGCACCCGCTCAACAGCCAGATGGCGTTCTTCGGCACGCGCCGCTTCGACGTGCACCCGAAGCGCACCTTCATGAACGACTTCTCCAACCGGCGCGGCTCCAACGAGGAGATCGTGATCTCGGAAATGGGCCAGGTGGGGACGCAATTCGACGGTTTCGCCCACCAGTCTCACGAAGACGGCCACTACAACTGCGTCAAGACTGGCGACATCTCGACGCGCGGCGGCTTCACCAAGTTCGGCATGGACAAGGTGGGTACGCTGATGACGCGCGGGGTGCTGCTCGACATCGCGGGCCTGAAGGGCGTGGACATGCTGCCCGACACCTACGAGATCACGATCGAGGACCTGGAAGCGGCCATGAAACGCCAGAATGTGAAAATCCAGCCCGGTGACGCGGTGCTCATCAACACCGGCTGGGGGCGCCTCTACGGCAAGGACAACGCGCGCTACGTGAAGACCTGCCCGGGCATCGGCATCAAGGCGGCCGAGTACCTGGCGAAACTCGACCCGATGCTGCTCGGCGCGGACAACTGGCCAGTCGAGGTCGCGCCCAACCCGGATCCGAAGCTTTCGCTGCCGGTGCATCAGGTCGCGCTGGTGGTGAACGGCATCCACCTGCTCGAGAACCTCAAGCTCGACGAGATGGCGGCAAAGAAGATCTACGAATTCGCCTTCGTGATGCAACCGTTGAAAGCGAGCTTCACCGGTTCGACCGTGGCGCCGGTCGCGATCCGCTAGGCGGAATTCATCGGCCCCTAGTCCGATCCTCTGGGCAGGCGCAGGGAAGCCTGCGCGGCAGCCCCGCGCTCCTGCCTCAGGACTGCTGGTATGACACGAGCTCGAGCCGCTGGGCTTGAAGGATGCGCCGGTCGTTCTTGCGCAGGTTTTCGCTAGCGATGGGACGGCGCACTTTGCCTGGCGAGAACCAAGCCTTGGAGCCGATCTGAAGCGCGGGGCCCACTCCCGAGCCCCAGCCGTGCCCGACCACGACGAAGGTATCGAAGGTGCCGGCGGCAACGGTGATGCGCTCCGTGCCGGTGATGCGAAACGAGATCTCGGTCTGTGACTCGCCGCCCCCAGGAAGGGTGGTCACGAAACGGGTGGTCCAGCGCTTGCCTACGATGAACTCGCCCGGAGTTCTCTGGTTCGCCGAAAACGTCCTGCCATCGGGCGACTTGAGGATATTGCCGAGCAGGTCGGTCACCAGCCTGCCGTTGTTGTAGATCACCTCCGTGTCTGTAATGCTGGTGATGGTCTGCCTGACCGTCTGGGCGACCACCCTGGAGTAAAGGTCGCTCGAGTCGTAGGTGTAGCTGTCGCCGACGCGGTATTGCGTGTCGCTTTTCGCGAAGCCCTTGGTATACGGGTTCTGCGGCGAGGCGATGATCTCGATTTTTTTCTCGCCCTCGCGCTCGAGCACTCGATCGAGCTGCAGCTGCGCCAGTTCGGAGAAGTATCCGCTGGGGTACTGGCGCAGGTAGTCTTCCACCGGCAGCGTTGCGCTGGCCGCTTTCTGCCGCTCGATGCGCGCGGTGTCTTCCTTCGCTTGGCGCTCGCGCTCGGCGTCTTGCAGTCGCTTGAGTTCCGCTGCTTTCAGCCGTTGCTGTAGCGCGGCCTCTTCCTTGAGCAGCCGAGCGCGTTCGGCGTCGGCGCGTTGCTGTTCGGCGGCCCGGAGCTTCTGTTGCAGCGCGAGCTCTTCCTGCTTCATGCGCTCGCGCTCGGCTTCCTCGCGCCGGCGCTGTTCGGCAAGTTTGGCCTGCTCCTGGCGCGCCGCCTCTTCCTTGCGCAGCCGCTCGCGTTCGGCCTTCGCCTGCCTCTGGCGCTCGGCGGCCTGCACCTTCTCCCACGCCGCCTGCTGTTCCCTGAACTCGCGCTCGAGCTCCTCCTCGGCAAGCTTCTTCAGCTCCTTGGGCGGCAGGAAATAGAAGTCCTCCTCCAGCGAGGTGCTCTCCCAGGGGATCTGCTGGCCGCGGGAACGGCGCCGCACTGCCAGGCGCACGCGCTTGAACACGTCTTCGATCTTGGCCTCGGGAACCTTGATCTCGCGCAGCAGGTTCTCGGTGTACAGGCCGTTCGCGCCGTCGCCGTCGCTCGCCACGTTGCCCGGCGAGGTGGCGAACGCGAGCAGCGTCCCGGGCGGCGCATCGAGCTGCGACAGCCCCTTCTGCTCGACGCGGAAGTCCCTGCCGAAGGGGTTCTCGCGGCAGGCGTCGAGGATGATCACGTTCATTGGATTGGCGGCGCGGGCGATGCTTTCGATCACCGAGTTGACGTCGACGCCGCTTGCCTGCAGCTCTTCCATGCGGCTGACCCGGGCGTCGGTGGGCAGCAGGTAGTTGCGCCAGGCGAACTGCACGCCGTGGCCGGCGAAATAAAACACGCCGACCGCCTTGCTGCGCGCGAGGTCCTCGCCGTAGGCGCGGATCGCATCCATCATCTGCTCGCGGTTGAGGTCGGTCGCGGCAGCCACCTCGAAGCCGGTGCGCTTGAGTTCCTCGGCGATGGCGCGAGCGTCGTTGGCGGGGTTCTTGAGAGGCCCGAATGCATAGCTGCTGTTGCCGATCACCAGCGCGCGCCGCGGCGCGCGCAGCAAAGCGGCCTGCGCAGCAGCTTCGCGCCATGCCAGGAGCGAGCTGCCGGCGGCGGCCAGCGCTGCCTTCAAAAGGCGGCGGCGCGCCCGGTCGATCACCGCTGCCCCTGATTCGTCCTGGTCATCTGAATCTTTGCACGGCCGCTAGCTGCCGACTGGAAGTTTTCTTGCGCTCTCGACCTGCTGCTCGAACTGCGCATTGACTTCCTGCAAGCGCTTCTCCGCCGCGAAGATGAGCTTCTCCTCGATCACCAGGTTGGCAGGGACCAGGGGCCGCAGCGCCAGGCAGGTGAGGTCCAGGGCGCGCAGCGATTTCGCCAGGCTGCCGGCGGCGAGGCGGTAATCGAAGTAATTCTTTTCCAGCCGCTGCTTGAGCGCGAGCGCCTGCCGGATCCACTCGGGCGAGCGCGTGCCGGCGGCGCGCAGGTGGTTGTTGAGCTCGCCGATATCGGCGCGCACCGCCTCGCGCCCGGCGTGCATCGCCAGCTGCCGGCGCACCAGCGCGTGCGCATCGGTGACGTAGGCATCGGCGGCCCGCACCAGGGCGGGTTCGAGCGACGCGTCCAGCCCCTTCGATTTCTCGACGCTGCCTTTGAGCGCGCTGAAATGCGCCTCCAGCTTGGGGTGCGCATCCGCCGGCCCCAGCAGCCCGAGCGTCTCGCGCAGGCGGGGAGTGGTGTCCTGCAGAAGCGCCACCACGTCCTGCTGCAGCTCGCGCTTCTTGGTCCCCTTGTACGCCCACCACGCCAGCGTGCTGGCGATGACGACCACCAGCGCCGCGGCGCCGATCTTGATCCAGGATTGCTTCGTCATTTCCATGGACTTTACTCGGGCTTGATGCCCACTTCGCCGACGACTCGGCGCCAGATCTCGAGTTGCTCCTTCGTGAATGCGGTGAGCTCCTCCGGCGTGGAGCCGCGCGGCTCGAACGCGAGCTTGCCGAAGGCCTCGCGTACCTCCGGGCGCTTGAGCACGGCGATCAGCTCGCGCGACACGCGGTCCGCGATGTCGCGCGACATTCCCTTCGGCCCGAACACTCCGCCCCAGGGCGTGATGGAAAGGCTCGCCAAGCCCGATTCGGCCATCGTCGGCGCCTGCGGCAGCAGCGCACTGCGGCTGGGCAGCAGGGTCGCGAGCACGCGCAGCTTGCCTTCCTTTACCTGCGGCGCGGCGCTTCCCGGCGTCGCGAGGGCGAACTGGATCTGGCCGCCCAGCAAGTCGATGGATAGCGGTCCGTCCCCCTTGTAGGGGATGTGCACCACGTCGAGCTTCTCGCGCTGCACCAGCTGCGCCGTGGAAAGCATGGCGGTGCTGTTGCCGCTGCCGTAGTTGAGCTTGCCGGGGTTGGCGCGGATGTGTGCGAGCAGCTCGCCCATGGTGGTCGCCGGCACGCTCGGGTGCGCGAACACGAAGAAGCCGAACTGGCCGATCATCGACACCGGCGTGAAATCGGTCAGCGGGTCGTAGGGCGGGGACTTGCGCACCGCCGGCAGCCAGGAGAAGGCGGTGTTGGTGGCGTAGAACAGCGTGTAGCCGTCGGGCGCCGCCTTCATGGTGGCGTCAGCGGCGATGGCGCCGTCGGCGCCGGGCTTGGTCTCGATCACCACCGTCTGGCCCAGGGCCTGGCTGAGCGGCTGAGCGAAGATGCGCGCGCCGAGCTCGGCCGCGCCACCCGGCGGGAACGGCACGATCAGCCGGATCGGTTTGTTCGGATATTGGGCCGCCGCCGCAAAGGGCAACAGCAGCGCGAAGATTGCCGCAAGGAATCTGTTCATGGCATTACTCCGGTTGCACGCTGGCATGTGTTCGGATTTACGGGTCATTCGATCACCCTGTCCGCACGCACCAGAATGGACTGCGGGATCGTGATGCCGAGCGCTTTGGCGGTTTTCATGTTGATGACCAGCTCGAACTTGGTTGGCTGTTCGACCGGCAGATCGCCAGGCTTCGCGCCCTTGAGGATCTTGTCCACGTAAGTCGCTGCACGGTAATACAGATGAGGGAAGCTCACCGTGTAGGTGATCAAGCCCCCGGAGTAGACAAACTCGTCGGATCCATAAATCGCTGGCAGCCGGTGCTTCGCCGCAAGGTCAACGATCAGTTGCCGATTCGACTGCGTGAGGGCGTCTACCGCCACGACAAGCGCGTCGGCACGCTGCCTGGTTGCCGCATCGAAGGCGCGTCCCAAATCTTCAGGGTTTCGCACGTCGAGAAGCTGGAGCTGGACACCGAGAGATCGTGCCCCTCGCTCTACCTCTTTCCACTGAGATGGGACAACAGGGTTACTCATATTGAAGAGACCTGCGATTCGTGCGAGGCTCGGAACCAGCTCTCTGAGCAGCTCGACCCGTTTCGCATAGAGTTCGACGTTATAGGCGCTTAGCCCCGTGACATTCCCGCCCGGGCGCGCGAGGCTGGCGACGATGCCGGACCCGACAGGATCGGCAGTCGCTGCAATGACCACTGGAATCGTTCTTGTCGAATTCTTGGCTGCAAGGGACGCTGGCGCCCCCCTTGTCACGATCAGGTCCACCTTCAGGCGAACCAGCTCAGTCGCCAGGTCCGGAAACCGCTCCTGGCGGCCATCGGCCGATCGGTACTCGATGACGACGTTCTGTCCTTCGACGTACCCGAGTTCCCGCAGCCCTTGTCGGAAGGCATCGAAGTTGGCGGCGTTCAATGCCGGGGATATCGTCTCCAGCACGCCGATGCGCCAGATCTTGCCCTTCTGCTGGGCGAGAGAGGCGAGCGGAGTCGCAAGCACCGCCGTTACCGCCGCGATGAGAAACCTTCTGCGCGCGTTCACTCGGCTAGCCGGTAGGCGCTGCCGTCGGGATTGAAACGCACGCCGAAGAGTTTCTCGGCTTCCGCATTGGAGTAGTAACCGCGCATCACGTCGCGCGCCACCTTGGTGGGGTCGCGCTTCGACGGATCGCCGTAGCCGCCGCCGCCCGGGGTCGAGACGCGGATCAGGTCGCCGGGCTGCATCTGGATGTCCTGGTCCTTGGACAGGTGCGGCGGCTGGTAGCGCTCGCCGTTGCGCTCGATCGCCACCTTGTTGACGCCGCCGTCGGCGCCGCCGAGCGCGCCCAGCGGCCCGGTGCGGCCGTGGTCCATCACCATCGAGGCGCGCGCCTCGCCGCGGCGCACGCGGATCGAGTAGTTGACGCCAAAGCCGCCGCGCGCTTCGCCCGCGCCGCCCGAGCCCTCGTTGATCGCGAACTCCTCGAACAGCACCGGGTAATACTGCTCCATCACCTCCACCGGAGGCATCTTGGAGATGCCGATAGTAGAGCAGCCGTTGGAAATGCCGTCCGACACCGGGCTGCCGCCGTAGCCGCCGCCGGTAAAGAGGTAAAGCACGTAGGAGCGCCCGCGCTTCGGATCGCTGCCGCCGATGGCGAGATTGCCCGAGGTGCCAGCCGGGGCGGCGAAGAGATCATCCGGAATCGCCTGCGTGAGCGCGTTAAACACGGCTTCGGCGATTCGCTGGCTTACCTCGGCGGCGCAGCCCGATACCGGCCGCGGGTACTTCGCGTACAGAAACGTGCCCTCGGGCTCGATCACCTTGAGCGGCTCGTAGGTGCCGGCGTTGATCGGCACCTCGGGAAAGACGTGCTTCACCGCGAGATAGACCGACGAAAGCGTGGTCGCGAGCACCGAATTCATGGGACCGCGGCAAGGCGGCGAGGAGCCCGCAAAATCGAACACCAAATCGTTGTCCGCGGTCTTGGTCAGCTTGAGGCGGATGTGCAGCGGCTCGTTCACCACTCCGTCGGAGTCCACGATCGAGTGGCCGTTATAGGTTCCGAGCGGAATCTTCGAGATCTTGGCGCGCATCTGTTGAGCGGCGCGCGTGCGCAGCTCGGCGATTGCCGCCTCCACGGTCTCGGCGCCGTAGCGGTCCAAGAGCGCCGTGAGCCGCTTCTCGCCGATGGCGAGCGCGGCGCCTTGCGCCTTGATGTCGCCGATGCGCTGGTCGGCGATGCGGATGTTGGAAAGGATGATGGCGAGGATCTCCTCGTCCATGATGCCCTTCTTGTAGAGCTTCACCGGCGGCAGGCGCAGCCCTTCCTGCTCGACTTCGGTGGCGTTGGCGGAGAATCCGCCCGGCACCATGCCGCCCAGGTCCGGCCAGTGGCCGGTGTTCGAGAGCCAGCACCAGTGCTGCCCGCGGTAGAAGAACGGCTTCACGAAGCGCACGTCCATCAGGTGCGTGCCGCCGAGGTAGGGGTCGTTGACGATGAACACGTCGCCCGGGTCGAGCGTCCAGCCCTTTTGCCGCACCATCTCGCTCAGCACGCGCGTCGAGAACTGCATTGTGCCTACGAACACCGGCAGCCCGAGCTCGCCCTGCGCGATCAGCGCCCCGTCGTCGCGCGCGTAGATGCCGTCGGAGCGGTCCATGCCCTCCGAGATCACGGGCGAGAACGCCGCGCGGCAGAACGCCAAATCCATCTCGTTGCACACCTGCTGCAGGCCGTTCTGGATCACGGCGAGGGTGATCGGGTCGAGCATCGGTGTCATTCTACGCACCAAAGCGAAGGCGGGCGGCAGCGGCCAAAGTGTAAAGTCTCACTTTACACTTCGACCAGCAGGTTGCCGAGCGCGTCGACGCGCGCCCGGTTGCCGGGTTCGAGCACGGTGGTGCAGTCGAGCTGCTCGATGATCGCCGGGCCGTCGAGCGCAGCGGGCAGGTTTTCGCGCCGGTAGACCGGCGTCTTGCGCCAACCGCCATCGAACCACACCTCGCGCTGCGCCGCGGCGGCTGCGGCGCGCTTGCCGGAAAGAATCCCCAGGTCGAAACGCGGCCGCAGGCCGATCACCGCGGTATGCAAATTGACGAGCACGGCGCGGATTTCGGGCAGCTCGACTTCGAAGCGATTCCAGTAGGCGCGATCGAACAACGCCTGCAGCTGCTCGCGCGAGACCTCGGTCCCGGGAAGCGCGACGCTGAGGATGTGGCTCTGGCCCTGGAACTGCATGTCGGCCGAGTGCAGCAGGCGCACGCCCTCGATGGCGACGCCTTCGCGCTCGAGCAGCCGCTTGCCGCTTTCGATCTGCGCTTTGAGGATGGCGGCGATTTCCCCGGCGGTTACGGCCTCGACGGGCTTGTTCACCGTGTTCACGTAGTCGTGCCGCAAATCGGCGACCACGCAGCCGAGCGCGTTGGTGATGCCGGGGCGCGCCGGCACCAGCAGCTTCGGGATGCCGAGTTCGCGCGCGAGCGCGGCGGCGTGCAGCGGGCCTGCGCCGCCGAACGGAAACAGCACGAAGTCGCGCGGGTCGTGGCCGCGCGCGAGCGACACCATGCGGATCGCGCCCGCCATCTTGTCGTTGGCGATGCGCACGATCGCGGCGGCGGTCTCCGTGGCATCGAGGCCGAGGGGCCGGCCGAGCTTATCAAGAAAGATTGTCCCGATCGCCTTAAGGTCGGCGCGGCCGCTGACGCCAAGCAGCTTCTCCGGGTTCAGCCGGCCGAGCAGCAGGTTGGCATCGGTAATGGTGGGCTCGGTGCCGCCGCGGCCGTAGCAGATCGGGCCGGGATGCGCGCCGGCGCTGCGCGGCCCGACCTTCAACATGCCGTCCTCGCCGAGAAACGCGATCGAGCCGCCGCCGGCGCCGATGGAGTGCACGTCCACCATCGGCACGTGCACCGGCATCGCGTATTCGATCTCGAGCTCGGAGGACACCTGCGGCACCCCCTCGAGGATCAAGCCGACGTCGGTCGAGGTGCCGCCCATGTCGTAGCTGATCGCGTGCGGGTAGCCGGCTGCAGCGGACGAGTAGGCAGCAGCGATCACGCCGGAGGCGGGGCCCGACATGACGGTGTTCACCGCGGCGTCGGTGGCGAGCGCAGCCGAGACCGTGCCGCCGTTGCCCTGCATCACGAGCAGGTCATTGGCGAAGCCGCGTGCTTTCAGTTCTTCCGAGAGTTTCTTCAGGTAGCGGTCGAGAATCGGCTGCACCGAGGCGTTCACCGCGGCGGTGACGCCGCGCTCGTATTCGCGGTATTCGGACAGCAGGGTGTGGCCTGCGGTGATGTAGCGGTTGGGCCACAGCTCGCGCGCTATCGCGAGCGCGCGCTGCTCGTGCGCAGGATTGATGTAGCTGTGCAGGAAATGGATCACCAGCGACTCGCAACCCGCGGTGGCAAGCCGTTTCACCGCATCGTGCACCGCTGCCTCGTCTAGCGGCGTCACCTCGGCACCTTCGGCGTCCATGCGGCCGGCGACTTCCAGCCGCAGCTCGCGCGGGATCAGGGGCTCGAACCAGCCGCGCAGTCCGTAGGGGCTGGGGCGCGTGCGCCGGCCGAGCTCGAGCACGTCGCGAAAGCCCTTGGTGGTGACGAGCCCGGTTTTCGCGAGCTTGCGCTCGAGCAGCGCGTTGGTGGTGGTGGTCGTGCCATGTACCACCAGCGCGAGCTGGTCGAGCGCGAGCTTCACCTCGTCGAGCGCGGCGAGCACGCCGAAAGCCTGGTTGCCCGGCGTAGTCGGCACCTTGGCGAGGCGCATCTCGCCCGAGGCGGCGTCGAGCGCGATCAGGTCGGTGAAGGTGCCGCCTACGTCGACGCCAGCGATCCAGTTCATCGCGCCTTCACCATCCTTGCCAGTTCTTCGTAGACCCTGCGCCGCTGGCCCACAGCCATGATGCGGACAACCCGGCCTTTTGCGTCCCGCGCGTACACGATCCGGAAGCGTCCCACCCGGTATTTGCGATATTCACTGAGGTCCCTCTTCAAGGGTTCGCCGCGCGCGGGATCGGCTGCCAGCGTGCGCAGCGCCGCCCGGATCCTCTGCTTCAGCTGCGGTTCGAGATGGCGGATGAACTCGGCGACCCGGGGCGGGATCTCGACTCGATAAAGACTCATTTCCGGCGACGGCGCCTCGCCGGGACGAGAGGCTCGCCGAACACGTCCTCGAACGAGAGGCCCTTGCCGCCCGCGCGGTAATAGGCGCGGCTTTCGCGGATCTGGTTCATCAGGTCGGGGTCGCTCAGCACGTCGAGCGTTTCCTTGAGACTCTCGTACTCGGCGTGATTGACCAGCACCGCGGCAGGCCGGCCGTTGCGCGTGACGATGATGGTCTCGTCCTTGTCCTGGACGTCGGAGACCAGTTCGGGAAGCCTTGCTTTCACTTCGGAAATCGGCAGCACGCGGTCCATGGCGTTCCTTTCTCTAGATGACCAGAATTATGGTCAAAGTGTAGTCTATCACACCGATAAGTACTGCTCGCGCACCGCGGGGTTGGCTTCCAGCTCCGCCATGGTTCCGGCGTAGCGGATGTGGCCTTTCTCCACGATGTAGGCGCGGTCGGCGACCGCGTGCGCGAAATGCAGGTTCTGCTCGCACAGCAGCACGCACAGGCCCTCGCGCTTGAGCTCGCGGATGGTGCCGGCGATGCCTTCCACGATCACCGGCGCGAGGCCCTCGGAAGGCTCGTCGAGCAGCACGGCGCGCGGGTTGCCCATCAGAGTGCGCGCGATGGTCAACATCTGCTGCTCGCCACCCGACATGCGGGCGCCGCGCCGTTCGCGCATGCGGCCGAGGTTGGGGAACAGGGCGAACAGTTTCTCGGGCGTCCAGCCGGCAACGCCCGGGCGCGCCGCTTGGCGGCCGACCTCGAGGTTTTCCGCCACCGTGAGATCGGTGAAAATGCGCCGGTCCTCGGGCACGTAGCCCAGCCCGAGGCGCGCGATCTGGAAAGGCGGCAGGCGGTCGATGCGCGCGCCATCGAAGCGGAGCTCGCCCGAGAGCGGGCGCACCAGCCCCATGAGCGTCTTGAGGGTGGTGGATTTGCCGGCGCCGTTCCTGCCGAGCAGCACCACCACTTCGCCGGCGCGCGCCTCGAGCGCGAGGTCGTAGAGGATGTGCGCCCGGCCGTAGGCCGCGTTGAGGCCCTTTACCTCAAGCATGGGCCAGCCCCGTTCCGAGATACACCTCGCGCACGCGCTCGTTGGCGCGCACCTCCGCGGGCGTGCCTTCGGCGATCAGCGCGCCCTCGGCGAGCACGATGACGCGGTCTGCGTGCGTGAAGACAACGTCCATGTCGTGCTCGGTGAAAAGCACTGCGATGTCCGACTTGCGCGCCAGTTCCGCGGCGAGCTGCATCAGCTCGTTGCGCTCCCTGGGCGCCATGCCCGCGGTCGGCTCGTCCATGAGGAGCAGCCGGGGCTTGTTGGCGAGCGCCACCGCGAGTTCCACGCGCTTCAGGTCGCCGTAGGCGAGCACCGCGCAGGCGCGCTCGGCCTGCTCTTGCATGCCGACGCGCAAGAGCAGCGCGTTCGCCTCCTCGACGCAGCTGCGCGCGGCCGAGGAAAACGCCGAGCCCAGGCGCCGGTGGTGCGAGAGCAGCGCCATCTGCACGTTTTCGCGCACCGTCATCGAGCCGAAGGTGGCGGTGATCTGGAAAGTACGGCCCACGCCCAGGCGCCAGATCTCGCGCGGCGCCAGCCCCACCAGGCTGCGGCCTTCGAACTCGATCGCGCCCGCATCGGGCGCGAGCTGGCCGTTCACCATGTTGAAGCAGGTGGTCTTGCCGGCGCCATTGGGGCCGATCATCGCCAGCAGCTCGCCCGCGGCGACACCGAAACTCACGCTTGCGACCGCCTGCACGCCGCCGAAGGCCTTGGAGAGCCCGCTGACTTTGAGAACACTCATTCGCGGCGCGCCTCCAGGCGCTCGGCGATGAAACCGGTCACTCCCTGTGGGAAGACAAGCACCAGCACCAAGATCACGATGCCGAGCACCGCGCGCCAGTAATCGATCGAGCGCGCCACCACGTCCTGCAGCCAGGTAAAGAGCGCCGCGCCCCACACCGCGCCGGTGAGCGTCTGGACGCCGCCGAGCAGCACCATCACCAGCCCGTCCACCGAGCGCGGCACCGACATGGACTCGGGCGAGATCGATCCCTTGGAAAACGCGTACAGCGCGCCGGCCACGCCCGCGAACAGGCCGGCGAAGGTGAACGCGGCCCACTGCAGGCGGCGCACGTCCATGCCGATGGCGTCGGCGCGCAGCGGCGAATCGCGCGCCGCGCGCAGCGCGTAGCCGAAGGGCGCGTAGAGCGCGCGCCACAGCAATGCGATGCCTGCGACGCAGCCCGCGAGCGTCAGGTAGTAGTAGGCGGTTTTGGAGGCGAGCCATTTCGCCGGCCAGACGCCGACCAGGCCGTTCGAGCCGCCGGTGAACGCATCCCACTGGAACACCACCGACCAGGCGATCTGCGCAAACGCGAGCGTCAGCATGGCGAGATACACGCCCGACAGTCGCACGCAGAACCAGCCGAAGACGAGTGCGCCCAGGCCGCCCAGCAGCGGCGCGAGCACGAGCGAGAGTTCCATCGGCGCGCCGCCGCGGATCAGCAGCAGTCCCGCGCCGTAGGCGCCGAGGCCGAAATACGCCGCGTGGCCGAAGGAGTGCAGCCCAGCGGGCCCCATGATGAAGTGCAGGCTGACGGCGAACAGCGCGAACACCAGAATGTCGGTCATCAGCACCAGCGTGTATCCCGCCGTGAGCAGCGGAATCAGTGCGAGGGCGAGCGCCAGCGCCGCGAGCGCGCCCAGCATGCGCGGCGAGGGCGGGGCGAGCGGCCGTTCCACGGCGCCGGGGCCGCGCGCCTGCGCCGGCATGCGGCCGAGCAGCCCCCATGGGCGGATCACCAGCACCACCGCCATGACGATGAACTCGGCCACTAGCGTGAGCTTGGAGAATCCCAGCCCGATGCAGAACGCCTTGATCTCCGCGATCAGCAGCGCGGCGACGAAGGCGCCGGGGATGGAGCCGAGGCCCCCGACCACCACCACCACGAACGCATCGGACACCACCGAGAGATCGATCAGCAGCGTCGCCGGCTCGCGCGGGATCTGCAGCGCGCCGCCCAGCCCGGCGAGCAGCGCGCCGAGCGCGAACACGCCTGTGAATAGCCATCGCTGGTTGACGCCGAGCGCGCCCGCCATTTCGCGGTCCTGGGTCGCTGCGCGCACCAAGGTTCCCCAGCGCGTGCGCGTGAGCAGCAGCCACAGCGCGCCCAGCACCAGCGGCCCGAAGGCGATCAGGAACAAGTCGTATTCGGGGAATTGGATGCCCGCGATCGTCACCGCTTGGTTCAGGCCCGGCGCCCGGGGGCCGAGGATGTCCTCCGGCCCCCATTGCCAGAGGGAGAAGTCCTTCACCACCAGCACCAGCGCGAAGGTGGCGAGCAACTGCAGCAACTCCGGGGCGCCGTACAGCCTGCGCAGCAGCAGCGCCTCGACCAGCGCGCCGAAGGCCGCCACCGCGAGCGCGGCAAGCGGCACGCTCCACCAGAAGCCGATCTTGTCCGCCAGGGTTACGGCCACGTACATGCCCAGCATGTAGAGCGAGCCGTGGGCGAAGTTGACGATCCGGGTGACGCCAAAGATGAGCGATAGGCCGGCCGCGACCAAGAAGAGCGACGAGGCGCTCGCCAGGCCATTCAGAAACTGGATGAGGATAGATACGGAAGTCATTGATACAAAAAGAAACGCCGGGCTAAACCCGGCGCTTCTCCTAACCTGGGCCGGGGCTTGGCCTTAGTCCTTCCGCATTGCCCGGACTTCCTCGAAGGGCGGCAGGAACAGGGCCCCGTCGGCGAAGCGCCAGTTGACCATCACGCCCTTGCCGTCCTTTTTCGCCAGCCGGCCGACGTACGCGCCCATGGTGGACTGGTTGTCGACCGCGCGCCACACGATCGGGCCGATCGGGGTGTCCATCTCCATGCCTTTCATCGCCGCAATCAGCTTCTCGGTGTCGGCGCCGCCGGCGCGCTTGATCACGTTCGCCACCGTATACATGGTCGAGTAGCCTACGATCGAGCCCAGGCGCGGGTAGTCCTTGTATTTGGCCTGGTAGGCGGCGAGGAATTTCTGGTGCGCTGCGGTCTTGATCTCGTTCCAGGGATAGCCGGTGACGTACCAGCCGTCCGGGGTCTCGTCCTTGAGCGGATCGAGGTACTCGGGCTCGCCGGCGAGCAGGTTGAATACCGGCCGGTCCTTGAATAGCCCCCGCAGGTTGCCTTCGCGCACGAACTTCTGCAGGTCGGCGCCGAAGAGCGACGAGAAGATGGCGTCGGGCTTGAGGTCCGCCAGCGCCTGCACCACGGCGCCGGCCTCGATCTTGCCAAGCGCCGGAGCCTGCTCGCCCACGAACTGCACGCCGGGCTGCGCTTTAGTGAGCAGCTTCTTGAACGAAGCGGTGGCCGACTGGCCGTACTCGTAGTTGGGGTAGACGATCGCCCAGCGCTGCTTTTTGAGCTTCGCCGCCTCCGGGATCAGCATCGCCACCTGCATGTAGGTCGAGGGCCGCAGCCGAAAGGTGTAGCGGTTGCCGTTGTCCCACACGATCTTGTCGGTGAGCGGCTCGGCGGCGATGAACACGATCTTTCTCTGGTTGGCGAGGTTGGAGACCGCGAGGCCGATGTTCGACGCGAAGGTGCCCATGAGGAGCGACACGTTCTCGCGCGTGATCAGTTCCTCGGCGACGCGCACCGCGTCGCCCGGGTTGCCGCCGTCCTCGCGCGACACCACTTCGAGCTTTTTGCCCGCGGCGCCGCCCGACTTGTTGATCTCCTCAAGCGCCAGCTCCCAGCCCTTTTTGTAGGGCTCGAGGAACGCAGGGAACACCTTGTAGCTGTTCAGCTCGCCGATCTTGATCGCCTGCGCCTGGGCGCCGAACGAGACCGTTGCGGCCGCGGCGAACGCGGCGAGAGTGCGCAGTTTCATTGTTTTCCTCCTCCGGTTGAACTTGTGTCCGCGACCGCCCGCCTGAGCGCGGGCAGGAACGCCTGCTGGTAAGCCTCGGTGCCCATCACGTTCATCACCACCTTGCCGTCCACCACGAGCACGAAGCGCGGCACGCCGCGGCTCGGCCCGATCTGCTCGGCCACCCACTTGAGGTCGGCAGGGTAGTGCGCCGCGTCAATCGGTTTGCGCAGCGTTTCGCCGCGCACCTCGCGGTAGCTCGCCGCCTTGCCTTCGGGCGAGGAGAGCAACTCGGGCTTGCGCGCCGCCTCCCAGTGGCGGCAGTAGGGGCAGTCGTTGGTGCCGAGGTAGATCACCTCGACCTTGCCGCCGGCGAGCGCGCAGGCGCTGGCAAGAAAAAGCAGCGCGGCGGCGAGCGCTCTCAACCGAGCAGCTCGGCCGACTGCAGGCGCTGCACGCCCGCCACCTTCATCGTCGCCCAGGCCTTGGCGAGCGAGCCCTGCAAATCGATGCCGCGGCACGCATCCTCGATCACTGCCGCCTTGAATCCGGCCTTGCGCGCATCGAGCGCGGTCCAGGCGACGCAGAAATCGGTCGCCAGGCCGGTGACGTAGCACTGCTTGATGCCGCGCGCCTTGAGGTAGGCGGCAAGCCCCGTCTGCGTCTTGCGATCGGCTTCCACGAAACCGGAGTAGCTGTCGGTGCTTTTGTGATAGCCCTTGCGAATGACCAGCTGCGCGTGCGGGATTTCGAGGTCCTTGTGCAGCGCTGCATCGGGCGTGCCCTGGACGCAGTGGTCCGGCCACAGCACCTGCGTGCCGTAGCTGAGCTTGGTAGTCTCGAAAGGCTTCTTGCCGGCGTGCGCCGAAGCGAACGAAACGTGCCCGGCTGTGTGCCAGTCCTGGGTGATGACCACGTTCTGGAAGATTTTCGCCAGCTTGTTAATGAGCGGCACCACCTGCTCGCCTTCCTTCACCGGCAACGTGCCGCCGGTGACGAAGCAGTTCTGCACGTCCACCACGATCAGCACCGAGTCGGCGCCCGGCTTGAGCTTGGCTGCCTGGGCGATGGAGGGCAGGGCGCCGGCGGCGGCGAGCGCCGCCAGCACTTTGAGGGAATCACGTCGGCTCAGTTGCATGGTCGGGCTCCTTTCAGTTCTGAACGGTGAGCGGAAGGTTGCTCATCCTAAGCACTTGCGTTTGCTGCTGCAGCGACAGGAAAGCGGTGTGCAGCAGTCCGCGCCCCCTGAGCGCCTCGGCAACTCTCAAGCCAGAGTCTAGCGCAGCCTCCGCCATCCCGGGCGGCAGGGGCCCGACCGCGACGGTCACCGGCAGCTCGCCGAGGTCGCTGTCCTCCTTGACTTGCCGCGCCGGCAGCCGGCGGATCGCCGGGTGCTCTGCGTTGACCGCGTTGGCGACCAGCGTCGCGGCGGCGTCGGCCATCGCCGCGCTGCGCGCGAGCACGGTCACGGCGTCGGCGATGCCGAGCGACTGCGAGCGCCCACGCCAACCGGAGGTGGCGATGCCGCGCACCGGGTCGCTCGCCTCCACGCACACGCTGCCGCAGAGCATGGGACGGCGCGGATCGGCCACGATCCCGGTATCGAGGCGTTGATGCGGCGCGAGATGCAGCGCGATGTCGCCGCCGTCGTTCACAAATGCCTTGTCGAGGCGCCTACCCGCGCACAGCGCGGCGAGAATTTCGTCGGCGACGCTGCCGGCGACCGCCGCCATCGGCGTGATGAACACTTCGCGGAGCGGCCAGACCGCCGCGACCATGCGGCGCGCCACTGGCCCGCGCGCGAGCGGATAGGCCGCACCGACCGCCGCGCGCAGAAGCGGCAACTCCGCGACCAGCGTCCCCAGGATGTCGTGAAAGTGCTGCCACGCCTGCTCGTAGGCGGTGGCGACCTCGTGCTGCTCACCCCAGGCTTCGATCACCAAGTCGATGGGACCGTGCTGCAGGTGCAGCCGGCCGCCGGGGAGGATTGCGTGGACGGGACCACTCATGCTTTGCCTACGGGCCAGGGATTTGCTTCGCGCCAGGGCTCCGACTTGAACTCGGCGCGGCGCAGCGCCTCGTCCAGTGTAACGACGCGATCCATATGCCCGCCCATCGCGCCATAGGCAGCGAGCGGCAGCGTGAATTCGATCGGCAGCACCAGCGCGGGCGTCGGCACGTAGCCGAAAGAGCGCTCCGGCATGCGCAGCACGTCCACCATCACGGTGATGCCGCCGCCGGGCCAGACGTAAACCGGCGCACCGCCGCAGGTGACGCGCGTGATCAGTTCCTTCACCGAGCGCGTAAGGCGCACCGGGTTCTCGGTCACGCCGGCGCGCAGCGAGCCGCCGGCGCCGCCCATGAACAGCACCGTGCACAGCGCCGGCTCGCAGTTCTCCGCGATGCGCTCCACCACTTTGCGCACCGGCTCGGGCATCGGCGCTTTCCGCGGCTTGAGCGCTTCGTCGAGCACGAACCATTCGGCGTCCTCGCCGGTAGTCGAGACCATCAGCAGACGCATTCCCGGCCAGGCGGTTTTGGGATCTATTTTCTCCACGATCGCGAGCGGATCGGTGATGTCGGTGCCGCCCCAGCCCATGCCTGGCTCGGCGACCTTGAAATAGCGCCCCGGCGTGGACTTGCGGCCGCGCACGCGGATACCGGCCGGCCGCATGTCGAGGAAACGCCCGGCTTGGTGCTCGGTGAGCACGCCGGTGATGTGGTCGTCCACTACGATCACCTCGTCGGCATGGCCGTGCCACTGCTTGGCGAAGATACCGATGGTGGCGCTGCCGCAGCCCACCCGCATGCGCGCCTCGTGTGCGCCATTCACCACCGGCGCCTCGCCCGCCTGCACCCGCACTGTGGTGCCGCCGTCCACCTGCAGTTCTACCGCCTCCTTATTGGAGAGCTTGAGCAGCGCCTCGCAGGTGACCGTGCCTTCCTTCTTCGAGCCGCCGGTGAGGTGGCGCACGCCGCCGAGCGACAGCATCTGCGAGCCGTATTCCGCGGTGGTGACGTGCCCGATCTGCTCGCCTGCGACGCGCACCGCCGCCTGCTCGGGGCCGAGAAAGCGGTCGGTGTCGATCTTCACCTTCAGGCCGCAGTAGGAAAAAATCCCCTCGGTGACCACCGTCACCACGTCCACGCCTTCGAATTTAGAGGCGACGATGAACGGCGCGGGTTTGTAGTCGGGGTAGGTGGTGGTTGCGCCGACCCCGGTGACGAAGGTGTTCGACGCGGAGATCAGCTTGCCGTCCCAAGGCTTGCCGGGCTCGAGGAACGGCACCGCCGCGCTGCCACGCTGAAGGATCAGCAGCGGGTCGAGGCGCACCAGTTTGCCGTTCTCGTTGGCGTAGCGGTCGCAGGCGCCGCTTTGCCCCTTGCGAATGCGGCACAGCACCGGGCAGGCGTCGCAGCGGATGACGTCGCCGCCGAGCGTGCCGCTATCCGGCGCCAGTGCGTCTTCCGGATCTCGTGCGTCGAGCGGGTTGCTCATTTGGCTTTCAGCGCTGCCAATAAGCGATGCGGCAGCACGGGTACGCGGCGCATGCGCACGCCGGTGGCGTGCTCGATCGCACCGAGGATCGCCGGCGCGGTCGGAATCAACCCCGGCTCGCCAACGCCCTTGGCGCCGTAGGGACCGAGCGGCTCGGGGTCCTCCACCAGGATGCAATCGAATTGCGGCATGTCGCCGATGGTCGGGATCAGGTAGTCGTGCAGGTTCTCGGTCTTGCCTGGAACGTACTCCTCCATTAGCGCCATGCCGAGTCCTTGCGCCGCGCCGCCCTGGATCTGGCCCTCGACCTGGATCGGGTTGAGCGCGCGGCCGACATCGTGCGCGGCGTGGATGCGCAGCACCTTGGTGGTGCCCAGTTCGAGATCCACCTCGACCACGGCGACCTGCGCGGCGAACGCATAAGTGGCGTAGGGAACGCCCTGTCCGTCGGCGTCCGAGGGCTTGGTCGGAGGATCGAAGTAGCCTTCACCTATCAATTGCTCGCGCAGCTTCACGCGATGGGTGATGCCACCTTTGCGGAACACCAGCTTGCCGCCTTCGAGCGAGAGCCGGTAGTCGCGGTCGCGCCATGCGCCGTTCGGAGCGCCGGCGGCGGCGAAGAGTTTCTGACGCAGATCCAGCCCCGCGAGCTCGGCCGCCTTGCCCGAGACGAAGGCTTGGCGCGAGGCAGAGGTCTTGCCCGCGTCGGCCGTGAGATCGGTATCGCCCATGACGAGGTGGAAATCCTGCATCGGCAGGCCGAGCGCATCGGCGCACACCTGGGTGAGGGTGGTGCTGCAGCCCTGGCCGATGTCCACCGCGCCACTGTAAAGCGTGACTTTACAGTCGGGCCGGATGGCGGCGCGTATCGTCGAAGGGTTGGAAAGCGAGGTGTTGCCGATGCCGTACCACATGCAGCCGATGCCGGCGCCGCGCTTGCGCGTCGCGTGCTTCGCATTGAACGTTTCGCACTCGCGCCTGGCGCGGCGCCAATGCGGCTCGAGCGCATCGAGGCACTCGGCGAGCCCGGCGGAATGCTCGAGCACCTGGCCGGTGGCGGTGGCGTCACCCGCTTTGAGCGCGTTCACGCGCCGGAACTCGAGCCGGTCCATGCCGATGCCGTCGGCGAGCTCATCCATGAGCGCTTCGTGCGCGATCGCGCCCTGCGGCACGCCGAAGCCGCGGAACGCGCCCGACGGATGGCAATGCGTGAAGTAGGCGCGACCGCGCGTCTTTACGTGCGGCACGAGGTAGGGGCCGGTGGCGTGGATCGGGACCCGCGTCGCGACCGTCGGACCCCAGCTAGCGTAGGCGCCGGTGTCGAAGAGCGCATCCATTTCGCAGGCGAGCAATCGCCCGCGCTCATCGCAGCCGAACTTGGCGTGGATGCGCGCCGGGTGGCGCTTGGTGCTCGAAGCCATGCTCTCGGGACGCGTGTACACGCAGGCGACGGGCTTGCGCGTGAGCCAGGCGCCGAGCGCGATAAGCGGCTGCACCGCCATGTCGAGCTTGCCGCCGAAGCCGCCGCCGCACGCGCTCGGCACGATCCGCACCTGCTCGGGCTCGAGCTTCATCACCAGCGCGGTCTCGTCGCGGTCCATGTAAGGCGTCTGCGTGGAGACATGGATCTCGATCCGGTGGCCGACGCGCCGCGCCCAGCCGGCTTCGGGCTCGATGTAGGCATGCTCAACAAACGCGGTCTCGAAGCTCGCCTCCGCGATCGCTGCGCATTGCGCCCATGCGGAGGCGGGATCGCCTTTCCTCACGCCGCCATCGAGCAGCAAGTTGTCCGGTTTGTTTGGCTGAACGCGCGGCGCTTTGGGCGCCATCGCCGCATCGAGGCCTAGCACCGGTTCGAGCGGCTCCCAGCTCACCGGGAAAGCATTCGCATCGAGCCGCTCGATCGCTTCGCGGCTGCCGATCACCGCGGCCACCGCTTCGCCGCGGAAACGCGCTTCGCCTGCGGCGAGCACCGGCTGGTCCTTGATGTGCGGATAGATGCCGAAGCCGTTCGAGGGCACATCGGCAGCGGTGAGCAGCCGCTCGATGCCCGGCAGGCCGCGGCGCCAGGCGTCGAGGTTGCCGAAGCGGAAGCGCGCGCGATGGTGCGGCGAGCGCATGACGCGCAGCCAGAGCGCGTCCGCCGGGATCGCATCGGCGCCGTAGCGCTCGGTGCCATTGAGCTTGGCAATGCCGTCCACCTTGCCGGCGCGCGCCCCGACCGCCCGGCCTGCAGCGGGCAAAGTGTAAAGTGTGACTTTACACTTTGCCGCCAGCACGGCCTCTACGATCTTCTGGTAGCCGGTGCAGCGACACAGCACGCCACCGAGCGCGTCCCGGACCTCGGCGGCATCTGGGTCCGGATTGCGCGCAAGCAGATCCGCCGCAGCGATCAGCATGGCCGGCGTGCAGATGCCGCACTGCGCAGCGCCGTGGTTCTGGAACGCTGCCTGCAGGTCGGAAAGTTTTCCCTTCGCGGCGAGGCCTTCGACGGTCAGGACTTCGCGGCCCTCGACCTGGCCGAGTGCGGTGAGGCACGAGCACACCTGGCGGCCATCGAGCAGCACGGTGCAGGCGCCGCAATCGCCGGCGTTGCAGCCGATCTTGGTGCCGGTGAGGCCGAGCTCGTCGCGCAGCACGTCGGCGAGGCGGGCGGCGCGCGCGGAAGTGGCGCGCACCTTGCGGCCGTTGACGGTGAAGGCAACCGCCTCGGCGAGGAATTTGGCGCGAGGCTTGTTCATGCGAGCTCGTCCAACAATCGGCGCACCAGCACCAGCGCTGCTTCGCTGCGATACCCGGCGCTGCCGCGGACGTCGTCGATCGGCGCGAGCACCGCCAGATGCTCGGGCCGCGCCAGATCGCTGCTCAGCGGCTTGCCGATCAACGCCGCTTCGAGCGCCGGTAGCCGCTTCGCCACGGGCGAGCACGCACCCACGGCGATGCGCGCCGCGCGCACGATGCCGCCATCGCGCTCGATCACCCCGGCCGCCATGGCGATGGAAATGACGAGATACTTGCGCGCGCCGAGCTTGAGGAAGCCGCTGCGAGCGGCGTGCTTGGGCTTCGGCACCAGCACCGCGCTCAGCAGCTCGCCCGGGCGCAGTGCCGTTTTCCTCGGGCCGGTGATGAACTCGGCAAGCGGCAGCGTGCGCTTTCGTTGAATGCTGGCGAGTTCTACGCTGGCGCCCAGCGCGAGCAGCGGCGGCACGCCGTCCGCGGCGGGCGAGGCGTTGCATAGATTTCCGGCCACCGTGCCCGCGTTCTGGATCTGCATGCCGCCTACTTCGCGGGCCGCATATTTCAGGCAATCGAACAGCGGCGGCAGCTTCGCTTCGATCACCTCCGTCCAGGTGGTGGTCGCGCCGATACGCCAGTGGTCACGCCGCTCGGCGATGCCGCGCAGCTCGCGGATCGCGGTGAGGTCGAGGATGTCTTCGTCGGGCGCGCGCCCTACCCGCGCCGGGTAGTGGTCGGTGCCGCCGGCGAGCACCGCGCAACCGCCCTGCGCAAGTACTTTCAGCGCTTCATCGACGCGGGTCGGCCTGGCGTAGGCGGGCATAACTACGATCAGTCGCGGCTACTACACAAATTTACGCTGTTTCTTCAGCTCCGGCATGCAATGCCGCAGCCACTTCGCGGTGAGCTTCTCGGCGAGGGAGTTCTGCTTCAGGCGATCGTTCAGCACGCCGAACTCGACGCGGTCGAGGGGCTGGTCCTGGTTGAAGCAGGAGAACACGTAGCTGGTCTCGCCGGTCTGCGGGTCGCGGTGCGGCTGCAGGCACTGCGCGCAGATCTCCTTCATCATGCATTGCATCGGCGAATTGATCGAGCCGATGGCGACGTGGCGCGGGTTGAGGTGGCCCTTGAGCAGGTCGTGGCGTGCGCGCGCCACCGCCGCCATCATCCTGTCGGAGCCGATGGCGATGATGCGGTCGGCGTCCTCGAGCCGGATCGCGGGCTTGCCCAGGCGCCCTGCGGCATAGGCGGCCATCGCCTGCACGATGTTGCCGATGACGCGCAGGGCCTGCGTCCGGCGCGGCTCGAAGCCGGGCTGCTCGTCGCAGCACCAGACCACGACGTCGGCGGCGTTCTCGATCTCGCTTACCTTGTAGCGGTCCTGCACCTTCTTGTAGCCGGCGAAATAAAGCACCTTCGAGCCGGCGGCGCGGAACGCGGCGCCGATCGAGAACAGCACCGCGTTGCCCAGCCCGCCGCCGCACAGCACCACGGTCTCGCCGCCGGGAGTTTCGGTAGGCGCGCCGGTAGGTCCCATCAGGATCACCGGCTCGCCCGGCTGCAGCATCGCGCACAGGTCGCTCGAGCCGCCCATCTCGAGCGCGATGATCGACACCAGGCCCTGGTCGCGGTCCATCCAGGCGCCGGTCATGGCGAGGCCTTCCATCTGCATGCGCGTGCCGTGCACCACGGGGGCGAGCGACTCGAAGTTCTGCAGCCGGTAGAACTGGCCGGGACGGAATTTGCGTGCGGCGAGCGGCGCGCGCATCACGACCTCTACGATCGTAGGCGTGAGGCGCTCTACGCGCTCGACCGTCGCCACGAGCTGGCCGGCGAGCGCGGCGAAAAATGGTTGGCGCGACGCATTGCTTGCGGGCGCGCGCGCGCCGAGCACGCGCGACACCACTGGGTAGCCCTGCTTCGCCGAGCCCATCGCCTTGACGACGTTGCCGAAATAGGACGGATGCACGTCACCGAAGAAGCTGACGCAGCGGCCGTCGGCCTGCCGCGAGAGCAGCACGCGTACCGCATCGGGCTTGGAAGTGGAGGGCTGCGGCTTGACCGGATTGCCCGCTTCGTCGCAAGCGGCGAAATACTTCCCGTCCAGCGTGAACTCTGTCGCGTGCTCGCGCGCGAGCACCGTGTTCGGCTGCGTGCCCGCGGCGACGAACACCGTGTGCGCGGGGAGCCAGTGCTCCTTGCCGCTGGGCGCGTGCTTGAGGCGGATGCCGCGCGCCGCGCCGTAGTGGTCCACATCGACGGCGACGGGAGCGAGGTTCTCGGCGAACCAGATGCCTTCCTCGAGCGCTTTCTCCACCTCCTCGTGGTTGAGCGTGTAAGAGGGGCTGTCCACGAGGCGCCGGCGGTAGGCGATCGTCACCCCGCCCCAGTGCTGCAACAGCTCCACGATGCGCGGCGCGTGGCCTTCGCGCGCTGCCTCCCGGCGCTCGCCGCGGATCGCGCGCGCGTGCGCCAGGAATTCCTCGGCGATCTCGCGCTCGTAGTCGTCCCAGCCGGCGCGGATCGCGTCCTCGCCGCTCTCCTTCGAAAGCGCCTCGTAGTGCGCGAGGAATTTCTCCACCTGCGCCACGTAGTAGGCGAGCGACTCGGTGGCGGCGTCGATCGCCGTGAGCCCGCCGCCGATCACCACCACCGGCAGGCGCAGCTGCATGTTGGCGATCGAATCCTGCTTCGCCGCGCCGGTCAATTGCAGCGCCATGAGGAAGTCGGAGGCGGCGCGCACGCCGCGCGCCAGGCCGTTGGGAATGTCGAGCACCGTGGGGCCGCCCGCACCGACGCATAGCGCGACATGGTCGAAGCCGAGCGCCCAGGCGTCCTCGAGCGCGAGCGTGCCGCCGAAGCGCACGCCGCCGAACATGGCGAACTCGGCGCGGCGCTCGAGCAGCAGCCGCACCAGCTTGAGGAAGTTCTTGTCCCAGCGCACCGGGATGCCGTACTCGGCGACGCCGCCGAAGCCGGCCATGGCGCGCTTGTCGAGCGGCTCGTAGAGATCGAGCGCATCGCGCACCGGCTCGAACGCCAAGCGCCGGCTGAGCGCGTCCACGCCAGAGAGCGCTGCCGGCAGAGGCTCGATCTTGAGGCCGTCGATGCCGACCACGGTGTGGCCGTCGTTCATCAAGTGGTGCGCCAGCGTGAAGCCAGCGGGGCCGAGGCCTACCACCAGCACCTTGCGGCCTGTGTCCGGCAACGGCAGCGGGCGGTGCACGTTGAGCGGGTTCCAACGCGTGAGCAGCGAGTAAATCTCGAAGCCCCAGGGCAGCCCGAGTATGTCCTTGAGGGTCCGCGTCTCCGCCTGCGGGATATCGACCGGCTCCTGCTTCTGGTAGATGCAGGCCTTCATGCAGTCGTTGCAGATGCGGTGGCCGGTGGCGGCGACCATCGGATTATCGACGCAGATCATCGCCAGCGCGGCGAGCGCCTGGCCGCGCGCCTTGACCAGATGGAACTCGGAGATCTTCTCCTCCAGCGGGCAGCCGGCGAGCGCGGTCCCCAGCGGCGACTTGCGGTAGCCGGTCGCCGGCGCCTTCTCTTTCAGCCCCTTGGAGCAGGAGTCCTTGCCCTGCTCGTGGCACCAGATGCAGTAGTTCGCCTGGTCGAGCGCGCCCACGAGGTCCGTTCCCGGATCGGTAAGCGCGAAACCCTCGCGGCGCCGCAGGTGCGCGAGCGAATGGCGCGCGTAGCCGCGCGAGTCGTCGGTTTTCACCGGCACCAGGCGCATGTAGTCGAGCTTGCGCGGCGCCTTGAAAAGCACGCCGCCACGGTGCTTGGCCCTACCTTCGGGCGTGGTCGCAGCCCAAGCCGCGTAGCGCGCCGCGAGCTCGAGCCGCCCGCCATTGGCGGCCTCGTCTTTCTGCCATTCGGTGACGTGGCGCGCGAACGCGAGCTCGGTGAACTGCCCGTCGAACAGCGCGCGCAGTTCCTGTTCCACTGCGGTGCCGTCTAGCGCCGCGGCCTCCTCGGGCTTGACCTTGTGCAAGGCGCGGCGCTGCACGAACAGGCGCTTGACCGAATACAGCGGGGCGAAGTTGTGGTGGCGCGCGGCCAGCGCCTGCGCTTCGGCCTCGATCGCGAACAGCCGCGCGAGAAAGTCGTCCAGATGCGGCGCAAGCGCGATCAGCAGATCGGATTCGGATTTGGCGGCGAGCCGTTGCGGGTTGGCGCGCGCCGCGAGCAGCCGATCGCGCAGCGGCGCATCGGCTTCGCCGAGGAACTGCAGGAACGCCGCGTCCACGCGCTCCAGGCCGTCGCGCCGGTAGAGCTGCTCGAATGAAAGATCGAAACCGAGGCGCGCCATGGAGGGGCGTGAATTATAATCGCCGCCTTATTCCACCGGTCATTTCATCGGAGTCCACATGCAGATCAAGAACAGCGTTTTCCTCGTCACCGGCGGCGCCTCGGGCCTGGGCGGAGCCACTGCGCGCATGGCCGCGGAAAACGGCGGCAAGGTGGTGATCGCCGATCTGCAGGTCGAAACCGGCGAGAAGCACGCCAAGGAACTCGGCTGCAAGTTCATCAAGTGCGACGTCACCAGGGAAGCCGATGGCCAGGCGGCGGTGGCGCTCGCGCTGAAGGAGTACGGCGGCCTGCATGTGCTGGTCAACTGCGCCGGCATCGGCGTCGCCGAGCGCACCATCGGCAAGGACGCACCGCACAACCTCGCCAACTTCACGCGCGTCATCAACATCAACCTGATCGGCACCTTCAACATGATTCGGCTGGCCGCCGATGCCATGGCGAAGGCTGGGCCCAACGCGGCGGGCGAGCGCGGCGTCATCGTCAATACGGCATCGGTGGCGGCGTTCGATGGCCAGATTGGCCAGGCGGCCTACTCAGCCTCCAAAGGCGGCATTGTCGGCATGACGCTGCCGATCGCGCGCGACCTGTCGCGCAACGGCATCCGCGTGGTCACCATCGCGCCGGGCCTGTTCCTCACGCCGATGCTGCTCGGGCTGCCGAAGGAGGCGCAGGAGTCGCTCGGCAAGCAAGTGCCGTTCCCCTCGCGCCTGGGCAACCCGGTGGAATACGCGGCGCTCGCGCGCCACATCGTAGAGAACGAGATGCTGAACGGCGAAACCATTCGCCTGGATGGCGCCATTCGCATGGCGCCGAGGTAACTGCGTCAGCGAGCGGAGGGCGGCAGCGACTGCTCGCGAAGCTCGCGGCGGAAGAGCTTGCCGCGCTCGACGTAGCCGGCGGCGATTTTTTCCAGCAGCGCGCGTTCCTCAGGCCGGAGCTCGCGCAGCACCTTGCCGGGCGAGCCCACCACCAGCACCCCGGGCGGAATCTCCTTGCCTTCGGCGATCAGGGTGTTGGCGCCGATGAGAGTTCCGGCGCCGATTTTGGCGCCGTTCAGCACCACGCTGTTGATGCCGATCAGGGTGCCGTCGCCTACGCTGCAGCCGTGCAGCATCGCCTTGTGGCCGACGCTCACTCGCGCGCCGAGCGTCAGCGGGTAACCTGGATCGACGTGCAATATGGCCCCGTCCTGAATGTTGCTTTGCGCGCCGATATGGATGCGGTCGTTGTCTGCGCGGATCACGACGCCGTACCAGACGCTTACTTCGTTCTCGAGGATCACCGAGCCCGCGAGCACCGCGTCGTGGGCGATGAAATGGTGCTCGCCGCGGAATTCTGCGCGGCGCTCGCCGAGGGAAAAAACGGCCATGGTTTCGTTGCGGCGCTGAAAGGGCCGCTATCATAGCGCCCGCCATGCGTGCCAGTGAATCGCTGTTTTTCGACCTCCGCGGACTGCGCTATCACGTGCGCCACTGGAAGGGCGCCGTGGCGCGCCGCATGGTGCTGCTGCACGGCTGGATGGACGTCTCGGCATCGTTCCAGTTCCTGGTGGATGCGCTCGCCGCCGACTGGGATGTTCTGGCGCCGGACTGGCGCGGCTACGGCCTGTCGGCGTGGTCGGGCGCCGACTGCTACTGGTTCGCGGATTACATAGGCGACCTGGACATGCTGCTCGAGCGCATCCAACCCGGTGCGCCGGTCAATCTTGTAGGCCACAGCCTCGGCGGCAACGTCGCCAGCTTGTATGCGGGCATCCGCCCCGAACGCGTCGCCAAGCTGGTGAACCTCGAAGGCTTCGGCATGTCGGCGACGCGTGCCGAGCAGGCGCCCAGGCGCTATGCGCGCTGGATGGACGAATTGCGCGCGCAACCCAAGCTGCGGCCTTACGACAGCTACGGCGCGCTCGCCGACCGCATGCAGCAGAACAACTCGCGGCTGACGCGCGAGCGGGCCGAGTTCCTCGCCCGGCACTGGGGCAAGGAAACCGGCGACGGCAAGGTGGTGCTGCGCAGCGACCCGGCGCACAAAATCGTGAATGCCACCCTCTACCGGGTCGAGGAATCGCATGCCTGCTGGCAGCGCGTGACGGCGCCGGTGCTCTGGGTGGACGCCGCGGAGTCCGATACGCTCAAGCGCATGGGCCTGACGGCAGAGGAGCACGCCGCGCGCCGCGCCGCGTTCGCCAAGCTGCGCTACCAAACGGTTACCGAGGCCGGCCACATGCTGCATCACGATCAGCCGGAGAAGGTGGCGCAGCTGATCGAGGATTTTCTGCTCGAGACGGCGTGAACATCGATTTGCACTGTCACTCGACCGCCTCCGATGGCGCGCTCGCGCCGATGCGGCGCCGCGCAGGATTCTGACTTGGCGCAGTACTTCGAGGTCCACGCCACCCACCCGCAGGCGCGCCTGGTGCGCCAGGCCGCGGAGATCGTGCGCAACGGCGGCCTGATCGCCTACCCTACCGACTCCTGCTACGCGCTCGGCTGCCACTTGGGCGACGCGCGCGCGCTCGCCCGGCTGCGGCGCGTGCGCGGCGTGGACGAAAAGCACCACCTGACGCTGATGTGCCGCGACCTGTCCGAGATCGGAAGCTACGCCATCGTAGACAACATTCAGTTCCGCCTGCTCAAGTCGGCGACGCCCGGCGCCTACACCTTTATCCTGCGCGCGACGCGCGCGGTGCCGCGGCGGCTGCTGCACCCGCGCCGCAGGACCATCGGCGTGCGAGTGCCGGAGCACCCGGTGGCGCACGCCCTGCTCGTGGAACTGAACGAGCCGATGCTCTCCGCGACGCTGTCGCTACCGGGCGACCTGGCACCGCTATCCGATGCGCGCGAGATCCGCGCGCGCCTCGAGCGTGAGCTCGACCTGGTGATCGACTCTGGGTCCTGCGGCATCGAGCCGACCACAGTGATCGACCTCACCGCCGCTGAGCCGCAGGTCGTGCGCCAAGGCCGCGGCGCGCTCGGCCGCCTCGGCATCGCCGATGCTGCGGCAACCGGGCGCGAAATAGCGCTCTGATAAAATTCGCCCCCTTCGATGGATCTTTCCCAGATTGTCCAATCGGTCGCGATCTATGCGTTGCCGGTGCTGTTCGCGATCACGCTGCATGAAGCGGCGCACGGCTATGTCGCGCGCCATTTCGGCGACCTGACTGCCTACGCGCAGGGCCGCATCAGCCTCAACCCGGTGCGGCACATCGATATCGTCGGCACGATCGTCATCCCGATCGTGCTCCTGGTGCTCTCTGGCGGCAGGTTCGTGTTCGGCTGGGCGAAGCCGGTGCCGGTCAATTACTCAGCGCTCAGGCGCCCGAAGCAGCACATGGCCTGGGTGGCGGCCGCCGGCCCGGGCGCCAACCTGGCGATGGCGCTCGGCTGGGCGCTGCTGCTCAAGCTCGCCCTAGAGCTGCCGTTGAATTTCTTCACCTCGCCGATGGCCGAGATGGCGAAGGCCGGCATCGTCGTGAACCTGGTGTTCATGTTCCTCAACCTGCTGCCTATCCTGCCGCTCGACGGAGGGCGCATCCTGACAAGCCTGCTGCCTGACCGCATGGCGTGGCAGTACTCGAAGCTCGAGCCCTGGGGCCTGCCGGTGCTGCTGCTGCTCCTGGTGACCAACGTGCTGGACGGCATTCTCGGGCCGCTGGTGACGCACTCGGTGGCGCTGCTGCGCAGCGCGGTTTTCCTCTAGAAGCGCGCGCGGCGTGTTCGAGACCCGAGTTCTCTCAGGCATGCGGCCCACCGGCGCGCTGCACCTGGGGCATTACCACGGCGTGTTGAAGAATTGGGTCAAGCTGCAATCCGAATACCCGTGCCTTTTCTTCGTCGCCGACTGGCACGCGCTCACCACCGATTACGAAGCGCCGGGCGATCTGCAGAAGACGGGCACCGAAATGGTGGTCGACTGGCTCGCCTCGGGCGTCGACCCGAACCAGGCGACGCTGTTCGTGCAGTCGCTGGTGCCGGAGCACGCCGAGCTGCATCTGCTCTTGTCCATGATGGCGCCGCTGGGCTGGCTGGAGCGCGTGCCGAGCTACAAGGACCAGCGCGAAAAGCTCAGCGACCGTGATCTCTCGACCTACGGCTTTCTCGGCTACCCGCTGCTGCAGGCGGCCGACATCCTGATCTACCGTGCGCGCTACGTTCCGGTGGGCGAGGACCAGGTGCCGCACGTGGAGTTCACGCGCGAGGTGGCGCGCCGCTTCAACCATCTGTACGGCCGCGAGGCGGGTTTCGAGGATAAGGCCAAGGCCGCGGTGAAGAAAATGGGCTCCAAAAAAGCGCGCCTTTTCAACGAGCTGCGCACCAAGTTCATCGAGGGCGGCGACAACGACTCCTTGGCGCGCGCGCGGGCGCTGCTCGAGGAGCAGCAGAACCTGCCGCACGGAGACCGAGAGCGCTTGTACGGCTGGCTCGAGGGCGGCGGGCGGCACATCCTGGTAGAGCCCGAGGCGCTGCTCACCGAGGCGGCGAAAATGCCGGGCCTCGACGGGCAGAAGATGTCCAAGTCCTACGGCAACGCGATCGCGCTGCGCGAGGAGCCCGAGCAGGTGAGCAAGAAGATCCGCACCATGCCGACCGACCCGGCGCGCGTGAAGCGCAGCGATGCGGGCAACCCCGAGCGCTGCCCGGTGTGGCAGCTGCACCTGGTGTATTCCGACGAGACGCTGCGGCAGTGGGTGCATAAGGGCTGCACCACTGCCGGCATCGGCTGCCTGGAGTGCAAGCAGCCGGTGATCCAGAACATGCTGGTCGAGCTGGCGCCGATACGCGAGCGCGCGCAGACTTACCTGGATGATCCGACGCTGGTGAAGAACATCATCGCCGACGGCTGCGACAAGGCGCGCAAGCTGGCGGGTGAAACCATGCGCGAGGTGCGCGAGGCAATGGGCCTGGACTACAGTTGATGAGCGAAGCAGCGCCGCAGGGAACCATCCCGCATCCGGTCGCACGCATCTACGGCGAGCCGATGATCGAGCTGCCGGCGGACCTGTACATCCCGCCGGATGCGCTCGAAATCATGCTCGAGGCGTTCCAGGGACCGCTCGACCTGCTGCTGTACCTGATCCGCAAGCAGAACCTCGACATCCTCGACATCGCCATGGCGCCGCTCACGCGGCAATACCTCGATTACGTCGAGCTGATGCGCGCCAAGAACCTCGAGTTGGCGGCGGACTACCTGGTGATGGCGGCGATGCTGATGGCGATCAAGTCGCGCATGCTGCTGCCGCGGCCGCCCGCCGCGAGCGAGGAGGAGGCGGACCCGAGGGCCGAGCTGGTGCGCCGGCTGCTCGAATACGAAAGGATGAAGCAGGCGGCGCAGAAGCTCGACGCGCTGCCGCAGGCGGGACGCGAGGTGATCGCGATCTCGGTGTGGATCGAGCGCACCCTGAGCGAGCGGCTGCCGGAGGTGCACCCGCCCGACCTCGCCGAGGCGTGGCGCACGCTGCTGTATCGCGCGCGGCTCTCGGCGCATCACCGCGTATTGCGCGAGGAGCTGTCGGTGCGCGAGCACATGAGCCAGATCCTGCGCCGCCTGCGGGAGCACCGCGTGCTCGAGTTCCTCGAGTTGTTCGAGCCATCGCGCGGTGTCGCCGTGCTGGTGGTGACGTTCCTCGCGCTGCTCGAGTTAGCACGGGAATCGCTCCTCGACATCACACAGGCGGAGCCCTACTCGCCGATTTACGTCCGCATCGCCCATGCCGAGCCCCACTGAAACCAAACGCATCATCGAGGCGGCGCTGCTGACCTCCCAGGAGCCGGTGCCACTGCAGGATCTGAAGCGCCTGTTCGACGACCAGATCGGCCCCGATACGCTCCGGCGCCTGCTCGACGAATTGCGCGAAGAGTGGAGCGGGCGCGCGGTCGAGCTGGTCAATCTCGCCAGCGGCTGGCGCTTTCAGACCCGGCCCGAGTTCCAGCCGTTCGTAGAGCGGCTCAATCCGGACAAGCTGCCGCGCTACTCGCGCGCCGTGATGGAGACGCTCGCCATCATCGCCTACCGGCAGCCGGTGACGCGCGGCGACATCGAGGACATCCGCGGCGTGACGGTCTCGGCGCAAATCATCCAGACCCTGGAGAGCCGCGGCTGGATCGACGTCGTCGGCCATCGCGACACGCCCGGGCGGCCGGCGCTTTACGCCACCACCAAGGCGTTCCTCGACGACCTCGGGTTGCGCTCGCTGGAGGAGTTGCCGCCGCTCGAGGAGATCGCCAAGACCCTGGAGCTTCCGCCTGCGCCGGCGCAGCCCGCCGCCAACGAGCCGACCGCACCCGTTGCCGCTGCCGGCGCGGAGTGAGGCGCGCAAGGAGCGGCTGCAGAAGCTGCTCGCTGGCGCGGGGCTGGGCTCGAGGCGGGAAATCGAGACCTGGATCGCCGCTGGGCGGGTCACAGTCGCGGGCGCGGTGGCAAAGCTCGGCGACCGCGCCTCGCCGGGCGACCCGATCGCGCTCGACGGCAAGCTGGTGCTGCTGCGGCGCAGCGCGCAGCCGGCGCGGGTCATCGCGTACCACAAGCCCGTAGGCGAGCTCGTCACCCGTAGCGACCCGGAAGGGCGGCCGACGGCGTTTGCGCAGCTGCCGCGCTTGCGCGACGGGCGCTGGATCGCGGTCGGGCGGCTCGACCTGAACTCCTGCGGCCTGCTGCTGTTCACCGATTCGGGCGAACTCGCCAACCGGCTCATGCACCCGCGGCACCAGATCGAGCGCGAGTACGCGGTACGCGTGCTCGGCGCATTGAGTCCGGATGCCGAGCGGCAGTTGCTTGCGGGCGTGCAGCTCGATGACGGCGAGGCGCGCTTCCTGCGGCTCAAGCCGATGGAACGCGGCCGCGCGGAGAGCGCCAACCGCTGGTATCGCGTCGTGCTCGTCGAAGGCCGCAAGCGCGAGGTGCGGCGACTGTTCGAGGCGGTCGGCGGCAAAGTGAACCGCCTCATCCGGATCCGTTACGGTGCGGTGCACTTGCCGTCATCATTGAAGCCTGGCCAGTGGGTCGAGCTGGCGCCCGAAGAAGTGCGCCGCCTGAGCGTCGCCACGCCCCCGGAATCGTTGTCCGCATAGCTTAAAGCTGTTAAACTTCAAACGTTTCACGGTGGGGCGGGCATTTTGCATCCACGCAAAGATGGGCTTCGGCCCATTTTTTGTTTGTGGCTCGTCCAGAAAGGCGGCGGGCGTGTTGGCGTTAGCGGGCATTGTGGAGTCCACCCTCGCGGGGATGGGCTACGAACTGGTGGACGCGCAAGTGTCCAACCGGGGACGCCAGCTGCGCATCTTTGTCGACCGGCCGGGCGGGGTCACGCTGGATGACTGCGCCGATGTCAGCCGGCACCTGTCGCGGGTTTTCGCGGTCGAAGGGATCGACTACGACCGGCTCGAGGTGTCGTCGCCGGGGCTGGACCGACCGCTGCGCAAGGCCGCGGATTTCGCCCGCTTCGCGGGCCGCAAGGCGGATGTGCGCATGCGGGCGCCGGACGCGGGCGGGCGCAGGCGCTTCGTCGGCGTGCTGCGCAGCGTGGAGGACGGGGTCGCCACCGTGGAAGTGGAAGGGCAGCTGGTGGCGCTGCCGCTGGATGGAATAGATCGGGCCCGGCTGGTGCCGGACCTGTAGCAACTGGAGAGAGCACGTATGAGCCGAGAAATTCTACTGCTGGTAGACGCGCTGGCGCGCGAGAAGAACGTCAATCGCGACGTGGTTTTCGGCGCGCTCGAACTGGCGCTCGCCTCGGCGACCAAGAAGCGCTTCAGCGAGGACGTCGACGTGCGCGTTGCGGTCGACCGCAACACCGGCAACCACGAGTCGTTCCGCCGCTGGAAAGTGGTGGCCGACGACACGCTGGAGATGGTGCCGGCCCAGATGGTGACGCTGTCGGAGGCGCAGAAGGCGCGCGCCGACATCAAGCTCGAGGACTTCATCGAGGAACCGCTCGAGGCGATCCCGTTCGGCCGCATCGGCGCGCAGACCGCCAAGCAGGTGATCCTGCAGCGCATCCGCGATGCCGAGCGCGAGCAGATCCTGAACGACTTCCTCGGCCGCGGCGACGAGCTGGTGACCGGCACGGTAAAGCGCATGGAGCGCGGCAGCGCGATCGTCGAATCAGGGCGCCTGGAAGCGATGCTGCCGCGCGAGCAGATGATCCCGAAGGAGAACCTGCGCATCGGCGATCGGGTGCGCGCCTGGGTGATGAAGATCGACCGCGGCGCGCGCGGCCCACAACTGGTGCTGTCGCGCACCGCGCCGCAGTTCATCATGAAGCTGTTCGAGCTCGAGGTGCCGGAGATCGAGGAAAAACTGCTGGAGATCAAGTCGGCGGCGCGCGATCCCGGGATCCGCGCCAAGATCGCGGTGCACACCAATGACCGGCGCATCGAGCCGATCGGCACCTGCGTCGGCATGCGCGGCTCGCGCGTGCAGGCCGTGACCCAGGAACTCGCCGGGGAGCGCGTCGACATCGTGCTCTGGGCCGCCGATCCGGCGCAATTCGTGATCGGCGCGCTGGCGCCGGCCGAAGTGAGCTCGATCCTGGTGGATGAGGAGAAACACGCCATGGACGTGGTGGTGGACGAGGAGAACCTCGCCATCGCCATTGGCCGCAGCGGCCAGAACGTGCGCCTCGCCTCGGAGCTCACCGGGTGGACCATCAACCTGATGACCGAGGAGGAGTCCACCAAGAAGCAGCAGGAGGAATCGGGCCGCCTCAAGGCGCTTTTCATAGACAAGCTGGATGTCGACGAGGAGGTCGCCGGCATCCTCATCCAGGAGGGCTTTTCCTCGCTCGAGGAAGTGGCGTACGTGCCAATCAACGAGATGCTGGAGATCGACGCCTTCGACGAGAACACCGTCAACGAGCTGCGCAGCCGGGCGCGCAACGCGCTGCTGGTGCAGGCGATCGCGAGCGAAGAGAGTCTTGAGGGCGTGGAGCAGTCGCTGCTGCAGCTCGAGGGCATGGACACGCAGCTCGCCGCCAAGCTGGCGCAGGGCGGCGTCAAGACGCGCGATGCGCTCGCCGACCTGGCGGTGGACGAGCTCTCCGAGATGACGGGCGTGGACGATGCGCGCGCCAAGGGCCTGATCATGGCGGCGCGTGCGCACTGGTTCGCTGCCGAAGCGCAGCCCGAGCCGGCGCAGAAGGGGGCGTGAGCACCGTGGCCCAGACCAGCGTCGCCCAGTTCGCGAGCGAACTCAAGGTTCCGCCTTCGGTGCTGCTCGAGCAGCTGCGCGCCGCGGGCGTGGAGAAGCGCGTTCCCGAGGACGCGCTGTCCGAGCAGGACAAGTCCAAGCTGCTCGCCTACCTGCGGCGTTCGCACGGCTCGATCGAGGCCAAGAACAAGATCACGCTCACGCGCAAGCATTCGAGCGAGATCAAGAAGTCCGACGCGATGGGCAAGGCGCGCACCATCCAGGTGGAGGTGCGCAAGAAGCGCGTGTTCGTGAAGCGCGATCCCGCCGAGCTGGCGGCGGCCGCTAGCGCGGCGGAATTGCCGCCACCGGCGCCGCATGCAATCGACGCCCATGAGCTGGAGCTGCGCGAGCAGGAGCAGCGCCGCCAGCAGCAGCTGGCCGAGATCCAGGCGAGCGAGCTGCGTGAGAAGCAGGAACGCGAGCGCCGCGAAGTCGAGCAGAAGGAAGCGCAACGCGATGCCAGCGCCGCGCCACAGGTGCTGCCGGCGACGGTGGCGGCGCCCGGTGCGACTACGGCGGCGCTCAAGGACGGCACGCTGCATGCCCGGGAGGTCAAGGGCGAGAAAAAGCCGAAGAAGGTCAAAGAGGTCACGGTGCTGCGCGGCGATGCGACGCGCCGCCGGCAGATCAAGACGCGGGGCGACTCCGGCGGCGGCGTGGGCGGATGGCATGGCCCGCGCGGGGCCGGTCACCGCCGCAGCAGCCAGACCAGCGAGCAGCCGGCCTTCAGTGCGCCCGCCGAGCCGGTGGTGCGCGAGATCGCGGTGCCGGAAACCATCACCGTGGGCGAGCTCTCGCACCGCATGGCGGTCAAGGCGGCCGAGGTGATCAAGGCGCTGATGAAGCTTGGCAACATGGTCACCATCAACCAGGTCCTGGACCAGGAGACCGCGATGATCGTGGTCGAGGAAATGGGGCACAAGGCCAAGGCGGCGAAGTTCGACGATCCGGAGGCCTACGTGATCGAAGCCGAGCCGATGGGCGCGGCCGAACCGGAGCCGCGTCCCCCCGTGGTGACGGTCATGGGCCATGTGGACCATGGCAAGACTTCGCTGCTCGACTTCATCCGGCGCACCAAGGTGGCAGCCGGCGAGGCCGGCGGCATCACCCAGCACATCGGCGCCTACCATGTCGAGACGCCACGCGGGGTAATCACGTTCCTCGATACGCCCGGCCACGAAGCATTCACAGCGATGCGGGCGCGGGGCGCCAAAGTGACCGATATCGTGGTTCTCGTGGTCGCCGCGGACGATGGCGTCATGCCGCAGACCATCGAGGCGATCAACCATGCCAAGGCAGCCGGGGTGCCGCTGGTGGTCGCCATCAACAAGATCGACAAGCACGAAGCCAATCCGGAGAAAGTGAGGCAGGAACTGCTCGGCCACGGCGTGGTGCCCGAGGATCTCGGCGGCGACTCGCCGATCGTCCCGGTGTCGGCAAAGACCGGCGAGGGCATCGACATGCTGCTGGAGCAGGTGCTGCTGCAGGCCGAGGTGAAGGAATTGAAGGCGCCGGTGGCCGCGCCCGCCAAGGGGGTGGTGATCGAGGCGCGCCTGGACAAGGGCCGCGGCCCGGTGGCGACGCTGCTGGTGCAGTCCGGCACCCTGAACCGCGGCGACGTGGTTCTCATCGGCGCGGTGTATGGCCGGGTGCGCGCGATGCTGGACGAGAACGGCAAGCCGGTGCAATCTGCGGGGCCCTCGATCCCGGTTGAGTTGCAAGGCCTGTCCGACGTGCCCCATGCGGGCGCCGAGATGGTCGTCATCACCGACGAGCGCAAGGCGCGAGAGATCGCGCTGTTCCGCCAGGGCAAGTTCCGCGACGTCAAGCTCGCCCGGCGGCAGGCCGCCAAGCTGGAAAACATGTTCGACCAGATGGCCGAAGGCGGCAAGAAGACGCTGTCGCTGCTCATCAAGGCGGACGTACAGGGTTCGCAGGAAGCGCTGGTGCACGCGTTGACACGGCTCTCGACGGACGAGGTCAAGGTGGGCGTGGTGCACGGCGGCGTCGGCGGCATCACCGAGTCGGACGTCAACCTCGCGCTCGCCTCCCGCGCCGTGATCATCGGCTTCAACACCCGCGCCGACGCCGCGGCGCGCAAGCTGGCCGAGTCTTCCGGCGTCGACATCCGCTACTACGACGTCATCTACGACGCGGTGGAAGAGATCAAGGCGGCTCTGGGTGGCATGCTCGCGCCGGAGAAGAGGGAGCAGGTGCTCGGCCTGGTCGAGGTGCGCCAGGTGTTCCGCATCTCCAAGGTGGGCACGGTCGCCGGTTGCTACGTGCTGGAGGGCCTGGTGAAGCGCGGCGCCCAGTTGCGGGTGCTGCGCGACAACGTCGTCATCCACAGCGGCGAGATCGACACCCTCAAGCGGTTCAAGGACGATGTGCGCGAAGTGAAATCCGGCTTCGAGTGCGGCATGTCGCTCAAGAACTTCCAGGAACTCAAGGAAGGCGACCAGTTCGAGGTGTTCGAGATCCTCGAGGTCGCGCGGACGCTGTAGGCCCGCGATGGCGCGCAAGACAGGGCGCGCGCAGAAGGTCGGCGACCAGATCCAGCGCGAGCTCTCGGAGATCGTGCGCCGCGAACTGCGCGACCCGCGCGTCGGCATGATCACGCTGACCGCAGTCGAGGTCTCGCCCGACTGCGCGCACGCCACCGTCTATTTCACCTGCCTCGACGTGTCGCACGTGCCGGAAGCCGCCGACGGCCTGCGCCGTGCGGCCGGGTTTCTGCGCTCGCAGCTCGCGCGGCGCATCAAGCTTTACGTGACCCCGGAGCTGCGCTTTGCCTACGACGAGTCGATCGAGCGCGGCGCGCGCCTGTCGCAGCTCATCGACAGCGTGCAGCCAAAGCCCTGATGGTGCGCCGGCTGGACGGCGTTCTGTTGCTCGACAAGGACTCCGGCCTCTCCTCCAACCGCGTATTGCAGGAGGCAAAGCGGCTGCTGCACGCCCGCAAGGCAGGGCACGGCGGCACCCTCGACCCGCTCGCCTCGGGGCTGCTGCCGCTGCTGTTCGGCGAGGCCACCAAGTTCGCGCAATTCGCGCTCGACTCGGACAAGGAGTACCTGGCCGAGGTCAGGCTCGGCATAGCGACCGACACCGGCGATGCCGAAGGGGCGGTGACAGCGCAGCATGCCGTGGACCTCGATGACGCGCGCATCGGGCGGGCACTCGAGCGCTTCCGGGGGGCGATCGAGCAAGTGCCGCCGATGTACTCCGCGCTCAAGCACCAGGGGCGCCCGCTTTACGAGCTGGCGCGCCGCGGCCAATCGGTCGAGCGCGCCGCCCGCCGGGTCACCGTGCACGCGCTCGTGTTGATGGAGCGCAGCGGCGATACCTTGCGGCTTCGTGTCCGTTGCTCGAAGGGCACCTATGTGCGCCAGTTGGCGGCGGATCTCGGCACCGAGCTGCAAACCGGGGCCCACCTTGCGGCGCTCCGCCGCACGGCGGTCGGCCGCTTCCGCATAGACCAGGCGGTCGGCCTGGAGGCGCTGCGGGCGATGGGCGACGCCGAGCGCGACGCGCGCCTGCTTCCTGTGGACAGCCTGCTTGCGGATCTGCCCCGCGTCGAGCTTGGCACGGCGCTGGCGGCACGCTTTACCTTGGGGCAGGCGGTGGCGCTGGATGCGCCCCCGGAGGGTCGTTGCAGGGTGTATGCGGGGCCAGACCGCCTGATCGGCGTCGGCGAACCCGGTGCCGGACGCGAGTTGCGGCCGCTGCGGTTGCTTGCCGAGGGCGCCGTAAGCGTTGCAAGCGGCTGAAAAGGCAAGAAAAAACTTGTGGCTTCTGGGTGCTCTCGGCTAAAATCCCCGGTTCACGCGAAGACAGAAAAGAGAGAAGTCACCATGGGATTGCAGGTTGCGCAGAAAGCGCAAGTCGTCAAGCAGTACCAGCGGGCGGGCAACGACACTGGATCGCCGGAAGTGCAGATCGCTCTGCTCACCGAGCGCATCAACAGCCTGACCGATCATTTCAAGGCCCACGTCAAGGATTTTCATTCGCGCCGTGGGCTGCTCAAGATGGTCAGCCAGCGCCGCAAGCTGCTCGATTACCTGCGGCGCACGGACGCGGACAAGTACCGCTCGCTGCTCGAGCGGCTCGGACTGCGCAAGTAACTTTCCCCGAATGACGTAGCAAACGACGCCCATCGTGCAGCGATGGGCGTTATTGCTTGCGCACCCACCAGAGGATCCCCTTTGAACCCGATCAAGAAGACTTTCACCTACGGCAAGCACCAGGTCACCCTCGAGACCGGCGAAATCGCCCGCCAGGCGCATGGCGCCGTCGTGTGCACGATGGACGACACGGTGGTGCTCGCCACCGTGGTCGCCGCCAAGCAGCCGCGCACGGGCCAGGATTTTTTCCCCCTCACCGTCGATTACATTGAGAAGACCTATGCCGCGGGCAAGATCCCCGGCGGCTTCTTCAAGCGCGAGGGCCGGCCGACCGAAAAGGAAACCCTGACTTGCCGGCTGATCGACCGCCCGATACGGCCGCTGTTCCCGGACGGCTTCTTCAACGAGGTGCAGGTGGTGGCGACGGTGATGTCGCTCAATCCCGAGGTGGATTCGGACATTCCTGCATTGATCGCAGTCTCGGCGGCGCTGACCCTTTCGGGCATGCCGTTCAACGGCCCGATCGGCGCCTGCCGGGTGGGTTACGTGGGCGGGCAGTACGTATTGAACCCGACGCTCACCGAGCTGAAGGAATCGCAGCTCAACCTGGTGGTGGCGGGCACGGAGCAGGGCGTCCTGATGGTCGAGTCCGAGGCGCTCGAATTGTCCGAGGACGTGATGCTCGGCGCAGTCGTGCACGGCCATGAGCAGATGCAGGCCGCAATCCAGGCGATCCACGAGTTGGCCGAAGTCGCCGGCAAACCCGCCTGGGACTGGCAGCCGCCGGCGAAGAACGAGGCGGTGGTGGCGCGCATTGCGGAGCTTGCGGAAAGCGACCTGCGCGAGGCCTTCCGCATGAAGCAGAAGCAGGCGCGCAACACGCGCCTGGCCGAGACGCGCAAGGCGGCGCTGGAAAAGGTGCAGAGCGAGGCGCAGGCGTCCGGCACGACGCTCGACGCCCGTGAGCTGGGCGACATTATTTTCAACCTGGAATCGAAGATCGTGCGCGGCCAAATCCTGGACGGCGAGCCGCGCATCGACGGCCGCGATACGCGTACCGTGCGGCCGATCGGGATCCGCGTCGGCGTGCTGCCGCGCACCCACGGCTCGGCGCTGTTCACGCGCGGCGAGACGCAGGCGCTGGTCACAGTGACGCTCGGCACCGGACGCGACGAGCAAATCATCGACGCGCTCGCGGGCGAATACCGGGAGCGCTTCATGCTCCACTACAACATGCCGCCCTACGCTACCGGCGAGACTGGGCGGGTCGGTGCGCCCAAGCGGCGCGAGATCGGTCACGGGCGACTGGCGAAGCGTGCCCTGGCTGGAATGTTGCCGGCGCCGGCGGATTTCGGCTACTCGCTGCGGGTGGTGTCGGAGATTACCGAGTCCAACGGCTCATCCTCTATGGCCTCGGTGTGCGGCGGCAGCCTCGCGCTGATGGATGCCGGCGTGCCGATCAAGGCGCACGTGGCGGGAATCGCGATGGGCCTGATCAAGGAGAGCAACCGCTTCGCCGTGCTCACCGACATCCTGGGCGACGAGGACCATCTCGGCGACATGGACTTCAAGGTCGCGGGCACCGACACCGGCATCACGGCGCTGCAGATGGACCTCAAGATCGAGTCCATCACCAAAGAGATCATGCGGGTGGCGCTGGCGCAAGCACGCGAGGCCCGGCTGCTCATCCTCGCGCAGATGCGCCAGGCGATCGAGGGCTCGCGCGGCGAGCTTTCCACGTTCGCGCCGCGCATCATCAAGATCAAGATCAACCCCGACAAGATCCGCGACGTCATCGGCAAGGGCGGTGTGGTGATTCGCGGGCTGCAGGAAGAAACCGGCACCACCATCGAGATCGAGGACGACGGCACGGTTTCGATCGCCTGCGTCGCTGCGGAGGGCGGTGAGGCGGCCAGGAAGCGCATCCAGGAGCTGACCGCGGACGTCGAAGTCGGCAGGGTCTACGAGGGCACCGTGCTGCGCCTGCTCGATTTCGGCGCTATCGTGCAGCTGCTTCCCGGGCGCGACGGGCTGCTGCACATTTCGCAGATCAGCCACGAGCGCGTAAACGCCGTGTCCGACCACCTGAAGGAAGGACAGAGCGTGAAAGTGAAGGTGCTGGAAGCCGACGACAAGGGGCGTGTGCGCCTGTCGATGAAGGCCGTCGGCCAGCCGGAGCAGGCGGCGAAGCAGAACTGAGCGCCGGCCGGCGCAAAAACAAAGGGGCGCGCAAGCGCCCCTTTTGCTTTGCGGCCTGGACGGGCCTACTTGGCGACCTGCCGCTCGCGCATTTCGTCCAGCGTCTTGCAGTCGATGCACAGCGTCGCGGTGGGGCGCGCCTCCAGCCGCTTAAGGCCGATCTCCACGCCGCACTTGTCGCAATAGCCGTACTCGTTGGCGTCGATGCGCGCGATGGTTTCGTCGATCTTCTTGATCAGCTTGCGCTCGCGATCGCGGTTGCGCAGCTCCAGCGCCATGTCCGATTCCTGGCTGGCGCGGTCGTTCGGATCCGCGAACACGGTGGCCTCGTCCTGCATGGTGTGCACGGTGCGGTCGATCTCCTCCGAGAGCTCGGACTTCAGGCTCTCCAGGATCTTGCGGAAATGGGTGCGCTGCTTCGCGTTCATGTACTCCTCGCCCTTCTTTACGGTGTAGGGAGCGAAGCTTTTGCGTGTCAGTTCGAGCGCCATCTACCTTCCGGTCCGAAAAAATGAAAGGCGCTTTTTAGCAGAAAAGCCCCCCTGCCGCAAGCAACGCACAACGCAGAAATGCCTGTTTTTTCAGGGCTTGCGTTGCCCGCGGACCTCACAGGGAGTATCATCGGCGCCCTTTTCGGGGTGTGGCGCAGCCTGGTAGCGCGCCTGCTTTGGGAGCAGGATGTCGGGAGTTCAAATCTCTCCACCCCGACCAGGTCTGCACCGGCAGGCGACGGAGCTGCCCGTAGCTCAACCGGATAGAGCACCAGCCTTCTAAGCTGGGGGTTGTGGGTTCGAGTCCCGCCGGGCAGGCCAGCACCCCTGATCGACGGTGGCCGTAGCTCAAAGGTAGAGTCCCGGATTGTGATTCCGGTTGTTGTGGGTTCGAATCCCATCGGCCACCCCAAACTCCTTCACCCCGGGAGCTGTTCGCGCTCCAGGACGAAGACGCTGCCCGCGCCCGCGCTCGTCAAGGGCCAGGCGAACGGCAACTGCGGATAGGCGCGTTCCAGCGCCCGGCGGTTGCCGCCGATCTCGCAAACCAGCAAACCGCGCGCGTTCAAGTGCTGCCGCGCCTGCGAAAACAGCCTGCGCAGCAGGGCTAGCCCGTCGCCGCCGCCGGCGAGCGCGAGCCGCGGCTCGTGGCGGTATTCGCGCGGCAGCCGGCGCATGGCGCGCGCCGTCACATAAGGCGGATTGCAGACGATCAGGTCGTAGCGTTGATCGCCGAGTTCTGCAAACAGGTCCGAGCGCAGCAGCCGGATGCGGCGGCGCAAGCGGTGGCGCGCGATATTGATGCGCGCGACGGCGAGCGCTGCCGCGGACAGATCCGATGCATCCACGCGGGCGCGGGTAAAAGTGCGCGCCAGCAGCACCGCCAGGCATCCCGAGCCGGTACACAGGTCGAGCGCACGCCGCACCGGCTGGCGCAACCAGGGGCGGAGCCGCTCGCGCAGCAGCTCGGCGATGTAGGAGCGCGGCACGATGGCACGGCGATCGACGTAGAAGCGCACATCGCCGAGCCAGGCCTCGCGCAGCAGGTACGCAAGCGGCGAGCGATCGTGCACGCGTTGCTCAAGTCGCCGCTGCACTCGTCGCCGCCCGGCGCTCGACGCAACCCGCGCCAGCGTCGCCGGGGTAAACGTCAGCTTGAGCCCGAGGGACGCGCGCACCAGCCACGCCGCTTCGTCGTGCGCGTTGTGCGTGCCGTGGCCATAGCTCAGGCGTGCGCGGCGAAGCCGCTGCTCCACCAGGCGCAGCAACTCAGCGACCGTGACCCGGCGCGGGCGCTGCATCGTGGCCTCAGGGCAGAAGCGCGCGCAGCGTATCGAGGTAGATGCGCGGCAGCTGTTCCAGCGCCTCGAGCTCGATGTGCTCGTTCAGCTTGTGGATGCTGGCGTTCACCGGCCCGAGTTCCACGACCTGCGGACAGATCTCGATGATGAAGCGCCCGTCGGAGGTGCCGCCGGAAGTCGAAAGCTCTGGCGTGCGCCCGGTCTGCGCCTGCACCGAGCGTTTTACCGCCTCGACCAGGGCGCCCGGTTGCGTGAGGAAGGGATTGCCCGACAGCGTCCACGCCAGCGAATACTCCAGGCCGTGCCGGCGCAGCACCGCCTCGAGGCGAGTGCGCAGCGACGCTTCCGTGCTGGAGGTCGAAAAGCGGAAATTGAAATCCAGCTCGAGCGAACCGGGAATGATGTTGGTGGCGCCGGTCCCGGCATGCAGGTTGGACACCTGCCAGCTGGTGGGCGGAAAGAACTCGCTGCCATCGTCCCACGTCATCGCCGCGAGCTCCGCCAAGGCGGGCGCCAGCGCGTGAATCGGATTCTTCGCCAGATGGGGATAGGCAATGTGCCCCTGCGTGCCGCGTACCACCAGCTTCCCGGACAGCGAGCCGCGGCGGCCGTTCTTGATGGTGTCGCCCAGCGCACTGACGGACGAGGGCTCGCCGATGATGCACCAATCGATGTGCTCGCGGCGGCGCTTGAGTTGCTCTACGACGCGCACTGTGCCGTCCACGGAGGGACCTTCCTCGTCCGAGGTGAGCAGCAGCGCAATCGAGCCGCCATGGTCCGGGCGCTCGCGCACGAAGGCCTCGACCGCCACCACGAAGCAGGCGATCGAGGATTTCATGTCGGCAGCGCCGCGCCCGAACAGCTTGCCGTCGCGGATCGTCGGCACGAACGGGTCGCTTTGCCACTGCTCCAGCGGTCCCGTCGGCACGACGTCGGTATGGCCGGCGAAACAAAGCAGCGGCGCACTGCTGCCACGGCGCGCCCAGAGATTGACGACTTCACCGCAGCGCAAGGATTCGCAGCGAAAGCCCGCCGCGGCAAGGCGCGCGCCGAGCAATTCCTGGCAGCCAGCGTCCTCGGGCGTCACCGAACGGCGCTCGATCAGGGCCTTGGCAAGCTCGAGCGCTTCGCTCAACGCGCCGGCCTCAGGTGGTCATGTCGATCTTGATGTCGTTGAACGACGCACTGGTGTTGGCGGAATTGCCGAACGGGTCCTGCTTGCGCAGGTCCTTTTTCTGCTCCACCTGGGCAGCTGCGATCGCCACCTGGCCGGTGGAAAGCTGTCCCGCAGTCGCCTGATTGATCAGCCACAGCATGTTGGTCGCCGAGTCGGCGTTCGCCATGGCCTCGTCCTGCGTGATGTGCCCGCCCATGAACAGCGTGAACAGCGCCTGCTCGAAAGTCTGCGAGCCCGGCGCCATGCTCTTTTCCATCGCTTCCTTGATCTCGTTGATCTCGCCCTTCTCGATCAGCTCGGAGATGTGGCGCGTGTTCAGCATCACTTCGACCGCAGGCATGCGCACGCCGGACTTGGCTCGCACCAGCCGCTGCGACACCACGGCCTGCAGGCTGGCTGAGAGGTCGAGCAGCAGCGTCGGCCGGTTCTCCAGCGGGTAGAAACTGATGATCCGGTTCATGGCGTGGTAGCTGTTGTTGGCGTGCAGCGTAGCCAGGCAGAGGTGGCCCGATTGCGCGTACTGCAATGCGGCCGACATGGTCTCCTTGTCCCGGATCTCGCCGATCAGGATGCAGTCCGGCGCCTGGCGCAGGGCGTTCTTGAGCGCCACCTGGAAGGCCTTGGTGTCGTTGCCGACTTCGCGCTGGTTGACGATCGCCTTCTTGTTCTGGAACACGAACTCGATCGGATCCTCCAGGGTCAGGATGTGGCCCGATCGCTGCGCGTTGCGGAAATCGAGCATCGCTGCAAGCGAGGTGGTTTTGCCCGACCCGGTAGCGCCCACCATCAGGATCATGCCGCGTTTCTGCATGATGATGTCTTTGAGCACCTCCGGCAGGCCGAGCGAATCGAGTGCCGGAATGGCGCTCGGGATAAAGCGCACCACCACCGCGGGCGAGCCCTTCTGGCGGAAAGCGCTGATGCGGTAGTTGCCGACGCCTTCGAAGGTGTAGCCGGTGTTCAACTCCATCTCATCCTCGTACTCCCGGATCTGACGCTCCGACAGGATCTCGTAGAGCAGCTGCTTGACCGCGTCCGAGTTGAGGACGGTCTGGTTCACCGCCACCGAAATGCCGTTGATCTTGATGTTGATCGGCGCGCCGACCGACAGGAAGATGTCCGAGGCTTTTTTCTCGGCCATCAGCTGGAACAGCCGCTTCATCGCTGACATGTCTGGTTCCTCCCGCTTCGCCTGCGCCTGAGTCCGGCTAGTCTAATCCCCTCGCAGCAATTCGTTCAGGCTGGTCTTGGCGCGTGTCTTCGCGTCCACCCGCTTGACGATTACCGCACAATACAGGGCGCAACTGCGGTCTCCAGAGGGCATAGTTCCGGGTACCACCACGGAGCCTGCGGGTACGCGGCCGTACAGGACCTCGCCGCTGGCGCGGTCGAAGATCTTGGTGCTCTGGCCGATGTACACCCCCATCGAAAGCACGCTGTTCTCCTCCACGATCACGCCCTCGACCACCTCCGAGCGCGCGCCGATGAAGCAGTTGTCTTCGATTATGACGGGATTCGCCTGGATCGGCTCGAGCACCCCCCCGATGCCGACGCCGCCGGAAAGGTGCACGTTCTTTCCGATCTGCGCGCAGGAACCCACGGTAGCCCAGGTGTCGACCATGGTGCCTTCGTCGACGTAGGCGCCGATATTCACGTACGAAGGCATGAGCACCACGTTGCGTGCGACGTAGGCGCCGCGCCGCGCCATCGCCGGGGGCACGACGCGGAACCCGCCGGCGGCGAACGCCTGGGCATCGTAGCCCGCGAATTTGCCCGGCACCTTGTCGTAGTAATTGGTCGATCCGCCAGGCAGCAGGCGGTTGTCCTCGAGCCGGAACGACAGCAGCACCGCCTTCTTCACCCACTGGTGGGTGAGCCACTCGCCGTTGCGCTTTTCCGCGACGCGCAGCTTTCCCGAGTCGAGGCCCGAGATGACTTCCTCGACCGCGACGCGCAGCGCCTTGGACGCGGACGCCGGGCCGATCTGCGCCCGCGCCTCCCATGCTTCGTCGATCGTCTTCCTTGCGGCTTCCATAGTCGTCAGAGTCGGGTTGTGAAGCGGACCAGGCGCTCGAACGCGTCGACGCAGTCCGCGAGCGGCGCCACCAGCGCGAGGCGCACATAACCCGCGCCTGGATTTTCGCCGTGCGCATCGCGCCCCAGATAACTGCCCGGCAGGACGCGCACATTATAGTCGCGGTGCAATGCGCGAGCGAATTCGCAATCGTCGATTGGAGTTCGCAGCCAGAGATAAAAACCACCCTCGGGCAGGTGGGCCTGAAGTTGCGGCGCCGCCAGCGGCAGCAGCGCGCGATACTTTTCGGCGTACAGGCGCCGGTTCTCCCGCACGTGCGCCTCATCGCGCCAGGCGGCGATCGAAGCCTGCTGTGCCGGCGGGCTCATCGCCGAGCCGTGATAGGTGCGGTAGAGCAGGAATGCCTTCAGCAAGCCCGGGTCGCCGGCGACGAATCCGGAGCGCATGCCGGGCGCGTTGGAGCGCTTGGACAAGCTTGAGAAAACCACCAGTCGCGGGTAGCCATCCCGCCCCAGGCGATGCGCCGCCTGCAGCGCGCCAAGAGGGGGCTGCGCTTCGTCGTAGTAAAGCTCCGAGTAGCACTCGTCCGAGGCGATGGCGAAACCATGCTGGTCGGACAACTTGAACAGGCGCTGCCAGTCCGCCAGGCGCAGGACCATGCCGCCGGGATTGGCCGGCGAGCAGGCGTAAAGGAGCTTGACGTCCCGCCAGGCGTCCGCGGGAAGGCTGTCGAGCTGCATGCGGTGACCGCTCGCCTCGGTGGCGTTGAGGAACACCGGCTCGGCACCCGCGAGCAAAGCCGCGCCCTCATAGATCTGGTAGAAGGGGTTGGGACAGACTATGCGTGCGCGACCTCCGGCCGGGTCGATCGCCGCCTGGGCGAAAGCAAACAGCGCTTCGCGTGAACCATTCACGGGCAGTACCTGCGTCGCGGGATCGAGCGCCGGAAGCGCGTAACGGTGCTGCAGCCAATCGGCGATCGCATCGCGCAGTGCGGGCATGCCGGCGGTAGCCGGATAGGACGAAAGGCCGTCCAGAGAGCCGGCCAGCGCGCGCTTCACCAGCTCCGGTGTGGCGTGCTTGGGCTCGCCGATGGACAGATCGACAGCCCTGAACGTCGGGTTCGGTGTCACGCCGGCGAGCAGGGCGCGCAGCTTCTCGAACGGATAGGGCTGAAGTCTGGCGAGGCGCGGATTCATCCCGATCCGCCTTGCGGGGCGGCGGCGGGAAGATCGTCAAGGGTCACTGGAGGGGCGGGGCGCCAGCCGTGTTTGCAATGCTCGGCTACAACGGTGGTAAATAGGCCGCCGCGAACGTTGAAGCGAGCTGTCAGGCGCAGGAATCGCGGCCGGGTGACCTTGCACAGGTCGCCAAGGATACGGTTGGTAACCGCCTCGTGAAAAGCTCCCTGGTCGCGGAACGACCAGACATATTGCTTGAGCGCCTTGAGCTCGATGCAACGCCGGTCGGGGACGTAATCGAGCACCAAGGTGGCGAAATCCGGCTGCCCCGTCATCGGGCACAGGCAGGTGAACTCCGGAATCTCGATGTGGATCCGGTAGTCGCGCTGCGGCGCCGGATTGGCAAATGTCTGCAGCCGCTGGCTGGGGCGCGATGGCATCGAGAGGTGGGAAACTGCGGCGGAAACCGAGCGCGAGGATGTTATCATAGCGCGCAGTATTTCCTGGTGCTCTCGAGAGCCGCGAGCCCCGAATTCCAAGAACCACGCGAGCCCCGTGCGCCTCACGCAGATCAAGCTCTCCGGTTTCAAATCCTTCGTCGACCCGACTTCGATTCACGTTCCCGGCCAGCTGGTCGGCATCGTCGGTCCGAACGGATGCGGCAAGTCGAACGTCATTGACGCGGTGCGCTGGGTGCTCGGCGAGTCGCGCGCTTCGGCGCTGCGCGGCGATTCGATGCAGGACGTGATCTTTAATGGCTCCATGAACCGCAAGCCGCTGGCACGCGCCAGTGTCGAGCTCGTATTCGACAACGCCCTCGGACGCGCCGCCGGGCAGTGGTCGCAATACGCGGAGATTTCGGTCAGGCGCGTGCTGCAGCGCGACGGAGAATCGTCCTACTGGATCAACGGCACGCACGTCAGGCGGCGCGATATCACCGACATGTTCCTGGGCACCGGGCTCGGGCCGCGCGCCTACGCGATCATCGAGCAGGGGATGATCTCCCGGGTGATCGAGGCGAAGCCGGACGAGCTGCGCATATTCCTAGAGGAGGCGGCAGGGGTTTCGCGCTACAAGGAGCGGCGCAAGGAGACCGAGCAGCGGCTGGCGGAGACGCGCGAGAACCTGGCGCGTGTGAACGATATCCGCGTCGAGCTCGGCGCCCAGATCGAGAAGCTCGAGGGCCAGGCCAAGGTGGCCACGCAGTACAAGGATTTCCAGCAGGAGTTGCAACTCAAGAAGCAGTTGCTCTGGTTCCTACGGCGCAAGGACGCTGCGGCGGAGCGCGAGCGCCAGGCCAGGGAAATGACCCGCGTCGGCAACGAACTGGAGGGCGAGACCGCAAAGCTGCGCGAGATCGAAAGCAGGGTGGAGACGGCGCGCGCGGCGCACTACCGGGAGGGCGATGTGCTCAATGCCGCGCAGGCGGCGGTGTACGCCGCCAATGGCGAGGTGGCACGGCACGAATCAGAGCTGCGCCACGTGGAGGAGACCCGCCAGCGGCTCGAAAGCCAGCACACCGAACGGCGCGTTCAGCTGTCGTCCTGGCGCGAGCAGCGCGCACAACTTACGCAGGCGTTGCACCTGTGGGCATCGCGCGCTGGCGGCGCCAAGCAACGAGTCGCGGATACGCAGGCGCGGCTGGTGGTGGAGAGCGCCAAGCTGCCTCTGGCCGAGCAAAGCTACCGGGCGGCGCAGGAACGGCTGAACGAGGCGCGCAGCCAGGGGCTGCAGGCCGAGGGCAGGCTGCAGCTGGAGGAGCAGAACCTGTTGCACATCGAGCGCAACCTGCAGTCGCTGGCGCAGCGCCGTGAGCGGCTGGAAACCGAATTGCGAACCCTGGCCGAACCGGACGCCGGGGCGGTAGGCGCGGCGCACGACGGCATCGCGCAGCTCGAGCGCGCGCTCGCCGAAGCGCGAGAGGGATTCGATGCGCAGCAGGGCGAGGTTGTGGCGTTGGAAGAAACGCGCGCGGCGGCGGCGGATGGGCTCGCGCAGGCCCTGCGCGAACATACTGCCGCCGAAGCGCAACTTGCGACCCTGAAACAGGTGCAGCTCGCTGCGGAGGAGAACGCGCCGCTGCACGATTGGCTGGCACGCCATCGGCTGGCGGCATTGCCGCGTTTCTGGCAGAAGGTGCGCATCGATCATGGCTGGGAAATCGCGGTTGAATCAGTGTTGCGCGAGCGGCTGCACGCGCTCGAGGTTGGGGACGCGGACGCCGCCCTGCGGCTGACCACGGATCTGCCGCCGGTCAAGGCGAGCCTGTTCATGGGCGGGGTGGGCGATGCGCCGGCGGCGCGTTCCAGCTTGGTTGCGCTCGCCAGCAAGGTTCACGCCATCGACGCTGCGATCGCCGGACCGATCGGCGACTGGCTCGCGAACGTCTACGTGGTTGAGGGCATTCCCGCTAAATCCGTGTGCGCGCTGCTGCCGGCGGGCGCGATATTGGTGAATCGCGATGGCCACCAGTTCACGCGCCACACCATCAGCTTGCACGCGCCCGACCCGGCGGACGCCGGCATCCTGGGGCGTCAATCGGAAATCGAGGAGCTGGAGGGGCGCTGCCTAGCCCTGGGAGGCATCGTGGAGGTGGCGCGCACGGCGGCGGCGCGGCTTGAGGAGCAGACCGCGGCGCGACAGCAGACGCTGGACAGTGCGCGCGAGATGATTGCCGCACGGCAGCGCGCGCTGCACGAAGCGCAAATCGAGACCCTCAAGCTCACGCAGGCGCTGGAGCGCTATCGCGAGCGTACCGGACAGATCCGGGGCGAGATGGAAGAAATCGCGCTCGAAGCGGCGCGCGACGGCACGCGCCTCGCCGAGTGCAAAGCCGCGCTCGAGCATGCTGGCGCCGAGATCCGCGCGTCGGGCGAGCGGCTGCAACTAGTGCGCACGGAGTACGTGGCCGCGGAGACCGCCCTGGCGGGACAGCGGCTCGGCGCTCAGCAGGCGGAGCGCGAAGCGCAGGACGCGGTGTTCGGCGAGCGCGAATGCACGGCCAAGATCGCGGAGATCGACAATTCAGTGCGCATGATCGACCAGCAGATCGGGCGCGGGGAACAGGAGGTGACGCGGCTCACGCAGGAACTGGCGGTGGACCCGATTCCTGCGGTGCGTGCGGCATTGGACGATGCCGTAGAAGCCCGCATTGCCTGCGAGGCGACACTTGCCGCGGCACGCGACGCAGTCGAGACCGCTGCGGCCGCGCTGCGCGCACTGGAAGAGGAGCGCTTGCAGATCGAAAGCGGCATCGCGCCGCTGCGCGACCGCATCGGCGAGCTGCGCCTCAAGGAGCAGGCGGCGCGCATCAATCTCGAGCAGTTCGAGACCCAGCTGCGGGAGGCGAATGCCGATGAGGCGCGGCTGGCGAATGAAGCGGAGCGCGCGCCCCGGCCGTCGAGCCTGCAGGGCGAGATCACGCGGCTGACGCAGGCGATCAACGAACTGGGCGCCGTCAACCTGGCGGCGCTCGAGGAGCTCGCCTCGGGCCGCGAACGCAAGGACTACCTCGACTCGCAGTTTGCAGACCTGGAAGAGGCGGTAACCACCCTGGGGGACGCGATCCGGCGCATCGACCGCGAGACGCGCGAGCTGCTGCGCGAGACCTTCGACAGCGTGAACCGGCACTTCGGATCGCTGTTCCCGGTGCTGTTCGCTGGCGGCGAGGCGAGGCTCATCATGACCGGGGAGGAAATCCTCGATGCCGGGGTGCAGGTGATGGCGCAGCCTCCGGGCAAGCGCAACAGCACCATCCACCTGCTCTCGGGCGGCGAAAAGGCGCTCACCGCGATCGCGCTCGTGTTCTCGATCTTCCAGCTCAATCCGGCGCCGTTCTGCCTGCTGGACGAGGTCGACGCTCCGCTCGACGACAGCAACACCGTGCGCTTCTGCGATCTGGTCCGCAGGATGGGCGCGCAGACGCAGTTCCTGTTCATCAGCCACAACAAGATCACCATGGAGATGGCCGAGCAGCTGATCGGCGTGACGATGCCGGAATCCGGCGTCTCGCGGGTAGTGGCAGTGGACATCGAGCAGGCGCTGCGCATCCGGGAGGAACTCGCCGCCTGAACGGCGACGGGCGAAACGCGCCATGACCGAGCTGCAGATCGGCTTGCTTGCGATCGGGGCGCTGGTGGTAGTCGGAGTGCTCGCCTATAACCGGATTCAGGAACGCGGCGTGCGGCGCGACGGCGAGCGTGCATTCCGCTCGGCGCACGCCGACGCGCTGCTGGGCGATGCGCCGCAGCGCAGGGAACCACATCCCGAGGGGCTGCGTCCCGTCACGCGCTACGTACCCGCCGACATCGTCTCGCTACCGGATGCCCGGTTCGATTACGTGATCGAACTGGCCCTCGCCGCTGCGCCGCCGCCGGGCGCCGTGCAGGAGAACTGGAAAGCGATCGAGCGCCGTCACCGGCGGCCGGTGCGGCTCGCCGCCTCGGCAGACGGTGCCTCGTGGCAGCCGTTCGCTACGCACGGTAGCGCTCCAGTCGCCAGGCTGCTTGCTGGGTTGCAGCTGGTGTCGCGCGAAGGCGCTGTAGGCGAAGCAGAGCTCATCGAGTTCCGCTCCTCACTGGAAACGCTGGCCGCCGCACTGGGTGCCGCCGTCAGCGCCCCGGAAATGAAGACCGCCGTGGAAACGGCGCGCGAGCTGGACGCCTTCTGCTCGGCAGCGGACGTCCAGGTGGTGCTGCACGTAGTAGCAGCCGAAGGGGGCTCGCTAGTGGGCAGCAAACTTCGCGCCACGGCCGAGGCGGGCGGCCTGGTGCTGGAGGATAGCGGCAAATTCGCGCTGCGAGCCGACGGCGGCGCGTTGCTTTATACGCTGGGTGCGCAGGACGGCTCGCGCTTCGATGCCGCGACCATCCGCAACGCCTCACTGCAGGCGCTTTCGCTCGAGCTCGACCTGCCGCGCGTGCCGGACACGCGCCGAGTGTTCGAGTCCATGGCGCGCCTGGGAAATCAGCTGGCTGTTCTGCTCAGCGGCCGGCTGCAGGACGACAACGGCAACGTGCTCGACGAGCGCGCGCTGGCGGCGATTGCGTCGCAACTCGACGCCGTGCGCGCCAGGCTCGAGGAGCGCGGCCTGGCGCCGGGCAGCGTCAGCGCACTGCGGATCTTCGCCTGAGCGGCGTCGCGTGGGCGCGGCTTCAGCGCAGTTGCGAAAGCGCGCCGAATTCCTGCGGCGCGAAATCGAGCGGCACAACCGCCTGTACTATGTCGAGGACGCCCCGGAGACCACCGATGCGGAATACGACCGCCTGTTCCGCGAGCTGGTCGAGCTCGAGGCCAAAGATCCGGAATTGGCGTCACCCGACTCGCCGACGCAACGCGTCGGGGCGCTGCCGTTGCCCGAATTCGCCGAGGTGCGGCACGAGTCGCCGATGCTGTCCCTCAACAATGCCTTCGATGAGGACGAGGTGCGTGCGTTCGACCGGCGGGCCCGCGAGGCGCTTGGTGGCGAACAAGTCGAATATGCGGTGGAGCCCAAGTTCGACGGTCTCGCCATCAGCCTCAGCTACCGCGACGGTGTTTTCGCTCAGGGCGCGACACGCGGCGACGGCACCACGGGCGAGGACGTGACGCCCAACCTGCGTACCGTGCGCTCGATCCCCCTGCGCCTGGGGCAGGGACCCGCAGCCGGGGGGCTCGAAGTGCGCGGTGAACTGCTCATGTTCAGGAGCGATTTCGAGCGCTTGAACGAGCAGCAAAGGCGAGCGGGCGAAAAGGAATTCGCCAATCCCCGCAATGCCGCGGCCGGCAGCGTGCGCCAGCTCGACTCGCACGTCACCGCGCGACGCCCGTTGAGATTTTTCGCCTACGGGATCGGCGCCGCTGCGCAGGCGCCGTGGAGCACGCAATCCGAGGTGCTCGACGGCCTTGCCAAGCTCGGTTTCCCAGTATGCGGCGAGCGCACGGTCGTCCACGGTATCGACGGCCTGCTCGGGTACTACGGCAAGATAGGCGCGCGGCGGGACCGTTTGCCCTATGCAATCGACGGCGTGGTCTACAAGGTGAACCGGCTCGATTGGCAGGAGCGGCTCGGCTACGTGTCGCGCGCGCCGCGCTTTGCACTGGCGCACAAATACCCGGCGGAGGAGCAGGTGACGCAGGTGCTCGCCATAGACGTGCAGGTCGGACGTACCGGTGCGCTGACGCCGGTGGCGCGGCTAAAGCCGGTGGCGGTTGGCGGTGCGACGGTGACCAACGCGACGCTGCATAACGAGGATGAGATGCGCCGCAAGGATGTTCGCATCGGCGACACGATCGTGGTGCGGCGCGCGGGCGATGTGATACCGGAGGTGGTGTCGGTACGGAAGGAGCAGCGTCCCGCCGGGGCGCGCGAATTTCATCTGCCCAAGGCTTGCCCGGTCTGCGGCTCGGCCGTGGTACGCAGCGAAGACGAAGCGATCGCACGCTGCAGCGGCGGTTTGTTCTGTCCCGCGCAGCGCAAGCAGGCGCTGCTGCATTTCGCCGGGCGCCGGGCGATGAACATCGATGGCCTTGGGGAGAAACTGGTGGACCAGCTGGTCGACGAAGGCATCGTGACCACCCCGGCGGACCTGTATCGGCTCGGCGTGAAGCGGCTTGCGGGCCTGGATCGCATGGCCGAGAAGTCCGCGGCTAATATCGTCGAGGCGCTCGCGAAGTCGCGCCGCACGACGCTGGCACGCTTCATCTTCAGCCTTGGAATCCGCAATGTCGGCGAGAGCACGGCGCGCGACCTGGCGCACCACTTCGGCAGCTTGGATCGCATGATGCCGGCCGACGAACAGACGTTGCTGGCGGTTGCGGACGTCGGCCCGGTCGTGGCGCGATCGATCCGGCAGTTCTTCCACGAGCCACACAACCGGCAGGTGATAAGGCAGTTGCGCGACGCAGGGGTCGCCTGGCCGGAGGGCGAGGGCGCTCCCGCGCGGGCCGCGAGCGGGGCCAAGAACTTCGTGCTGACCGGCATCCTGGAAGGAATGACGCGAGATGAAGCGCGCGCGCTGATCGAGTCGAAAGGGCACAAGGTGGTCGCTTCGGTGTCCAAGAAGACCGACTACGTGGTCGCCGGCGCCGAACCCGGAAGCAAGCTCGACAAGGCGCGCGCGCTCGGCGTCTCGGTGCTTGACGAGCGCGCCCTGATCCAATTTCTGAAGGCTCGGTAAACGCCATGGCAAACAGGATTACCAAAGCGGTGTTTCCGGTAGCCGGGCTCGGCAGCCGGTTCCTGCCTGCGACCAAGGCGAGTCCCAAGGAGATGTTGCCGATCGTGGACAAGCCGCTCATTCAGTACGCGGTCGAGGAGGCTGCTGCTGCCGGGATCACCGACATGATCTTCGTCACCGGCCGCAACAAGCGGGCGATCGAAGACCACTTCGACCGGGTGCCGGAGCTGGAAAGCGCGCTGGGCAAGGGAAAGGCCGAACTGCTCGCTCTGGTGCAGGGCGTTCTGCCGCCAGGTTGCCGTTGCATTTACATCCGGCAGGTGGAACCGCTTGGCCTCGGCCATGCGGTGCTCTGCGCGCAGCCGGTGGTCGGCAACGAACCCTTCGCGGTGCTGCTTGCAGATGACCTGATCGACGCGCAGCCGCCGGCGACCGCGCAGATGACTGCCCGCTTTGCGGCCGAAGGCTGCTCGTTGCTGGGCGTAGAAGACGTGCCGCGCGACCAGACTGCGCACTACGGAATTGTCACGCCCGCGGATCCGGATGCCGCGGTGACGCCGGTTCGGGCCATCGTCGAGAAGCCCGCGCCTGCCGTGGCGCCCTCGACGCTGGCGGTGGTGGGGCGCTACGTGCTGACGCCGGCTATTTTCCAACTGCTGGCTGCGGCGCAACCCGGGCGTGGCGGCGAGATCCAGCTGACGGATGCGATCGCGGCACTGCTGCAGCGCGAACGCGTCCTGGCGATGCGCCTGAGCGGCAAGCGATACGACTGCGGCTCGAAGCTCGGTTACCTGAAGGCGACCGTGGAATTGGGATTGCAGCATGCGGAGGTAGGCAGCGCATTCGCAGACTACTTGGCGCAGCGCAAACCCTGATTGGCTATACTGGCTGCGAACGCCGAACCATTGCCCGCCACTTTCGCCCAACGACAATGCCCGACCTGAACGAGGCTTGGGCTTTCCTCCAGCACTCCGATCCCGTTTCGAGCGCCGGCGAAGTCGAGGCCGCGATTCGGCGCCTCGCCGCCGAAATCGAAGCGCGATACCGGGACCGCTATCCCTTGCTGCTTGCAGTGATGGGTGGCGCGGTGGTGTTCGCCGGACAGCTGCTGCCGCGCCTGCGCTTTCCGCTCGACTTCGACTACATCCATGCGTCGCGCTATGGCGTCGCCACGCAAGGCGGCGGCATCGAATGGCGCGTGGCGCCGCCCCTGAACGTGCGCGGCCGGGCGGTGCTGGTGATCGACGACATCCTGGACGGCGGCCAGACCATGCGCGCCATCCATGACCGCCTGCTGGAACTCGGTGTTGCGAGCGTTCAGTGCGCGGTGCTGGTGGAAAAGGTGCTGGCACGGGACAAGCCGATCAGGGCCGACTTCGTCGGCTTGCGGATTCCCGACCGGTTCGTGTTCGGCTGCGGCATGGACGCGAAAGGATTCTGGCGCAACCTGCCCGAGATTCGCGCCATCAAGGAGAACTGATGCTCGCGATAATCGGCGGCAGCGGGCTATCGCAGCTCGCCAGCCTTGAAGTGACCCAGCGCATGGTGGTGCGGACGCCTTACGGAGAGCCTTCCGGCGCGCTCACTTTCGGCAAACTCGGCAGCCGCGAAGTGATCTTCCTTGCGCGGCATGGTTACGGTCACACGATCGCGCCGCACCAGGTGAACTACCGCGCCAACATTTGGGCGTTGAAGGAGCAGGCGCTCGAGGGCGTCATTTCCGTCGCCTCGGTGGGAGGCATCCGCCGCGAGTTCGGGCCCGGGACGCTGGTGCTTCCCGACCAGATCATGGACTACACCTGGGGGCGGCGTTCGACCTTCTTCGAAGGGCCGGGAAATCCGGTGACGCATATTGATTTCACCGAGCCCTATTCGGCGGCGCTGCGCGCCAAGATTATCGCCGCCGCCGGCGCATGCGGGGAGGCGCTGGTGGCGCGGGGCGTCTACGCCGCCACCCAGGGTCCCCGGCTGGAGACCGTTGCGGAAATAAACCGGCTGGAACGCGATGGCGCCGACATGGTGGGCATGACCGGAATGCCCGAAGCCGCTTTGGCGCGTGAGGCCGGACTGGAGTACGCGGCGATCGCGGTGGTGGCAAATCACGCCGCCGGCCGCGGCGAAAGCGCGCATGGCGTCGAGCTCAATCGCATCGAAGCGGTGCTCGAGCAGACCATGGGGCGCGTGCGCCGCATCATCGAGCAGCTCGTAGCTGGATGATCCGGCAGGTCCTGAGGATGGGCGACGAGCGGCTGCTGCGGCGCTCGGCGGCGGTACAAGCCTTCGCCACGCCCGAGCTCGACGCACTGCTGCAAGACATGCGCGAAACCATGGCGCACCTGGATGGAGCCGGCCTTGCCGCGCCGCAGATCGGCGTCGCCCTACGGGTCGTCATCTTCGGGGTCAAGTCCAACCCGCGCTACCCGCAAGCCGAGGAAGTACCCGATACCGTGCTCATCAACCCGGTCATCGAGCCGCTCGCCGAAGACACCGAGGAGGGGTGGGAGGGCTGCCTCTCGGTGCCTGGCCTGCGCGGTTGGGTGCCGCGCTGGCGGTGGCTGCGCTACTCCGGCTACGACGAATTGGGCAGGCATTTCGAGCGTAGCGTCGAGGGTTTTCACGCCCGCGTGGTGCAGCACGAATGCGACCACCTCGACGGCATCCTCTATCCGATGCGCATGCGTGATTTCGCCAGGTTCGGCTTCACCGAGGCACTGTTCCCCGGCGAGGATCTGCCGCCGGAAGAGTAGCGCCTCAGATCTGGAGGTCGGCGAGCAGTTCCTGTTCGAGCCGCAGCACTGCTTTTGGGTCGGCGAGCTCTTCGCCCGAGACCAGGAACACATCCTCGGCGCGGTCCCCCAGAGTATTGATCTTCGCTGCGTGCAGGTTGACGTGGTGCCCTGCAAGGCGCCGCGCAAGGCCGTAGAGCAGCCCTGGGCGGTCGCTGGCGACGATCGAAAGCACGTTGTAGGCGCCGCGCTCGTCGGGGCGGATGTCGACTGCCGGCGAGATCGGGAAGTGGCGCACGCGCCGCGACGGCCGCCCGCCGCGCGGCGGCGCCAGCGGCGCCTGCGACTCGAGCTCCGCGGCCAGCTCCTGCTCGATCATCGCGATCATGTCGCGGTAGTGTGCGCCGCGCCCCTCGCCCATGACGAGGAAGGTGTCGAGTGCGTAGCGGTTGCGCGTGGTGTGGATCTTGGCTTCCACTATGTTGAAGCCGCAACGCTCGAAGTAGCCGCAGATGCGCGCAAATAGCGCCTCCCTGTCGGGTGTGTAGATCATCACCTGCAGCCCCTCGCCAATCGGCGCCAGGCGCGCGCGCACCACGGGCTTGCGGCTGTCGACGCGGTAATGCAGCGCACGCGTCTGCCACGCGATCTCCTGTGCGTCGTGGCGCAGGAAGTAGGCGGTGTCGAGCTGCGTCCAGAGCTGTTCCTTGACGCTGTCGGAAAGCGCGTACAGGCGCAGCAAGCGGGTGGCTTCGGCCTGCTTCTCGGCGACTGCGGCGTCCGATTGCAGTTTCTCGCCGGCAAGCACGCGGCGCGCGGCGCGGAACAGGTCTTCGAGCAGTTTCGCCTTCCAAGCGTTCCAGACCTTGGGACTGGTGCCGCGCACATCGGCGACCGTAAGGACATACAAGGCGACCAGGCGCCGCTCGCTCCCCATAGACTCGGCAAAGGCGCGTACCACCTCGAGGTCGTAGATGTCCTGCTTTTGCGCCACCGAGGACATCGATAGATGGTGCTCGACCAGGAACGCCACCAGGTCGGTATCCTCGCGCGAGAGGCCATGGCGGCGGCAAAACCCGCGCACGTCGCGCGTGCCGAGCGTGGAATGGTCTCCGCCTCGCCCCTTGGCGATATCGTGGTATAGCGCCGCGACGTACAGCAGCCATCCGCGCTCGAAGCCGCTTATCAGCTGGCTGCAGAGCGGGAATTCGTGCGCCAGTTCCGGCATCGCGAAGCGGCGCAGGTTGCGCACTACCATCAGGATGTGCTGGTCCACGGTATAGACATGGAACAGATCGTGCTGCATCTGCCCGACGATGCGGCCGAACTCGGGCAGGTAGCGCCCGAGGACGCCGTACTGGTTCATGCGCCGGAATTCGTGCACGATGCCGCGCGGCTGCTGCAGGATCTGCACGAACAGCAGACGCGCCAGCGGGTCGCGCCGGAAACGTGCGTCGATCTTGCCGCTGGCGCGCCATAGCGCGCGCAGGGTGGATGCCGTCATGCCACGCAGTTCCTGGTGCTGCTGCATCAGGAGGAAGCTTTCCAGGATGGCGCGCGGTTCGCGTGCGAACAACCCTTCGGTTCGCGCCTCGAGCAGTTCGCCGCGGACCTGGAAACGCTCGTTCAGCAGGCGGGGAGGGGCATCGGTTTCCGGGCCCAACCGCGCTTCCAGGTTCTGCAGCAAAATCGTGTTGAGCTGTGTCACTGCCTTGGCAGCACGGTAGTAGCGTTGCATCAGCCGCTCGCTTGCCTGCCGCGCCGGGCTGCCGTGGAATCCGCATTGCGCGGCCAGTGGCGCCTGGTGGTCGAACACGAGCCGGTCCTCGCGCCGCCCGGCCAGGTAGTGCAAGCGGATGCGCAGGTCCTGCAACAGTGCCTCGTGACGCGCCAGTTGCAACGCTTCCTCGCGTTGCACCAGGCCATGCGCCACCAGGTCGCGCCAGCGCGCGCCGATGCCGCACGCGCGAGCGATCCAGCGGATGACGTGCAAATCCCGCAACCCGCCCGGGGCCTCCTTCAGGTTTGGCTCGAGAGCGTACGGCGTGTCCTGGTGCTTGGCGTGACGCTGCTCCTGCTCCAGCTTCTTGGCCTTGAGGAAAGCGAACGGCTCGATGGTGCGCGCCATCACCCTGGCAAATCGGCGAAAGAGGCGCGCGTCGCCGGACAGAAGGCGGGCTTCGAGCAGGGTGGTCTCGATCGTGATGTCGGCACGCGCCGCGGCGACACAGGCCTCGACGGTGCGAACGCTGTGACCGACATCCAGGCCGATGTCCCACAGCAACCCGACCAGCCGCTCCAGGCGTTCGCGCTCCTCGGGCGAGGGTTCGCGCTCGAGCAGGATCAGCACGTCCACGTCGGAATAGGGGTACTGCTCGCCGCGGCCGAAACCGCCGGTTGCCACCAACGCCGCCCGGGCCGCGGGCGCTTCCGCATCCCACAGTTTGCGCAATGCGTTGTCGATGACGAGAGTGTGCTCGCGCAGCAGCCGGGCAGGTTTGCCCCGCTGCAGGTACGCCTGCTGCAGCGAGCGGCGCGACTGTTGCAGCATGGCACGCAACGTCTCGACCGAAGCGGCGGACGTCTGCGGCAGCGCGCTCATCGCTCAAGACGCGATCGGAGGGGGTGGTGGCGTGCCGGCGGATTGGGTCAGGATCTCGTGCCCGGCGTCCGTCACCAGCACGGTGTGCTCCCATTGCGCCGACAGGCTGTGATCCTTGGTGACGATGGTCCAGCCATCGGCCAGCTCGCGGATCGCCGCCCTGCCGGCGTTGATCATCGGCTCGATGGTGAATGTCATGCCCGGCTCGAGCCGCATCCCGGTGCCGTGCTTGCCGTAGTGCAGCACCTGCGGCTCCTCATGAAACCGCCGCCCGATGCCGTGTCCGCAGAACTCCCGCACCACCGAATAGCCGTGCTGCTCGGCGTGCTCCTGGATCACCGCCCCAACGTCGCCTAGATGCGCGCCAGGGCGCACCTGGGAAATTCCGCGCCACATGCACTCGAAGGTGACCTCTACGAGGCGGCGCGCCTGGATCCCCGGATCGCCTACGAAATACATGCGACTCGAGTCGCCGTGAAAACCGTCCTTAATCACCGTGATGTCGATATTGAGAATGTCCCCCGGCCGCAGCACACGATCGCCGGGCACGCCGTGGCACACCTGGTGATTCACCGACGTGCAGATGGACTTGGGATAGGGCTTGTAGCCCGGCGGCGCATAGTTGAGGGGTGCCGGCACCGTACCCTGCACGCCGACCATGTACGCATGGCAAAGATCGTTCAACTTGCCGGTGCTCACGCCCGGCTTGACGTATGGACCGATGTAGTCGAGCACTTCGGCCGCCAGCCGTCCGGCGACCCGCATTTTCTCTATCTCTTCGTCGGTTTTCAGGGTGAGCGCCATAAACTGTGCCTTGACCCCTGATTATGCTAGAATTTTGGGCTGCTTCGGGCTGCATGCCGAGGCAAATTTCCCGCCCGGCAACTTAGGGTGTTCCCGCAAGCCAGTTCGCGGGAATCGCGGCTTGCCGGCGCGGCGGTGATCAACCCTAAACTCAGGAGTGCAACATGTCAGTGACGATGCGCCAGATGCTGGAGGCGGGTGTCCATTTCGGCCACCAGACCCGCTACTGGAACCCGAAGATGGCACCGTACATCTTCGGCCACCGCAACAAGATCCACATCATCAACCTCGAGAAGACCCTGGCGCTTTACCAGGAGGCACTCAAGTTCGTGCGCCAGCTCGCAGCCAACCGGGGCTCGATCCTGTTCGTCGGCACCAAGCGCCAGGCGCGCGAGATCGTGCACGAGGAAGCGGTGCGCTGCGCGATGCCGTACGTGGACCACCGCTGGCTCGGCGGCATGCTCACCAACTTCAAGACCGTCAAGCAGTCGATCAAGCGCCTCAAGGAAATGGAAGCCATGGCGCAGGACGGGTCGCTCGAGCGCATGTCGAAGAAAGAGGCGCTGGGCGTGCAGCGTGAGCTCGAGAAGCTGCAGCGCTCGCTCGGCGGCATCAAGGACCTGGCTAGCCTGCCCGACGCGCTGTTCGTAATCGACGTCGGCTACCAGAAAGGCGCGGTCGCTGAAGCGGTCAAGCTCGGCGTACCGGTAGTGGCGGTGGTGGACACCAATCACTCGCCCGACGGCATCCATTACGTGATTCCGGGCAATGATGACTCGAGCCGCGCCATCCGCCTGTATGCGCGCGGCATTGCCGACGCGGTGCTCGAGGGGCGCACCCAATCGGTCGAGGAGGTGGTCACCGCCTCTCGCGACGAGTTCGTAGAGATCGAGGACGAGCGCGCAGGCTGATCGCCTGCCAGGCAAATGCAGCGAAAGGGGCCATAGCAGGCCTCTTTTTTTGACCGCAACAGAGAAAGGGATGTCGAGGCATGGCTGAAATCAGCGCGCAACTGGTCAAGGAACTGCGCGAGATGACCGGGTTGGGAATGATGGAGTGCAAGAAGGCGCTTGCGAACGCGGCCGGCGATCTGAAGAAGGCCGAGGAACTGCTACGCATCCGCAGCGGCGCCAAGGCAAGTAAGTCGGCCAGCCGCATTGCCGCCGAGGGGATCATAGGTGCCTGGATTTCGAATGACGCGAAGCTTGGCGCGCTGGTCGAGCTCAATTGCGAGACCGACTTCGTCGCCAAGAACGTCGATTTCGCCGCCTTTGGCGGCCAGCTCGCTGAAATGGTGGCGCGCTCCAATCCGGCCGGCGTGGACGCACTTGCCGCCTTGAGCGTCGACGGCGCCAAAGTCGAGGACAAACGCCAGAGCCTGGTGCAGAGGATCGGCGAGAATATCTCCATCCGGCGCGTCGTCCGCCTGCAAACGCCCGCCAAGCTCGCGCTTTATCTTCACGGCAGCCGCATCGGCGTGCTGGTCGAGTACGACGGCGCCGACGACGCGGGTAAGGACGTCGCCATGCACATCGCATTCGCCAAGCCGGCCTACCTCGCAAAGAGTGACGTGCCGGAGGAGGTGGTGGCGCGCGAGCGCGAGATCCTGGCGGCGCGCGCCAGGGAGTCGGGCAAGCCGGCCGAGATCGTCGCCAAGATGGTCGAAGGCGGGTTGAGCAAGTACCTGGGCGAGATCGCGCTGCTCGGCCAGCCGTTTGTCAAGGACGACAAGCAGAGCGTGGAGAAGATGCTCGTGGCGAGGAAGTCGCGCCTGCTTTCATATCGCTTCCTGGTGGTAGGTGAGGGAATCGATAGGAAGTCCGCTGATTTCGCGGCCGAAGTGAAGGCCGCAGCGGGTCTGGGGCGCTAGGGCGAAGCGCGTGGCGGGCCCGCGATACAAGAGGATCCTGCTCAAGCTCTCGGGCGAGGCGCTGATGGGCGAGGGCGCCTACGGCATCAGCCGCGTGACCATCGAGGCCATCGCCGCCGAGATCGCCGCGCTGGCGAAGCTGGGGGTCGAGATCGGGGTCGTCATAGGCGGCGGCAACATCTTCCGCGGCGTCGCGCCGGGCGCCGCCGGGATGGACCGCGCCACGGCGGACTACATGGGCATGCTCGCGACCGTGATGAACGCGCTCGCGCTGCAGGACGCCATGCGCCGCGCCGGGGCCGTGAGCCGGGTGCAGTCGGCGCTCAACATCGAGCAGGTGGTCGAGCCCTACATCCGGGGCAAGGCAATCCGCTACCTGGAGGAGGGCAAGGTGGTGATTTTTGCCGCCGGCACCGGCAACCCGTTTTTCACCACCGATACCGCGGCCGCGCTACGCGGCAGCGAGATGGGCGCGGAGATCGTACTCAAGGCCACCAAGGTGGATGGCGTGTACACTTCAGACCCGGCGACGGATCCCGGCGCAAAGCGCTACCGCCGCATCAGCTTCGACGAGGCGATCCAGCGCAATCTCAAGGTGATGGACGCGACCGCCCTGACCTTGTGCCGCGACCAGAAGCTGCCGGTGAACGTGTTCAGCATCTTCAAGAAGGACGCGCTGCAGCGGGTGGTTGCGGGCGAGGACGAAGGCACGCTGGTCCACGTATAGCGAGGCGAAGGAGGAGCCATGATCGCGGACCTGAAGAAGAACACCGAGGCCAAGATGCGCAAGAGCGTCGAGGCGTTCAAGACCGACCTCTCCAAGGTACGCACCGGCCGCGCGCATACCGGCCTGCTTGATCACATCACCGTGGATTACTACGGCACGCAGACGGCGATCAACCAGATCGCCAAAGTGACGCTGCTGGACGCGCGCACCATCGGCGTAACGCCGTTCGAAAAGAAACTGGCGCAGGCGATCGAAAAGGCGATCCGGGATTCCGACCTCGGCCTGAACCCGGCCTCGGCAGGGGAAACCATCCGCGTGCCGATGCCGCCGCTCACCGAAGAGCGTCGCAAGGAACTGAGCAAGGTCGTGCACCGGGAAGCCGAAACTGCGCGAGTGGCGGTGCGCAACCTCAGGCGCGACGCCATCCATACCCTCAAGGAAGCGCTGAAAGAGAGCGAGATCTCGGAAAATGACGAGCGCCGCGCGCACGACGAGGTGCAGAAAATGACCGACCGGAACGTTGCCGAGATCGACAGGCTGCTGCAGCAGAAAGAAGCGGAACTGATGTCCGTATGAGCCATCCCAGCTCGACCATCGAGATTCCGGCCGCGCGCGACGTGCCGCGGCACGTCGCCATCATCCTGGATGGCAACGGGCGCTGGGCCAAACGGCGCCGGCTGCCGCGCTTTGCCGGTCACCGCCGCGGCGTCGAGGCGGTGCGCGCCATAGTCGCTGCCTGCGCGCAGCGCGGCGTCGGCTTCCTGACGGTGTTCGCGTTCAGCTCGGAGAACTGGCGCCGACCGGCCGAGGAGGTGGCGTTGCTGATGCAGCTGTTCGTGGGCGCGTTGGAGAGCGAGGTGCAGAAACTGCATCGCAACGGCATCCGCCTGAAGGTGATCGGCGAGCGCCGCGCGTTCGACCCCAAGATCCAATCGCTGATCGCGGAAGGCGAGCGCCTGACAGAAGGCAACGGCGGCCTCACGCTTACCATCGCCGCGAATTACGGCGGCCGCTGGGACATCCTGCAGGCTCTGCAGCGGCTCGCTGCCGAGCGCCCGCAGTCGCTGGCCGCGGGCGTCACGGAGCAGGCGCTGGCGCCGTACCTCGCCCTGAGCCACGCGCCCGAGCCAGACCTGTTCATTCGCACCGGCGGCGAGCAGCGCGTGAGCAATTTTCTCCTCTGGCAGCTCGCCTACAGCGAGCTTTATTTCACCGAGACCCTGTGGCCGGATTTTGACGCCGCGGCGCTCGATGCGGCGTTCGCCTGGTACCGCACGCGCGAGCGTCGCTACGGACGCACCAGCGGGCAGCTCGCCGAGAACCAACGCGCCGGCGCGCGGGGCGAGCCGCCGACCGCTTCGAGCAGCGCCTGAGCGCTTGTCGGTTCGGATCCTGACCGCTGCGGCGCTGCTGGCCGCATTCATAGCTGCGCTGCTATTGCTTGACCGCGGATTGTTCGCCGCAATCGTGGCGCTGATCCTCGCCTTGGCCGGGCACGAGTGGGGGCGCCTTTGCGGGCTCTCCGCCTACTCCGCGATCGCGTATGGCGCGCTGTGCGCCGGATTGGTCGCGCCGCTCGCGTTGCTGGGCAATGCGGCGTTGTTCCAGGCCATAGTTGCCGTGGGCGCGCTGTTCTGGGTGGCGCTGGTGCCGTATTGGCTGCTTCGCGGCGTCAAACCGGGGCGCCCTGCGCTGCTCGTGACCGGCATCATGGTGCTGATTCCGGCCGGCTTGGTGACGGCGGTATTGGCGCCGCAACAGGTGCTGGCGCTGCTCGGCCTGGTATGGGTTGCGGATACCGCCGCGCTGCTCGCCGGGCGAACGTTCGGGCGCCACAAGCTGGCGCCGGCGATCAGCCCTGGCAAGACCTGGGAGGGGGTCGCCGGAGCGCTTCTCGCGACCCTCGCCTACGCTATCATCGTCGCACAGCTGGATGCGAGATTAGGCATGCGCGTAGATCCCGATTTCTGGATGCATTACCTGGGCGGCGCGGCGCTGTTGTGTGTTGTGAGCGTGGTCGGCGACCTGCTCGAGTCGGCCCTCAAGCGGCAAGCTGGCGCGAAGGACAGCGGCGTGCTGCTGCCCGGGCATGGCGGAGTGCTCGATCGCATTGATAGCGCTACCGCCGCGCTTCCAGTGGGTGCGCTGCTGCTGCACGCGTCGGGCCTGGCGTGACGGCTCTGCCCAGCGCAGGCGGACCCGCACGCGCGGCGGGATTGACGCTGCTCGGCGCCACCGGCTCGATCGGCAACAGCACCCTCGATGTGGCCGCCCGGCATCCCGGGCGGCTGCGCGTGTTTGCCCTCACCGCTCATCGCTCGACTGAAGCCTTGCTGCGCCTTTGCGTGAAATACAAGCCGCGCTATGCGGTTCTTTCCGGCGTGCAGGAAGACATGGACCTGCGGCGGCGCTTCGCCGCAGACGCGGGCGGCACCGAGCTGCTGTTCGGTGCGAGCGCGCTCGAACTGGTGTGTGCCGATGCCGAGTGCAGCGTGGTCATGGCTGCAATCGTAGGCGCAGTGGGACTGGCACCGGCGATTGCGGCGGCGCGCGCCGGAAAGCGGCTTCTGCTGGCGAACAAAGAAGCCCTGGTCATGGCCGGCTCGTTTTTCATGCGCGCCGTCAGGGAGAACGGCGCGACCTTGCTGCCCATAGATAGCGAGCACAACGCGGTGTTCCAGTGCTTGCCGCAAGAGGACGGTACGGCGGCAGTGCGTGCAGTGCGCCGCATTCTGCTCACCGCGTCGGGCGGACCATTCCGCTCGGCGCCGTTGGAGCTGCTGCCGAACGTCACGCCGGACGAGGCGTGCGCGCACCCGAACTGGGCGATGGGACGCAAGATCTCGGTGGATTCCGCCACCATGATGAACAAGGGGCTGGAGGTGATCGAGGCGCGCTGGCTGTTTGGCCTGCCGCCCGAGCGCATTGAAGTGCTGATCCACCCGCAAAGCATCGTCCACTCGCTGGTCGAGTACGTGGACGGCTCGGTGATCGCGCAGCTTTCCAATCCGGACATGCGGGTGCCGATCGCGCATGCGCTCGGATTTCCCGAGCGCATCGAATCGGGCGCGGCGCCGCTCGACCTGGCCGCGGTCGGTCAGCTTTCCTTCGAGCGGCCCGACGCGGCGCGCTTCCCGTGCCTCGGCCTTGCGTACGCTGCGCTGCGCGCCGGCGGCGCGGCGCCCGCGGTCCTGAACGCCGCCAATGAAGTGGCAGTCGAAGCGTTCCTCGGCAGCCGCCTGCGCTATACCGAGATTCCGCAAGTCATCGAGCGTGCGCTCGAGCGCACGCCATCGCTCGGCGCCGCGGACCTCGCGAGCGTGCTCGAGGCCGATCGCAGCGCACGGCAATGGGCCGCGGCCTCGGTCGCGCAGCGCATGGGGCGGGCGGCATGAGCTTGCTCCACACCATCGCCGCGTTCATCGTCGCGCTGGGCGTGCTGATCGTTGTGCACGAGTACGGCCACTACCTCGCGGCGCGACTGTGCAACGTGCGGGTGCTGCGTTTCTCAGTCGGCTTCGGGCGCCCGCTGGCGACCTGGCGCTTGGGGCGCGATGCTACCGAATGGGTGGTGGCGGCGGTGCCGTTCGGCGGCTACGTCAAGATGCTCGACGAGCGCGAAGCGCCGGTGGAGCCGGGGCAAGCGCATCGCGCCTTCAACCGGCAGAGCGTCGGCAAGCGCATTCTCATTGTGATCGCGGGGCCGACGTTCAATTTCCTGTTTGCCATAGCGTTGTACGCGGGGCTTTTCATGCACGGGCTGCCAGAGGCGCGCCCGGTCCTGGGCGAGCCGGCCGCGGGCACCCTGGCGCATGCTGCCGGGTTGCGCGGCGCCGATTCGGTGCGCGCGATCGAGGGCGTCCCGATCGCGACCTGGCAGGAACTGCGCTGGCGGGTGCTGCAGGGGGCGCTGCAGCGCGAGGTGCTGCGTGTCGAAGTGGCGTCCGCGAACGGCAATCTCTCCAGTCACGCGCTTGACTTGCGCGGCGTTCGCTCGGAGGACGTGGAGAGCGATGCGCTCGAACGCATCGGCCTGAGGTTGCACCGCCCGGCACTCGAGCCGGTGATCGGCCGCATCGTCACCGGCAGCGCCGGCGAGCGCGGGGGGCTGCGCGCCGAGGACCGCGTGACGCACGCGGATCGCCGCCCGGTCACGACATGGGAACAGCTGGTGCAATCGGTGCGCGCCCGGCCTGGGCAACCGTTGCGCCTGACGGTACAGCGCGCGGGCAGCGAGCTGGTGCTAGAGGTGCTGCCCGACGCAGTGACCGAAAACGGCGAGCGCATAGGCAGGATCGGTGCGGCGCCGCACATCCCTGCGGATCGCGCGGACCGCATCGTGGTGCGCGTGAGCTACGGGCCGCTGGAGAGCCTCGCCAAGGCGAGCGCCAAGACCTGGGACATTTCGATCTTCAGCCTGCGCATGCTGGGCAAGATGCTGCTCGGCGAAGTGTCGTGGAAGCATCTCTCCGGGCCGGTGACCATCGCCGACTACGCCGGCCAGTCGGCACAGATGGGATGGATCTCTTACGCCACGTTTCTCGCCTTGATCAGCATCAGCCTGGGGGTGCTGAATCTGCTGCCGATCCCGCTGCTGGACGGCGGACACTTGATGTATTATGCGATCGAAACAATAAAGGGCAGCCCGGTGTCCGAGCGCGCGATGGAACTCGGGCAGCGCGTAGGCCTTGCGCTGCTGCTGGTGATGATGGCCTTTGCTTTCTACAACGACCTGAACCGCCTGTTCTCCGGATAGCGATGCGCATGCGTCTTTGTCTGGCTCTGGCTTGCGCGCTGCTCGCGGCTTCGGCCGCCTGGGCGCAAACCTTCCGTCCGTTCGTGGTGAAGGACATCCGGGTCGAGGGGCTGCAGCGCACCGAGCCCGGCACCGTGTTCAGCTATCTGCCCGTCAAGGTCGGCGAGCTCATGACCGAGGAAAAGGCGCAGGCCGCGCTGCGCGCGCTGTTCGCCACCGGGTTTTTCCGCGATGTCAGGCTGGAGGTGGAAAACGATGTGCTGGTGGTGCTGGTGGAGGAGCGGCCGGCGATCGCGCAAGTCGATTTCTCCGGCATCAAGGATATCGGCGCCGACCAGCTGCGCATCGTGCTGCGCGAGCTCGGCCTGGCCGAAGGGCGCATCTTCGACCGCTCGGTGCTGGAGACTGCCGAGCAGGAGCTGAAGCGCCAGTACCTGTCGCGCGGCCGCTATGCCGCGGAGGTCCAGACCACGGTGACGCCGCTGGAGCGCAACCGTGTCGGCATCAACTTTGCCGTGATCGAGGGCGAGGTGGCCAAGATCCGCTCCATCAACATCGTCGGCGCGCAGGCGTTCCGCGAGAAGGACCTGCTCGAGCTGTTCGTGCTGCGCACGCCGGGATGGCTGACCTGGTACACCAAGCACGACCAGTACTCCAAGCAGAAGCTGGCGGCGGATCTCGAGTCCGTCAGATCCTATTACCAGAACCGCGGCTACCTGGACTTCAACATCGAATCGACGCAGGTCTCGATCACTCCCGACAAGAACGACATCTACATCACCGTCAACATCAGCGAGGGCGAGCAATACACGGTTACCGATATCCAGCTCGCTGGGCAGATGCTGCTGCCGCGCGAGGAGCTGCAGGCGCTGGTGAGAATCAAGCCGGGCGACGTGTTCTCCCGCGAGCGGCTCGCGGAGAGCACCAAGGCGATCACCGATCGCCTCGGCAACGAAGGCTATGCCTTCGCCAATGCCAACGCCGTGCCGCAGGTGGACAAGGACAAGCGCACGGTCGCGTTCACCATCCTGATCGATCCCGGCCGCCGCGTGTACGTGCGGCGCATCAGCGTCGCCGGCAACACCAAGACGCGCGACGAGGTGGTGCGGCGCGAGATGCGGCAACTGGAGGGGGCGTATTACGACGCCTCCAGGATCCAGCTGTCGAAGTCGCGCATCGACCGCACCCAGTACTTCAAGGAAGTCAGCGTGGAAACGGCCCCGGTGGCCGACAGCGCCGACCAGGTGGATGTCAACTTCACGGTCGAGGAGAAACCCACCGGCGCGGTCATGCTGGGACTGGGATTTTCTTCGGTGGACAAGGTGGTGTTCTCGGGCTCGATCACGCAGCCGAACATCTTCGGCAGCGGCAAGTTCGTGTCCCTGCAGCTCAACACCGGCAAGGTGAACACGGTCTACGCGATGTCGTACCTCAATCCTTATTTCACGATCGACGGCATTAGCCAGGGGTTCGACGTCTACATGCGCAACGTTGACTCGTCTTCCCTCTCGGTGGGCACCTACAAGACCGAGACGCTCGGCGGCGGCATCAAGTTCGGCTACCCGCTCACCGAGAGCGACAGCATCAGCGTCGGCCTGGTCGCGGAGGATGTGTCCCTGACCACGGATTCCAGCAGCCCGGTGCAGTACATCGATTTCGTCAACCAGTTCGGCAGTAACTACACCTACCTGTCGGGAACGGTGGGCTGGGCGCGAGACCGGCGCGACAGCGCCATCCAGCCGAGCCGCGGCTCGCTTGCCAGGGCGAGCGGCGAGCTGGCGGGCGGCGACCTCGAGTACTACAGGCTCAACGCGAGCTACCAGTGGTATTGGGCGATGACGCGCAACGTGACGTTGATGTTGAACGGAGAGCTGGGCTATGCAGAGGGCATCGGCGGCAAGCCGCTGCCATTCTTCAAGAATTTCTACGCCGGCGGCCCGGGTTCGGTGCGCGGCTTCAAGCCGGCCTCGCTCGGCCCGCAGGACATCTTCGGCAACGTGCTTGGGGGCAACCGCAAGGTCGTCGGCAACGCGGAAGTGATGTTCCCGGTGCCTGGTGCTGGATCCGACAAGTCGATGCGCCTGTCGGCGTTCGTCGATTCCGGCTGGGTATACGGGGCGAGCGACAAGATCGATCTGGGCGAGCTGCGTTACTCGGCGGGGCTGGCGTTTTTCTGGGTATCGCCCTTCGGTCCTCTCAAGGTGTCGGCCGCCCAGCCGCTGAATGAGAAGAAAGGCATCGACCGCATCGAGCGGGTACAATTGACCTTTGGCTCCGCCTTCTGACGAGAAACGCCGCTTTATGTTTCGCAACCCCATCCTTTTCGCCGCCGCCGCGCTGTGTTTGGTCGCGCTGGCAGGGCCCGCAGCCGCGCAAAGCAAGATCGGTTTCGTCAACACCGAGCGCATCCTGCGCGAAGCAATACCGGCGCAGCGGGCGCAGAAGAAAATCGAGGCGGAGTTCGCGAAGCGCGACCAGGAGATGCAGAAAACCGCCGAGCAGCTCAAGCGCATGCAGGACGAGCTGGACAAGGACGGCGTCACCCTGTCGGAATCCCAGCGCCGCAACAAGGAGCGCGAGTTCGGCGAGCTGAACCGCGATTTCCAGCGCAAGCAGCGCGAGTTCCGGGAGGACCTCAACCAGCGGCGCAACGAGGAGCTGGCGCAGGTGATCGAGCAGGCGAACCGCGTCATCCGCCAGCTCGCGGAACAGGAAAAATACGACATCATTTTTCAGGACGCGGTATTCG
>CAYMVA010000126.1:0-17596 GCA_964393745.1 uncultured Enterobacteriaceae bacterium | reverse complement strand
CTCGAGCGCGCGGCCAGCCCGCCGTCGATGGTGAGGATGCAGCCCGAGGTGTAGGCCGAGCGCTCGGAGGCGAAGAACGCGACCGCGTTGGCGATCTCCTGCGCGGTGGCCGGCCGGCCGAACGACATGTCCTTGAAAAGTTCCTGGTAGCGCGCAGCGTCGCCGAGCTTGGTCTGCGCCATCTGCTTGTACAGCGACAGCAGGCGGTCGGTCGCCACCGGACCGGGATTGATGCCAAGCACGCGGATGCCGTCGGCGTGCGACACGCCGCCCAGGGTGCGCGTGAACGCCATCAGGCCGGCGTTCGCGGTGCTGCCCGCGATATAGGCGGCGTTCAGTTTCTCGCCGGCGTTGCCGAGGATATTGACGATCACGCCGCGGCCGTTCTTTTTCATCGCCGCGTACACCGCGCGCGTCAGGTTGATGTAGCCGAACACCTTCAGGTCCCAGGCGCGGCGCCAGGTTTCCTCGTCCACGCGCGCTAAGTCGCCGCCGGGAATTGCGCCGGCGTTGTTGACCAGGATGTCCAGGTCCCCCGCCCAGGCGGCGAGCTCCTCGGCGGCGCCTCGCAGCGACAGGTCGAGCGCCTTGGCGTCCGGGCCGGGCGCCGGGTTGCGCGCCGTGACCAGGACCCGGCAGCCCTCTGCGGCGAGCGCTTCCGCGCACGCCTTGCCGATGCCCTTGGAGGCGCCGGTGACCAGCGCGCGCTTGCCTTTGAGTCCTAGATCCATGGTTTGGTAGTCTAGCAACATGCCTGCGACAACCACCGACGACGGAGTGAAACTCCACTACCAGGAGGCCGGCAGCGGCACGCCGGTCGTGTTCGTGCACGAATTCGCGGGCGACCACCGCAGCTGGGAGCCGCAACTGCGCCATTTCTCGCGGCGCTACCGCTGCATCACGTACGCTGCGCGTGGCTATCCGCCCTCCGACGTGCCGGCGGACCCCGAGCGCTACTCGCAGGCGCGCGCCACCGACGACATCCGCAGTGTGCTCGATGGCCTGGGCGTCCCGCGCGCCCACGTCGTCGGGCTGTCGATGGGCGCCTTCGCCAGCCTGCATTTCGGCATGCGCTACGCGGAGCGCGCGCTTTCGATCACGGTGGCGGGCGGCGGCTACGGCGCGCATCCGGCGCAGTACGCCAAGTTCCAGGCCGACGCCCGGGAGAACGCCAAGCTGATCCGCGACAAAGGCATGGCGCACTTCGCGGCCACATATGGCCACGGGCCGACGCGCGTGCAGCTGCAGGCGAAGGACCCGCGCGGCTTCGAGGAATATCTGCGCCAGCTCGCGGAGCATTCGGCGCTCGGCTCGGCCAATACCATGCTCGGCTACCAGGGGCGCCGGCCGTCGCTCTACGCCCTCACCGAGGAGATGGCGAAGATCCGCGTGCCCACGCTCATCGTGGCGGGCGACGAGGAGGAGCCGTGCCTGGAAGCCTGCCTGCTGATGAAGCGCTGCATCCCCACCGCGGGCCTCGCGATCGTGCCCAAGAGCGGGCACGCCATCAATCTCGAGGAGCCTGCGGCCTTCAATGCGCTGCTGGAGAGCTTCTTCCACCAGGTCGAGGCGGGGCGTTGGAGTGCGCGCGACCAGCGCGCGGCGCCGCCGTCGATCTGGGGTCCGAACGGCAAACCGCCCACCGGTTGAGCAGGGGAACCGCAATATGACGAGCAAGCTCAGGATCGATTCCGTCACGGTGCGCGCGGTCGCGGTACCGATGCGGCGGCCGCTGCATACCAGCACAGGCGCGGTGAGCGTCGCGCCGCTGCTCCTGATCGACCTGCGCACCAGCTCCGGCATCACCGGGCGCGCGTATCTGTTCGCCATCGGCAAGCACAACCTGGCGCCGATCGCGAAACTGGTGGAGGCGATGGCGCAGATGATCAAGGGCGACGCCTGCGCGCCGTTCGAGATCGAGAAAAAGCTGCGCGCGCGCTACACGCTGCTCGGCGTGCACAACATCGTGCTTTTCGCCATGTCGGGGATCGACATGGCGGCCTGGGACGCGCTCGGGCAGAGCGTGGGCGAGCCGCTCGCGCGGCTACTCGGTGGCGCGCCGCGCCCGGTGCGCGCCTACAACTCCAAGGGACTGGGCATCATGCCGCTCAAACCGCTCGTCAAGGAAGCCGAGGAGCTCGCCGCAGAGGGATTCAGCGCAGTCAAGCTGCGCCTCGGCCGGCCCGAAGCGAAGGACGACCTTGCGGCGCTGCGCGCAGTGAAAAAGGCGATCGGCCCGAAGATGACGCTGATGGTGGATTTCAACCAGGGGCTCGGCGTCAACGAAGCCATCCGGCGCGGCCGCATGATCGACGACGAGGGCGGCGTGTACTGGATCGAGGAGCCGGTGCGGGCGGACGATTTCGCCGGCTGCGCGCGCCTGGCGCGCGAGATCGCGACGCCGATCCAGATCGGCGAGAATTTCATGGGCCCGGAGCAGATGGCGCAGGCGCTCGCCGCCGGGGCGTGCGATTTCGTGATGCCCGACGCGCAGAGAATCGGCGGCGTCAGCGGCTGGATGCGCGCCGCGGCGCTCGCCCAGGGCGCGGGGCTGGAGATGTCGAGCCACCTGTTCCCGGAGGCGAGCTGCCACTTGCTGGCGGTGACGCCCACCTGCCACTGGCTCGAATACGTGGACTGGGCCGATGCCGTGCTCGAAGAGCCGGCGCGGCTCAAGGACGGCTGCGTGCTGGTGCCGGAGCGCCCCGGACTGGGAATGAAATGGGACGAAAAAGCGGTGCGGAAATATGCGTGCTGAGTGGATCGCGAGATGTGGGCTGATGGTTGCGCTGTGCGCGGCTTCGCCTGCGCAGGCGCAAGTGGCGATCGACAACCCCTGGGCGCGCGCCACCGCGCCCGGCGCCAAGGTCGCCGGCGGCTACATGACGATGCGTAATTCGGCCGCCGCGCCCGACCGGCTGATCGGCGCCGCCTCGCCTGCGGCGGCGCGCGTCGAGCTGCACGTGCATATCCGCGAAGGCGAGGTGATGAAGATGCGCGAGGTGAAGGCCTACGACGTGCCGGCGAAGGGCGCTTTCGAGCTCAAGCCCGGCGGCGCGCACCTGATGTTCATGGAGATCAGGCGCCCGTTCGCCGACGGCGAGAAGGTGCCGGTGACGCTGAAATTCGAGCGCGCCGGCGAGGTCAAGGTCGACTTCCACGTCGGGCGCCTGGGCGCCGCCGCTGCGCCCGCGCACAAGCACTGAACCGCCAGGTTCAGTGTCCCCGCGGACGCGGGGACCCGCGGGCGCCTACTCCAGCTTCAGCCCGGTTTCATTCACCAGTTTGACCCAGCGCTCGAGCTCGCGCGCCAACATCGCGTCCACCTCCTCGGGCCTGCCCGCCGGCAGCGGCTCGCCGCCGATCTTCTCGATCCTCGCCAGCACTTCGGGATCGGCGAGCGCCTTGCTGAACTCGGCGTTCAAGCGCGTGATCAAGCTGCGCGGTGTCGCTGCCGGGACGGTGAACGCGTACCAGGAAATCACCTGCGAGTCGGCGAACCCAGCCTCCGCCATGGTGGGCGCTTCCGGGAACTGCTTGTTGCGCGCCGGCGCCGCCACCGCGAGCAGGCGCAGCTTGCCGCCGCGCACGTGCGGCGCGGCGACGCCGAAGGGCATGAAGCTGAACTGAATCTGGCCGGAGAGCATGTCGGGGATCGCCGGCGGAAATCCTTTATAGCCGATGCCGACCACGTCGATGCCGGTGTTCTTCTTGAACAGCTCCGCGCCCATGGTGGGCGAGGTGCCGATGCCGGCGTTGATGTAGTTGAGCTTGCCCGGTCGCGCACGCGCGTATTCGACGAACTCCTTCAGTGTCTGCACCGGCAGGGAAGGGTGCACCACGGCGACGTTGGCGACGTGCCCCATCATCGCCACGCCGGCGAAATCCTTCACCGGGTGCCACGGGGTCTTCGACAGTGCCGGCGTGGTGACCGTGGAAAGCGTCGCCAGCAGCAGCGTGTGCCCGTCGGGCTCGGACTTGGCGACCGCCTCGGTGCCCAGGCTGGCGTTGGCGCCGGGGCGCGTCTCGACCAGCACCGGCTGGCCGAGCTGCGCGGCGAGCTTGTCGTTGAGGCTGCGCGCCATCAGGTCGACGATGCCGCCCGCGGGGAACGGCACGATGATGCGCAGCGGCTTCGAAGGAAATTGTTGTGCGCCCGCGAATGGCGCCGCGAGCGCGAGTGCTGTGGCGAGCGCGCCGGCCCAAAGGCGTTTCACGGTCATGGTTCCTCCTCCAAGGATGCTGCGGCCGATTGTTCCATACAATCCACGCCCATGGCAGAGCTCTACCTGGTGCGCCACGGCCAGGCCTCGTATGGCAGCGGCGACTACGACCGCCTCTCGGACCTGGGCTGGCGGCAGGCGCGCTGGCTGGGCGAATATTTCGCCGAGCGCGGCATCGCCTTCGACCGCATCGTGCGCGGCACGCTGCGGCGCCACGCCGAGACCCTCGTCGGCATCGGCGAGGGCCTGGGCGCGGCGCCCGTTTTCGAGACCGACGCCGGGCTGGACGAGTACGACAGCCTGTCGCTGCTCAAGGCGCGCCACGGCGAAATCGGCGAGCCGCACCAGGGCACCGACCGGCGCGCGCATTTCCGCCTGCTGCGCGAGGCGCTCTATGCCTGGGCCGAAGGCACGCTCGAAGGCGAGGCACACGAGCGCTTCGCGTCGTTCCGCGCGCGCGTGCTCGGCGCGCTCGGCGCGATCCGCTCCGGCGCGGCAGCGGAGCGCGTGCTGGTGGTGAGCTCGGGTGGACCGATCTCGACCATGCTCGGCGAGGTGCTAGGGCTCGCGCCGCGCGCCATCGTCGACCTCAACATGCAGCTCCGCAACGCCAGCATCTGCGAGCTGCGCTTCAACCAGCGCTCGATCCAGTGCGTGAGCTTCAACAACATCCCGCATATCGACCGGCCCGACCGGGCCGAGGCGCTCACCTACGCCTGAAGTGTCAGGAGCCGGGCGCGAGGAGCTGGCGCCCGACCCACCAGGCCGCGCCGGCGATGAAGGCCGAGCACGGGATGGTGAGGATCCACGCCCAGACGATATTGCCGGCCACTCCCCAGCGCACCGCGGAGGCGTTGTGCGCCGCGCCCACGCCGACGATGGCGCCGGTGATGGTGTGCGTGGTGGAGACCGGGATGCCGAACCCGGTGGCGATGAACAGCATCATCGCGCCGCCGGTCTCGGCGCAGAAGCCGCCCACGGGCTTCAGCTTGGTGATCCTCTGGCCCATGGTCTTGACGATGCGCCAGCCGCCGAACGCGGTGCCGAGCGCGATGGTGACGTAGCAGGTGGCCACCACCCACATCGGCAGCGGGTCGTTGGTTCCGAGGTAGCCGGCGGCGATCAGCAGCATCCAGATGACGCCGGCGGTCTTCTGCGCGTCGTTGCCGCCGTGCCCGAGCGAGTACAGCGAAGCGCTCACCAGCTGCATGCGGCGGAACCAGCGATCCACGCGCGAGGGTGTGGCGCGCACGAACACCCACGCAACCAGCAGCATCAGCAGCGCGCCGAACACCATGCCCAGCAGTGGCGCGACCAGAATGAAGGCAATCGTCTTGATCAAGCCCGCCGGGATCAGCGCCCAGGTCCCGGCCTTGGCGACCGCGGCGCCCACCAGCCCGCCAATGAGCGCGTGCGACGAGGACGAGGGAATGCCGTACCACCAGGTGATCAGGTTCCACGCGATGGCGCCGATGAGCGCGCCGAACACCACGTAGTGGTCCACGATCGCCTGGTCGACGATGCCGCTCCCGATGGTGGTCGCGACCTTGAGCTGGAACACGAACAGCGCCGCGAAATTGAAGAACGCCGCGAGCAGCACCGCCTGGTAGGGCGAAAGCACGCGCGTCGAGACTACCGTGGCGATCGCGTTGGCGGCGTCGTGGAAGCCGTTGAGGAAGTCGAACGCCAGCGCCACCAGCACCAGCGTCGCCACTATCCAGAACGCGAGCGGCGCGCCCTCCATCAGGAGTTTTCCAGCACGATGCCCTCGATGATGTTGGCCACGTCCTCGCAGCGATCGGTGATGGTCTCGAGCAGCTCGTAGATGGTGCGCAGCTTGATCAGCTGCTTGACGTCGGCTTCGTCGCGGAACAGCTTCGACATCGCTGCGCGCATCACCCGGTCGGCGTCGGACTCCAGCCGGTCGATCTCCTCGCAGGTTTTGAGGATCGCATCGGGCTGCTTGATGTTGGTGAGCAGGGCGACCGCCGCCCGCACCCGCTCGCAGCACATCTGGCAGATTTCGGCCAGCTGCTTCGCCTCGGGGGTGATCTTGCGGATGTCGTACAGCACCACCGATTCGGCCACGTCCTGCATCAGGTCCAGGATGTCGTCCATGCGCGTGATCAGGCCGTGGATCTGCTCGCGGTCGAACGGCGTGATGAAAGTCTTGTGCAGCAGCGTGATCGCCTCGTGGGTGATCTTGTCGGCGGCGCGCTCGGCGGCGTCGATGCGCTGCGCGTGCGCCTCCAGGTCGGTGAAGCTGGTCATCATCGCCGCCAGCTCTTGGCCGCCCTCGGCGATGCGCGCCGCGTGGGCGTTGAACAACTCGAAGAAATTGCCCTCGCGGGGCATCAGGCGGCTGAGCATGCGGGATCCCGTGGAGTGAGCCGTGGATGAATGCGGCGCGCGACTATATCACCCCGGCCTCACGCAGCGCCGATCGCTCGGCCTCCGTTAGGCCGAGCCAACCGCCGTAGACGTCGTCGTTGTGCGCGCCCAGCGCCGGGCCTGCGGTGCGCGCCTCGCCCGGCGTCGCGGACAGCCGCGGCACCACGCAAGGCACCGCAACGCTGCCGAAATCTTCGTCCGCGACCTCGGTGATGGCACCACGCGCGCGCAGGTGCGGGTCTTCCATCACCTGTCGGTTGGAGTAGATCGGCGCCACTGAGACGCCTGCCTCGGAGAGACGCGCGATCGACTCGGCGAGCGGCCGCGCGCCGATCCACGCGGCGACGATCGCATTCAGCTCGCCTGCGTGCTGCATGCGTGCGGGGTTGTTGGCGAAGCGCTCATCCTTCAACAGGTCGCGGCGGCCGATCAGCTCGCAGAAACGCTCGAACACATTCTGTGTCGCCGCGGTGAACGTGACCCATTCGCCGTCGGCGGAACGGAACACGCCGGCGGGCGCGACATAGGCGTTGCCGTTGCCGACCGGCTGGTGCTCGAGGCCGAGCTGCTGGTACTCGATCGGCAGCACCTCCAGCAACCGCATCATCGCTTCGGTGAGCGAGAGGTCGATTTCCTGGCCCGGCGCGTCCGGGTGCTTCACGCGGTGCACCAGCGCGGCGAGCACGCCGAAGGCGCCGAACAGGCCGCCGATCGGATCGCCGATCGGATAGCCCGGATGCATCGGCGCCTCCCCAGGCGCGCGGGTGATGTAGGTCAGCCCCGAGTAGGCCTCGAACAGGCGCGCGAAGCCGGCATAGTTGCGGTACGGCCCGGTCTGGCCGAACCCGGTGACGCGCAGGATGACGAGCTTCGCCTGCAACTGCCACAGGGTGTCGCGATCCAGGCCCCAGCGATCGAGCGTGCCGGGGCGGTAGTTCTCGATCAGCACGTCGAAGCGCGGCAGCAGCCGCTTGAACAGCGCCTGACCTTCGGCCTTGCGCAGATCGAGCGTGACGGCGCGCTTATTGCGGTTGACCGCTTTCCACAGCAGCGGCTTGCCGTCCTTGAATGGCGGCAGGGTGCGCAGCGCGTCGCCGCCGGAGCCGTCTTTTCCCGCCGGTAGCTCGACCTTCAGGACTTCGGCGCCGAAATCGCCGAGCAGCGCGGCCGCGAACGGCCCGGCGATGACGTTCGAGATGTCGAGGACCCGCAGGCCGTCGAGCGGCTTCGCCATCTGCTTCGTGAATCCCGGGTTAGCTCGCGAATCCCAAGCCGAGCGACTTGAGCTTGGCGACGTCGTCCTTGCCGAAGCCCCAGTCGGCGAGCGCCTGCTTGCCGCCTTCGCCGCGCTCGGGCGGCGCGTTGGGCGCCGCGGCAGGAGTGCGCGAGAACCGCGGCGCGGGCGCCGGCTGCTCCACGCCGGCGACGTTGACGAAGCTCGCGCGCGCGGCGTTGTGCGGGTCGCGCCTCGCCTCGGAAAACGTCAACACCGGCGCGAAGCATGCATCCGAGCCTTCGAACACCTTGCACCACTCGTCCCGCGTCTTGCCCCGGAATATTTGCACGAATCGCGCCCGCAGCTCGGGCCAGCCCTTGCGGTCGTTCTGCTTGGGCAGCGCTTCCTTCGCCAGCCCGAGCCGCTCGAGCAGCTCGGCATAGAACTTGCCCTCGATCGCGCCGATCGACACGTACTTGCCGTCCTTGGTTTCGTAGACGTCGTACCAGGGCGCGCCGGTGTCGAGGATGTTGGCGCCGCGTTCCTCGCTCCAGGTCTTGGAGGCGAGAAAACCCGAGAACATGGCGGCGAGCAACGACGCGCCCTCCACCATCGCCGCGTCCACCACTTGCCCTTTGCCGGAGGCCTTCGCCTCCACCAGCGCGCAGGCGATGCCGAAGCCAAGCAGCATGCCGCCGCCGCCGAAATCGCCGATCAGGTTGAGCGGCGGCACCGGCGCTTCGCCCTTGCGGCCGAAGGCGTTCAGCACCCCCGCGAGCGCGATGTAATTGATGTCGTGCCCGGCGCGCGCCGCGAGCGGCCCGTCCTGGCCCCAGCCGGTCATGCGGCCGTAAACCAGGCGCGGGTTGCGCGCCAGCAGCGCATCGGGCCCGAGCCCGAGCCGCTCCATCACGCCCGGCCGGAAACCCTCGATCAGTGCGTCGGCGCGCGCCGCCAGCCAGAGCGCCGCCGCCGCGCCGCCCTTGCCCTTCATGTCAAGCGTCACCGAGCGCTTGCCGCGCATCATCACGTCCATCCAGCGCTCGCGCTTCAAGCCGAGGTCGGACGAACCCGCGCGGTCCACCACCAGCACGTCCGCGCCCATGTCGGCGAGCAGCATGCCGGCGAACGGCCCCGGGCCGATGGCCTCGAATTCCAGCACTCTTACGCCTGCGAGCGGGCCGGGCATCGTCTGCCTGTTCCTATTGATCGAGTTGTACGCCCACCTCGCGGATCACCGCGCCCCAGCGCTCCGAAAGGTCGCGTGCGGTGCGCGCCATCTCTGGAGGCGGCATGCCCGCGGCTTCCGAGCCGCCCTTGGCGAAGAGCTCCTTGATCTCCGGGCTCAGGATGCCCTTGGCCAGATGCTGATACAGCGCGTTCACCGTCGTCGCCGGCATGCCCGCGGGCCCCCAGAACCACAGGTAACCCCACAGGCCGACGTCGAAACCTTGCTCGCGCATGGTCGGCAGTTCGGGCAGCGCCGCCATGCGGGTCTCGGCGGCGTGGGCGAGCATTTTCACCCTGCCCGAACTGGTGTTCGCGATCGCCGTAGTCGGCCCGTCGAAGAACAGCTGCACCACCCCGGCGAGGTGGTCGCGCATCGCGTCGCCACTGCCTTTGTACGGAATGTGCACGATGTCGATGCCGGCGAGGCGCTTCAGGTTCTCGCCGTTGAGGTGCGAGGTGGACCCCGGACTGAACGAGGCGAAGTTGAGCTTGCCGGGATTCGCCTTGGCGTAGGCGACCAGTCCTTTGACGTCGTTGAACGGCACCGAGATGTGGGCAGTGAGCACGGTCGCGGATTTCGCGCCTGCCGTGATCGGGGTGAAATCCTTGAACGGATCCCAGGGCGGCACCTTGTACAGGTGAGGGATCTGCACATGGGTGGCGATGGTGTACAGCAGCGTGTGGCCGTCGGGCGCCGAGTTCTGCACCTCGCGCGCACCGATCAGCGTCGAGCCGCCGGGCTTGTTCTCGACGAGCACCGGATGACCGCCAAGCGACTCGCTCGTCTTCTGCGCCAGCGCGCGCGCCTGAATGTCGGTCTGGCCGCCGGGCGGGAACGGCACCACGAAGCGGATCGGCTTGCCGGGAATCGGGAACTGCTGGGCCTGCGCAGTGGCGACAAGCGCCAGCGCGCCAAGTACTGCGAGCATCGTCCTCATCGTTTCCTCCTCCTGCGCAAAGTCTACCGCGGAACTCCGGCCGTGCTATACGTCGCGCAACGATCCCGCGGAGGGTGCCATGTCAGAGCTGCTGAAGCGAACCGACCAGTTGTGGAGCGGGCAAGCGAGCACCGCGCTGCCGGATTTCCATCCATTCGCGGGGCCGCGGCTGCTCGAGGAGCTCGCGCCCGGGGTGGCTTTCTTCAAGGCCTTCGTAAACGTCACTGCGGTCAAGACCGGCGACGGGCTGGTGCTGGTGGACACCGGCTCGTTCCATCCGGCCGCGCACAAGCTGAGCTTCGACGCGGTGCGCCGCTGGAACGGCGAGCGCGTGCACACCGCGATCTACACCCACGGCCACGTCGATCATGCCTACGGCCTGCCGCCTTTCCTTGCAGAGGCGAAGGCGCGCGATTGGCGGGCGCCGCGCATCGTCGGGCACGTGAACGTGCTGCCTCGCATGCGCCGCTACGTCGAGACCGCGGGCTACAACTCGATCATCAATACGCGCCAGTTCGCGGTGGCAACGCGCTGGCCGGTCGAGTACCAGGCGCCGACCGACACCTACTCCGAGCGGCTCGAGCTGAGCGTCGGCGGCAAGCGCTTCGAGTTGCACCACGCGAAGGGCGAGACCGACGACCATACCTGGGTGTGGCTGCCGGACACGAAAACTCTGTGCACCGGGGACCTGTTCATCTGGGCGGCGCCCAACGCGGGCAATCCGCAGAAGGTGCAGCGCTATGCGGTCGAGTGGGCGGCGGCGCTGCGCGCCATGGCGGCGCTCGCGCCCGAGCTGCTGCTGCCCGGGCATGGCTTGCCGATCGCGGGCGCGGCGCGCGTGCGCGAAGCGCTGCTCGACACCGCCGCGTACCTGGAATCGCTGGTGCGCCAGACGCTCGAGCGGCTGAACGCGGGCGAGACCCTCTACGAAATTCTGGAAGCGGTGCGCCCGCCGCCCGAGCTGGAGGCGAAACCCTACCTGCGGCCGGTGTACGACGAGCCGGAGTTCATCGTGCGCAACCTGTGGCGCTGCTACGGCGGCTGGTACAGCGGCGTGCCGAGCGAGCTGAAGCCGGCGCCGCGGCGCGCGCTGTCGCAGGAGGTGGCGGCGCTCGCCGGCGGGCTGGAGAAGCTGCTCGAGCGCGTGCATTCTCTGCTCGCCGCGGGCGATGCGCGCCTGGCGGCGCACTTTGTGGATTGGGCGGCTGACGCTGAGCCCGGCAGCCGCGAGGCGCACGCGCTGCGCGCGCAGGTCTATCGCAAGCTGCTCGAGGACTCGGCCTCGACCATGTCCAAGGGCATCTACGGCGCCGCGGCGCGCGACTCCGCGGACCGCAGCACTACGCAAGCAAAGCACTGAAAATCGGGGACAGACCCCGGTTCTCTCGCTTGGGGTCTGTCCCCGATTTTCTCAGTGCATCCCCACCGCGGCCTCGATGTTTCTGACCATGGCAACCAGGCGCGGGCCGATGTCGTCGTCGAGCTGGCCCTTCTTCAGCAGGAAGGTCTGCACGCCGCAGTTGAAGGCGATGATCTCGTTGTCCACGGAGCGCCGCATCGGCGCGCCGACCGCGTGCACTTCGCGCCGCAGCTCGCCGAGCGAGCTGCAGAAACCGCGCCCGCGGATGTCCTCCAGCCCCTTGTCGATCTGCGGCTTGAACTTGCGCAACATCTCGGGCTCCTTCACCTTCATCTGGTTGAGCGTCGCCTCGCGCTCGGGCGGGTTGCAGGCGGCGAGGAACGCGCGCCCGATCACCGACTGCGCGATCGGCACCGCGGTGCCGATGTCGGGCAGCGTTACGCTGTTGCCGCTGCGGCAGGTCTCTACGTAAACCATGTTCAGGCGGTCGCGGATGCCCATGGACACCGAGCCGTTGCAGTAATCGGCCAGCTCTTTCATGAACGGGCGCGCGATCTGGCGTATGCTCATCGAGGCGAGCAGCGGGTAGCCGATCGAAAGCACTGCCGAGCCGAGCTGGTACTTGCCCAGGCGCATGTTGTGGCGCAGGTAGCCGAGCTTGGTGAGCGTGTAGGTCAGGCGCGACACCGTGGGTTTCGGCAGGCCGGTGCGCACCGAAATCTCCTTGTTGCCGAGCATCGCCTCGAGCGGCGTGAAGCAGCGCAGCACTTCGAGGCCGCGCGCGAGCGTGGTCGCAAACTGGCGGTCACCCTCGTGCTCGTAGCTGTAGGCACCAGAAGGCGGGGAAAGCGATGCATTGGGTTCGAGAGCACCCATGGGATGAATCTCCTTGCGGGAAGAGGCTGAGGGGGAATGCGGAATGTTTCGCATTTCGATATTCCATCCACGCCGCCCGCGTGTCAACTTATCCATATTGTCGTTCACATAGCGAAATATCATGCCCAAGTCCTTGTTTGATTTGACCGGCAAGGTCGCCATGATCACCGGCTCGACCAAAGGCATCGGCAAGTCCCTTGCCGAGGAGATGGCGCGCGCCGGCGCGAAGGTGGTGGTTTCGAGCCGCAAGGCCGAGGCCTGCGAGGCAGTGAAGAAGGAATTCGAGGCGCAGGGTTTCCAGGTGCTGGCGCAGCCCTGCAACGTCTCGCGCAAGGAGGAGCTGCAGGCGCTGGTCGACCTGACGCTCAAAACGTGGGGGCGGATCGATATCGTGGTGGCGAACGCGGCGGCCAATCCGTACTACGGCCCGCTCACCGAAATCCCTGACGAAGCGTTCGACAAGGTGATGCTCAACAACGTCAAGAGCGTGCTCTGGCTCGCCGCCATGACGCTGCCCGGCATGGCCGAGCGCGGCGGCGGCTCGTTCATCAGCGTGGGCTCGATCGGCGGCATCCTCGCCAACACGGTGATCGGCGCCTATGGCATATCGAAGGCGGCCGACCACCACCTGGTGCGCAATCTCGCCGCCGAGTGGGGGCCGAAAAACGTGCGCGTCAACGCGATCGCGCCGGGCCTGGTGAAGACCGATTTCGCGCGCGCGCTGTGGGAGGACGCGACGCGCCGCGCCCAGCGCGAGGCGGCAACGCCGCTCAGGCGCCTGGGCGAGCCGCGCGACATCGGCGGTATCGGCGTGTTCCTCGCCTCGGACGCGGCGGCGTTCATCACCGGCCAGACGATCGTTGCGGATGGGGGAGTGACGATACTGTAGAGAAGCGAGGATTCAGGATTCAGGGAGGGGGAGGGGTGGGCGAGGCGTTTAGGGCGTATCGCGTATACGACAACGGCAAGTTCGGCGAGGGGCGCTTGTGCGACATACCGCGCGCCGAACTGGACAGCGGCAACGTCGTCGTGCGCGCTGCGTTCGCGAGCGTCAACTACAAGGATGCGCTCACCGCGCGCGGCCGCGCGAAAATAATCCGGCGCTTTCCCTGCGTGGCGGGGATCGACGTCTCCGGCACGGTCGAGTCATCCAGCGACGCGCGCTTCAAGGCGGGTGACGCGGTGCTGGTGCACAGCTTCGGCATGGCGGTCGATCATGACGGCGGCTATGCGGAGCTATGCCGCTTTCCAGCCGAGTGGGTGATTCCGCTGCCTGCCGGCCTCACGCTTTTCGAGGCGATGGCGCTGGGCGTCGCCGGCCACACCGCTGCGCTGGCGGTGGATTACATGGAGCTGAACGGCTTGGCGCCGGGGAACGGCAAGGTGCTGGTGAATGGCGCCACCGGCGGCGTTGCCTCGATCGCGATCGACGTCCTGGCGCAGCGTGGCTACCAAGTGGTGGCGATGAGCGGCAAGCCCGCGCAGGCCGAATATCTGCGCTCGCTCGGCGCCAGCGAAGTGGTCGGCCGCGACGCCTGGCGCGACGAGGGCCGGCCGATGGAGACGCCGCTGTGGGCGGGTGCGGTGGACTCGGTGGGCGGGAAACAATTTTCGTGGCTCGTGCGCAGCATGCAGCGCGACGGCGTGATCGCCTCCTTCGGCAATGCCGGCGGCATCGAGTTCGCCTGCAACGTGCTGCCTTTCCTGCTGCGCGGCGTGCGCGTGCTGGGCGTGAACGTAGACAACCCTCTGGCGGTGAAGGAGCGCATCTGGCAGCGCCTCGCCACTGACCTCAAACCGCGCCACCTGGAGCGCATCGCGCGCCGCATCCGCTTCGGTGACCTCGACCGCGCCTTTGACGAATTGCTCGCGGCGCGCGTCACCGGGCGGCAGGTGGTGGACTTCGGAAAATCGGGGTCAGAGCCCGATTTCGGCACCACGTAGCGAAATCGGGCTCTGACCCCGATTTTCCATATGTTCGAACGGCACTTCGCCCACTGGCCGCCCAACCTGCCGCGCACGCTCGCGATCCCGCGCACCAGCATCCACTACAACCTCGAGGTGAGCGCGAAGCGCTTTCCCGACAAGTGCGCGATCGCCTATTACGGCGGCGAGCTTTCCTACGAGCGGTTGCACGCCGAGGTCGAAGCGCTGGCGGGCTTCCTGCAGCGCGAATTCGGCGTGCGCCGCGGCGACCGGGTGGTGCTGTATTGCCAGAACAGCCCGCAATTCGTGATCGGCTACTACGCCACCCTGCGCGCCGACGCGGTGGTGGTGCCGGCGAACTCGATGGTGAAGACCGAGGAACTCGCGCACTACGTGGAGGACTCGGGCGCTAGGGTCCTGATCGCGGGCCAGGAGCTGTACCCCTTCGCCGAGCCGCTGCTCGGCAAGAGTGTCGAGCGCTGCCTGCTGGCGGCGTACTCGGACTACATCGAGCCAGCGACCGACCTGCCGCTGCCCGATTTCGTGCGCGCGCCGCGCGTCGACCCGCGGCGCGCCGAGGTCACGCTGTGGAGCGCGGCGCTCGCCAAGGGCTTTGCACCTGCGGCCTCGGTGGCCCGCGACACCGATCTCGCGGTGCTGCCGTACACCTCCGGCACCACCGGCAAGCCCAAGGGCTGCATTCTTAGCCACCGCAACCTCCTCGCCACCTCCACCGGCGGCATCGCCTGGTCGTTCTCGACCGGCGAGGGCATGGTGCTCGGCGTGCTGCCGATGTTCCACCTCACCGGCATGCAGTCGAACATGAACATGCCGATCCAGACCGGCGCCAGCGTGGTGCTGATGTCGCGCTGGGACCGCAACACCGCGGCGATGCTGATCGAGCGCTGCAAGGTGACCTCGTGGACCGCGATCACCACCATGATGGTGGATTTCCTCGCCAACCCGGAACTCGGCAAGCACGACCTGTCGTCGCTGAAACGGATCGGCGGCGGCGGCGCGGCGATGCCCGAGGCGGTTGCGGCCAAGGTGGAGAAGACCTTCGCGCTGCCGTTCGTAGAGGGCTACGGCCTCACCGAAACCGCGGCGCCCTCGCACTCCAACCCTCTGCACCGCCCCAAGCCCCAGTGTGGCGGCATTCCGTTCCTCAACACCGATTCGCGCGTACTTGACGTAGAAACCCGGCGCGAATGCGGCCCGCGGGAGACCGGCGAGATCGTGGTCGAGGGGCCACAGGTGTTCGGCGGTTACTGGAACCAGCCCAAGGCGACCGAAGAGGCTTTCCTCGAGCACGACGGCAAGAAATTCTTCCGCACCGGCGACCTCGGCTACTACGACGAGGACGGCTACTTCTTCATCACCGACCGCTTGAAGCGCATGATCAACGCCTCGGGCTTCAAGGTCTGGCCGGCCGAAGTCGAGGCGATGCTGTACGCGCACCCCGACATCCAGGAGGCCTGCGTCATCGGCACGCGCGACGCGCATCGCGGCGAATCGGTGAAGGCGCTGGTGGTGCCGAGAGCGGCCGCGCGCGGTCGCGTCAAGCCAGAGGAAATCGTAGAGTGGGCGAAGCAGCACATGGCCGCCTACAAGTACCCGCGTGTGGTCGAGTTCGTGGACGCGCTGCCCAAGACCGGCACCGGCAAGGTGTTCTGGCGCAAGCTGCAGGAAGAGGAGTACCGCAAATGAAGAGTTTTGATCCGTTCGCGACGCCAACTATCCGCCGCGCGGAGAATCTCGAGCCGGCGTTCGCCCATCCCGAGCAGGTTGAGGCGGCGAAGAAAAAGCTCGCCGAGTACGTCAAGCGCCGCGGCCGGCGGCCGAACTTCCTCGTTTTCCTCATGGACGACGTCGGCTGGGGCGATTTCGGCTGCTACGGTGGCGGTGTGGCGGTGGGCGCGCCGACGCCCAACTTCGATCGCCTTGCCGCGCAGGGGCTGCGCCTCACCTCGTGCTACTCGGAGCCGACCTGCTCGCCTTCGCGCGCGACGCTCCTCACCGGGCGCGTGCCCAACCGCCACGGCCTGCACCGGCCGCCGATGTACGGCGAGCCCGGCGGCCTTCAGGGCGAAGTGACGCTGCCGCAGCTGCTTGCGGATTCCGGCTACGTCACGCAAGCCGTGGGCAAGTGGCACGTCGGGGAGAACGAGGCCTCGCAGCCGCACAACGTGGGGTTCGACGATTTTTACGGCTTTCTTTCGGTGTCCGACATGTACACCGAGTGGCGCGACCCGCATTTCTTCCCGGAAATCGTTTACTCGGAGGCGCGCACCGAGTGGGTCAAGAACATGCGCTTCAACCGCTGCTTCGTGCACGCGAAGAAGGGCGGCAAGGCGGAGAACGTCGAGGAGGTGACGATCCCGGTGCTGTCGCTCCTGGACGAGAAATGGTGTGCCTATTCGAGCGAGTTCCTGCGCCGCATGGGCAAGGATAAAAAGCCGTGGCTGCTCTATCACTGCACGCGCGGTGCGCACTTCGACAACTATCCGCACGAGCGCTTCCTCGCCTCCTCGCCCGCAAAGCACCCCTACAAGGACACGCTAATCGAGCTGGACGACATCGTGCGCCGCCTGGTCGAGGTGCTGCGCGAAACCGGGCAGGCGGAGGACACGATGATCTTCATCTCCTCCGACAACGGCCCGCACATGGAGACCTGGCCGGACGCGGCGTACACGCCGTTTCGCTGCGCCAAGGGCTCGACCTGGGAGGGCGGGGTGCGAGTGCCGGGGATCCTGGTGTGGCCCGGAATGATCGAGGGCGGCCAGGTGAGCGACGGGCTGTTCGATTTCAACGACCTGCTGCCGACGCTGCTTTCGCTTGCCGGCGAATCGGCGCGCCTGCCTTCGGACCGCTATATCGACGGCGTCGACCAGTCTTCGTTCCTGCTCGCGGCGGACGGCCACTCGCACCGCAAGTACCACTACTACTGGCTAATGCAGAATTTTTCCGGGCTGCGCTGCGGCGAGTACAAGATGCTGCTCACCTCGACCAGCGACGACGATGGCGACGCCTTCGGCCCCGGGGGATTCACCGGCGTGCTGCAGCGTTACGCGGCGCCGCGCTTCTACAACCTGTACCTCGACCCCAAGGAAAGCCACAACTACCTGACGCGCAAGCTCGCCTACGTCGAGGCGTTCCAGCTCGGCATCCGGCAGCACCTGGCGAGCTTCAAGCGCTACCCGCCGAAGAAGGTGATGGGGCTCGCGGCGGCGGACCCGCGGGCGCAGTAGCCGCAGTCAGCCCTTGGCTCGGCGCTGCCGGCGACGCGCGATCACTCGATCACCCCGCTGCTCCGCTGCACGAGTGCGTCGAACTCGTCGAGGCGATCCGGATCGTCCAGGGCGTCGGCGAACTCCCCGATCACGCCGCGGACTCGCGCGAGATCGATCTCGGTCCCGTGTCGCACGAGCAGGCGTTC
>CAYMVA010000125.1:0-2438 GCA_964393745.1 uncultured Enterobacteriaceae bacterium | reverse complement strand
GTCGTCAAGATCGTCAACAACGTGATGTCCATGGGCAACGTCGCGGTCGCGGCCGAAGCCATGGTGCTCGGCGTGAAGGCAGGCGTAGACCCTCAGCGTCTCTTCGACATCCTGTCGACGAGCGGCGGCCGATCCCATCATTTCCTCAAGCGCTTCCCCAACGTGCTTGCCGGTGACTTCACGCCGCACTTCAGCATCGGGCTCTCGCGCAAGGATGTGTCGCTGGCGCTGGCGCTGGCCGCCAGGCTCGAGATGCCGATGCTCGTGACATCGACCGTGCGCCAGGTCTACGAGGCCGCCCACGCCCAGGGACTGGGCCAGCTGGACATGGCCGCGGTCACCGCGCTGTACGAGCAGTGGACCGGCGTGACCGTGCGCGGCACGGCTGCGAAGGGCGGGGCCGCGACGGCCGGCTGAGCCGCGGCGACCAAGTCATTGCCGCTCGGACCAAATCTTCCGTGGGAGGGATTGAGAGCGGCGCCGGCGGTCGGCGAGCCGATGTGCCACGCCTGCTCGGCGTAGTCGCCGCCGGCGGGGGCGAGCAGAAAGACGCCACGGTGTCCGCGCCACCTGCGGTAGCGCCACCCACGTCTGGTGCCGCGCCCGGCGCGGGGCCGGCGGTGTCGTCGTTCACGTTTGCCGGGGCCGAAGAGTTCGCGCATGTGACGATGACCGCGGCCGAACAATCATTGCGGTTCGGCAGAGGCCAGGATGGAAATCTCGACGTTATCGATTTCCGCGCGCATCGTGGTCTTGAGCGCTTCGACTCGCCGATCGACTTCGGCCATGCTCAGGCGGGGGTCGAATCCCAGGGAGATTTCCACGAACGCGGTGCGACCGGCGCGGCGGCTTCGGACACGGTGCAGTTGCGCATAGGCTTCGGCATGCCGGGCCAGACCGCGATCGACCGCTTGCTGTATCTCGATCCCGGCCGACCGATCGAGCAGGTCCGGAAGCGTCGTACGCAGCACCGTGAACGCATTGACGGTCATGTAGCCGGCGACGAAGAGCGAACCGAGCGCATCGGCCCAAGTCACGATCAGGTCGTCGGTGGAAAACGCCGCGACCGTCAGGCCGATGCCGATGACCAAGGAAGCGAACAGCTTGGTCCGGCGCAGCAGCAACTGCGCCTGCATGATGAGCGAATCGCCCTGGGCGGCGGCCCGGCGCATCCCGTCCCAGGCGAGCAGATTGACGTAGATGTTGACCATGCCGGCGATCGCCGCGAAGGCAAGCCCGATAGGGGTACCGACCTCCCGGTCCCCGCTCAGGATTCTGAGCGCACCCACGACGATCCACGTCGCACCGAACAGCATGCTGGCGCCGATGACGAGGTTCGCGACCTGTTCGAGCTTGCCTGTGCCGTAGTCCAGATCCACCAGCACGCCGCGGTGTATGCGCCGCAGCACCACGTAGCTAAAGCATTCCAGCAGGATCCCAAGCCCGCCGCGGATCGACTCGGCCATCAGCGTGAACGAGCCGCCGACCACGCTCACGGTCATGAACGACACGAACATGGCGACATCCATGCCGATCGCGATCGCCACGGAGCGTTCCTTGGCGCGCTGATCCGAGGTCAGTCCGATAGCGGCCGGCGCGGGCGCGCTCACCACCTGAGCCGCGCGCGCACCAGGTCGATGACACCGACCTCTGGAAAATCGACGAAAGCCGCATGGCCGATGGCGCAGGCCTTGATATCGTCCGGCGACGGCGTCAGCTTCACCAGCGCCTGGCCAATGCCCGCGCGTCGGCCCTTGGCCAGCGCCGCCAGATCGTTGCTGCCCAGGGTCCCGGCCGAGCCGCGCGTGAGGATCACACGGCCGGTACGGGACTTTCTTTCGCCTTCGAGCACAACGTGCGCGATCGAGCCTTGGCGCAGGAGCGCGGTCTCGACATCGGACACCGGCACGTCCACCAGCATGATGCTGCAATCGACCCACGAGGCGACCGGAGTGCCGGGCTGCACCGGCGCACCGGGGGCCGAGATCAGGCTCCATACCATGGAGCCGGGTGGCACGCGGATGTCGAGCGAGCGCGCCTTGTCGTAGGCGGCCTGCGTGCTGGCGATGACCAGCTGCGCGGCGTCCTGCTCGGCGCGGAGCTGGGTCAGGGTGTCTTGCGCCTGCAACAGCCTCAGGCGGGCATCGGCCAAGTTCTGAAGGGCGGCGTTGCCGTCGGTTCCGTCTTCGAGCAGGAACACGCCCTCGGTGGCGGCACGCCGGCGCCCGTTCGCACGCTCGAGCGTGGATTGCAGCTCGAAGATCTGGCGCTGCGTGTCGGCGATCTTCGCGTGGACGGCGTCGAGCGCGGACTGCGACATCATACCCTCCCGCCTGAGCGTCGCGACGCGCCTCGCCTCGTTGTTTTCCAGTTCCAGGCGCTGCTTGAGCAACACGAGGCTGTTGCCGGCGTTCGTTACAGCGGCATCGAGGTCCTGG
>CAYMVA010000124.1:0-26015 GCA_964393745.1 uncultured Enterobacteriaceae bacterium | reverse complement strand
CCGCGTGTTTCCAGGCATCGCGCCGCTCGTCGTGCGCAAGGGCGACCGGGTACGGATCCGCATTGGGAACCTGACGATGACCAACCACCCCATCCACCTGCACGGCTACGATTTCGAAGTCACCGGCACGGATGGCGGCTGGGTCCCGAAACCGGCGCGCTGGCCGGAGGTCACGACCGATGTCGCGGTCGGCCAGATGCGCGCGATCGAATTCGTCGCAAGCGAACCCGGCGACTGGGCATTCCACTGTCACAAGTCGCACCACACCATGAATGCGATGGGGCACAACGTGCCGACGATGATTGGCGTGGACCATCGTGGCATCGCGCAGAAAATCATCAACCTCGTGCCGGACTACATGGTCATGGGCGAGCGCGGCATGGCCGACATGGGCGAGATGGAAATGCCGCTGCCGGAGAACACGCTGCCGATGATGACCGGCACCGGGCCCTTCGGGCCGCTCGAGATGGGCGGCATGTTCACGGTAGTGAAGGTGCGCGAAGGGCTGGCGAGGAACGACTACAAGGACCCGGGCTGGTACCAGCACCCGCAGGGCACTGTCGCCTACGCGTGGAGCGGGCAGGCGCCGCTCGCGGCGCGCGAGGCGGCGCCAAAGACAAGCGGGCGCGCGCTCAAGGTGCGCAAGCCGGGCACACATTCGAATCATTGACCAGGCAAAGGAGAGCAATCGAAATGAAGCTCACCCAGGCAATGCTTGCAGCACTGCTGTTCGCCGCGGCGCCGGCAGCACTTGCGCACGGCGAAGCGGCATACGGCAAGAAACCGGCGCGCAAGGCGGTCCCGGCGGTCGAAGAAAAATCCTTCGGTCGGCCGGGCGATCCGAAGAAAGTAGTGCAGACGATCCACATCGACATGAGAGACGAGATGGAATACCTGCCGAACGGACTGCGGCTGAAAGCGGGCGACACGGTCAAGTTCGTGGTGCGCAACAGCGGCAGGATCATGCACGAGCTGGTGCTCGGCACGATGGAGGAGCTCAAGGAGCACGCCGAGCTGATGCGCAAGCACCCCCAGATGGAGCACGATGAGCCGTACATGGCGCACGTCGCGCCGGGAAAGACCGAGACCATCGTCTGGCAGTTCACCCGCCCCGGCGCGTTCTATTACGGCTGCCTGGTCCCGGGGCATTTCGAGGCCGGAATGGTCGGGATTGTCCGGGTGCGCGCAGAGGGAGCGACGAAATGATCGCGCGACGCAGTCTCCTGCTTGCACTCTGCGCGGCGGCGTTCGCAGGAGCAGCGTCCGCGGGCGAGTTGATCGAGGTGTACAAGAGCGAGAGTTGCGGTTGCTGCGCCAAATGGATCGAGCACCTGCGCGCGCACGGCTTTGAGGTGCGCGCGCGCGACGTGGCCGAACCGTCGCTGTATCGAGCGAAGTTCGGCGTCCCGGAACGGCTGGGCTCGTGCCATACCGCCACCGTGGCCGGCTATGCGCTCGAAGGCCATGTGCCGGCGCGCGAGATCAAGCGGCTGCTCGCCGAGCGGCCGAAAGCCCAGGGCCTCGCCGTCCCGGGGATGCCGCTCGGTTCTCCCGGCATGGAAGGTCCGCGCAACGATCCGTACGAGGTCCTGCTGTTTCGCAAGGATGGACGCACCAGCACTTATGCCCGCTACGGGCGCTAGAGATCAGGAAAGGAGAGCGAAGTGAGAAAACTTTCAACGCTGAGCTGTCTGCTCGCCGCCGTGCTGGCCGCCCCGGCGTTCGCCCAGCTACCTTCCTCAGGCAATCACGTGGCGCACCACGCCGACGCGTTTGCCGACGGCGAGGTGCGCAAGGTCGACAAGGACGCGAAAAAGCTCACCATCAAGCATGGTCCGATCCCGAACCTCGAGATGCCCGCGATGACCATGGTGTTCCAGGTCAAGGACGCGCAGATGCTCGAGCAGGTCAAGCCCGGTGACAAAGTCAGGTTCGAGGCGCAGAAGCTCGGCGGCGCGTTCACCGTCACCCGGATCGAGGCGGCGAAGTAGCCCGGTGACGCCGCTGCTCGACAATCTGCGGGACACGCCTGACCGCGGCGCGGCGCTCGCCAGCTACGCGCGGCTGGCGCGGGTCTACGACTCGACCTGCGTGTGGGTGGAGCGGCTGCGCGCCGAGGCGCTCGAGCTGCTCGCCGTGCGCGAGGGCGAAACGGTGATCGACGTCGCGTGCGGCACTGGGGCGATGTTGCCCGCGCTCGGCCGTGCAGTAGGTCCGCGCGGTCGCGTGATCGGCATCGAGCAGTCGCCCGAGATGGCGGCAGTGGCACGGGAGCGGATCGGCCGGAGCGGCCTCGATAACGTGCGCATCGTGGTCGCGCCGGTCGAGGAAGCAGAAATCGAGGCCAGCGCGGACGCGGCGCTGTTCTTCTATACCCACGACGTGCTGCAATCCGAGAAAGCAGTGGAGCGGGTCCTTGCCTGTGTCCGGCCGGGTGCGCGGGTAGTCGTTGCGGGCGCGCGCCTGCTGGGCTGGTGGGCAGCGCCGGTCAATCTCTGGAAGCTCTGGCGCTCGCGTCATTACCTGTCCACCTATCGGGGCCTGCGCGACCCGGCGGCGCGCCTTGCCGGGCGCTGCGAGGACTGGCGGATCGTCTCAACGCACATGCTCGGCACAAGCTATCTCGCCTGCGGCTCCCTGGCGAGCGGCGTTGACACAGATCAAGCGCCGACGCCGGCCCGGAGTAGGATAGCGGCATGATTCCGAGGCGATTGCTGCGCCTTGCGGCACGGACGCTTGTCGGCGCGCTGCTGTTCGCGCAAGCGGCGGTCGCGCTCGCCGCCTGCGACTGGCTGCAACGCGCGCCGGCGCACGCCATCGCGCAGGCCGAGCAGCCAGCGGCCGAGGCTCGCTGCCACGAGCAGGAGCGCAACGTGAACCTGTGCGTGGCGCACTGCCTGGGCGAGGACCAGAGCCTCGACAAGCCTTCGGTTTCGATTCCGGCGTTCGCTGCGGCGCCGGTGCTGTTGTTGTCCTTGATCGCGCTCGCGCCGCTGCATGCTGCGCGCGATGCCGAGTTCGTGCCCCCCGCGGCCGGTCCGCCGCCGCGCATCCTCTTCCAGACCCTCCGTCTCTGATCGTCCGGCTGTCCTGACGGGGCTTTGCCCCGGCTCGTCCGCGCGCGTCGCGCGGCATCGAACCACTGGAGGCCGAGATGAAACGATTGCATGGATTGCTGGCGGGCCTTGCCGGGCCCGTGATCATGGCACTGGCGGCCGAGGCCGCAGCGCAGACCCTTTCTTTCGCCGAGGCGGTGCGCGCCGCCGAAACGCAATCGCCGCGCATCGCGGCGCAGCGCCACGCGCTCGCCGCCGCCGGCGAGCAGCTGGAGCGCGCCACCGAGCTGCCCGATCCGAAACTGCGCGTCGGCATCGAGAACCTGCCGATCACCGGGCCGGACCGCTACCGCTACGACCGCGACCCGATGACCATGCGCGCGCTGGGCTGGATGCAGGAATTTCCCAACAGCGCCAAACGCGCGGCGCGCGGCGATCGCGCGTTGCGCGCGCGCGACGTGGAGCAGGCCAATCTCGCGGCGCAGGGCGTGATGTTGCGCCGGGAAGCGGCAAGCGCCTGGCTCGACGTGCATTTCGCCGAGCGCGCGCGTGTGGTGCTCGAGCGTCTCGCCGGCCAGTTCCGCCTGCAGATCGAGTCGGTCGCAGCCGGCGTGGCGCGCGGCAGGCAGCAGGCCACTGAAAGCTACGCCATCCGCCAGGCGCTCGAGCAGGCGAACGACCGCGTGATCGAGGCCGAGCGCGCGGTGGCGAAAGCGCGCATCCAGCTCGCGGCTTGGGTTGCGGGGGAGGCGAAAAAGCCGCTCGGCGAGCCGCCCGACACCTCGCGCCTCGCGCATTCGCGCGCCGCGCTGCTCGAGCGCCTGGCGCAACTTCCGCAGTTGCGCGTGTACGACGAGCGCGAGGCCCTTGCGCGCTCAGAGGTCGAGCTTGCGCGCAGCAGCAAGAACTCCGACTGGAGCGTCGAGGTCGGTTATGGCCAGCGCAAGCCCGCATTCGACAACATGCTCACGGTGATGTTCGCCTTCGAGCTGCCCTGGCAGGCGCAAAGCCGCCAGGAGCGCGACGTGGCGTCGCGTCTTTCCGAGCTCGAGCAGATGAGGGCGCAGCGCGAGGACATGCGCCGCGTGCTCGAGGCCGAGGTGCGCGGCTGGCTGGCGGATTTCGACGCTGCCTCACGGCGCGCGGACCGCGCCGCAAAGGTGCTCGCGCCGCTCGCCGGCGAGCGCATCGAGGCGGCGCTCGCCGTCTACCGCGCCGGGCGCGGTGAACTGGCCGCGGTCCTGGAAGCAGAGCGCGCTGCGACCGAAGTCGAGCTCGGCCGCATCCAGGCCGAGGCCGAGCGCGCCCGCGCCTGGGCGGCGCTCGCGTACCTTGAAGCGCACGGGGAGGCCAAATGAAACCGCTCGCCTATTCGCTGGCCGCGCTCGCCGCGATCGTGGCCGCGGCCTATGGCGGCTACCGCTATGCGATGCAAAGCATGACCCATGCGCCCGCGGCGGCGCCTGCCCCCGCGCAGGCGGGGGCGCCGGTTGCCGGGCAGCAGCAGCCCGCGGCGGATCGCAGGATCCTCTACTGGCACGACCCGATGTTCCCGCAGCACAAGTTCGACAAGCCGGGCAAGTCGCCCTTCATGAACATGCAGCTGGTGCCGGTGTACGCCGACGCGGCTGCACAAGCCGGCGGCGTCGAGGTGAGCGCGCGCATGCAGCAAAGCCTCGGCATTCGCACCGCCGAAGCCGTGCTCGGCTCGCTCGAGCCGAAGATGGAGGCGGTCGGCTCGGTCGCCTGGAACGAGCGCGCCGTGGTGCTGGTGCAGGCGCGTGCCGCCGGCTTCGTCGAGAAGCTGCACGCGCGCGCGCCGCTCGATACGGTGGCAAAAGGCGCGCCGCTGGTCGAGATCCTGGTACCGGAGTGGGCCGGCGCGCAGGAGGAATTGCTGCTGCTGCGCCGGCAGGAATCGCCGGAGGCGAAGCGCCTCGCGGAGGCGGCGCGCCAGCGGCTGCTGCTGCTCGGCATGGGCGAGGAGGAGATCCGCGGGGTCGAGCAAGCCTCGACTGTAAAGTCACACTTTACACTTCGCGCCCCCATCTCCGGGGTGATCGCAGAGCTCGGCGTGCGCGAGGGCATGACGGTGATGGCGGGCACGACGCTGTACCGCATCGTCGACCTGTCCACGGTATGGGTGAACGCCGAGGTGCCCGAGGCACAGGCCTCGTGGCTGGTGCCGGGCGCCCCGGTCGAGGCGCGCGTGCCGGCATTTCCGGAGACCGTGTTCAAGGGCAGGGTCGGCGCCATCCTGCCCGAGCTCAATGCCGTCACGCGCACGCTGCGCGCGCGCATCGAGCTCGCCAACCCGGGCGCGCGCTTGAAGCCCGGCATGTTCGCGAACCTGACGCTGTCCGCCGGCCGGCGCAAGGAAGTCGTGCTCGTGCCTGCAGAGGCGGTGATCCGCACCGGCGAGCGAAACGTGGTGATCGCGCTGCAGGAAGGGCGCTTCGCGCCGCTCGAAGTCGAGGTCGGGCGCGAGATGGAGGGCAAGAGCGAGATCCTCAAGGGCCTCAAGGCGGGCATGCGCGTGGTGGCGTCGGGTCAATTCCTGATCGATTCCGAGGCGAGCCTCAAAGGCGCGCTCGGCCGCTTGCAACCAGGCGCGGAAGGCGCTGCCGCGCCTGCCGCCCCCGCGACGGCGGGGGGGACGCACAGAGGAAGCGGTCGCGTGCTGAGCGTCGATCGCGCCAAAGGCACGATCGAGATCGACCACGGACCCATGCCCTCGATCAAGTGGCCGGCGATGCAAATGGGCTTCGCGGTCGCCGACCGCAAATTGCTGCAGGGGCTCGCCAAGGGCGATGCGGTCGAGTTCGAGATGCGCGCTAAGCCCGACAAGGAAGGCGAGTATGTGCTCGAGCGCCTGCAAAAGGCCAAGCCATGATCGCCGCGCTGATCCGCTGGTCGCTCGCCAACCGCTTCCTCGTCCTTGTGACCACGCTGCTGGTCACCGCGTGGGGCCTGTGGGCGGTGAGCAAGACGCCGCTCGATGCGCTGCCCGATCTGTCGGACGTGCAGGTGATCATTCGCACGCCCTTCCCCGGACAGGCACCGAGGATCGTAGAGGACCAGGTCACGTATCCGCTCACCACCACCATGATGTCGGTGCCGGGGGCGAAGACGGTGCGCGGCTACTCGTTCTTCGGCGATTCGTTCGTCTACATCCTGTTCGAGGACGGCACCGACCTGTATTGGGCGCGCTCGCGCGTGCTCGAGTACCTGAACCAGGTGCAGGCGCGCCTGCCGGCGCAGGCTAAGCCGGCTCTCGGGCCGGATGCCACCGGCGTCGGCTGGATCTACCAGTACGCGCTGGTGGACCGCAGCGGGCGCCACGACTTGGGCGAGCTGCGCGCGATCCAGGACTGGTTCCTCAAGTACGAGCTGAAAAGCGTCGCCAACGTCGCCGAGGTCGCCTCGGTCGGCGGCATGGTGCGCCAGTACCAGATCGTGCTCGACCCGGAGCGGCTGCGCGCCTACGGCATCCCGCACGCGCGCGTGGTCGCGGCGGTGCAGGCCGCCAACCGCGAGGCCGGCGGCTCGGTGCTCGAGCTGGCGGAGGCCGAGTACATGGTGCGTGCCAGCGGCTACCTGAAGACGCTTGAGGATTTCCGCGCCGTGCCGCTGCTCACCGCCGCCAATGGCGTGTCGGTGAAGCTGGGCGACGTGGCGCGCATCCAGCTCGGGCCCGAGATGCGGCGCGGCATCGCCGAGCTCGACGGCGAGGGCGAGGTCGCCGGCGGCGTGATCGTGATGCGCTCGGGCAAGAACGCGCTGCAGACCATCGCCGCGGTGAAAACCAAGCTCGCCGAGCTATCCAAGAGCCTGCCCGCGGGCGTCGAGCTGGTCGAGACCTACGACCGCTCGCAGCTGATCGAGCGCTCGGTGGCGCATCTGCGCGACAAGCTGATCGAGGAGTTCGCAGTGGTGGCGCTGGTGTGCCTGGTGTTCCTGCTGCACCTGCGCTCATCGCTGGTTGCGATCGTGACGCTGCCGCTGGGCATCCTCGCCGCCTTCATCGTCATGCATTACCAGGGTGTGAACGCCAACATCATGTCGCTCGGCGGCATCGCGATCGCCATCGGCGCCATGGTGGACGCGGCGGTGGTGATGATCGAGAACGCGCACAAGAAGCTCGAGCACGGCTGGGCAAGCGAGGCCGAGCGCCTGCGACTGATCGGCGAGGCGGCGGTGGAAGTCGGGCCGGCGCTCTTTTTCTCTCTGCTCATCATCACGCTCTCGTTCGTGCCGGTGTTCGCCCTGGAGGCGCAGGAAGGCAGGCTGTTCTCGCCGCTCGCCTACACCAAGACCTACGCCATGGCGGCTTCCGCGGGCCTCGCGGTGACGCTGGTGCCGGTGCTGATGGCGCTGCTCATCCGCGGGCGCGTCCCGCCAGAGCGCTCCAATCCGCTCAACCGGTTCCTGATCGCGGCCTACCGACCGGTGCTCGCGGCGGTGCTGCGAGCGCCGTGGACCACGCTTGCGGTAGCAATGCTGGCGCTCGCGGCGACCGCCTGGCCGGTGTCGCGGCTGGGAGGCGAATTCATGCCGCCGCTCTACGAGGGCGATCTGCTGTACATGCCCTCGGCGTTGCCCGGGCTCTCGCCCGCCAAAGCGGCCGAGATCCTGCAGCAGACCGACAAGCTGATCGCCAGCGTGCCCGAAGTGAAGCGCGTGTTCGGCAAGATCGGCCGCGCAGAGACCGCCACCGACCCGGCGCCGCTCGAGATGGTCGAGACCATGGTGCAGCTCAAGCCGCGCGCCGAGTGGCGCCCCGGCATGACGCCGGAGAAACTGGTCGAGGAGCTCGACCGCCTGCTGCAGCTCCCGGGCCTCGCGAACATCTGGATCCCGCCGATCCGCAACCGCATCGACATGCTCGCCACCGGCATCAAGAGCCCGCTCGGCATCAAGGTCTCGGGCAACGATCTCGCCGAGATCGAGCGCGCCGCCGCCGAGATCGAGCGCGTGGTGAAGCAGGTGCCCGGCGTTTCCTCGGCGCTCGCCGAGCGCGTCACGGGCGGGCGCTACGTCAACGTGAACATCAATCGCAATGCTGCTGCGCGCTACGGGCTCAACGTCGCCGACGTGCAATCGGTGATCGCGGCTGCGGTAGGCGGTGAGAACATCGGCGAGACCATCGAAGGGCGGCAGCGCTTCCCGATCAACGTGCGCTACCCGCGCGAGCAGCGCGACACGGTGGAGAAGCTGCGCGCGCTGCCGATCGTCACCGAAGCCGGGGCGCAGGTGACCCTCGGCGCGCTTGCCGAGATCGCGATTGGCGACGGGCCGCCGATGCTGCGCTCGGAGAACGCGCGCCTCTCGGGCTGGATCTACGTCGACATCCGCGGCCGCGACCTCGCCTCGGTGGTCGCCGACGCCAAGCGCGCGGTGGCGGCAAAGGTGCAGCTTGCGCCCGGGGTGTCGCTCGCCTGGTCGGGGCAGTTCGAGTACCTGGAGCGCGCCAAAGCGCGTCTCGCCGTGGTGGTGCCTTTCGTGCTGCTGATCATTTTCGTGCTGCTCTATCTCACTTTCCGCAACGCGGGCGAGGCGCTGCTCATCATGGCGACGCTGCCGCTCGCGCTGGTAGGCGGCTTCTGGTACCTGTACGCGCTCGGGCACAACCTGTCCATAGCCGGCGCCGTGGGCTTCCTCGCGCTCGCCGGCCTTGCGGCGGAGTTCGGCGTGGTGATGCTGCTCTACCTCAAGCACGCGCTCGAGCGGCGCGGGCCCGGGTTGACGCCGGCGCAGTTGCTCGAGGCGCTCGACGAGGGCGCGGTGCAGCGCGTGCGGCCCAAAGCGATGACCGTGGCGGTGATCCTGGCAGGCCTCGCGCCGTTGATGTGGTCCGAGGGCACCGGCGCCGAGGTGATGCAGCGCATCGCGGCGCCGATGGTGGGCGGCATGATCACCGCGCCGCTGCTGTCGATGTTCGTGATCCCGGCGGCGTACTACTTGATGCGGCGGCGGCGCGCGTGAATCTGAGCATGCGATGAACCCAGTACAGGAGCTCGAGCTGGCATTGCTGATCGCGGACCTGTCGGGCTACACGGCGCTCACCGAGACGCACGGCGCGCTGCACGCCTCAGAGATCGTGCTGCGCTTCGAGCGGCTCGTTGCCGCGAGCCTCGAGCCGGGGGTTTCACTCGTCAACAGCATCGGCGACAACGTATTCTGCACCGGCGCCGACACGCTCGCGGTCGTGCGCAGCGCGCTGCGGCTGGGCGACAAAGTCGCGCGCGAGCCGGATTTTCCGCGCGTGCGCACGGGAGTGCATCGCGGCCCGATCGTCGAGCGCGAGGGGAAGCTCTTCGGCGCCCCCATCAATCTCACGGCGCGCCTGGCGGATCAGGCACGCGGCGGCCAGATCCTGTGTACCGGCCCGATCGCCGAGGCGGTGCGCACGCTCGCCGAGGTCGAGGCGCGGCCGATGGGCGAGCGGCGCTTCAAGAACGTGCGCGATCCGGTCGGCGTCTTCGAGCTGGCGCGTGCGAGCGACCGGCGCATCGCGGCCGCGGTCGATCCGGTGTGCCGCATGCAGGTTGCGATCGAGCGCGCCGCGGCGACGATCGAGCACTCGGGGGCGACTTACCGTTTCTGCTCTGCGGGGTGCGCGCGCGTTTTTGCGGCCGCTCCGGAGCTCTACGTGGCGGGCGGCGCCCGATGAGTCTGTACGACAGGTACGTGCTGCCCAGGCTCGTGCATCTTGCCTGCGGGCTGAAGCCGATCATGCGCCAGCGCGAGAAGGTGGTGCCGCTCGCGCGCGGCCGCGTCCTCGAAATCGGCATCGGTTCCGGGCGCAATCTCCCGTTCTACGATCCGGCCGGCGTGAGCGAGCTGCTCGGCCTCGATCCGTCGCCGGAGATGATCGCGCTCGCGCGCAAGGCGGCGCGCGCGGTGCCGCTGGGGATCGAGTTCCTGATTGCCCCAGCGGACGCGATTCCCTTGGCGGATGAAAGCGTGGACACCGTTCTGGTCACCTATGCGCTGTGCACGATCGCAGACCTCGCGCCTGCGCTGCGCGAGATCGGCCGCGTGCTGCGGCCGGGCGGAAAGCTCGTATTCTGCGAGCACGGCGCGGCGCCCGACGCGGGCGTGCGGCGGTGGCAAGACGCGCTGACGCCCGTTTGGAAGCGCGTGGCGGGCGGTTGCCACCTCAACCGCGATATTCCGGGTTTGCTGCAACAAGGCGGATTCGCGATCGAATCGATGGACACGATGTATCTGCCTGGCTGGCGGCCCGCGACCTTCAACTATTGGGGCGTCGCGGCCCGGCCCGCTCTACTCGGGAGAAGCGACCCATGAAGAGGCGCGATTTTGTTCTCGGAGCGCCGCGTGTTCGAAGCGCTGGCGAAACTGCGGGCGCTGTTTTCGGGAGCGGCCTGACGGTTTCGGAGTTCAGGGGCGGAGCGCGCGAAATCGATCGGCCGGTCACAGCGCCATTACAAGCGCTGAAGCGGCTACGGGGTCAAGCGCAAAAGCTGCGCGCCTGCTGTACCGGTGGGCAGGGCACCAAGCCGTAGCTGCAGAACACGCAGCAGTCTCCCGCCTTCGGCTTCAGCCGCGCGCCACATCCAGGGCATTGCCAGATGAACAGGCAGGAATCCGCGGACATGGTCTCGGCCTGCGCGCGGCCGCAGTACGGGCAGGTCAGCGTGCTCTCGAGGACGGCGGCGGTCACTGCGGGGCTTAACCAGGCACGACGCGGCGGCGCTTCGCTTCCGTTTCGATAGCGGCGATCAAGGCCGGCTGCTGGCTGGCGAGCTGGTAGAAATCGGCCACCTCGAGCACCAGCAGGGTGCATGGCGCCTGCGTCACGACGTCGGCCGACCTGGGCTTGCGGTCGAGCAGCGCCATCTCGCCGAAGAAGTCGCCCTCTCGCAAGGTCTTGACCTGGCCGGCGAGGCGCACGCCTGCTACGCCGCTGACGATGAAGTACATGGCGTCGCCGGGCGCGCCCTTGCGCACCACGTAGGCGCCCGCCGGGTAGGTGCGCGAGCGCAGCCGGGCCACGATGTCGGCGATGGCGATCGCGCCCAACTCCGCGAATAGCGGCACGCGCGCCACCAGGTCCCAGATGCGCGTGAACTCGCGCCGCTTCACCTCCTCGGCGAAGCCAGTGGCGAGGATGCCCGCGAGCAGCGCCAGCACCGAAATGCCGCACAGCATCACCACGCCGCCGAGCAACCGGCCGGCGTTGGTCTGCGGGATGACGTCGCCGTAGCCGGTGGTGGTGAGGGTCGTCATCGACCACCACAGCGCCGCGGGGATGCTGCCGAAGGGTTCGGGCTGGCGCTCGCCCTCGAGCAGGTGGATGACGGTCGCCGACGAAAGCAGCACGATCATGAACAGCGCGAGCGCCGCAAGCAGGGGTGAGCGCTCGTTGCGGAACACGCGCACGATGAGCGCCACGCCGGGCGCGTGCGTGGCGAGCTTCATCACCCACAGCAGCACGAACACCGAGGCCGACTCGGCGCCCAGGCGCGCGCCGCCCGAGGCCGTCGCCAGCGCCGGGATCACGGCCACCAGGTCGATCAGGCCTTCCAGGGAGACCGCCCAGTGCAGCCGCGCGAGAGCGGCTCTCGATGCGCCGATGTGGGGAATTTCGGGCGCCACCCAGACCCGCGCCAGGTATTCGACCAGGAAGATGGTGGCCACGATGCCGGTGACGGTGGCGGCAGCGCCGCGCGCGAGTGGGCCGGCGGCGTCGATCGTGCCGATCGAAACCGAGGCGATGCCGAGCAGGTTGATCGCCACGAGCAGCGCGCGCATGCGCGTCGCGGCATGCTCGTGGCTGTGCAGATCGAGAAGTGCGTAGGCCCTGGCCCGCAGCGTCAAGTTGCTGTCCCCTGGCGGAATGCCCGGGAAGATTCTATAGAAAAACCCGCGCCCGTCTTAATGAGTGTGCCGGTGGTGCAGGTCAGGGTAGTGCGGGTGCGCATGCACCATCGGCTCGTGCCGATGAGGATGCACGTGCGGCTCGCGGCCGTCCCAAGGGGAATCGTGTCGGTGACGGTGATGCTCGTCATGGACGTGGGAATGGCTGTGCTTGGTTGCAGGGTGCGCGTGCTCGTGCGCGTGGCGTTCGCTGAGATGCAGCCATACGCCGAGCGCCATGAGCGCCGCCGCGGTCCAGAACGCCGCGCCTGGCCGCTCGGCGAACAGCGCCAGCGCGAGCGCGCCGCCGAAGAACGGCGCCACCCCGAAGTACGCGCCGGTACGCGCCGTGCCGAGATTGCGCAGCGCCACGATGAACAGCGCGAGGCTCACGCCGTAGCCGATGAGGCCTACCGCGCTCGCGGCGGCGAGAAGACCGATCCCCGGCAGCGCAGCCCCCGCGACCAGCGCACCCGCGAGGTTTACGCATCCGGCGACGAGCCCCTTCAAGCATGCGATCGCCGCCGCATCGCCGCCCGAGGCTTTGCGCGTGAGATTGTTGTCGAGCGCCCATGCAAGACATGCCGCTGCGATGAGCAGCGGGCCCGCGAGACCCCCCGCGTGGGGAGCCTGCTCCCAGGACAGCAATACGCCCCCGGCCACGATTGCGAGCATGCCGAGGAACACTCGCCGGTCTACGTTCTCGCGGAACGCGACCCAGGCGAGCGCGGCCGTGAAGACAGATTCAAGGTTGAGCAGCAGCGATGCAGCGCTGCCGTCGGTCCGTACCAGCCCGAACATGAGCAGCACTGGAGCGGCGATGCCGCCGGCGGCAATTGCGGCGGCGAGCCAGGGCCAATCGGCGCGCGCAAGCGGCGCGATTCGCTCGTCACCCGACGCGAACGTGCGCCACGCGAGCCAGGCAGCGAGCCCCAGTCCGCTGCCGAGGTAAAGCACCGCCGCGAGCATCCACGGCGAGACCTCCCCGAGCAGGAGCTTCGCAAACGGCGTGCTTGCGCCGAAAAGCGCCGCAGAGAGCAGCGCATAGGCGATGGAGCGCCTTGGGGTCATTGCTGCTTCGGACAGAGCCGGAGCACTTAACGCGGGCGCGGCCGCGACGAGTGCGCGCTCGCGACATGGCTCGACGCGCGCGATCGTTTCGCGGCTGGCCGCGCCAGTGTCTCCAAGATGCCGCACCCCTTCGCCGGCCTTGCACCCGTGCAGTGCGCACGGATCGCGTCGAGCTCGGCCTTGAGCTGGCGCAACTCCGCGATTCGCGCCGCGACGTGCGCGATGTGCTCGTCGAGCAGCGCATTCACCGGCGCGCAGTCCGCGTCGGGCCGCTCGATCGCCGCAAGCAGGCTGCGGATCTCCGCCAGCGACATGTCGAGCGAGCGGCAGCGCCGGATGAAGGCGAGCCGCTCGGCGTGCTCCGGGCCGTAGAGGCGGTAGTTCCCCGACGAGCGCCGCGGCCTGGGTAACAGCCCCTCTTTCTCGTAGTAGCGGACGGTCTCGGCCGGGCAGCCGGCGCGGCTGGCTAACTCTCCGATGCGCATGCCGGTGCGAGTATCTCACGGCGCGCCTGCCGCACGACGCTCGCCGCGGCCGAGAGTGCGAGCGCGGCGAGTAGGGCGGCGACCAGATAGTCGGGCCAGCCGCTGCCGGTGCCGAAGACGCCGGCGGCGGCGAGCATTACCGAGACGTTCCCGATGGCGTCGTTGCGGCTGCACAGCCACACCGATCGCGTGTTGGCGTCGCCGTTTCGGTGTCGGTAGAGCATCATGGCGACCCCGATATTCACCGCCAGCGCGAGCAGGGCGACCGCAGCCATCGTCGCCGGCTCGGGCGCCGTGCCGCGCAGCGCGTGGTGCGCTGTGACGCCGAGCACGAAAATCCCGTACACCCCCATGGACAGACCCTTGACGAGCGCAGCGCGGGAGCGCCACACCGGCGCAAGCGCGAGCGCGCCAAGCGACAGCGCGTAGTTCGAGGCGTCGCCGAGGAAATCGAGCGCGTCGGCAAGCAGGGCTGAGGAGTCCGCTGCGAGGGCGGCGGCGAACTCGACTGCGAACATGAGCGCGTTGAGTGCGAGCGCGACAACCAGCGCGCGCCGGAACGCGGAACCGGTCGAGGGCGTTTGCGGGTCGCAGCAGGCGCTCACGGCGCCATTGCAAACCCTCAAGCCGCTACAGGGTCAAGCGGCTCTTGTCAGGCGCAGCAACCGGGGCAGTCCCAGAAAAACAGGCACGCGCCGGTCGACATCGTCTCGATGCTCGCACGGCCGCAATGCGGGCAGGTAAGCGTGCTTTCGAGGATGGGCGCGATCAGCGTAGTTGCCCGATCGTCGCGAGCCTCGCCGAGTGCGAGGTTCCCTGATCAGCCGATCGATTTGACGCCGCGCGGCGGGCCCTTGCGTGCCCGCGACAGGTCGTAATGCAATTGCATTACGAGCCATGTTTCGGCGGGCGGGCCGAACGCGGCCTGCAGCCTGAGCGCCATGCGCGGACTGACCGAGGCGCGGCAGTCGATGAGCGCGTGCAGCTGCTGGCGCGAGATGCCCAGGCGCTTGGCTGCCTCGGTGACGCTCATGCTGGCGGGGATCCGTTGGCGCACGATCGCGCCGGGATGCTGGATGACCGATGGGGTCGAGGGGGGCTGGGGGAGTGGCATGGGCAAAGTGTAAAGTCATGCTTTACAGTTTGCAACTCCCCGCTCCGGCCCCTACCCTAGTCCCTGATTCCTGACCCCCCTGAATCCTCCCCATGCCCCCAGTCATCGACGTCCACACCCACATGCTCAACCGCGAGTGGCTCAAGCTGCTCGAGCGCCACGGCCGGCCGCGCTACACGCTGAAGGCGGTCACCGGCGGCCTGCGCGCGATCCACCTCGACGGCGCGCCCTTCATGACCCCGGTGCCGGAGATGTTCGATTGGGAGCTGCGCATCAGGAACATGGACCGGGTCGGTATCGATGTCTCGGTGGTCTCGCTCACCTGCCCGAACGTGTACTGGGGCGGCGAAAAGGTGAGCCTCGCCGCCGCGAAGACCATGAACGACGAGATGGCACGGGCGCGCAAGGCTTGGCCCGACCGCATCCAGTGGTTCTGCTCGCTGCCCTGGCAGCACGAGAAGTCGGCACTGGCGGAACTCAAGCGCGCGCGAAAAGCCGGCGCCTGCGGCGTCATGGTGCTCGCCAACATCGGCGGGGCGTCGCTCACCGACCCGGCGTTCGCGAAAATCTGGCAGGCGATCGACCGCGAGGCGCTGCCGGTGCTGGTGCACCCGACCGCGCCGCCGGGGGTGAAGGAGATGGCGATGTCGCAGTTCCAGCTCACCGCCTCGATCGGCTTCACCACCGACACCACGCTCGCGGTGGCGCGCATGATCTACGACGGCTTTTTCGACCGCCACCAGAAGCTGAAAATCATCGCCTCACACGGCGGCGGCACGCTGCCCTTCCTCATCGGCCGGCTCGACCAGTGCTTCGACTACATTCCCGCGTGCCGAACGAAGACGCAGGAGCGCCCGAGCCTGCACGCGCGGCGCATCTACGCCGACGCGGTGGTGTTCACCGATGACGCGCTCGCCATGGCGCTGCGGGTGTTCGGCTCGGGCAACGTGCTCTACGGCTCGGATTACCCCCACACCATCGGCGACCCAATCGGGTGCCTGGCGCGCGTCGACCGCCTGCCCGATGGCGCGCGCGAGCGCGTGCGCGGCGCCAACGCCGAGCGGATTTTCAGTTTCACCTAACGCGATGCGCGAAGTATTCGTCATCGGCGCCTCCTGCACCCGCTTCGGTAAGCACGCCGAGCGCGGCTTCAAGGACCTGGCGCGCGAGGCCTACCTCGCGGCGCTCGTCGATGCGGGCATGCGCAGCGGCGAGCGCATCGAGCAGGCCTGGTTCGGCAACTGCGGCATGGGCGCCTGGGGCCAGATGGGGATCCGCGGCCAGGTGTGCTTCACGCCGCTGGTGGAGGAAGGCCTGTTTCCCGAGCGCGTGCCGATGGTGAACGTCGAATCCGGCTGCGCCACCGCTTCGCAGGCATTTCACGGCGCGTGGAAGGACATCCTTTCGGGCGAGGCCGAGATCACGCTCGCGATCGGCGTCGAGAAGCTCTACAGCCCGGACCGCCCGGAGCGCATCCCGGAGATTTTCGCGAGCGCCATCGACCAGCTCGACCCGCAGCTGTGGCAGGAGTACTACCGCAAGGCGGGCGAGCAGGCGGGAATCGAGTTCGCGCCCGGGCCAGGGCGCACCGTTTACATGGACACCTACGCCATGCAGGCGGCTTGGCACATGAAGCGCTACGGCACGACGCAGCGCCAGATCGCCGCCGGCGCCTCGAAGAACCATCACCACGGCAGCCTCAACCCGACCGCGCAGTACCGTTTCGAGGTCTCGGTGGAGCAGGTACTGGCCGACCGGGTGGTGAGCTATCCGCTCACGCGCTCGATGTGCTCGCCGATCGGCGATGGCGCGGCCGCCGCGATCCTGTGCTCGCGCGAGCAGCTCGCCTCGCTTGCGCCCGCGGTGCGCGAGCGCGCGGTGAAGGTGCGCACGAGCGTCCTCAGTGGCGGCAAGTACCGCAGGCTGGACGAGCCCGGGCTGTCGAAAATCGCCGCCGACCGCGCGTACGCCAAGACTGGTCTCAAGCCCGCCGACATCGACGTGGTCGAGCTGCACGACGCGACTTCCTTCAGCGAGATCTACCAGGCCGAGATGCTCGGCTTCTGCGCCCCCGGCGAGGGCGGCAGGCTGATCGAGTCCGGTGCCACCTCGATCGGCGGCAGCATCCCGATCAATACCTCTGGCGGCTTGGTCTCCAAGGGGCACCCGGTGGGAGCGACCGGGCTTTCTATGGTCTACGAGCTTTGCCTGCAGCTGCGCGGCGAGGCGGGCGAGCGGCAGGTGAAGGGCGCCGCGCTCGCGCTCGCCGAGAACGGCGGCGGCGTCATGGGCTTCGACGAGGCCGCGTGCTCGATCACGATCCTGGAGAAGTCGCGCTAGAGGGTCGCTGGCGGCAGAGTAAACTCAGCGGCGAGAGGGCGACGACATGACGATCTACCACCAGGGCGCGGCGCGCGCCGCGCGCCAGCTGAAGCCGACGCAGGCCGAGCGGGAGTTGCGCGTGCAGCTCGCCGCCGCCTACCGCATCTTTCACCATCTCGGCTGGACCGAGATGATCTTCAACCACATCACGCTGCGCGTGCCGGGGCCGGAGAAGCTCCTGCTCATCAATCCGTTCGGCTTGCACTACAGCGAGATCACCGCGTCGAACCTGGTGCTCATCGACCTCGAGGGCAACCCGGTGCGCGAGTCGAAGTGGCCGGTGAACCGCGCCGGCTTCGTGATCCATTCGGCGATCCACGGCGCGGTCGAAGATGCGCATTGCGTGATGCACACGCATACCACCACCGGCATGGCGGTGGCGAGCCTGAAGGAAGGCCTTTCGCCGACCAACTTCTACGCCGCGCAATTGAACGGCCAGGTCGCGTACCACGATTTCGAGGGCATCACGGTTGAGCCTGCGGAGAAGGCGCGCCTGGTGCGCTCGCTCGGCGGCAAGCGCGCGCTGATCCTGCGCAACCACGGCCTGCTGACGTGGGGGCCGTCGCTGCCGGAGGCGTTCATGATGCTGTGGACGCTGCAGCGCGCCTGCGACGTGCAGATTGTCTCGAGCGCAGCAGGAACGCTCAACCCGATCCGGCCGGAGGTGTTCGCGCAGACGGTGCGCGAGTCCGGCCCCGGCGAGAAACGCACCTGCGAGGACGTGTTCGCCGCCATGCAGCGGCTGGTGGACGCAAAGGACCGCTCGTACCGCGACTAGCCCGTGAGCGCCTAGATTGACGTTAACGTAAACGTTAAGTAGGCTACCGAGGCTCCCGGTCCAATCACTCCCCGGGGAGGGCCATGACCGACCTGTCCGAATCGAAGAGCCTCGCCTACAAGGCGAAGCACAAGATCCGCTTCGTCACCGCGGCGAGCCTGTTCGACGGCCACGACGCCGCGATCAACATCATGCGCCGCATCCTGCAGGCCTCCGGCGCCGAGGTGATCCACCTCGGGCACAACCGCTCGGTGGAGGAAATCGTGTCCGCGGCGCTCGCCGAGGACGTGCAGGGCATCGCCATTTCGTCCTATCAGGGCGGGCACATCGAGTTCTTCCGCTACATGGTGGACCTGCTACGCGAGCGCGGCGGCGCCCACATCCAGGTGTTCGGCGGCGGCGGCGGCGTGATCGTGCCGGCCGAAGTGAAGGTGCTTCAGGACTACGGCGTGGCGCGCATCTATTCGCCCGAAGACGGCCAGAGGATGGGCCTGCAAGGCATGATCAACGACATGCTGGCACGAAGCGATTTCGATGCCGCGCCGCACGCGCCGCGCGAGCCGCTCAAGGCGCTCGCCTCGGGCGAGCACCGGGCGCTGGCGCAGATGATCACGCTGCTGGAATCCGGCGCCGCCGATGCGGCGCTCAGGCAGGCGATCCATGAAGCCGCCGCCAAGAACAAAGCGCCGGTGCTTGGCGTCACCGGTACCGGCGGCTCGGGCAAGAGCTCGTTGACCGATGAGCTGGTGCGGCGCTTCCGCCTCGACCAGGGCGACCGTCTCAAAATTGCAATCATCGCGGTGGACCCCTCGCGCCGCAAGACCGGCGGCGCGCTGCTCGGCGACCGCATCCGCATGAATGCGATCCACGGCAAGAACGTGTTCATGCGCTCGCTCGCGACGCGCGAGTCGCGCGCCGAGATCGCCGCCTGCCTGCCCGACGCCGTCGCGGCGGCGCGCGCGGCCGGCTTCGACCTGGTGATCGCGGAAACCGCGGGCATCGGCCAGGGCGACGCCGCGATCGCGCAGCACGTGGACGTGTCGCTTTACGTCATGACGCCCGAGTTCGGCGCCGCCAGCCAGCTCGAGAAGATCGACATGCTGGATTTCGCCGACTTCGTCGCCATCAACAAGTTCGACCGCCGCGGCGCCGAGGACGCGCTGCGCGACGTCAGGAAGCAGGTGCAACGCAACCGCGAGGCCTTCAAGCGCAAGGCCGACGAGATGCCGGTGTTCGGCACCATTGCGGCGCGCTTCAACGACGATGGCGTCACGGCGCTGTATCACGCGGTGGCGGCGCGGCTCGCCGAAAAGGGCCTGCAGCTCGCCCCGGGCAAGCTGCCGCGCCCCGAGAGCCGCGTGTCCTCGAACGTCAACGTGATCGTGCCGCCCAAGCGCGCGCGCTACCTGGCGGAGATTGCAGAAGGCGTGCGCGGCTACCACCTGCACGCGCTCGAGCAGTCGCGCATCGCACGCGAGCGCGCGAGCCTCATCGCCGCCAAGCAGATGCTGGTCAAGGCGGGCAAGGACGGCCAGCCGCTCGAATCGCTGATCGAAGAAAAGGGCGGCAAGCTCGATGCGCGCTCGAAAAAGCTGCTCGAGCTGTGGCCCGCTACGGTCAAGGCCTACTCAGGCGACGAGTACGTGGTGAAGATCCGCGGCTCGGAGCTCCGCACCCGGCTCACCAGCACTTCGCTCTCAGGCACCAAGTTCACCAAGGTGGCGCTGCCCAAGTTCGAGGAGCCGGGCGAGATCCTGCGCTGGCAGCTGCGCGAGAACGTTCCCGGCTCGTTCCCGTTCACCGCCGGCGTGTTCGCGTTCAAGCGCGAGAACGAGGACCCGACGCGCATGTTCGCGGGCGAGGGCGACCCCTTCCGCACCAACAAGCGCTTCCACCTGCTGTCCAAGGACCTGCCGGCGAAGCGCCTCTCGACCGCGTTCGACTCGGTGACGCTATACGGCTTCGACCCGGACGAGCGCCCCGACATCTACGGCAAGGTCGGCAATTCCGGCGTCTCGATCGCGACGCTCGATGACATGAAAGTGCTGTACTCCGGGTTCGACCTGTGCGACCCGCAGACCTCGGTGTCGATGACCATCAATGGCCCGGCGCCGACGCTGCTCGCCATGTTCTTCAACACTGCGATCGACCAGCAGCTGGACAAGTTCCGCCAGGACAACGGCCGTGAGCCGACCGAGGACGAGGCGGAGAAAATCCGCGAGTGGACGCTGACGACGGTGCGGGGCACGGTGCAGGCCGACATCCTCAAGGAGGACCAGGGACAGAACACCTGCATTTTCTCCACCGAGTTCTCGCTCAAGGTGATGGGCGACATCCAGGAGCACTTCATCCACCAGCAGGTGAAGAACTTCTACTCGGTGTCGATCTCGGGTTACCACATCGCGGAAGCCGGCGCGAACCCGGTCAGCCAGCTCGCCTTCACCCTCGCCAACGGCTTCACCTTCGTCGAGGCTTACCTCGCGCGCGGCATGCACATCGACGACTTCGCGCCCAGTCTGTCGTTCTTCTTCAGCTACGGCATGGACCCCGAGTACGCCGTGCTCGGGCGCGTGGCACGGCGCATCTGGGCGGTGGCGATGAAGAGCCGCTACGGCGCCAACGAGCGCTCGCAGAAGCTCAAGTTCCACTCCCAGACTTCGGGCCGCTCGCTGCACGCGCAGGAAATCGCCTTCAACGACATCCGCACCACGCTGCAGGCGCTGATCTCGACCTACGACAACACCAATTCGCTGCACACCAACGCCTACGACGAGGCGATCACCACCCCGACCGAGGAGTCGGTGCGCCGCGCCATGGCGATCCAGATGATCATCAACCGCGAGTGGGGCCTGGCGAAGAACGAGAACCCGAACCAGGGCAGCTTCGCCATCGAGGAGCTCACCGGCCTGGTGGAAGAGGCGGTGCTGAAGGAGTTCGAGGCAATCTCGGCGCGCGGCGGCGTGCTGGGGGCGATGGAGACCGGCTACCAGCGCGGCAAGATCCAGGAGGAGTCGCTGCATTACGAGCACCAGAAGCACGACGGTTCTTACCCGATCATCGGCGTGAACACCTTCCGCAACCCCGCAGTTGACAAGGCGGGCGACCCGATGCCGCAGAAGCTCGAGCTGATCCGCTCGACCGAGGAGGAAAAGCAGTCCCAGCTCAAGCGCCTGCGCGAGTTCCACAAGCGCCACGCGAAGCACGCGCCGGCGATGCTCGAGCGGCTGAAGCAGGCGGTGATCCGCGACCAGAACGTGTTCGCGGTGCTGATGGACGCGGTGCGGGTGTGCTCGCTCGGGCAGATCACCCACGCGCTGTTCGAAGTGGGAGGTCAGTACCGCCGCAGCATGTGACAGGCCGAAGGCCTGTCATCCCCGCGCAGTGCCTGCCCCCGACCCGATCGGGGGCGGGGATCCATGGGCCCCCGCCTTCGCGGGGGCGACGGAATATGGAGGTCATTCCCGCACCCTAGCGCTTGCGCCCGGCCTTTTTCGGGGGCGCCGCGTGGCGGTACTCGGGGTCTTTCTCTACGCTTTGCTTCAGGTGGCTGAGGCGTCCGGACTGCAGCAGCGCGTTGCGTATGCGCCGCGGGATGACCGCGGAATTGAGCGTGCCGTCCTCGTTGATGCGCGCATAGACGCGTGTTGCGCGGCCTTCGGTAATTGGACTGCCGGTCACCGCGTTGCTCGCCTTGCAGGTCCAGTGCAGCGTGCGCTCTCCGATCTTCGCGAGCGACATCGAGGTGGCGATGCGGTCGCCATAGGCGGCCGGGCCGATGAAGCGGAAGTGGATGTCGCCCATCACGAAGGTGGTGCGGTCCTCGCGGATCATCTGGTCGATCGGAAAGCCGATGGTGCGGAAGAACTCGTGCTCGGTCTCGTTGAACCAGGCGACGATACGGGGGTAGTAGACCAGCCCGAACGGATCGGACTCGCCCCAGTGCACGGTGATTTCCTTCCAGTACATCGCCTCGGCCATTGCGCTTCCCCCGCTGTCGAAGCGCGGATTCTAGACCGTTTGAATTCGCCGCTACGCGCCGCCCTCATCACCGCGCCGGCCGCGGCATAATGCGGCCCTTCGAACCCTTGGAGCCTCTGCAATGCCTGTTGCTTCCATTCGGCGTACCGGCCTCGCCCTCCTAATCGCCGCGTTCAGCGGGCTCACGCTCGCGCAGGCGCAAAAGCATGCGCCGGCCTACGAACCCGCCTCGGGGCAGCCCGGCAAGGACGTCGTTTGGGTACCGACGCCGCAGGCCCTCGTCGACAGAATGCTCGACATGGCCAAGGTCGGGTCGACGGATTTCGTCATGGACCTCGGTTCCGGCGACGGCCGCACCGTGATCACCGCCGCCAAGCGCGGCGCCCGCGCGCTCGGCGTCGAGTACAACCCCGACATGGTCGAGCTTTCCAAGCGCAACGCCGCGAAGGAAGGCGTCGCCGGCAGGGCGAGCTTCGTCAAGGCCGACCTCTTCGAGACCGATTTCTCCAGCGCGAGCGTGATCACCATGTTCCTGCTGCCGGACATCAACCTCAAGCTGCGCCCTAAGATCCTGGCGCTGAAGCCCGGCACGCGCATCGTCTCGAACAGCTTCAACATGGGCGACTGGGAAGCGGACCAGACCGCCACCCTGAGCACCGAGGCCGGCTGCAACGCCTCGTGGTGCACCGCGCTGTTCTGGATCGTGCCCGCCCGTGTCGCCGGCACTTACAGGGTGCCGGCGGGCGAGCTCACGCTGAAGCAGACCTACCAGATGCTCTCCGGCACCCTGCAGGCCGAAGGCAAGATCTTTGCGGTCGAGGGCAAGGTGCGCGGCGAGGAAATCACCTTCACCGCCGGCGGCCGCACCTACCGCGGCAAGATGAACGGCAGAAGCCTGGAGCTGAACTGAGCAGGCCCGCCCGCGGGAGTATGCTGCGGACATGATCTCGCGCCTCGCCCCCGCGCTCCTGCTGAGCCTCGCTGCCGCGGCGCCCGAAGCGTCGCAGCAGACTTACAAGTGGGTGGACGCCAGGGGCGTCGTCAATTACTCCAACGCGCCTCCCGCGGAGGCCGCTGCCCGGGTCAAGACCGTCGAGCAGCGCATCTCAATTATCGGCCCCGACCCGTCGGTCGGCCTGGCCGCTGCCGCCATGCGCGAGCGCGAGGCCCGGCGCGCCGAATACGAAGAACGCGAGTGGCAGCGGCGCCAGAGCGCCTTGCTTATGCAGCAGACGAGCGTGAGCGCGAATTGCTACCAGGGCGCGAATTGCGGCGCGGGCGACTACCTGGAAACCTACTATCCGTACTTTTGCTTATCCCGCCTACGGCTATCGCTACGGCGGCGCGCGCTTGATCGGGCACTTGCGGCCGCATCCGGCGCCGCACGTGCACAGGGGCCCCTCGTTCCATTCCCGCGGAATCGCCACGCGCGGCGGCGGGCGTGGCGGCAGCCACGGCGGGCGAAGCTCCTCCCGCTAGGCGCCTACCCCCCCGACTCGACCGGCCGGCCGGCCGCGCGCCACTCCGGAAAGCCGTCCTGCAGGCAGCGCGCCTTCCAGCCGCGCTGCCTGAGCTTCATCACCGCCTCGAACGACATCAGGCAGTACGGGCCGCGGCAATAAGCGATCACTTCGCGCCTCTTGGGCAGCTTGGCGAGCTCGCCTTCGAGCCGCTCGATTGGGATGTTGACCGCGCCGGGAAGGTGGCCCGCCGCGAACTCCTCTGCCGGGCGCACGTCGAGCACCGTGACCAGGCCCTGCTTGGCGCGCGCGAGCAGCTCGCTTGCCGGCACCGGCTCCAGCGCATGGCGGTCGCCGAGAAACTCGCTCACCAGTTGCCGCACATCGGCCAGCCGCGATTCCGCCACTCGGTGCAGCGCCCCGTAGAGCTGCACCACGTCGTCCCCGGCGAGCCGGTAATAGACCCGCTGGCCCTCTTTTCGGACCGCGACTAGCCCAGCACGACGCAGCGCTTGGAGATGCTGCGAGGCGTTGGCCACCGTGATCCCGGCCATGGCTGCCAGGGAGTCGACCGAGCGTTCGCCTTGCGCAATGAATTCAAGCAGTTGCAGCCGGTTTCCGCTGGCGAGCGCCTGCGCCACCTTAGCAATCGACTGGTACAGCTCCCGCTTCACCGCGTCGGTTGACATGGACCGCATGGGCTCCTAATATTCAATTGATCGCTTGAATACTATCACTCCGATGGAATCATACCTCTGCCTGCATCCGATGCGGCGCACACCCGGGGGCGCGCAGTGAAGTTCCTCCTGATCCTGAACGACCCGCCTTACGGCACCGAGCGTAGCTACAACGCTCTGCGCCTCGCGCGCAACCTGCTCGCCAAGGAAAAGGGCGAGTTGCGCCTGTTCCTGATGGGCGACGCCGCGGCCTGCAGCAAGGCGGGCCAGAAAGTGCCGCAGGGCTACTACAACATCGGCGACATGCTCGGCGCCGTCGGCCGCCGCGGTGGCGAGATCGGCGTCTGCGGAACCTGCATGGAGGCGCGCGGCATCGCCGACGCGGATCTCGTGGAGGGCGCGCGGCGCGGCACGCTTGACCAGGTGACCGAATGGACCGCCTGGGCCGACAAGGTCCTGGTTTTCTGAGCGTCGCCGCATGAACCGCACAGCGCTAGTGCTGGGCGCAGGCTTGGGCGGCATGGTCGCGGCGCAGACGCTGCGCCGCCTGCTGCCGCGCGAGCACCGCGTCGTGCTGGTGGAGCGCGAGGCGCAGCATGTGTTCCCGCCGTCGCTGCTCTGGCTGATGGTCGGTGAGCGCAGCGCGGAGGCAATCTCGCGTCCCTGCGCGCAGGCTGCCCGGTCCGGCATCGAGCTGGTGCGCGGCGCGGTGAGCGCAATCGACCCCGCCGCGAAGACGGTGCGGGTCGGGGAGCAAACGCTGCACGGCGATGCGCTCGTGATCGCCCTCGGCGCGGAGTACGCGCCGCAGGCGATCCCCGGTCTCGCCGAAGCAGGACTTTGCATCTACACGCTCGAGGGCGCGAGCGCGATTCGCGACGCACTGGCGGGCTTCAGCAGTGGGCGGCTCGTCGTGCTCACCGCCGCGCCACAATACAAGTGCCCCGCGGCACCGTACGAGGCGGCGCTCCTCGTCGACAGTTACCTGCGCCAGCGCGGCCGCCGCGACAGGATCAGCATCGATTTCTACGCCGCCGAGCCAGGACCGATGATGGTTGCGGGCGCGGCGGTTTCCGCCGGCGTGCGCGCGATGGTGGAGGCGCGCGGCATCGCCTACCGCCCGGAGCATCAGGTCAAGTCGGTGGATCCGCAGGCGCGGCGCATCGAGTTCGCGAACGGCGCCGCAGCCGGGTTCGACCTGCTGCTCTACGTGCCGCCGCACCGCGCGTCCGAAGCGGTGAAAGCCGCCGGCTTGACCAATGAAAGCGGCTGGATTCCCGTGGACCGGCACACGCTCGAGACGCGCTTCCCGGGCGTTTATGCGGTGGGCGACATCACGGTCATCCCGCTCAAGATGGGTCGCCCGTTGCCCAAGGCGGGCGTGTTCGCGCACGGCCAGGCGGAGGCGGTGGCGCACACCATCGCGCACCAGTGGACCCGGCGCGGCAAGCCGGGGCGCTTCGAGGGCGAAGGCATGTGTTTCATCGAGGCAGGCGGCGGCCGCGCCGGCATGGGCAGCGGCAACTTCTACGCCGAGCCGCTGCCCGAAGTGCGCCTGCGCCAGCCGGGGCTGCTGTGGCACGGCGCCAAGGTTCTGTACGAAAAATACTGGCTCTATTCCCGCTTCTGAATACCACGCCCCGAAACGGCGGCGCCACGGGCTCCGACTGTAAAGCGTGACTTTACACTTTGGCCGTCCAGCGCCCTGCTGGCGGAGTGCGTGCGCAAGGCTTATGCTCGTGCGCAGCGCATCGCAGGAGCAGCCATGTTGCCGGATCAACTAATGCAGGCCAGACACGAAGCGGTGCAGGCGGCGCTGGCACGCGTGCGCGAGATCGCGCCAAAGCCCGAAATCACGCGCCATGACCTGGAGCGGCTCAAGGGCGTGCTGGTGGAGCTCGCCTCGAGGGCGGAGCTGTTTCCGCCCGAGCAGTTCGCGGTCGCGCCCGGCAAGACCGGCGCCATTTTCGAGCTGTCGGTGGACAGCGACCTGCGCTATGCGCTGTACGCCTCGGCGGGCGCCGGCGGCAAGGCGCAGCCGCCGCACAATCACACTACCTGGGCGGCGATCTCGGGCGTCTACGGTGAGGAGCACAACGTCGCCTATGAGCGCGTGGACGACCGCGCCACG
>CAYMVA010000123.1:0-5878 GCA_964393745.1 uncultured Enterobacteriaceae bacterium | reverse complement strand
CTTGAAATGGTGCGGCAGGCCGACGTACATGTTGAACAGGGCGATGGTGTGCTGCGCGCTGCCCGATCGCTCCATGATGCGCACCGGGTGGCGGATCGCCTTGATGCCCACCTGGTCGATCGCGAGCTTGCGCGAGTCGGGCAGGCTCTGGACGTCCGGGATGTGGTGCAGGTCCTTGGCTTTCATGCCGCGGATTATATCTCCCGAGTGATTTGGTCGGGTATTACCGTTCCGCAAACGCTGCGATAGACGCGCGCATGCCCTCGGCGTCCAATCCCACCGAAGCGAGCAGCTTCGCGGGGTCACCGTGCTCTACGAAGCGGTCCGGAAGCCCAAGCAGCAGGACTTTCTTCGCCAAGCCCATTTTGGCGAGCGCTTCGCACACCGCGCTCCCCGCCCCGCCCATCACCTGGTGCTCCTCGACCGTGACCAGCAGCTCGTGTGAATCGGCTAGGCGCTTCACCAGCTCAGTGTCGAGCGGCTTGACGAACCTCATGTTGGCGACCGTCGCGCCGAGGCGCTCGGCGGCCTCGAGCGCCGGCTTGAGCATCGAGCCGAACGCGAGAATCGCGATCCTCTTGCCTTCGCGCCGCAGCTCGCCCTTGCCGAGCGGCAGCGCCTCGAGCGCTTTGTCCTGCACCACGCCAGGCCCGCTGCCGCGCGGGTAGCGAACCGCCGCCGGCCCGTCATGCCGGAAACCGGTGGTGAGCATCCGGCGGCACTCGTTCTCGTCCGACGGCGCCATCACCACGAGGTTCGGCACCGTGCGCAAATAGGCGAAATCGAATGCGCCGTTGTGCGTCTGGCCGTCGCCGCCCACCAGCCCGCCGCGGTCGAGCGCGAACAGCACCGGCAATTCCTGGATGGCGACATCGTGGATCAGCTGGTCGTAGCCGCGCTGCAGGAATGTCGAGTAGATCGCCACCACCGGTCTTAGGCCCTCGCAGGCGAGCCCCGCGGCGAAGCTCACCGCGTGCTGCTCGGCGATGGCGACGTCGTGGTAGCGCTCCGGGAACTCCTCGGAGAAGCGCACCATGCCCGAGCCTTCGCGCATCGCGGGCGTGATCGCGATCAGGCGCTCGTCGGCGCGCGCCATGTCGCACAGCCAGTCGCCGAACACCTGGCTGTAGGTCGGCTTGCCGCCGGCCGCCTGCTTGAGGCCCTCGGCCGGGTCGAACTTGCCCGGGCCGTGGTAGGCGATCGGGTCCTCCTCGGCAAGCTTGTAGCCCTGGCCCTTGCGGGTCACGATGTGCAGGAACTGCGGGCCGCGCAGCTTCTTGATGTTGCCGAGCGTCGCGATCAGGGTGTCGAGATCGTGGCCGTCGATCGGCCCGATGTAGTTGAAGCCGAATTCCTCGAACAGCGTGCTCGGGGTCACCATCCCCTTGACGTGCTCCTCGGCGCGGCGCGCCAGCTCCAGCATCGCCGGCACGCGCTTGAGAATGTGTTCGCTGGCGCGCTTGGCGGTGTCGTACATGCGGCCCGAGAGCAGCCGCGCCAGGTAATTGGTGAGCGCACCCACCGGCCGCGAGATCGACATCTCGTTGTCGTTCAGCACCACCAGCAGGTCCACGTCCATGGCGCCGGCATTGTTCAGCGCCTCGAACGCCATGCCCGCGGACATGGCGCCGTCGCCGATCACTGCCACCGCGCGGCGCTTCTCGCCTTTTTTCTTCGCCGCCACCGCCATGCCGAGCGCGGCCGAAATCGAGGTCGACGAATGCGCGGTGCCGAAAGCGTCGTACTTCGACTCGCTGCGCCGCGGAAAGCCCGAAATGCCGCCCAGCTGGCGCAGGGTGTGCATCTTCTCGCGCCGGCCGGTGAGGATCTTGTGCGGGTAGGTCTGGTGGCCGACGTCCCACACGATGCGGTCCTCGGGCGTCTCGTAGACGTAATGCAGCGCGATCGCGAGCTCCACGGTGCCGAGGTTCGAGGACAGGTGGCCGCCGGTCTTGGACACCGAGTCGAGCACGTAGGCGCGCAGCTCGTCGGCGAGCTGGTGCAGCTGCTTGCGCTCGAGTGAGCGCAGCCGCGCCGGATCGTCGATCGTCTTGAGCAGCTCGTACATGGAAGGATTGTAGGGCAGCTCGCCGGCGGTCCCGGTCGCCGCGTCCATCAGAATTTCCTCAGCACGATGTAATCGGCGAGCTGGCGCAGGCGCTGCGCGCGCGCGCCGAATGCGGCGAGCGCCTCGTGCGCCTCGCGGCGCAGCTCCCCGGCGAACTCCTTGGCGTGCGCGATGCCCATGGCGCTGACATAGGTCGGCTTGTTCTGGCGCGAGTCCTTGCCGGCGGTCTTGCCGAGCGTCGCGGTGGTCGCTTCGGCGTCGAGCACGTCGTCCACCACCTGGAAGGCGAGCCCTACGCTGCGCGCATAGCGGTCCAGATTCGCGCGCTCCTCTGCCGCGAGCGGCGTGCCGCAGCCCGCGCCCAGCACCACCGCGGCGCGGATCAGGGCGCCGGTCTTGCGGATGTGCATGAATTCGAGCTCCGTCACCGCGAGCTGTTTGCCGGTGGATTCGAGATCCACCGCCTGCCCGCCCGCCATGCCGCGCGAGCCTGCCGCGACGGCGAGCGCCTTCACCATCTCGAGCTGCGCCGCCGGGTCGTCGGCGAGCTTGTGCTCGGCGAGCAGCTGGAAGGCGAGCGCCTGCAGCGCATCTCCCACCAGCAGCGCGGTCGCTTCGTCGTACTCGAGGTGCACCGTGGGCTTGCCGCGCCTGAGCACGTCGTCGTCCATGCACGGCATGTCGTCGTGCACCAGCGAATAGGCGTGGATCAATTCCACCGCGGCGGCCGCGATTTCCAGGCGCCGCGCCTCGGCGCCGGCCAGTTCGCCGGCGGCGAACGCGAGCAGCGGCCGCACGCGCTTGCCGCCTTCGAGCGTGGCGTAGCGCATCGCCTCGTGCAGCCGCGCCGGCGCCAGTTGCGCCGCGGGCAGCACACGCGCGAGCGCCGCCTCCATGCGCGCCTGCACGCTCCCCATCCAGGCACTGAAATCCGCGCTGCCGGCGCGCGCCGGCGCGCCGGCTTCAATCGTCTTCATCGGAATCGGCCGCCGCTGCGAGCGGCTTGAGCACTTCGCCTTCGAGCACCTGCACCTGCTGTTGCGCGGCTTCGAGCTTCGCTTGGCAGAATTTCGCCAGCTCGAGCCCGCGCTTGTGCGCGGCGAGCGACTGCTCGAGCGTCAGGTTGCCGCTCTCCATTTGCGCGACCATGCGCTCGAGCTCGGCGAGCGCCTTCTCGAAGCTGAGCGCCGGATCGCTCGGCGCAGGCTGCCGCGGGGACTTGCTCATAGGGGGTTGCAAACATAGCCGAGAGCGGCTGGCGGGTCAAACCTTTTGCCCTGTAAAATGTTGAGTTTGCTGAACCTTTTCGATTCTCCATGAGCCATCCCGCGCGCGCCTCCGAGCTGCAAGCGACCCGTTGCCAGCTGCCGGTAGCGTGGTATTTCGATCCTGCGATCTTCGCCCTCGAGAAGAAACTCCTGTTCGACGCCGGGCCCGGATACGCAGGGCATGAGCTGATGGTCCCCAACGCCGGCGACTACCACACGCTGGCGTGGATGGACCACGCCAAGATGCTGGTGCGCAATTCAGCCGACGAGCAGGCGGGCGTAGAGCTGCTTTCCAACGTCTGCCGCCACCGCCAGTCGCTCATACTCGAGGGCCGCGGCAACGCGCCCAACATCGTCTGCCCGCTGCACCGCTGGACCTACGACCTGAAGGGTGAGCTGCTCGGTGCGCCGCTGTTTGCGGAAAACCCCTGCGTGCGGCTCGCCTCTACGCAGCTAAAACGCTGGAACGGCATGCTGTTCGCGGGCGCCCGCGATCCGCGCGCGGACTTGGCGGGCATGTCGCTCGCCGGCGATTTCGATTTTTCCGGGTTCGTACTCGACAAGGTGCTGATCGAGGACTACCCATTCAACTGGAAGACCTTCATCGAGATCTACCTCGAGCTCTACCACGTCGAGCCGTACCACCCGGGGCTGAGCAACTTCGCCGACTGCGACAACTTCCGCATCGAGTACGGCTCCGAGTGGTCGCTGCAGGTGATGCAGGCGAAGGCTGCGCTCTCGAAGCCCGGTACCCCGGCCTACCAGCGCTGGCACGAGGCCTGCCTCGGCAAGCTCGAGGGCCGAGTGCCGAAGCAAGGCGCGCTGTGGATGACCTACTACCCGAACGTGATGATGGAGTGGTACCCGAACGTGCTGGTCGTGTCGCACGTCATGCCGCGCTCGCCGTCGCTCACCACTAACGTGGTCGAGTTCTACTACCCGGAGGAAATCGCGCTCTTCGAGCGCGATTTCGCAGAGGCGCAGCAAGGGGCCTACAACGAGACCGCGGCGGAAGACGGCGAGCTGTGTGCGCGCATGGAGCGCGGTCGCCGCGCCCTCTACCAGCAAGGGCTGGACGACGCCGGCCCGTACCAGTCGCCGCTGGAGGACACGTTGGTCCACTTTCATGAGTGGGTGAGGGCGAGGATTCAGGATCCAGGATTCAGGGGATAGCGAAGTGAGTTACGGCACGCTGGTGTCCACGGAAGAGTTGGCGCGCAATCCCGGGTGGCGCGTATTCGATTGCAGGCATGACCTAACGAAACCGGAGTGGGGCGCGGCCGAGTACGCGCGCGCACACATTCCAGGCGCGCTACTTGCGAACCTCGACCGCGATCTTTCGGCGCCGAAGACAGGCAAGAACGGCCGCCATCCGCTGCCCGAGCCGCAGGCATTCATCGCCTGGCTCGGCGAGCAGGGCCTGAATCCCGGCGATCAGGTGGTCGCTTACGACGCGGGCAACGGCACCATGGCCGCGCGCCTGTGGTGGATGTTGCGCTGGGCCGGGCATGGCGCGGCCGCGGTGCTCGACGGCGGCCTGGCCAAGTGGCTCGCCGAAAGCCGGCCCGTGACTGCCGAAACACCCAGGTTCCCCATGACCCGCTACCCGGGAAGCGCGCGCGCCGCGATGCGCGCCGACGCCGCCTATGTGGAAGCGCATCTCGGGCGCGGCGACACGCTGCTGGTGGATGCGCGCGCGCCGCAGCGCTGGCGCGGCGAGGTCGAGCCGATCGATCCCGAGGCTGGCCGCATCCCGGGCGCGATGAACCGATTCTGCACCGTCAATCTCGCACCCGACGGTCGCTTCAAGAGCGCCGAGGCGTTGCGCGCCGAGTTCGGCACGCTGCTCGGTGGCGCTTCGCCCGCGCAGGTGGTGCATTACTGCGGCTCGGGCGTCGCCGCGTGCCACAACGCGCTCGCCATGGAAATCGCCGGCCTCCCCGGCTCGCGGATGTATGCCGGTTCCTGGAGCGAGTGGATCGCCGATCCCCGCCGGCCGCGGGAAAAAGGCTGAGGGGACAGACCCCGGTTTTCTCGCTTGGGGTCTGTCCCCGGTTTTCGCCCGGTTTTCGGTTTTAGGGACAGGTCTCGCAAAATTGCATGATCCATCAATGACATATCCCCCGAAATCGGGGTCTGTCCCCGAATGATGGCGTTAGCCGCGGACGTTCTTCTCTTCGTTCACTTCGCCTTCGTCGCGTTCATCGCAGGCGGCCTGGTGCTGGTGTGGATCGGCGCCGCCGCCGGCTGGCGCTGGGTGCGAAATCCGTGGTTCCGCTACCTCCATCTCGCGGCGATCGTGTTCGTCGCGCTGGAGGCGCTCGCCGGCTACGCCTGCCCGCTCACCGTGTGGGAAGACCTGCTGCGCGGCGGCGTGCGGCCACAGTCCTTCGTAGGCCGCTGGGTGTACGCGGCGCTCTACTACCGCGCGCCGGAATGGGTGTTCGCGACGCTCTACGTCGCGTGGGGGGCGGCGACGCTCATCACCCTCAAAGCCGTGCCGCCCAGGCGAACAGCTCGCTGAAGACGCTCTCGCGGATCT
>CAYMVA010000122.1:0-10572 GCA_964393745.1 uncultured Enterobacteriaceae bacterium | reverse complement strand
CAGCGCTGACGCTTTCCACATGGCGGCTTAACCCGGGGCTACTGGGGTGAGTTCTGAGCGAATGCGGTCTAACCGTTCGTTCCACCTGACGTGCTACGGCTGGCTGCGCCAGCCTCCGCACGCAGGTGAGCTCTAAACGTTGGGCCCCAGATATCGAAAGGTTGTTGTGGACAGCAAACCGAATCACAACCAAGGGAACAAAATGAAATTCATCATCAAGAACATCAAATGGGTAATGCTAGTGTCGGGCGCACTGACATCCACAATGTTTTATGGCTTGTTTGCGCCTGAGGCAGCACTGCAATCTATGTTCGGAGCGTCGTTCAACGGAACGCTGGAGTCAATTGTGGTACGGAGTTGGTCAACACTGATAGGTCTGGTGGGAGTTATGCTTATTTACGGGGCTTTTAGCGAAAAGAACAGAGTATTTGCAATCTCGATCGCATCGATTAGCAAGGCAATTTTTGTTTCCTTGGTTCTCCTCTACGGAACAGAATACTTAGGGAAAGTCACGCCAGCGATTGCCATGGATTGCGTCGTTGTTTTCTTGACAGCGGTGTTCTTGATGGCTGTGCACATACAGCGGTCAGCGGCCCAACCCGACAGTCGAGGGGACGCGCCGCGATAAAGCCGCGTCGCGCTCCTCACTTCTACGTTATGCGTCACATTCGATGAAACAAGCATCACAGCTTCTGCTCTGGGGTGGCATGGCTCTTCTCTCTTGGCCCCTCGATGCGCACGCGCAAAGGATTCCTGGCATCGTAGTGGTGCTCGCCGCGATGCCCTTGCTTGCGGCAATTCTTGCCCTCGCGCTCGGGATTGTGATGAAGAGTTGGTTGGTCGGCGCAGGAAATTTCGCGCTGGTGGGCTTATGGGTGGCTTGGTTCGCCGCGGCTGCGAAGTATTCGGAGTCGGACTTGATGAATTGGGCACCGATCGGTGTATTGGGACTTCATTTGGCGGCAATGGGTGTGCTGATTGCAGTTCGCGCCGTTCGTCACCGAGTGCGTGTCGATGACGTCTAACCGCGCGATGGACAGCGACACCTCGCGAGCGGCGCTTCGCGCGCTCGCTCGTGCGCGTCATCGCGGACGTTCGGCGTTGCGATGACAGTCCTCCGCGATCTTCTGGGACCGAATTTGGCAGTCGTGTTTTGCGGCACGGCGGTGAGCGCGGCGTCGGCCCGTCGTCGTGCATACTATGCGGGGCCGGGAAATGCATTTTGGCCGACTCTATTCAAGGTTGGCCTGACGCCTCACCTCTTTCGACCAGAGCAATACAGAAGCCTCCGACACTACGGTCTCGGGCTTACCGATCTCGTAAAGGTGGTCTCGGGCGGCGACCGCTCCCTATCGCAAGAGCACTTCGATCCAGGGCGTTTGCGCACGAAGATCCTGAAGTACCGTCCTCGTATAGTGGCATTTACGAGCAAGCGGGCTGCTGAGGAATTCCTTGGTCATCCAGTTGCGTACGGACTGCTCCGCGAGAATATCGGTGATACAGCGTTATTCGTTCTCCCGTCGCCGTCTGGTGCGGCTCGAGGCCATTGGAAAGAGGCTCCTTGGCGTGAACTCGCGCGCCTGCGAGCGGAAACGGATAGGAGCGCGGCGCCGAACCATCCGTTCAACGCCGACGCGCCGCACGCGGCGCGCGGGTTAGCGGCACGTTAGGCCGCTCACCGAAGTCGCAGGAACCAGAGGTCCATATGAAAGTCGTGTCAATCAACGTGGGGCTTCCACGCGAGGTCGAATGGCGCGGGAAAACCGTCCGAACGTCCATATTCAAGGAACCTGTGGCGGGTCGCGTGCGGGTAGAGCGCATGAACGTAGAAGGTGACCGGCAGTCTGATCTCACGGTGCACGGAGGGGCCGATAAGGCGGTGTACGTGTATCCGTCGGAGCACTATGCGTTCTGGCGTGAGGAACTACCCGGCGCGGATCTTCCGTGGGGTGCATTCGGCGAGAACATCACGACAGAAGGTCTAACCGAGGACAGTGTTCACATCGGGGACCAGCTCACGGTTGGTTCTGCCCAGTTCGTGGTTACGCAGCCTCGCATGCCTTGCTTCAAGCTGGGGATCCGCTTCGGCCGACCGGACATGGTGAAGCGCTTTCTGCGAAGCGGCCGAACTGGCTTCTATTTGGGGGTGGCCCGGGAGGGTGAAGTCACGGCTGGCGACGTTGTCACATTGATCGCCCGGCACGACCCTGCGGTTACCGTCGCTGAGATTGTCGGCTTGTACACGGCGGACGCCGTGAACCAAGAGCTTCTCCGCAGGGTAAGCGATCTCTCTGCGCTTCCTGAAGGCTGGCGGGACTACTTTCGCAAGAGGCTTTGGGAGCCAGATGCTTGATTCGAGAGTCGATGGGTTGACCGGCCGGGGAGATAGGTAACAAAAACGTCGGGGTACATGGGTTACAGAATTTGATGTCCGTGGATCTGTTCTCCTTTTCGTGGTGATGGAAAGATAGCGCGGATCGGCGACGAAGCGTAGCGTAGTTGCAGATCCGCGCGGCGCCTGGAATCGGATCATGCATGATGGCGCGAGAGACGGCCGAAGGCGTCCTCGATCTTCATGTGCCGCTCGATGAGCCGCCCGAGCTTGAGCGGCCCGAAGTACACGGTCCAGATGCCGTTGTCGATTTCCTCCAGGCCGACGTATTCACCGATGCAGACGGTGGAGACGTTGATCCAGCCCCGATTCCAGCGAATGCCGCCGTTGGCGCTGACGTAGCGCACTTCGAATCGGTCCGGATACACCAGCGGCGGCAGCTTGTTGGGCATCTCCCGGTTTGAGGGAGCGTAGACGCTCGCTGGCGTTTGCTGATCGAGCGCCTCGTGCGGCCGCACGTGGTTGAACTCTTCTCTGAAGGTGTTGAACTTCTTTTGCTGTGCGCCGAGGCTGGCTGCGGCTGGGCGCGTGGTCTCGTCTTTGAGGGTTCGGTGCATGCGCTCATGCCGCCCGTTCTGTTGTGGTTTGCCCGGCTCGATGAGTTCGGGTAGCACGCCCAGGCGCACCCACCAGGCCGAGAGCCTCGATAGCCGTGCCAGGGTGTTGGTGGCAAAGGGCACGCCGTTGTCGGTGCGAATGCGCTTGGGCAGGCCGTACTCCCGGAAGAGCTGCGTGAACACCGGTTTTGATTCCTCCACCGAGGTCGAATTGAGCCCCTGGCAGCCCAGCAGATAGCGGCTGAAGCCGTCGGTCACGGTCAGGGGGTAGCAGTAGCGGCCATTGCCGGTCTTGAACTGGCCCTTGAAGTCTGCGCTCCACAGGTCATTGGGGGCGAGGATCGAGCTCGTGGGCTTGCCCGGATGTCCAATGCGGCGACGGTTGCGTTTCTTGGGCACCATGCCATGGCAGCTCAGGATGTCGCATACGGTAGAGCGGTGCGGCAGATCCCAGTTGCGATGACGCTTGTGCACCAGAGCCAGGAGCTTCTTGCCGCCCCAAGACGGGTGACGGCGCCGCGTCTCGAGAAGCGCGGCAACAATCTCCTCGTCGGTCCGGTTTGGCGAGGCGTGCGGCCTTCGGAAGCGCTCTTCCAGCCCAGCGGGGCCCTGCCGCAGGTAGCGCTCAATCCACTTGTAGGCGGTCTTGCGCGACACGCCGTACAAGTCGCACAGTTCGGTGACGCTCAATACCTGGCGCAGATGATCTGCGATAAATTGGGTTCTCTGGTCCATAGGCGAGGTCTGACTCCACGGCATGGGCATCTCCTTCGATGCCCGCAAGTGTGTTCAAACTGTTACCCATGTCCCCCGACTAAACTGTTACCTATGTGTCCAGACCGTACCGGCGTGCAAACTAACACCCGGTTCGAAGACGACGCTATTGTTCCGGCGCTACGCGCCTCCACCCGCGCGCCTCAACCGGAACGTTGGGCCGCCGGAAGCCGATACCGACAATGAAGCCGCGCACTTCCTTCGCAGCGAAGTTCTGGTTGGGTGTGGCACTGCCGATGCTGATCTTCGCGCTTTTCATTTTGTTTATCGTCTTCGCAATCAGACTAGGCCAAGGTTTCGCACCTGCAGTTGTGCTTTTGCTGTCTGCATACGCTTTTCCTGTAATGATGGTCGTCAATTGCTGGGTCTTTTTCGTCGATTGGCGTAGCCGTAGCCACCTATTCTGGGCGGGCCTTGTGGTGCCGCTTTGCGTGGGCTTCTTCATGGCAATTTTTATCCAATCAAAGTAATGCACCGGGGCTCAAGCATGAGGTCACCTTGCGGGCGTGCGGCCCAACCAATCAATCCAGCGGACGCTTCCCGGCGCCGTTGATTTCAATCGTTAGGTTTCACTGCTCTGAGGCTAGGCCGCATCCCTTGCATTGCTCTATTGTTGTAGCTACAATAACCATGTGTCAGTCACGTATGACCCGGCTAAGCGAATAGCTACGCTTGCGGAGCGCGGACTCGACTTCAAGGACGCAGAGCGCGTTTTCGCAGGAACGACATTCGAAGTCGAAGACAAGCGCAGAAACTACGGTGAAGTCCGAGTCATCTGCTTCGGTCTGCTCCACGGCCGCATTGTTGTCGTTGGCTACACGCCGCGTGGCGCGGATCGCCACGTTTTCAGCATGAGGAAAGCCAATGACCGCGAGAAAACGCGCATCGCGCCGCTCCTTGGGCTCTGATCTCCGGCGCGTCGACGCGCATGTGATTCGGCGGCACGAGTACGATGAACTGCCTGAACTGACCGACGACATGCTCGCCCGGGGCAAAGTGAACAGGGGTGGGCGTCCCCGATCTGCCAATCCTCGAAAGCTCATCTCTATTCGGCTACCCGAGGATGTGATTCGACGTTGGCGGGCGACGGGGCCGGGTTGGCAAACGCGCATGGCAGACCGTCTGGCCAAGTTGCAATCAAAGTGAAGCCTAACCCCGCAGCGCACCGGGACTCGCGCGGGAGCGCCGCGCTATGCATCTGCCTGCGGGCGCGCGCCCGTGGCTGCGAACGTTAGATTGCATGTCCGACATCGTCCTCTACGGCCTCGCCGGACTGATGTTCTATCAGGCGTACGTCACGATTCGAGTGGTGCGGCACAAACCCTATACCTCGGAAAAGAAACGGCAGCAGCTTCTGATCATCTGGCTAGTCCCGTTGCTTGGTGCCGCAATAGCTCTTGCTGGTCTTGCAACGGATAGGGAAACGCCGGCGCGCCCTGACAGGGATGTTGTGCCGAAAAAGCCGAACAATCGAGAGTTCCCCCGAAAGCGTTGACATCTCGGGCGAACAGCTCGGAGACGTGCTGCGGCCAGAGACCTTTGGCGCCATGCGCTCTTGGCCAGCCGGCGCTGCACGGCCAACCTGATTCCGTGCCGCCGCCAGCGGCCGCGACTGTAAAGCGTCGCTTTACACTTCGGCCGACAGCGGCCGGCCTGCCAGAGCCTGCGTCGCCAGCACGCGGCCGGCTTCGAAAGCGGCCGCGTTGCGTGCGGCCAGCTCGCCGCCGCCGAAGCGGCGCAGGATCTGATCCTTCAGCGCCCCTTCGGCAAACGGCAGGCTCGCGGCGGCCGCGCCGAGCATCACGCTGTTGGCAAGGCGCGCGTCGCCGAGCCGCTCGGCGGTGCCGCGCGCCTCGACCTCGAGCACCCGCCGGCCTGCTGCGCGCAGCGACGCCGCCGGGTCCTCGGGGTATTCGTGCACACCTGACGAGACGATCGGCGGCACCGCGCGCCACGAATCGAACAGCGCGCAGCCGTCAGGCGCGACGTAATGACTCCAGCGCAGGCCCTCCGCCGCCTCGAACGCGATCAGCAGGCACGCAGTGCCCGGGCGGATCTCGCTCGCCTCGATGTGCTCGCCGATGCGCACCTGCGAGCACACCACGCCGCCACGCTGGGACATGCCCGTGACCTCGGTCTTGCTCGCCTCGTAGCCGGCGTCGAGCGCTGCGCGTGCGATCGCTTCGGCTGCAGTCATCACACCCTGTCCGCCGATGCCGACGACAAGAATGTTCGTAGTCATGCCGGCACGATGGCGCCGTGTCCGCAGGCTTTCGCGCACAGGTCGCAGCCGGTGCACATGGCGCGCTCGATCTTCACCCAGGCGAGATCCACCACGTTGCCGCTCGCGCGTTGCTGCCGCTCGCGGCGCGTCACTGTGATCGCCGGACAGCCGACCTCGAGGCAGCGCGCGCAGCCGTTGCACTTCTCGTTGACGGCGAGCGGCCTGCGGCGCTCGAATTCCTCGGTCAGCACGCAAGGCCGCGTGGTGATGAGCACCGAGGGCTCGGGCACTTTCATTTCCTCGCGCAGTACCTTGAAGAAGGTCGGCAGCTCGTAGGGGTCCACGACGCGCACCCGTTCCGGGCGCACGCCTAGCGCCTCTACGAGCTTGGCGAAATCCAGGCGCGGCGCCGGCGAGCCGTCGAGCTTGCGGCCGTTGCCGGGATTGTTCTGTCCGCCGGTCATCGCGGTGGAGCGGTTGTCGAGCAGCAGCACGGTCACGTTGCCGCCCTGGTAGGTGATGTTGGCGAGCGCCGGCATGCCGGTGTGCACGAAGGTCGAGTCGCCGATCACCGCCAGCACGGGCTTGGCCTTGGCATCGCCCTCGAACGCCTTTGCCATGCCGTGCGCCACACCGAGCGACGCTCCCATCGAGATGATCGAGTCCATCGCGTTCCACGGCTCGCCGCAGCCGAGCGTGTAGCAGCCGATGTCGCCGCAGATGATGGCGTCCTTGAGCTGGCCGAGCCAGAAATACACCCCCATGTAGGGGCAGCCGGCGCAAAGCGTCGGCGGACGCGGAAACACGCGTGCGGGCTTCGTCGGTGCGGGGCCCTCCGCGGATTCATTGCCGAGCAGCCGCGCCACTGCTCGCTCGATGGCCGCTGCGCCGATCTCGCCCTGCAACGGCAGCACGTCTTTGCCGTGCACTGCGATGCCGGCCGCCTTGAGCTCGTGTTCCACGATCGGCTCGCTTTCCTCCACCACCAGGATCTGCTCCGCAATCGCATCCAGGTCCCACGCCAGCGGCAGCGGCAGGGGATGCGAAAAACCCAACTTCAGCACCGGCGCGTCCGGAAACGCCTCGCGCACCACGTGGTAGGCAGCGCCCGAGACGACGAAGCCGACGCGCCGGTCGGCGCCCGGCTCGAGCACGTTCCAGGCGGATTGCGCAGCCTCTTTGGCGAGGTCCGTGTCGCGCTGCGCGCGCAGCTCGAGGCGCTTGCCGACATGGTTCGGGGTGATGATCCAGCGCGCGACGTCGCGCTCGTAGCCGTGCCGCCTCGCGTCGAGGGCCTCGCGCTCGCCCGTCGCCACCGTGCGCTTGACGTGCGAAACGCGGGTCGTGAGGCGCAGCAGCACCGGCACCTGGAAATGCTCCGACAGCTCGAACGCGTCGCGGGTCATGGCGTAGGCCTCGGCGGCGTCGGCGGGCTCGAGCACCGGCAGGTGCACGAAGCGCCCCCAGAAGCGGGAGTCCTGCTCGTTTTGCGAAGACGAGAAGCCGACGTCGTCAGAAACCGCGATCACGAGGCCCGCCTTGACCCCGACCAGGCCCATCGTCATGAGCGAGTCGGAGGCGACGTTCAGGCCGACGTGCTTCATCGCAGTGAGCGCGCGCCGCCCGGTCATCGAGGCGCCGAGCGCCACTTCGAGCGCCACTTTCTCGTTGCTCGACCATTCGGCGTAGACGCCGGGCAAAGTGGCGAGCGTTTCGAGAATTTCAGTGGAGGGGGTGCCAGGATAGGCGGCGCCGATTTCCACGCCCGCCTCCCATGCGCCACGCGCGACGGCTTCGTTGCCCGACAGGAATTCACGCCCCGCTCGCCTGCCGGTGACCGCCTGCGGAACTGCGCTCATGGCCCGGACTCTCCTTGTTGGATACGAGTCTATGCCTCTGCATTGGCAATAATCTTGCTTTCTTGCCTCCTAAACGGCTATATTGAGCAATAACATGCCAAAAACGACCCTCGATCGCATAGACCGCCGCATCCTGGAGCAGCTGCAGGCCGACGGGCGCCTCTCCAACCAGGTGCTGGCCGAGCGCGTCGCGCTCTCGCCCTCGCCCTGCCTGCGGCGCGTTCGCGCCCTCGAGCACGCCGGCGTGATCCGCGGCTACGCCGCGCTGCTCGATCCGCTGCGCGTCGGCCTCGGCTTGCTCGCCTATGTGAGCGTAAAGCTGGAAAAGCGCGGCAAAATGCCGGTGGACCAGTTCACGCGCGCGGTGCAGAGCTGGCCCGAAGTCATCGCCAGCTATTCGATGACCGGCGACATGGACTACCTGATGCGCGTGCAGGTCGAGGACCTGGAGCACTACTCGCGCTTCATCATGGAAAAGCTGCTCAAGCAACCGGGCGTGATCGACATCCGCAGCAATTTCGTGCTCGAGCGCATCAAGGAAACCACGGCCTTGCCGCTGGAGCAGCTCGCGTAATGCGCATCGCGGTGCTGGGTGGAGGGCACGGCAGCTACGCCGCCGCGGCGGATCTGGCCGAGCAAGGCCACGAGGTGCGGTTGTGGCGCCGCGATGCGGCCGCGTTCGCGCCGGTGCTGCAAAGCGGCGCCATCCGGTTGAAAGACGTGAAAGGCACGCGCACGGTGCGCCTCGCGCTCGCCACCACCGACCTAGGCGCCGCGCTGCGTGGCGCGGAACTGGTGCTCGTGCCGGCGCCGGCGACGGCGCAGGCCGATCTGGCGCACGCCATGGCCCCGCACCTCGAGCGTGAACAAGTCGTGTTCTGCCCGCCGGGCACCTTCGGCAGCTACGCCATGGCTGCGATCGTTTGCGCGGCAGGCGGCGCGTCCGGAGTGGTATTCGCCGAAACCGGCACCCTGCCCTATCTCGCGCGCAAGCACGCCGCCGACGAGATCGCGATCACCATCCGCGCGCAGCGCCTGCCGGTGGGCGTTTTTCCCGCGCGGCGCACCGAAGAAGCGCTCGCGGTGATCCGGCGCGCCTACCCGGTAGTGCACCCGATCGAGGACGCGCTTTCCGCGGCGCTGATGAACGCCGGGCCTATCATCCACCCGCCATTGATTCTCATGAACGCGGGGCCGTTGGAACATTACGATCGCTGGGACATCCACAACGAAGGCACGCAACCCGCGATCCGCAGCGTCACCGACGCGCTCGATGGCGAGCGCATCGGCGTGCGCGAAGCGCTCGGCTATGCGCCCTACCACTATCCGCTGCGTGACCACTACACCACGGACAAGTGGATGTACGGCGACGCGCACGACCGCCTTACCGAGTCGGGCGACTGGCGCGAGCGCATCGAGCTGCGCACGCACCGCTACATGCGCGAGGATGTCGCCTATGGCCTGGCGTTGCTCGTTTCGGTGGCGCGCTGGGTGGGCGTCGCCGCGCCCGTGGCGAGCGGCCTGCTCGCCATCGCTTCTGCGGCGCTCGCCGAGGATCTGTATGCGAACTCGCCGCGCACCTTCGAGGCGCTCGGTCTCGCGAAGCTGGATCGCGGCGCCATGAAGCGCCTGCTCGCAGAGGGCATCGCATGAGCAAGCTGGCGGTGATCGGTTCGCTCGGCGCGGGACGCATGGGCCGCGGCATCGCGCATGCTTTTGCCTACGCCGGCCACGAAGTCGTGCTGATCGACGCCAAGCCGCGCGACGCCCGCGCCGCGGAGGCGCTGCGCGCACAAGCCTACGCGGAAATCCGCGACAGCCTGGCTGCGCTTGCCGCGGCCGGCGGGTTCGATGCGCGCGACATCGACCCGATGCTCACGCGGGTGCGCTTTGCCGCCCGCGAGGCCGCCCCCGACGCGCTTGCCGGCATCGACGTGTTGTTCGAAGGCGTGCCCGAGGTGCTGGAAGCCAAGCGCGCTGCATTCGAATTCGCCGTGCCGCTGCTGCGCGCGGATGCGATCGTCGCCTCGACCACTTCGACCATGCTTTCCACCGAGCTGGCGGGCTTGGTAGCGAAGCCTGAGCGCTTCCTCAACTGTCACTGGCTCAATCCCGCCTACCTGATTCCTTTAGTGGAGCTGTCGCCGCACGCGGGCACCGACCCGGCAGTGACCGCGCGGCTCAAGTCCATCCTCGAGGCGATCGGCAAGCAGCCGGTGGTGTGCAAGGCGGCGCCGGGTTTCATCGTGCCGCGCCTGCAGGCGCTGGTGATGAACGAGGCGGCGCGCATGGTCGAGCAGGGAATCGCCAGCGCCGAGGACGTGGACCGCGCGGTGCGCTATGGCTTCGGCCCACGCTATGCCAGCATGGGCGTGGTCGAATTCATCGACTACGGCGGGCTGGACATCCTGTACTACGCCAGCCACTACCTGGCGAAGGCGCTCGGCGAGCCGCGCTTCGAGCCGCCTGAGATCGTGAACCGCTACATGCACGAAGGCCGGCGGGGCTTGCGCGACGGCAAGGGGTTCTTCGACTGGCAAAAAGTGGACGCGGTCGCCTACCGCAAGGAGCTGCTCGCGCGGCAGCTCGCGCTGCTCAAGCACTTGGGCCTCGCGCCGCAGCCGGGCGCGGCGCTCAGAGCCGGTCCTGCTCCTAAAGCTGGCTCCTGATCATCTCACGCTGCGCGCGCCAAGTCTCGCGCGTGCGCGATCTCGCCGCCGCTTACCGCACGAACCTGCGACGCCGCGAGCGAGACTACGGCGACCG
>CAYMVA010000121.1:0-16175 GCA_964393745.1 uncultured Enterobacteriaceae bacterium | reverse complement strand
GACGCAGCGCGCAGCTGCAGCGAACCAAGTCGAGCTCAGCGGAGTGATTTCGCAACTGGGCGCGCTGCGCCACACCCCCGCCGGAGTGCCGGTGGCCGAGTTCAGGCTGAAGCACGATTCGGAGCGCGCCGAGGCCGGCGCCACGCGCAAGGTGGACATCGAGATCGATGCCATCGCCTTCCAGGCGCAGGCGCGGCTGGTGGCGAAGAGCGCGCTGGGGCGGCCGCTGAAAGTTGAAGGATTTCTTTGTGCCAGGAGCCGGCGTTCGCGAAAGCCGGTGCTGCACGTGACCAAAATCGAATTCATTGAAGGAGATTGACCATGCCCCCACCCCGGAGAGGCAAAGGCAAGTTCAAAGGCAAAGGCAAGTTCGGCAAGGACAAGAAGGACCGCGGGCAGAAGGCGCTGTTCCGGCGCCGCAAGTTCTGCCGCTTCACTGCCGAGAAGGCGACGTGGATCGACTACAAGGGCATCGAGGTGCTCAAGGACTTCATCGGCGAGAACGGCAAGATCATTCCGGCGCGCATCACCGGGACGTCGTCGGGGTTCCAGCGCCAGCTCTCGACCGCGATCAAGCGCGCGCGCTACCTGGCGCTGGTGCCGTACACCGACCTGCACTGAGGACCTCAAGCCATGCAAGTGATCCTGATGGAGAAGATGGCCAACCTCGGCAACCTCGGCGACGTCGTCAAGGTGAAGGACGGTTTCGCGCGCAACTACCTGATTCCGCAAGGCAAGGCAAAGCGCGCCACTGACGAGAACCTGAAAGCCTTCGAGGTCCGGCGCGTCGAGCTGGAGAAGGCGCAGGCCGAGACGCTGGCTCGGTCGCAGGAGCGCGGCGCCAAGCTCGACGGCCTGACGATCCAGGTCTCGCAGAAGGCGGGCGTGGACGGGCGCCTTTTCGGCTCGGTCACCAACTACGACATCGTGGAGGCGCTCAAGGCGCAGGGCCACGAGGTCGAGCGCGCGCAGGTGCGCATGCCGGCGGGGCCGATCAAGCAGGTCGGCGACACGCCGCTGCAGATCGCGCTGCACAGCGACGTCGTGGTCACGATCACGGTGTCGGTGCTGGGCGAGGCATGAGCGGAACATGCGCGGGACCTGAGCATAAAAAAAGCAGCGCATAATCCGCTGCTTGAAGAAGGCGCTGGCAACAGCGCCTTTTTTGTTGGTAGCATGCGTTCCATCCCATGGCCCATCCACAAAGCAGCGCCGCGATGACGCCGGCGCGCGCCGATCCAGCCGATTTGCAGTTGCAGGCGCTGAGGGTGCCGCCGCACTCGGTCGAGGCGGAGCAGTCGCTGCTCGGCGGGCTGCTGCTCGACAACGAGGCCTTCGACCGCATCGCCGACATGGTGCGCGCAGAGGATTTCTACCGCGACGACCACCGGCGCATCTTCCGCCAGATCGCGCGCCTGATCGAGGCCGGCAAGCCGGCCGACATCGTCACCGTGTCCGAGGCGATCGAGGCGAGCGAGGACAAGGACAAGACCGGCGGCTCGGCCTACCTCGGGGCGCTGGCGCAGAACACGCCCAGCGCGCTGAATGCCCGGCGCTACGCCGAGCTGGTGCGCGAGCGCTCGGTGCAGCGGCGCCTGGCGAAGGTCGCCACCGAGATCGCGGAATCCGCCCTCGGCCCCTCGCACAAGGAGATCCGCCAGCTGATCGACGAGGCCGAGTCGCGCATCCTGGAGGTGGGCGAGATCGGCAACCGCGGCACGCGCGGCTTCGAGGAGATCCAGCCGGTGCTGGCGCGCGTGTTCGAGCGCATCGACATGCTGTACCACCAGGAGAACAAGTCCGACGTCACCGGCATCCCGACTGGGTTCCTGGATTTGGACCAGAAGACCGCGGGGCTGCAGCCGCAGGAGCTGATCATCATCGCCGGCAGACCGTCAATGGGGAAAACCGCCTTAGCGTTGAACATCGCCGAGCACGTCGCGGTGGACAACGGCCTGCCGGTGGCAATCTTCAGCATGGAGATGAGCGGCACGCAGCTCGCGATGCGCATGCTCGGCTCGATCGCCAGGGTGGACCAGCACAAGATGCGCACCGGGCGGCTGGCGGACGATGAGTGGGGCCGACTCTCAACCGCGATGGGCCGCCTGCACGAGGCGCCGATCTTCATCGACGAGACCGCGGCATTGAACGCGCTAGAGCTGCGCGCGCGCGCGCGGCGCATGCGCCGGCAGTACGGGCGCCTCGGCCTGGTGGTGGTGGACTACCTGCAGCTGATGTCGGCTTCCAAGGACGGCGAGAACCGCGCCACCGAGATCTCGGAGATCTCGCGCTCGCTCAAGGCGCTCGCCAAGGAGCTGGACGTGCCGGTGGTGGCGCTGTCGCAGCTGTCGCGCGCGGTCGAGCAGCGCAACGACCGCCGCCCGATGATGTCGGACCTGCGCGAATCGGGCGCGATCGAACAGGATGCAGACGTGATCCTGTTCATCTACCGCGACGAGGTGTACTTCCCGGACAAGCCCGAAACCAAGGGGCGCGCCGAGGTGATCCTCGGCAAGCAGCGAAACGGCCCCATCGGCCGCATCGAGCTGGCCTTCCTCGGCCAGTACACCCGCTTCGAGAATCTCGCCCACCAGGGCAGCTACTGAACCAGGGGGAAAACCGCATGGCCGAGCCGACGATCGCGCAGAAATCGCCCTACGCCGTGGAAGTTGCGCCGGGGGACTACTGGTGGTGCGCCTGCGGGCAATCCAAGCGCCAGCCGTTTTGCGACGGCTCGCACAAGACCACCGAATTCACCCCGGTGAAGTTCAGCGTCACCGAGGCGAAGAAGGTGTGGCTATGCGGGTGCAAGCGCACTGGCGGCAAGCCGTTCTGCGACGGCACGCACAAAAAGCTGGCGTAGGAAATCGGGGTCAGAGCCCGATATTCGACACAGCGGAATATCGGGCTCTGACCCCGATTTCCGTTACTTCTTGGCGGCGGACCAGCGCCCTTCGCTGTTGTTGTCGCCGCGGAACGAGCCTTCCATGCGGTTGCCGGTGATGCGGCCGTTGAAATCGCGCCGCACGCCGTTGTTGTCCACGTAGGCGAACGAGATCACGAAGCCGCGCAGCCGCGTCTCGCGCAGGCCGGCGCGCAGTTGCGGCGCGAGCCCGATCGTGCCGTCGAGCTTCTGGTAGCGCTGCTCGAGCGAGATTTCCATGCGCTCGCCGCCCGCCTCGAGCGTCCAGGTGCCGGTCACGGGGGCGGGCACCACCCACAGGTAGGCGCTGCGGCCGTCGAAGGTCGAGGTCTCGTCGGGCTCCCAGTCCTCCATGTTGAAGGAGTGCGACACCACGCGCGTGCCCGGGCGCATGGCGAGGATCTGCGGCCGCAGCTTGAGATTCAGCGCCGGCAGCAGGTACATGGTGATCACGGTCGCCTGCGTGAAGTCGGTCTGGAAGATGTCGCCGTGCACCACGCGCGCCTTGCCGATGACGCCGGCCTTCTCGGCGTTGCGCATGGCGTGCTTGACCATGTCCGGGTTGTACTCGATGCCGAGTGAGCGGGCGCCGAATTTCTTGGCCGCCGCGATCGCGATCTTGCCGTCGCCGGCGCCGAGGTCGATGACGTAGTCGTTCGAGGTCACCTGCGCCATGCGCAGCATCCGGTCGACCACCTCGTCGGGGGTCGGCACCCAGATCACGTCCTTGCCGGCCTGGCCGACTTGCGGCTCGAAGTCTTTCTGCTGCGCCTGCGCCGGGAAGGTGGCGAGCAGGCTGGCGAGCAGGGCGGCGGCGGCCATCGCCGCCAGCTGTCGAGTGATGGAAATCATTGCGGCCCTCGGGGAAAAAAGAATCGCAGCCTAGCAGAAACTAGAGGCTTTCGGCAGCATGATCTGCGAGCCTGGAGCGCTCGCCGCGCGCGAGCGTCACGTGCCCGGCGTGCGCCCAGCCCTTCATGCGGTCCACCACGTAGGTCAGGCCCGAGCTGCCCTCGGTGAGGTAGGGGGTGTCGATCTGCGCGATGTTGCCCAGGCACACCACCTTGGTGCCGGGGCCGGCGCGCGTCACCAGGGTCTTGATCTGCTTGGGGGTCAGGTTCTGCGCCTCGTCGATGATGAGCCACTTGTTGACGAAGGTGCGGCCGCGCATGAAGTTGAGCGACTTCACCTTGATGCGCGAGCGCACCAAATCGCGGGTGGCGGCGCGGCCCCACTCGCCGCCCGACTCGTCGGTGGTGTTGAGCACGTCGAGGTTGTCCTCGAGCGCGCCCATCCAGGGCTGCATCTTCTCCTCCTCGGTGCCGGGCAGGAAGCCGATGTCCTCGCCCAGCGGCACCGTGACGCGCGTCATGATGATCTCGCTGAAGTGCTTCTGGTCCAGCACCTGGGTGAGGCCAGCGGCGAGCGCGAGCAGCGTCTTGCCGGTGCCCGCCTGGCCGAGCAGCGTCACGAAATCGATCGCTGGGCTCATCAACAGGTTGAGGGCATAGTTCTGCTCGCGGTTGCGCGCCGTGATCCCCCAGACTGAATTCTTGGCGTGCGTGTAGTCGCGCAACGTCTCGAGCACCGCGATGCGGCCGTTCTTTTCCTTCACCTGCGCGTGCAGCGGCCGCTCGCCGGATTCGTCGTACACGAACTCGTTCAGCAGCAGCCGCGGTACCAGCGGGCCGCGCACCCGGTAGTAGGTGTGGCCTTCCTTCTTCCACGACTCCATGTCGCGGCCGTGCGCCTCCCAGAAATCGCCCGGCAAGCGGTGCACGCCGGTGTACAGCAAGTCGGTGTCCTCCAGCACCTTGTCGTTACTGTAATCCTCGGCGGCGATCCCCAGGGCGCGCGCCTTGATGCGCATGTTGATGTCCTTGGACACGAGGATCACCTCGCGCGCCGGCTGGCTCTTCTGCAGGTGGCGCACCACCGCCAGGATCTGGTTGTCGGTCTTGCCCGCGGCGAGCGTCGCCGGCAGCTCGCCGTTGATCGCCTCGGTCTGCAGGAACAGGCGCCCGCCGGCCGCGCGCCCTTCGCGCGGCTTGATCTCCAGCCCGGCGGCGATGTTGGCGACGCGGCTGGAGACGATCTCGTCGAGGAAGCGGCTCGCCTGGCGCGCGTTGCGCGCCACGTCCGACAGGCCGCGCTTGTGATTGTCGAGCTCCTCCAGCGTGCCCATCGGCAGGTACAGGTCGTGCTCCTCGAAGCGGAACAGGCTCGACGGGTCGTGCATCAGCACGTTGGTGTCGAGCACGAACAGCTTCTTGAGGCGTTTTTTCGCGGCGGCGCGGGAGCGTTTGGTCACGGCGTGCGGGTCGGGCGGGGAGGCGGGAACGGAATCGGAGGCGGTTTCGGTGTCGCTGGGCGCATCTAGTGTGCGCTCAAAGGGCTGCAGTCCGGGTTTTAGCAAAGCGCGTTACCTCCGCGAGGATGGAGAGGGTAGAAAAAAGCGAACCTGCCAGGGATGTGCGTCGCAAGCGGCCGGGCGGCGGAAGGGCTCCGCGACCGGTGCTGCCGAATTGCCGGAGTTACTTAGCAAACTTTCTTAGCTATGCGACGCAACGCGTTCATTGAACATGTTTTTTACAGCCGCTGCAAGTTTGACGCAGGGGACTGATATCAAAGCGCTTTTTCGTGGTGGGCTACGAAGCGGTCGATTTCGAAAAGAGTCTCACGCGGCGCTTCCTCGGGCAGGAAGTGGCCGCTGTCGATGGCGCGGCCGCGCACGTCGCGTGCCACTGCGCGCCAGTCGGCGAGGCAGTCGAACATCGTGCCCACCGGGGAGTGCCGTGCCCATAGCGCGAGTACCGGCATGGCGAGCTTTTTCCCCCGGTCGCGGCGGTCGTGCACCAAATCGATCGTCGCCGCGGCGCGGTAGTCCTCGCAGGTCGCGTGGATGCCGCGCCGGTCGAAGCAGCGCAGGTACTCGCGCTGCACCGCGCGCGGGAAATGCTTCAGCCGGCCCTTGCTGCGGCCGATGCGCCCGAGGAGGTACTGCGCGCTCATGCTGCCAATCATGCGCTCGGGCATCGGCGCGGGCTGGATCAGGAAAAACCAGTGGTAGAACGCGCGCGCCAGCGCCATGTCCGTGTTCTCGAAAACGCGCAGCGTGGGGGAGATGTCGAGCACGCTGAGCGTGCGCACGCGCTTAGCGTGATCGCGCGCCAGGCGATGTGCGACGCGACCGCCGCGGTCGTGGCCGGCGACATGAAAGCTCGCGTGCCCGAGTGCGCTCATCACCTCGGCCATGTCCTGCGCCATGGCGCGCTTGGAGTAGTTGGAGTGATCCGGCAGGCCCGCGGGCTTGGAGGAATCGCCGTAGCCGCGCAGGTCGGGGCACACCACGCTGTAGCGGCGCGCGAGCCGCGGCGCGAGCTTGTGCCACATGGCGTGCGTCTCGGGATAGCCGTGCAGCAGCAGGAGCGGCGGCCCATCGCCCGCGTGCACCAGGTTGATGGTGGCGCCGCTGGTGCGGATCCGCCGCCGCTCGAAGCCCCGGAAGAGTTTCGCGCTCATCGCAGCAGCAGCGCGGCTGCCACGCGCCGCTCCTCGGCCATCAGGATGTTGTAGGTGCGGCACGCCGCCTGCGTATCCATCACCTCGAGCCCGATGCGCGCGCGCGCGAGCGCCCGCGTGAGCTGCGGCGCCGGAAAGCGCAGCACCGCGCCGGTGCCGAGCAGCACCAGCTCGCTGCCGAGCGCGGCCAGCATCTCGAAGTCGCCCTCTGCGAGCGCATCGAAGCCCGCCGTGCTCCAGGGCACGATGCGCTCGGGCAGCACCACCAGATTCTGCTCGTGGCGCTCGCCGTTCACCATCACGTAGCCGCTGCCATAGGCGGTGACGGTGTTGAGCGCGGTGGGACCAGCGAGATGGAGTTTCACTGCTAAAATTCTACCGCCATGAGGGAATTTGCGCGCATCAAGCGGCTGCCGCCGTACGTTTTCAACATCACCGCCGAGCTCAAGATGGCGGCGCGGCGCCGCGGCGAGGACATCATCGACCTGTCGATGGGCAACCCCGACGGGCCGACGCCGCCGCACATCGTGCACAAGCTGGTCGAGGCGGCGCAGCGCCAGGACACGCACGGCTACTCGGTCTCCAAGGGCATTCCGCGGCTGCGCAAGGCGATCTGCGACTGGTACCAGCGGCGCTTCGCGGTCGAGTTCGACCCCGAGAGCGAGGCCATCGTCACCATCGGCTCGAAGGAAGGCCTGGCGCACCTGATGCTCGCGACGCTCGAGCGCGGCGACACGGTGCTGGTGCCCAACCCCTCGTACCCGATCCACATCTACGGTGCCATCATCGCCGGCGCCGACATCCGCTCGGTGCGCATGACCCCGGGGGTGGATTTTTTCGCCGAGCTCCAGCGCGCCATCAGCGAGCTGATCCCCAAGCCCAAGATGCTGGTGATCGGCTTTCCGTCCAACCCGACGGCGCAGTGCGTGGAGCTGGATTTCTTCGAGCGCGTGATCCGGATCGCGCGCCAGCACGACATCCTGGTGGTGCACGACCTCGCCTACGCCGACATCACCTTCGACGGCTGGAAGGCGCCCTCGATCATGCAGGTGCCGGGCGCGCGCGAGATCGCGGTCGAGTTCTTCACCATGTCCAAGAGCTACAACATGGCCGGCTGGCGCATCGGCTACATGGTGGGCAACAAGGACCTGGTGCACGCGCTGGCGCGCATCAAGAGCTACCACGACTACGGCACCTTCGCGCCGATCCAGGTCGCCTCGATCATCGCGCTCGACGGGCCGCAGGACTGCGTCGAAGAGATCCGTGCCACCTACCAGCGGCGGCGCGACGTCATGGTGAAAGGACTGCACGACTGCGGCTGGATGGTCGAGAACCCGAAGGCCTCGATGTACGTCTGGGCGAAGATTCCCGAGTACTACGCGGCGCTGGGCTCGATCGGCTTCACCAAGCGGCTGCTCGAGGAAGCGAAAATCGCGGTGGCGCCGGGGATCGGCTTCGGTGACTACGGCGACGACCACGTGAGGATCGCCCTCATCGAGAACGAGCACCGCCTGCGCCAGGCGGTGCGGGGCGTGCGCGAAATGTTCCGGAAAGATGGATTGATGAAAGGCGCCGCCTAGTGCGGCCCATCCACGTAGGGCTGCTCGGCATCGGCACGGTCGGCGGCGGCACCTGGGACGTGCTGGGCCGCAACGCCGACGAGATCCAGCGCCGCGCCGGGCGCCGCATCCAGATCACGCGCGTCGCCGACAAGGCGCTCGAGCGCGCGCGCAAGATCGTCAACCGCAAGGCGAAGGTCACCGCCGACGCGCTCGAGGTGACGCGCGCGCGCGACATCGACATCGTGATCGAGCTGATCGGCGGCACCGGCATCGCAAAAGAATTGGTGCTCGATGCCATCCGCCACGGCAAGCACGTGGTCACCGCCAACAAGGCGCTGCTCGCCACGCACGGCAACGAGATCTTCGCCGCGGCGCAGAAAAAAGGCGTCATGGTGGCCTTCGAGGCGGCGGTGGCGGGCGGCATCCCGATCATCAAGGCGCTGCGCGAGGGCCTGAGCGCGAACCGCATCGAGTGGATCGCCGGCATCATCAACGGCACCTCGAATTTCATCCTCTCTGAGATGCGCGACAAGGGGCTCGCGTTCGGCGCGGTTCTCAAGGACGCGCAGAAAAAGGGCTACGCCGAATCCGATCCTACCTTCGACATCGAGGGCGTAGATGCGGCGCACAAGCTCACCATCCTCTCCGCGCTCGCGTTCGGCGTGCCGATGCAGTTCGCCAAGGCTTACACCGAGGGCATCTCCAAGCTCACGCGCGAGGACATCGAGTACGCCGAGGCGCTCGGCTACCGCATCAAGCTGCTCGGCATCACGCGGCGCGCGAAGAAAGGCATCGAGCTGAGGGTGCATCCGACCCTGATCCCCGCGAAACGCCTGATCGCCAATGTGGAGGGCGTGATGAACGCGATCCTCGTCAAAGGCGATGCGGTGGGGCCGACGCTGTACTACGGCGCCGGCGCCGGCAGCCAGCCCACGGCGAGCGCGGTGGTGGCGGATCTCATCGACGTGACGCGCCTCATCACCGCAGACCCGGAGCACCGCGTGCCGCACCTCGCATTCCAGCCCGACCGGCTGTCGAAAACGCCCATCTTGCCGATCGGCGAGGTCGAGACCTCGTGCTACCTCAGGATGCGGGTGCTCGACCGGCCGGGGGTGCTGGCGGACATCACGCGCATCCTCGCCGACTCGCGCATCTCGATCGGGGCGATGGTGCAGAAGGAGCCGGAGAAGGGCGAAAGCCGCGTCGACATCGTCATGCTCACGCACCTCGCGGTGGAGAAGAACGTCAACGCCGCGATCGCCAAGATCGAAAAACTTCCCACGGTGGTGGGCAAAGTCACGCGTATCCGGCTCGAAGAGCTGCTGTAGTGCGCTACCTAAGCACCCGCGGAGAAGCGCCGCCCAAGCGCTTCACGGAGATCCTGCTCGAAGGCCTCGCCGCCGACGGCGGGCTGTACGTCCCGGAGAGCTGGCCGCAGGCGGACCTGGACGCGTGGCGCGGGCTGTCGTACCCGGCACTCGCCTTCGAGGTCATGTCGCGCTTCGCCGACGACATTCCCGGCGCCGAGCTGCGCCCGCTGATCGACCGCGCCTACACCAAGCAAATCTTCGGCAGCGACGACATCACGCCGCTCAGGACGCTCGAACCGGGGCTGCACCTGCTCGCGCTCTCCAACGGCCCGACGCTTGCCTTCAAGGACGTAGCGCTGCAGCTTCTAGGCCAACTCTTCGAGCACGTGCTGGCGAAGCAGGGCAGGACGCTCAACGTGCTCGGCGCCACCTCGGGCGACACCGGCTCGGCGGCGGAGCAGGCGCTGCGCGGGCTGCGCGGCGTGAGCGTGTTCATGCTCTCGCCGCACAACCGCATGAGTGCCTTCCAGCGCGCGCAGATGTTCACGCTGCTCGATTCCAACATCCACAACCTCGCGGTCAAGGGCAGCTTCGACGATTGCCAGGACGTGGTGAAGCGCGTCAACGCCGACGCCGACTTCAAGACGCGCCACCGCATCGGCGCGGTCAACTCGATCAATTGGGCGCGCGTCGCGGCGCAGGCGGTGTATTACTTCAAGGGTTACTTCGCGGCCACGCAGTCGAACGCCGAGCAGGTGTCGTTCGCCGTGCCGACCGGCAACTTCGGCAACATCTACGCCGGCCACGTGGCGCGCGCCATGGGGCTGCCGGTGAAGCAGCTGATCCTCGCCAGCAACGAGAACGACGTGCTGGATGAATTCTTCCGCAGCGGGCGCTACCGAGTCCGCCGCGCTGCGCAGGCGACCTCGAGCCCGTCCATGGACATCTCCAAGGCGTCGAATTTCGAGCGCTTCGTGTTCGACCTCGCCGGCCGCGACGGCGCGCGCGTGGCCGCGTTCTGGCGGCAGCTCGAAAGCCAGGGCGAATTCCAGCTGGCGCCCTCGGGGTTCGCATCGGGCAAGAGCACGCACGCCGACCGCATCGCCACCATCCGCAGGCTGCATCAGCGCTACGGCGTCACGGTGGATCCGCACACCGCCGACGGCGTGAAAGTGGGGCTGGAGCGCCGCGAGCCGGGCGTGCCGCTCATCTGCCTCGAGACCGCGCTGCCGGCGAAGTTCGCCGACACCATTCGGGAGGCCCTCGGCCGCGAGCCCGCGCGCCCGCGCGGCTTCGAGGACCTGGAGCGCCGCACGCAGCGCTTCGAGGTGATCGAAGCCGATGCCGAGGCGGTCAAGCGCATCATCGCCGGGGCTGGACAGAAAGCTGGCCAGGCGGCAACATGAGCTGGAGGAGGAGGAACATCATGATTGCACGCACGTCCATTCGCATTGCGGGCGCCGCGCTGGTTGCGTTCTCGCTGGCCGCACTTTCGCTTGCCGCCGGCGCGCAGCAGGTCAAGCTGCCGGCGACACTCACCATGACCGCCTACGACACCGGCTCATCCGGCTTCAACATCGTGGTCGCGGTCGGCAAGGCGATGAAGGACAAGCACAACACCGACGTGCGCGTGCTGCCCGCGGGGAACGACGTCGCGCGCCTGGCGCCGCTCAAGGGCGGTCGCGCGCAGGCGTCCGCCATGGGAATCGGCGTTTACTTCGCGCAGGAGGGGGTGTTCGAGTTCGCGGTCAAAGACTGGGGCCCGCAGCCGCTGCGCCTGATCCTTGCCTCGAGCGATTGCAACGCGATCTCGCTCGGCGTCGCCAAAGACACCGGCGTTAAGCAGATCAAGGACTTGAAAGGCAAGCGCGTCGGCATGGTGGTCGGCTCGCCGGCGCTCAACCAGAACGCGTTCGCGGTGCTCGCCTTCGCCGGCCTGGCGAAGAGCGACGTCAAGCTGGTCGAATTCTCCAGCTACGGCGCGATGTGGAAGGGCATCCTCAACAACGAGGTGGACGCGGCGATCGCCTCGACCATTTCCGGGCAGGCGAAGGAAGCCGAAGCCTCGCCGCGCGGCCTGCACTACCCGCCGACGCCCGCGGCCGACAAGGCGGGCTGGGCGCGGCTGAACGAGATCGGCCCGTATTACGCACCACACAAGGCGACCTGTGGAGTCGGCGTCTCGGCGCAGAACCCGGTCGAGCTGCCGAACTACCCGTATCCGATCTTCACCGCTTACGCCTCGCAGCCGGCAGACGTGGTCTACGGCATAGCCAAGTCGATGATCGCCAACTACGGCGACTACAAGGACGGCGCGCCGGGCGCCGCCGGCCTGGAGCTGAAGCGGCAGAATTTCTCCTGGGTGCTGCCTTACCACGAGGGCGCGGTGAAAGCCTTCAAGGAAGCCGGCGTCTGGAAGCCCGAGCACGAGGCGCACAACCAGAAGGCGCTCAAGCGCCAGGACACGCTCGCCGCGGCTTGGAGCGCGTTCCTAAAGACCAACCCGCCCGAGGACCGCGATGCGTTGCGCAAGGCGTGGATGACGGTGCGCAATACCACGCTGCAGAAGGCCGGCTTCGAAACCATCTTCTGATCTAGGGACCCTCTGATCAATTCCCGCGTGCGCGACGGCGGCGATGCAGGCCGCTGATCCGCACGCCGCCGGGAACGGCGCCGCGCCGCTGCCGGCGCCCCAGGAGGCGGAGGTCATCCGCGTCCGGCGCCTCGCCGGACCGTGGCGCTGGCTGCTGATCGGCGCCGCCGCGGCGACCATCTTCCTCTGCATCAACCAGCAGTTCGTCTTCAGGTTCTTCGTAGGCTTCACCCCGCTCAACACCGAGTACTACTACGGGCTGGTGCTGGTGATGTTGCCGTTCGTATTCGTGATCTTCCCGGGCAGCGCGCGCGCGCGCGTGGACCGCGTCGCCTGGGTCGACGTCGCCTTGTTCCTGCTCACTGCGGCGAGTGCGCTGTACCTGATGCTGCACATCCGCCAGGCGGCGGAACTCGGCTGGGAGTTCGGCGGCGCTCCGGCAGATGTCGTCGCGGCGGGCTTTGTCATGTGGGCGCTGCTGATGGAGTGTCTTCGGCGCACCGGCGGCTGGGGGCTGGTGCTGTCGGTGCTGCCGTTCACGCTGTATCCGCTGTTCGCCGACGCCGACTGGCTCGGGCCGCTGAGGGGCACGCAATCGACGGCTGCGCAGACGAGCGCCTACCACATGCTGTCGGTGGAAAGCCTGCTCGGCATCCCGGTGCAGGCCTTCGCCGAGACGGTGATCGGATTTCTCGTCTTCGGCACCGCGCTGATGATGACCGGCGCAGGAAAATTCTTCATCAACCTGTCGTTCGCGCTGTGCGGCACCTTCCGCGGCGGCGCCGCCAAGGTGTGCATCTTCGCGAGTGGCCTCCTCGGCATGATGTCGGGCAGCGTGGTCGCGAACGTGCTCACCGCGGGCACCATGACCATCCCGGTGATGAAGAAGACGGGTTTTCGCGCTTCCTACGCCGCGGCGATCGAGGCCTGCGCCTCGACCGGCGCGGTGCTCGCGCCGCCGGTGATGGGCGCGACCGCGTTCGTCATGGCGCAGTTCCTCAACGTGAGCTATGCCGAAGTCGCGCTCGCCGCCGCGATACCGGCATTGCTGTATTACTTCGGCCTGTTCATGCAGGTGGACGCCTACGCCGCGCGCCACGGCCTCATGGGGCTGGAGCGCGCCGAGCTGCCCAAGTTCGCCGATACGGTCAAGGAGGGCTGGTACTACCTCTTCGTCATCGTGCTGCTCATCTTCATGATGCTGGTGATGAAGCGCGAAAGCCACGCGCCGTTCTACGCCACGGCGCTGCTGCTGGTGCTGAACCAGCTCTTCAACCGCGCCAGATGGGGCTGGGACACGCTGGCGAGTTTCTTCGAGGTGAACGGCAGGACCTTCGCCGAGCTGATCGGCATCCTGGCCGGCTGCGGACTTCTCATCGGCGCTTTCTCGCTCACCGGCGTGGTCTCGAGCCTCGCCAATGACCTGCTGCGCATCGCCGGCAATAACGCCATGCTGCTGCTCGCCATGACCGCGGTGACCAGCCTGGTGCTGGGGCTCGGCCTCACCACCACCGCCTGCTACATCTTCCTCGCGGTGCTGGTCGGCCCGGCGCTGGAGAAAGTCGGCCTCAACAAGATGGCGGTGCACATGTTCGTGTTCTACTGGGGGATGCTGTCGGCGATCACGCCGCCGGTGGCGATTGCCTCGTTCGCCGCCGCCGGCATCGCCGGCTCGCCGCCGATGAAGACCGGTTGGGAGTCGATGCGCGTAGGCAGCATCATCTACTTCCTGCCGTTTTTCTTCGTGCTCAACCCGGCCTTGGTGCTGCAGGGATCCTGGATCGAGGCGCTCTACCTGATGGTCACTTGCGGCATCGGGGTCATCTTCATCTGCGGCGGCATCCAGGGCTGCCAGCTCGGCGTCGGCGACCTGCGCCGAGCCGGCGCGCTCGAGTGGCCGCTGCGCATCCTGTTCATGATCGGCGGCATCGTGTTCGCCACGCCGGGCGGCGGCATCATGCCGCTGTCGAACCTGGAGATGGAGTTGCTCGGCGCGGCGATCCTCGTGCCGGCGGTTGGGGCCGCCTGGCTGCTGCTGCGACGCGCGCGCGCCGCATGAGCGCGTGGACGGCGGACCGGCTGCTGCCGGGATTCGAATCGGTCGAATTCGCGTTTGCGGACGACTACGACGGGCGCGTGGTTTGCACCCTGGTGCGCCTGCCCGCGGGGGACGCGCCGCGCGGCGCCGTGCTCTACGTGCACGGCTTCGTGGATTATTTTTTCCAGCGCCACATGGCGCAGCGCTTCGCGGCCGAGGGCTATGCGTTCTACGCCCTCGACCTGAGGAAGTATGGCCGTTCGCTCCTGCCGCACCAGCATGCCTGCTTCTGCAAGGACGTCGTCGAGTATTACGCGGACATCAACCGCGCGCTGGAGGAAATCGGCGCGCCGGTGCTGCTCGCTGGCCACTCGACCGGCGGCCTCGTCTGCACGCTGTACGCAAGTCACGGTGAACGCAGGGAGCAGGTGCGCGCGCTGTGGCTCAACAGCCCGTTCTTCGACTGGAAGGTGCAGGGACTGAAGCGCGCGCAGCTACGCATCGCCGCGCTGGTCGGCCGGGCTTTCCCTTTACTCAACGACCCGAAAGCGCTGACACCCGCCTACGTGCGCAGCATTCACCGCGAGTTTGGCGGCGAATGGGAGTTCGATTTAAAGCTGAAACCGCTGCACGGCTTTGCGGTGTACTTCGGCTGGGTCGGTGCGATCTTCGCCGCGCAGGCGAAGGTGCACGCTGGCCTGGACATTGAGTGTCCCGTTCTGACCATGCACTCGGATGAGGCAGACATCATCCTCGACTGGCGCCACATCGCGCGCTGGGGCCGCACGCTCGGGCGGGAGGCGGCGGTGCTCGCCTTTCCGGGCAGCCTGCACGACCTGGTGCTGTCGCGGCGCGAGGTCCGCGACGCGGCGTTCAGCCAGCTTTTTTCGTGGGCGGCACGAGCCGCAGGGTGACGAACGTCGCCTCCGTCTGATTCGGTCACTGAACCCGTCGGCTCGACCAGGGCGCGGTCCAGCCCGCGCCGCTCCAACTGCTCGAGTGCGTGCGCCGCGAAACGGAACTTCACGGCCGGCCTGCGGGCTCGAGGCGATCGAGCGGGCTCTTCACGCCCCGCCCGCCTTTATTCAATACGTGCGTGTAGATCATGGTGGTCGAAACATCCTTGTGGCCGAGCAGTTCCTGCACGGTACGGATGTCGTAGCCGCCCTCGAGCAAGTGCGTAGCGAAGCTGTGCCGCAGGATGTGTGGCGAGACCGGCTTCGCGATCCCGGCCTTGCGCGCGGCCTCCGACACGGCGCGCTGCACGACCTTCTCGTCCAGGTGATGCCGGCGCACCACGCCGTCGAGCGGGTCGGTCGAGCGACTGCCGGAGGGAAACACGTATTGCCAGGGCCAGCTGCGGCCCGCGTGAGGATACTTGCGCGCGAGATGCGAGCGCAGCGGCTCGATCAGGCGCTCGGAGAGCATCGTGCGCCGGTCGCGCCCGCCCTTGCCGTCGCGCACCGTGATTTCGCGGCGCTCGAAGTCCGCGTCCTTGACGCGCAGGCGCAACCCCTCCAGCAGGCGCATGCCGGTCGCGTAGAGCAGGCTCGCGGCGAGCCAGCGCGTGCCATCGAGCTGGGCGAGCAGCGCGCGCACCTCGTTTTCGGTCAACACCACCGGCACGTGCGCCGTGCGCTTGGCGCGCACCACCCCGTCCATCCACGGCAGATCCTTCTGCAGGACCTCGCGATAAAGAAACAGCAGCGCCGCCAGCGCCTGGTTCTGGGTGGAGGGCGCGACGCGCCCTTCCGTCGCCAGGTGGGACAGGAACGACTCGACCTCCGGCCCGCCCATCTCTCGCGGGTGGCGTTTGGCGTGAAAGTAGATGAAGCGGCGCACCCAGTGCAGGTACGCCTCCTCCGTGCGCAGGCTGTAGTGCTTCACCCGCAGGCGTTCGCGGTACTGTTCGAGCAGCTTCGGCGGCGGCATGTCCCCTCCCCTTGCTGGTGCAGATGCTGTATAAACGTACAGGCCGCGATTCCGGTTGACCGGCTTGAGGAATCAAGGAGTTGGGAGTAGCCTTTCCTGCTTCATCCCCGATTTCGGGGCAAAACAAACGCCCCGCTTATAGGGCCGATATCTGGTTGGGCGGCGTCCCTACGACAGCCCGCCAGTTGTTCGCGGTGCATCTTAAGGAGGACATCATGAAGAGCGTTGCACTGTTCGTAATTGTCGCACTGCTGTTTGGATGCCAGTCACTGCCGGAGAGTTCAGTCTCTGCTCC
>CAYMVA010000120.1:0-22266 GCA_964393745.1 uncultured Enterobacteriaceae bacterium | reverse complement strand
GGTCGCCGCCGCAGTCCTCGACCATGACGATCTCGAAGTCCTGCGTGATGCCGGAGAGCGCGGCGACGAGGCGGCGGTAGAGCTCTTCAAGGCAGCCCTCGGCCTGGTAAACGGGCGTGACGACGGAGATGTGCGCCATGGGTCAGCCGGCCGGGGCCTCGGACGCGAACTGGATCCGGTACAGTTTGTCGTAGATTCCGCCGCGGGCCAACAGCTCGCGGTGGGTGCCGGTCTCGGCGATGCGGCCGCGGTCGAGCGCGACGATACGGTCGGCCTTCTCCACCGTGGACAGCCGGTGCGCAATAACGAGGGTGGTGCGTCCCCGCATCAGCGCTTCCAGCGCCGCCTGCACGTGGCGCTCCGCTTCGGTGTCGAGCGCGGAAGTGGCCTCGTCAAGCACCAGCACCGGCGCGTTCTTCAGGAGCGCCCGCGCGATCGCCAGCCGCTGGCGCTGGCCGCCGGAGAGTTTCAGCCCGTTCTCGCCGACCAGGGTTGCGAGCCCCTGCGGCATCTCGCGGATGAACTCCATCGCATGCGCGGCCTCCGCCGCGGCGATGATGTCGCGCTCGGCGGCGCCGTTCATCATCCCGTAGGCGATGTTGGCTGCGACCGTATCGTTGAACAGCACCACGTCCTGGCTCACCAGCGCGATGTTCGCCCGCAGGCTTGCGAGCGTCAACGCCTCCAGGTCATGCCCATCGAGCAGCACGCGACCGCGCGTCGGCGCATAGAAGCGCGGCACCAGGTTCGCGAGCGTGGTCTTGCCGGCGCCCGAGGCGCCGACCAGGGCAACCGTCTCCCCCGGGGCAATGACGAGGTTGATCGTATCGAGCGCCGGCCGGTCGTGCTCTCCATAGTAAAAGCTGACGCCTTCGAACCGGATCTCGCCGCGTGCGTGCCCAATCGTCACGCTGCCGCGATCGGGCTCGGCTTCCCGGTCGATCAGCTGGAACACGCTCTCGGCGGCGGCGAGCCCCTTCTGGAGATACTCGTTGATATCGGTCAGGCGCTTCAACGGCGCGGTGAGCAGCAGCATGCCGGTCACGAACGACGCGAACTCGCCCACCGACAACTGCGCGGCGCTCGATTGCAGCATCGCGTAATAGACGATGACCGCCAGCGCGATCGCCGCGATCAGCTGCACGATCGGCGCGCTCGCCGCCATCGCCGAAACCTGCTTCATCTGGTGGCGCCGCACGCGGTTCGCTTCCTGGTCGAAGCGCGCCTTCTCGTAGTCCTGCCCGCCGAAGAGCTTCACCACCTTGTGCCCGCCGATGGCCTCCTCGATCACCTGGGTGATGTAGCCCATCGCCTGCTGCACCTCGCGGCTCGAGCGGCGCAGCCGCACGCTCAGCACGCGCACCACGGCCACGATCAGCGGCGCCATCACCAACGCAAACAGCGTCAACTTCCAGTTGAGCCACAGCAGGTAGGCCAGCAGCCCGACGATCGCGAGTGAGTCGCGGAACACGATGGTGAGCGCGCTGGTTGCCGCCTGGGTGACCTGCGTCACGTCGAAAGTGAGCTTGGAGATGAGGATGCCGGAAGGCTGCTCGTCGTAGAACCGCGACGGCATTGCCAGGAGCTTCGCGAACATGGCGTTGCGGAGATCGGTCACCAGGCGGTTGCCGACCCAGCCCAGGCAATAGTTCGCGACGTAGGCGGCGGCGCCGCGGATCGTGAACAGCACCACGATCACGACCGGCATCCAGCGGATCAACACTGGGTCCTTGTCGATGAACGTGCCCTCGATCAGCGGCTTCATCAACGCCGGCAGCGCCGGCTCGGTCGCCGCGACGATCATCATCCCGAGGCAGCCGAGCGCGAACACCCGCCAGTGCGGCCTGACGTAAGACAGCAGCCGCAAGTAGAGCTCGGTGCTCGTCATCGTGCGCATCCCCCGCACGATAACAAAATGGCCGTGACCGGGAAAGGCGTGATTCGTGAATGGTGATTCGTGAGTCGACCCCCTCACCCCTTCCTTTCCCCGCATGCGGGGAAAGCGGGACCCTATTTCCATTCACGAATCACGAATCACGGTTTTTGAGGCTGCCAGGCGAGCCAGACGAGGACATTGCTGCCCGGGGTGTTGAAGAACTGCACCAGCTCGTAGTCGCGGTCGAACACGTTGTTCCAGCGCGCATTGATCGACCACTCTTTCGCCAGCGGGTAATTCGCCGTGAGGTTGATGAGCCCGTAACCATGCAAGCGGGTGTTGGGCGCCTCGTTCGTGGAATCGTAGCGTGCACCGGTGCCGTTGATCTCCGCCCCGAGTTGCACGTCACCGAACTTTCTCCCCGCGCCCAGGCTGCCGAATTGCTTCGCGCGGCGGCGCAACTGCGCGCCGGTCAACTCGTCGATCGGATCCTGCACCGTCAACTGCGCGCGGGTCCGCCATCCCCGCGACTCGCCCCGCCAGGCAAGCTCGAGCCCCTTGATCTGCGCGCTCATCAGGTTCTGCGTGGTGGACACGAATGTGACCGGATCGGTGTAGACGGTGATGAGATCGGTTATGTCATTCTGGAACAGCGTCGCCGCGAAATACCGTTTCGCGCCGTCGTAGTCCACGCCCGCTTCCTTGCTGCGCGAGCGCTCCGGCCGCAGGTTCGGATTGCTGTAAAAAAACGGCGGCAGGTCCGGGAAGTAGAGGTCGTTGAAGGTGGGCGCCTTGAAGGCAGTGCCCGCGCTTGCCCGCGCGCGCCATCCCGAATTGAAGCGGTAGCTGTAGCCGAGCGACCCCGTGTTGTGCGCGCCAAACTGGCTGTCGTCGTCGCGGCGCGCGTTCACCTGCAGGGCATTCGCTCCGTAATTACCGCGGTACCCGGCAAATGCGCTCTTCATGAGGCGTCCGGTCTGCTGATAGGGCACGCTGCTCGCCACGCCCTGGTCCAGGTATTCGAGACCCGCGACGACGGTGCCGGCGGCAGTTTGGAAGTCGTTCTGCCAGGTTGCCTGGTTCTGGTCCGTACGGAAGTACCCCGGGAACGCGCCCACCGAGGACGAATCGTCGCGAGTAGTGCCCAGCCGCACCAGGCTCACCCAGTTCGCGCTGACCTGGTTACGGCTGTATACCGAAAATGCCTGCAGCGTCTGGCGATTCACGTCGTCGGTCGTCGCCCCCGCGTCGAAGTGAGTGGCGCCTTCGCTGTAGAACACGGTGGCCCCGAGCTCGTGGGCGCCGTTGAAATGCTGCGCCAGGCGCGCGGAGAAATTCTTGTTGCGGTAGCGATCGGTGTCCGGGTTGTGCTGGGCGAAAGGAATTTCTGGCTTGGTGGCATCGAAGGCGCGGCTCTCGAACGCGCCCGCGCTGACGCTGAACTCGGTATCGGTCACGCGGCGGCCGTAGGTGGCGGACAGGCCCCGCGTGCCGTAGCTGCCTGCCTCGACCCGGGCGCTCGCGCCGTCGGCACCGCGGCGCGTGAAGATCTGGATCACGCCGCCAATCGCGTCCGAGCCGTAAACGCTGGAGAGCGGCCCCGGCACGATCTCGATGCGCTCGATCTGGCGGAGCGGGATGTTCTCGTACGGGGTGCCGCCGTTGGCGGGCGAGTTGATGCGCAGGCCGTCGATGAGCACCAGCGTATGCCGCGCTTCCGCCCCGCGGATGAATACCGCGCTCGGCTGCCCGGGACCGCCGCTCGCGGTGCCCTCGACGCCGCCCCTCGCCTGCAGCAACTCGGTGAGCGACTGATATCCGCCTGCCGCGATTTCTTCCGCGGTGATGACAGTGACGTGCTGGCTGGATGCGGAAACCTTTTGCGGAATGCGGGTGGCGGTCACCACCACTTCCTCGCCGATCGAGACCGGGATGCCTTGCGCCGGGGCGGCGCAAGGCAGCACCAAACCCGCCGCGAGGGCAAGCAAGGATCTTTTCACTTTCGTTCCTGGGCATGCCCGCCGCACGCCGGCAATAAGCCTCAAGGAGACGCAGCGGGAAGGGTCGCGCCGGAACCACGGGCACGCCGCCTCCCCGCGGCATTTCCACCATCGACCCGGGCCGGTCTACGGGCTCGCGAGAACTTGGCGCATCGTCTTCCCACGCGCTCAACGCACGCAGTGACATATTGATGCGCCCACGCTCGCTTACCGTTGCGGGGGCAGCACAGGCCTTGAAAGCAGTGATGAGTGATGAGTGATGAGTTGAAACCCCTCACCCACCTCCGCCACCGATCCCTGCTGTCGCACCTGTTTCCCGATTAACCCGCCGCTGGAGACGCGGACGGGCACCCGGAATCGAGTGCAGGCGGAGGTTCACTTACGGATAGCGCGCCGCCCGCACGGGTTGATTGTAACGCCCGGCCCGGGTCGGCTCAACCGGGTGCGGCACCGCAGCAGTCAGCAAGACGCTGTCCCGGTGGAATTTTCGTGTCTGGTCCGGTTTGAGGCTGCCGCCCCCTCCCTGAACGCTGGCAGAGGAGTCTGAACCCGGCACTTTGGGGCTGAAAAACCCATGAAATCAGGCTGAAGTGCTTATGCCAAACAACATTCAAAAATCAACGTTAGCAGTTGACTTAACAAGATTTTTGAAACTATAGTGTGTCGAATGGAAGCCGACCTGAAAGCGCTCGAGCAGAAATTGGGCCAATTCGTCGAGTTATGCCAGCGGCTGCGCGTCGATAACCAGCAGCTGCGCCAGCAACTGGCTTCCACGATGAGCGACAACAAGCAGCTCACTGAGAAAATCGGCACCGCGACCAACCGCTTGGAGAACCTGCTTAATCAGATTCCTGAAGAAGAGGCATGAGCGCGGATCCCAAGGGCCTGCAGATCAACGTGATGGGGCGAGAATTTCGCATCGCGTGTCCGGATGACGAGCAGAAAGGCCTGCTCGAAGCCGTGGATTATCTCAACCAGAAAATGGGCGAAATCCGCGACCACGGTAAGGTCATCGGGCTCGAGCGCATCGCCATCATGGCGGCGCTCAATATCGCGCACGAACTGCTCGCCACCAAGGTCGGCGGCTTTGACATCGCACATCTGAAGCGTAGAATGGAAACCATGAAGACAATGCTCGATCAGGCGATGTACGATCAGAGCAAATTGTTTTAAGTATCCCCTGCGGTGTTCGTTAAAGGCTTTGTTTCTAAACCAACATAGTTAACTCTGGTTGCCGACTCAAGCAGTTCCGGTGTGCGCATCCGACGCGGAAGCGCCTAAAGGGCTCGGAAGGTGACCGACCTTGAACCGTTGGTTCAAGATACTGGCCTGACGGCACAGGCGGGGGTCTAAATTCAAGAATGCGGCATTCGCCGCATTTTTTTTGCCGCGAGTCACGTCGCTTCAGTCACGGCCTGTCCGTCACGCATTCCGAGTCACGCTTGTCAGATGAAATACTGGCTCTTCAAGTCCGAACCCACCACCTACAGCATCGACCATCTCGCCAGGGACAGGCTCACCGCGTGGACTGGCGTGCGCAACTACCAGGCGCGCAATTACATGCGCGATGCGATGAGGAAGGGTGGCCGTGGCCTGTTCTACCACTCGAGCTGCGACGAGCCCGGTATCGTCGGCATCGTCGAGGTTGCCGGGGCCGCCTACCCCGACGAGACGCAGTTCGAGCGCAAGAGCCAGTCCTACGATCCGAGCGCAACCAGGGAGAATCCCCGCTGGTTCAACGTGGACGTCAAATTCGTGAAGAAAACCCGCGTGGTCAGCCTCGACGAACTGCGCGGTGAGAAAGCGCTGAAGAGCATGCAGATACTCCAGCGCGGCAACCGGCTCTCCATCACTCCCGTCACCGAGGCGGAATGGGAGTGCGTTCTGCGTCTTATCGACAAGAAGTGACTCGTTTCTCGTTACTCGTGCGGCGCAGGACGCGGTTGACGGGCTTCCCCATCTGGCAACGAGAAACGAGCAACGAGTCACTCCAGGCGCAGGAGCCTAGCTGCATTGCCCCACAGTATCTGCTGGCGCTGCCGGTCGTTCAACGATTTCATCTCCTTCACGACCTTCACGGGATCGTTGTAGGCGATGTCGAAGCAGTAGTCGCTGCCCATCATGATGCGCTCCGCCCCGACCAGGCCGACGAGGTAGTCCATGATGGCCCCCGAGTAGGCGATGGTGTCGTAGGTGAAGCGCCGCAGGTACTCGCTCGGCGGGCGCGGGATGACCTTGCACTCGCCGCGAATCTCGAAACCGCGGTCGAGTCGGCCGCGCAGGATCGGCAACGCGCCACCGGCGTGCGGCAGGCTCACCTCGAGCCTGGGGAACGCGTCCATCACGCCGCCGAAGATCAGGTGCGAGGCCGCGATCGCCGTCTCGAACGGGTTGCCGAGCAGGTTGACGAGATAGTACTGCTTCAACCGCTCGTTGTTGATCATCATGGGGTGCAGGAATATTGGCAAGCCCAGGTCGGCGGCCCGCTCGTAAATCGGGAAGAAGCTGCGGTCGGAGAGCTCGCGGTCGCGCACGGCGGTCGCCAGGTAGAGGCCCCGTATTCCCGGCAGCCTCGCCACGCGCTCGAGTTCCTCGAGCGCGAGGTTGGGGTTCTGCAGCGGCAGGCAGGCGAAGCCGATAAAGCGCTCGGGGTGCTTGCGGTGCGCTTCGCTCGCCGCGTCGTTGAAGGCGACGCACAGCTGCAGGCCGAGTTCGTCGTCCGCCCAGTAGACCATCGGTTGCGTCAGCGACAACGCGTGCATGCGCACGCCAGTCGCATCCATCGTCCTCAAGCGGTCGTCGAGGTCGAAGAAGTGCGGCGTGATCGGCCCGGTGCGCAGCGCGAGCCCGACCTGGATGAACCTTGCGCCCGAGGGGTCGGTCACGACGGTCGTGCCGCAACGCCTGCCGTGGTCGGCGATCAGCTTGATATACGACTCGGGAAAATAATGCGCGTGCGTGTCTATCGTCAGCGGTAGTGCCACTAATTGCTCCTTATGAACCTAAAAACTACAATTCAGCCACAGAGGTCACAGAGAACACAGAGAGATTCGAGGGATTGAGTCTGCACGTTACGCTCACCAGATGAGTGAGGCTTGAAAATGATATTCGTACTTGATTTTTCTCTGTGAACTCTGTGTTCTCTGTGGCAAATAGCTTTTCGTAGGATCACTGCAGCTTGACGCCCGTCGCCTTCACCACCTCCGCCCACGTCCTGACGTCCTGCTCCAGCGAGCGTTGCATGGCCTCCGGACTGCTTTTCATGGCTTCCGCGGCGTTGACGGCGAAGATCTCCTTCGCCCTGGGGCTGTCCACCGCTTTCGCGAATTCCGCGTTCAGGCGCTCGATCACGTTGCGCGGCGTGCCGGCGGGCGCCAGCACCGCGGCGATCACGGCGGCGTCCACGCCCTTGACGGTCTCGCCGAGTGCGGGGATATCGGGCAGCATCGAGGAACGCTTCTCCGCGGTCAGGCCGATCGCGACCAGCCGGCGCGTGCGCACGTGCTCGAGCGCCGCCGGGATGGTGGTGACGATGAGGGCGATTTCCCCGGTGAGGAGCGAGATGGTCGAAGTGGCCCCGCCCTTGTAGTTGACCGCCGTGAGATCGATGCCCGCGCGCATCCGGAATTTTTCAGCCGCCATGTGGGTGACCGTGCCGATGCCCGCGTTGCCGCAGGTGATTCCCGGATATTTCTTCGCCAGCGCGATCAGCTCTTTCGCCGACTTCACATTGACCGAGGGGTGCGCAACCATGATCAGCGGCGACGAGGACACCGGCGCGACCGCCACCAGATCCTTCAGCGGGTGATACGCCGGCTTCGGGTAGATCGAGGGCGTGATGGCGTGCGTCGAGAGATCGGTGAACAGCAGCGTGTAGCCGTCGGGCGGGGATTTCGCGATGAGCTCGGCCGCGATCGTGGTGCCCCCGCCGGGGCGGTTCTCGACGATCACCTGCTGGCCGAGGCTCTTGCTCATGTCGGCGGCCGTCACCCGCGCAAACGTGTCGGTCGCCCCGCCCGGGGCGAAGGCCACCACCAGGCGCACCGGCTTCGCCGGGAATGCCTGGGCCACGGCGCTGGCGGGCGCCAGCGCCGCAATTAAGAACACGACTATGCCGTTTAGGAATTTCATTATGGTCTTCTCCTCCATTACGTCACCCGTCACTCATTAGAAGCGGTCTAAAACACTCCCTCGCCCGGTGTGAACGGGGAGAGGGTTGGGGTGAGGGGCAAGCAGGTCGTCGATCTTCGTAGAGAAGCGTGTCTACGCCTCCGTTCCCCCTCACCCTATCCCTCTCCCCCGATTGGGGGAGAGGGGATTTTTGAGATGGCTTCTACTCCTCACGCCTTTCTAGGCCAGATGCTGCCTGAAGAAATCAATGGTGAGCGCGAGCGCCCGGTCCGCTTCGGGCTGGCTGTAGGTTTTCCCGCCATGCCGCGCGAACGCATGGTCCGCCCCCGGATACTTGTGGATCGTCACCAGGGGATTGGGCGAGAGCCTGCGCTCCAGCAATTCGTTAACCTCCGCCTGCACCCAGCGGTCCTTCATCGCCATGTGCAGCAGGAACGGTCTGTGAAGGTTTGGCGCCTCGCGGATGCGGTGCTCGATGTAGGTGCCGTAGTAAGCGACCGCGCAATCGATGTCGGTGCGGCAGCACATCAGGTAGCAGAGCTTGCCGCCCAGGCAGTAGCCGACCGCGCCCACTTTCCCGCTGCACTCTGGGAGGCCCGCCAGGTATTGCCACGTGTCTTCCATGTCGCGGACGCCCAGGTCGTAATCGAAGTCATAATAGAGATCGAACGCCTTCTTCACGTCTTCGGGCCTGGCATCGTAGAGCTCCACCCCCGGCTCCTGCCGCCAGAAGAGGTCCGGGACCAGGCAGACGAAGCCGGCCTCCGCGAATTCGGCGGCATGGCGCCGCATGGTGTCGTTGACGCCCCAGATTTCCATGATCGCGATGACCGCGCCGGCCGGCGTGCGGTCGGGAAAAGCCAGGTGGGCGCCCATCACGCCGTCGCGCAGCGGCACTTGGATGTTTTTCGTCTTCATGCCGAAAAAATGGACAGGATTAACAGGATTCAACAAGATTTACAGGATAAACATCAAGACAGAATGAAACGTCCGTTTGAATCTTGTTAATCCTGTGAAATCTTGTAAATCCTGTCTATTTCTTGTTGTTATCTAGTCAGCTTTCAAGCCGGCCGCCTTCACCACCGCGGTCCACTTGTCCAGTTCCACGCGCAAGTGTTTGGACAACTGTTCCGGGGTGCTCGCGATGCCATCGATGCCCTGCGCCGCGAGGCGCTCCTTCATCTCGGGCGTGTTAAGCGACTGGCGCAGGCTCGCCTGCAGCCGGGCCGTGACCGGTTTCGGCGTGCCCGCGGGCGCCACCAGTCCGTACCATCCCGAGGTCTCGTAGGCGAGGCCGCTCTCGGCCACCGTCGGCAGGTCGGGCAGCAGGGGCGAGCGTTGCGCGCTGCTGATGGCGATCGCCCGCAACCTTCCCGCCTTCACCTGCGGCAGCGCCGCGGACACCCCGTTGAACATCATGTCCACCTCCCCGCTCATCAGGGCCGCCATGCTGGGGGCCGCGCCCTTGTAGGGCACGTGGACGATTTTCGCGCCGGCGGCGAGATTGAGCAGCTCCCCCGCCATGTGGAGACCGGTACCGACGCCGCCCGAGGCGAAGTGGAATTTTCCGGGCCGCGACCTGGCCAGCGCGATCAACTCTTTCACCGACTTGGCGGGCGTCGCGGGAATCACGATCAATACGTACGGCGACGCGGCAACCAGCGACACCGGCGCGAAGTCCTTCACCGGGTGATACGACAGCTTCGAGTGCAGCGCGGCTTCGATTGCCAGCGGCCCGGAGTGGGCGAACATGAGGGTATAGCCATCGGGGTTGGCGCGCACGACGGTTTCTGCGCCGATGATGCCGCCGGCGCCGGCGCGATTGTCCATCACGATCGGCTGCCCCAGCGCTTCCGCCAGGCCCGCGCCCACCGTGCGGCCGATGACGTCGACCGGTCCGCCCGGGGATGCCGGCATGATCATCCGGATGGGACGGTTCGGATAGGAGCCGGGCGCCTGCGCCGCGGCGTGCTGGCCGCCCGCTGCGCACAGCGTGCACATCAACGCCACGGTGACGAGCTTCATGCCCCCTCCCCTGTAATTGTATTGTGGAGCGTCGGTATTCTATCCCGGAAGCAGCCGCGCCTGCCGCAAGGCATGAGATGATCTCGCCCATTCATCACTCATCATTCAGCATTCATCATTGAAATGGATTGGTGGTGGGCCTATCTCGCGCTGGGCGTTTTCGCCGGTTTTTTCGGCGGGCTGCTCGGCATTGGCGGCGGCTCGGCACTGGTGCCGGTGCTGGCGCTCATCTACTCCGCCAAGGGCTTCCCCCCGGAACACGTGGTTCATCTCGCGCTCGGCACCGGCATCGCGACCATGATCTTCACCTCGGCCTCCAGCGTGAGGAGCCACCACCAGCATCAAGCGGTCAACTGGAGCGTCTTGCTCAAGATGGTGCCGGGCGTGCTGGTCGGCGCCTTCGGCGGCGCGCTCGCAGCGGGCCAGCTGGACCCGCGCCTGCTCGTGGTCGCGTTCACTCTCCTCATCTACGGAATTGCGACGCAGATGATGCTCGATACCAGGCCCGCTGCGATTGGCGCGCTTCCGGGCGGCGTCGCGCTGTCGGCGGTGGGCGGCATCATCGGACTCCTGTCGAGTCTGTCCGCCACCGGCGGTGCTTCGCTCACGGTGCCGTTCCTGGTGAAGCGCAACATCCGCGTGCATGAGGCAATCGGCACCGCCGCCGCAGTCGGCTGGACGCTGGCGATGGCCGGGACGCTAGGTTATTTGCTGTCGGGCGCGGGTAAGCCGGGACTGCCCGAATGGAGCGCGGGCTATGTCTACACTCCCGCACTCGCCTGGATCGCCGCCGCCAGCATGGCGCTCGCGCCGGTGGGCGCCCGTATCGCCCATCGCACGCCGGCGAAAACGTTGAAGCGCGCCTTCGCCGTCGTGCTCTTTCTGCTCGCCACCAACATGCTGGTTTCGAGCTTCACATGACTACAACAACGTCGCCTTCCTGCCGGAAGCTCAAAAAACGCGATTCGTGAATCGTGAGTCGTGAATCGCGTCTAGAACTCCTCGAGTCGAATCACGAATCACCAATCACGACTCACGCTGTTTCAAACAACGCCTTCTGAACGAAGGCGCGCGATAGCGGCGTCATCCAAACCGAGCATGCCGCGCAAGACCTCGTCGGTATGCTGTCCCAGCACCGGCGGCGGCGTCTTGAACTCGAGCGGCGTGCCGGAAAATTTCATGGGACTCGCGATCAGCGGCACCTTGCCCGCGACCGCGTGCTCGAGTTCTATTCTCATGCCGCGCGCCACGACCTGCGGCTCCTCGAACACCTGCCTGAGATTGTTGATCGGGCCGTTCGGCACGCCGGCGCCTTCCAGCGCGTCGCACCAATCCCGGGTCGTGCGCTTGGCGAAAATCTCCGCGAGCAGCCGCGTGATCGCGTCGCGGTTTTCCACGCGCTTCGAATTGGTCGCAAAGCGCGCGTCCCTGGCGAGTTCCGGGCAGCCGGCGACCTCGCAGAATTTTCCGAACAGGTTGTCGTTGCCGCAGGCGAGGATGACCTCGCCGTCCCGGGTCTTGAACGGCTGGTAGGGCACGATGTTCGGATGCGCGTTGCCGATCCGGCCCGGAGCCACGCCGGTCGCCAGGTAATTCATGCCCTGGTTGGCGAGCACGCCGACCTGGGTGTCGAGCAGCGCCAGGTCGAGATGCTGGCCGGCGCCGCTTTTCTCGCGGTGAGCGAGCGCCGCGCAGATCGCGATCGTCGCGTACATGCCGGTCATGATGTCGGCGATCGGGATGCCGGCTTTCTGCGGACCGCTGCCGGGAAGGCCGTCGCGCTCGCCGGTGATACTCATCAGACCCGCCATGCCCTGGATCATGAAGTCGTAGCCGGGGCGCTCGCGGTACGGGCCGGTCTGGCCGAAGCCGGTGAGCGAGCAGTAGATGAGGCGCGGATTGAGCGCGTGCAGCTGTTCGTAGCCCAGGCCGTAGCGCGCCAAGTCGCCGAACTTGTAATTCTCCAGCAGCACGTCGGATTTCGCCGCCAGCTCGCGCACGATCGCCTGGCCGGCGGGCGCGGTCAGGTCCACGGTGACCGATTTCTTGCCGCGGTTGGCGCAGGCGAAGTAGGCCGACTCGCCGGTATCGCGGCCGGCGGCGTCCTTCAGCCACGGCGGGCCGAAAGCGCGCGAGTCGTCGCCCTTGCCCGGGCGCTCGACCTTGATCACCTCGGCGCCGAGGTCGGCGAGATTCTGCCCCGCCCAGGGGCCGGCGAGCACGCGCGTGAGATCCAGAACCCGGAGGTGCGCGAGCGGGCCCGCCATCGCGCGCGCTTACTTCCGCACGATCAGGCTGTTCTGCACCTGTTTCACGCCAGAGACTCCGGCCGCGACCTTGGCCGCCTTGTCCCTGACCTCCTCGCTGTCGACGAAGCCGGAGAGCTGCACCATCGCCTCGTAGGTCACGACTGAGATCGACATCGAGGGCACGCCCTTCTCCGCCAGCAGGGCCGACTTCACCTTGGTGGTGATGGCGCTGTCGTTGAGCACGCGCTTGTCGTTGTCGGCCATCGCCTTGATGTATTCGTCGACGTTGAGCTTGCCGTCCTTGTTGGCGTCGAAGCGGTTGAAGCGCTTGGCGAGCTCTTTCTCCGCGGCCACCTCCTCGCGCGACAGGAACTGGTCGGTGTTCTTGTCGAGCGTGTCGAAGGCACTGTTGCCGGTTTTCTCCTTTGCTTGCGCCCAGGCGGCGCTTGCGAATGTGGCGGCGAGCGCCAGCACGATCAGCTGTCTCATGTTCTCTCCAATTGGATGGCGATGACGAAGCGCGATTTTCGCACAGGCGCAGCGCCAGATCGACGTCGCTGCGCGGCGACGAAGCCGCCCGCACTCACCACAGCGCCCACAGCATGCGCGCCGCGATCGCGTACAGCACGAGGGCGAACACGGTGCGCAGCCGCCTCACCGGCAAGCGATGCGTCAGGCGCGCCCCGAGCGGCGCCGTGAGCATGCTGGTCGATGCGACCAGCACAAGCGCCGGCAGGTAGACGTAGCCCAGGGTCCACGCCGGCAGGCCTTCGGCGCGCAAGCCGCCGATCACGTAGCCGGCACTCGCCGCTACCGCGAGCGGAAAGCCGACCGCGGCCGCGGTGCCGATGGCGCGCGTGAGCGGCACATTGCACCAGGCGAGGAACGGCACGGTGAGGAAGGCGCCGCCCGCGGCCAGCAGGCTGGAGAAAACGCTGATCACGCCGCCGGCGGCGAACAGCCCGGCGCGCCCCGGGAGCGTGCGCGTCGCCTTGGGCTTCACCTCGATAAGCATGTTGGTCGCGGCATAGAGCATGAACACGCCGAAGAACATCGCCAGCGGCTGCGACTCCTGGCTGCTCGCGAGCAGCGCCCCGGCGACCGAGCCCACCACGATCCCGGGCAGCATGCCCTTTACCACCTGCCAGTCGACACCGCCGCGCCTGGCGTGCGCGCGCACGCTCGACACCGAGGTGAACAGGATGGTCGCCATCGCGGTGGCGAGCGCGAGGTGCATCATGTTCGCTTCCGGGAAGCGGTTGGCCGTGAACACCCACAGCAGCATCGGCACCATCACCGCGCCGCCGCCGATGCCAAGCAGCCCGGCGAGGAAGCCGACAATCACGCCGATCACGGGATAGGCCCACCACCATTCCATCAGCCCTCCCGCAGCAGGTGCCCGACCAGCTCGGCGAAGCCGGCGCCGGATTCGGCCTGGGTGACGTACTTGGGCTGCGCCGCGAGGTGCCCGGCAAAGCGCGTGACGTTCGCCACGCCCACCGAATTTTGGAAGAAAGCGAACAGTGGTGCGTCGTTCGGCGAGTCGCCGGCGAACGCGTACTCGCCGTTGGCGCGCCCGAGGTCGGCGCCGAAGCGCTCGGCGAATAGCGCCTTCGCCATCGCCAGCTTGTCGTAGTCGCCAAACCAGCCGTTGACGTGGATCGAGCTGAGCTTCGCCGTGAGACCCGCCTCGCGCATCAGCGCCGCGATGCGTTCCGCTGCCGCTAGCGGCAGCGGCGCCACATCCTCACACCAGTCGATGGCAAGGTCGGTTTCGCGGTAGGTCTGGTCAGCGGCGATCGCGGCGCCGGGAACCGCGGCGAGAATGCGCTGCGCGATCGCATCGAGCCGCGCGCGCTTCGCGGTGCGCAGCGGCGCAGGATCGTGAAAGCGCTTGTGCAGCTTGCCTTCACCGTGCCAGAAGTAGAAAGCTCCGTTCTCTCCCACCACCGCATCCACTGGCCACATGCGCGCGATGTGGTCGCACCAGCCGGCGGGCCGTCCGGTGATCGGCACCACCAGCCGTCCGGCGCCCTTCAGCCGCTCCATCGCCGCGTAGGCCGCGGCGGTGAGCCGGCCCTCGGTGGTCAGCGTGTCGTCGATGTCGAAAAGCAGGCCGCGGATGCGCTGCGGCTGCGGCAGCTCAGTAAGCGGCTTCATGCTCTGCCCATGAATTCGGCGACGCGCGCGCGCTGCGCCGCGCTCATGTGCAGCCCCGTTTTGGTGCGGCGCCACAGCACGTCTTCGGCGGTCTGCGCCCACTCGTGCTCGGCGAGATAGCGCACTTCGCGCTCGTGCAGCCCGGCGCCGAAATGCTCGCCGAGGTTGCCGTCGCCCGCGACCTCGGCGGCGCGCGCACCATGGCGCCGAAAGAGGCTGCGCAGCGTTTCGCGGCCGATTCCTGGGTAGCGCGCGAAAAACTCGTCGCGCACCTGCTCGCGCGGCACGCTGCCGAAGTCACTCCCGGGAAGCTGCGCGCCGGCAGTCCAGGCCGGCCTGAGGCCCGGAAAGTACGGCGCCAGCTTTTCCAGCGCGTGCTCGGCGAGCTTGCGGAAAATGGTGATCTTGCCGCCAAAAACCGACAGCACCGGCGCTGTGCCGGCGGCATCGTCCACGCGCAGCGTGTAGTCGCGCGTCACCGCCGAGGGATCGCTCGAGCCGTCGTCGTACAGCGGCCGCACTCCCGCGAAACGCCACGCCGCGTCGCCTGGGCGGGCCGGCAACTCGAGGTAGCGGTTGACCGCGCGGCACAGGTATTCGACCTCGGTGTCGCTCGCCTCGGGCTGCGCCTCACCCGCCTCGGGCACGTCGGTTGTTCCCACCAAGGTGTAGCGCTCCTCGTAGGGGATCATAAACACCACGCGCCGGTCGTCGTTCTGCAGGATGAAGGCGTGCTCGCCCTGGTACAGCCGCGGCAGCACGATGTGGCTGCCCTTCACCAGCCGCACCGCATCGCGTGAAGGTTGCGCCAGGCGCTCGTTCAGCAGCCGCTTCACCCAGGGGCCAGCGGCATTGACGATCGCGCGCGCGCGCACCGACTCGCCGTTGGAGAGCTTCGCCTGCCAGACGCCGCCTTCGCGCGTTGCCTGCAGGCACGCGGTGCGCGTGAGGATCCTCGCGCCGCGCGCGCGCGCGTCCATGGCGTTGGCCACCACCAGCCGTGCGTCGTCCACCCGGCAGTCGGAATAGGCGAAGCCGTGCTTGAACTGCGGCTTCAGCCCGGAACTGAACGGCGGCTCGTCCAGCCGCACTGATTGCGAGCCCGGCAGCGAGGCGCGCCGCGCCAGGTGATCGTAGAGAAACAGTCCGGTGCGCATCATCCAGCGCGGACGCAGCTCCGGCACGTGCGGCACGACGAAACGCGCTGGCCACACCAGGTGACGCGCAGTTGCGAGCAGTACCTCGCGCTCGGCAAGCGCTTCCGCCACCAGGCGAAACTGGTACTGCTCCAGGTAGCGCAACCCGCCGTGGATCAGCTTCGAGGAGTAGGAGGACGTCGCCGCAGCCAGGTCGTCCTGCTCGCACAGCAGCACCGAGAGTCCGCGCCCGGCGGCGTCACGCGCGATGCCGGCGCCGTTCACGCCGCCGCCGATGATGAGGAGATCAACCTCGTGCAAGCGGCCGATTATACGGTTCGCTCAGGCGCCGCCCTGAGTCGCGCCTCGAGCGCGACGCCACGCCCGCCGGGAAGATTTTCCGCTGCCAGTGAGCCGCCGTGGAATTCGGCGATCAGGCGCGCCACGTACAGCCCGAGCCCGAGGTGCGGCACGCCGTCGGCGCGCGCGGCGCGCACCGACACCATCGAATCGAACAGCGAGTCGCGCACCGCGTCGGCGAGCGGCGGACCATCATTCTCCACGCGCAGCCGCGCCTGCGCGCCATCGCGCGCAAGCGACACCCGCACCGCAGTTTCGGGCGCCGCGAAATCGGCGGCGTTCTCCACCAGCTTGTCGAGCATCTGTGCCAGCAGGTCGGGCGCGCCTTCCACGGGCAACGCTTCCTGCGGCAGCAAAAGCTCGAAGGCGCGCGGCGCGTACGCCTGGCGATAGCCCTCGACGCAGCCGCCCACCACCGCGGCCGCGTCGAAGCGCTCGCGCGTTGCGGCCGACAGGCTCTGCTCGAGGCGCGAGGCCTCGGACATGCGCTGCAGGATGGTGTTGAGGCGCGCGAGGCCCTCTTCGGCGCGCGCGATGTAGGTGCGGCTCTCGGCCGCGCTCGGCGCAAGCTTCAGGTTCTCCAGCGACGAGCGCACCACCGCGATCGGCGTGCGCAGCTCGTGCGACAGCCGGCCCGCCATGCTCTCCAGGTAGGCGTGGTGCTGCGCCAGCTTGGCGAGCATCGCCGAGAAACTGCGTGACAGGTCGCCGATCTCGTCGCCGGCGTCCGAGCCCGCCGCCAGGCGCGTGATGCGGCCGCGCGCGTCGATCGCCGACTCGGCCTCGTCGCGCAGCCGCCGGATGCGCTGCGACAGCCGCGTGGCGAAGGTGATCAGGATCGCGCCAGCGCCGGCGAACGCGGTGAGCGTGAGCGCGAGCAGGCGCTCGAGCGCTGCGCTGCGCAGGGTCGCGATCGGGTTGGTGGTCTCCTCGACCACCACCGCGCCGGCAACTTCGTTCGCGCTCCAGATCGGGTGCGCCGCAGACATGACCACCACGCGGCCGTCGGCAGTGCGGCGCGTGCGCGTGCCGGGTGCGCCTTGCAGCGCCTGCGCCAACTCGCGTCCGGTGGCGAGGGTGTCTTCGGCCACGGCGTCGGCGAAATCCTCGGTCGGATGCTCGATCAGCCAGCCGGCAAGGCGCCGCCAGCCCGCAAGCAGCGCGCCTGGCTCGCCCTCGGCAAGGGCCGGGCGTTTCAGACTGCCGGCGAGCGCCAGCACCTGGTAGCGCCGGTTCACCACCCAGAGGCGCGATTCGCTGCGCTGCACGCCGCGCAGAATGGCGTCGATTTCGGCGCTCGCCAGCTCCTCGCGCAACTGCTCCTCGCGCGCAAGGGTTTGCCCTTCCTGGCTGGCGAGGCGCTGCAATTCGCGTTCCGCCTCTCGCCGCAGGCGCTCGTCGCCCACCGGCGCCGCGTCCAGCAGCCGCGGGCGGTCGTGCAGCGCGGTTGCCACTGCGCGCGCCGCGCCGACGAGCGCGCGCTCCTGCCCTGCGAGCAATGTGCGTTCCACCTCGTTGACGTAAAGCACGCCCGCCCAGGGCAGCGCCAGCAGCACCAGCGCCACCAACGCCAGCTTGGCGCGCAGCCCGAGCCTCATGTTCCGGTCACGGACTTTTCCAGCGGTAGCCCATGCCGTAGGCGGTGTCGATGTGGTCGAAGGCCGGATCGGCGGCCTGGAATTTCCTGCGAATGCGCTTGATGTGCGAGGTGATGGTGCCTTCGTCCACCACCAGGTTCGCGTCCTGCATCAGTTGCTCGCGGTTCTTGACGTGCCCGGGATGGCGCGCCAGCGCGTGCACCATCCAGAATTCCGTCAGCGTGAGCGCCACCGCCTTGCCCTGCCAGCTGACCGTGAAGCGCTTGAGATCGAGCATCAGCGCGCCGCGCTCGAGCCGCTCCTCCACCGCCTTGGGCTCGCTCGCCAGCTCGGCGCGCCGGAACAGCGCGCCGATGCGCGCCAGCAGGTGCGGCAGGCTGACGTCCTTGGTGAGGTAATCGTCGGCACCCAGGCGCAGCCCGGCAACGATGTCGAAGTCGCTGTCGCGCGCGGTGAGGAAGATGATCGGCAGCGCCGCCGACAGCGCGCGCAGCTCACGGCACAGCGCGAAGCCGCCGTCCATGTCGCTGCCCAGGCCGATGTCGATCAGCGCCAGGTCGGGCAGCCGGCTGCGCATCGCCGCCAGCGCCTGGTCGCGCGCTGCGTAGGCCGACACCTCGAAGCCGTGTTTTTGCAGCGCTTCCGCGTAGTTGGCGCGCAGGGCGGGGTCGTCCTCGACGATGGCGATGCGGCGGCGCATGGGTGCCCGGAAATATAACCCGATGCCCCGCCTGCCCGAGGCGCCTGCCACGGGATTGCCAGAATTCTTCGGCGCGGCGCCCGAGGTGGGCCGCAGCGGCGCCTGTCGCGGGGCTTTGAATGGCCAACGACAACAAGGAGGCGCAAGGTGCAAACCGAACATTCCTCTCCGGGCATCCGGGTCGCCGCAAGCGACTTGCTCGCCTTTATCGCGCTCGCGATCTCGGTCGCATTGATGGTTGGTGTGGTGCTGTCAGCGAGCGTGCTACTGCTTGCCGCTGCGGCGCACGCCGCGCCAATCAGGCCCAATGCCGTGGGCTGCAGCGAGCCGAAGTGTAAAGTCACACTTTACACTCCGGCGCCTGGCGCCCGCGGCTCGCTCGCGGAGAGGCGAATTACCTAAGGACCGCGGCAGCGGGCGCGCCTGGCCAGGAAACGAAGGTCGGGGACAGGGCCAGCGCCGCCCCGCTGCTTCGGCTAAGGGCCCACTGATCAATTGCTGCGCGCTTGCCACGCGGCGCGTGGCGCGCTTCAATCCGGTCCATGAACTCAGCCCTCACCCTGGTAATCGGCAACAAGAACTACTCCTCCTGGTCGATGCGCCCGTGGATCGCGTTGCGCGGCGCCGGCATCGAGTTCCGCGAGCGCATGCTCAAGTTCGACTCTCGGGACTGGCGCGATCACATCGGCAGGCTGTCCCCGTCCGGGATGGTGCCGGTGCTCTGGGAGGGCGAGCCCGGTGCGGGCTTCGCGACCTGGGAGACGCTCGCCATCATCGAGCGCGCGCACGAGCTGTTTCCCGCGGCGGGGGTCTGGCCCGCTGAGGCGCAGGCGCGCGCCCGCGCGCGCTCGATATGCTCCGAGATGCACGCCGGGTTCCGCGCCGTGCGCGGCACCATGCCGGTGAACATCCGCAGCCGCTATCCTGGCAAAGGCATGAACCCGGAGGTGGCGAAGGACATCGAGCGCATCGCTTCGCTCTGGACCGCAACGCGCAAGGACTTCGCGCGCGGCGGACCGTATCTGTTCGGCGCCTTCAGCGCGGCGGACGCCTACTACGCACCGGTGGCGACGCGATTTGTGACCTACGCGGTAGAGCTCTCCGGAGCGGCGAAGGAATACCAACAGGCACTGCTCTCGGCGCCGGCGGTGAAAGCCTGGTGCGACGAAGCGGTGAAGGAAACGGAGTTCGTCGCCGCCGACGAGCCCTACGCCACCGCGCCGCGCTAGCGCGGCTTCGGCTCCGGTTCGGCAAAGCTCTGCCATCGCTCGGCGAACGAGGCGCCCGCGGAGCTCGAGCCGGAAGAGGGCGCGGAGAATTGCTGCCAGCGGTCAGCGAACACGGCGGCGGACGCATCCCGTGAGGCGACGGCTGGCGCCGCTGCGGCTGGCGTCATCGGCACTACGTACGGTGTCGTCGCCACATGGCCAATGATGCCCCCGAGCAGCGCACCGACCAGGACCGGGCGCGGATCGAATCCACCAAAGCAGCGCAATCCCGCGCACCGGATGATCGGATTCGACGTACTCACCATGGCGCCGGCGAGTGAACCGACTGCAGCGCCCGTGACCCAGCCCGGCGCGGCCGGCGCCACGGGGTAATACGCCCCCGGCGTGGGACCCATATAAGGTGGCGGGCCGACATATGGGCTGCTCTGCGCCGCCGCATGGCCTGAAAGCAACGTCATGCCTACGGCCAACGCAAGCGGGAATACAGATCTCGAACCTGGCAACAGGGCTTTCATGGGCACCTCCGATCGACACGTCATGACGCCCTTTGTAGCAGCGGCGGACCCGCTGCACGCTTACGTATGAATTACACGTTGCTTACGGATCCTGCGGCGCCGGTTGCGCCGAATGCGACCCCTTCAGCAGGTCTCGCACCAATTGAATGTGCCCGATCAGGACATAGAGCTCGGCCGAGTAGGCATGCGGTACGCGCACCCTGTTGACCTGGCCCTCGAGCCAGTCCAAGCGCTCGGCGTGCGCCGCCGCATCGCCACTATGGCGACGCAGCGCGTTCTCGATGACCCTCAGCTCCCCGTACCAGCGGTAGATCTTGCGGCGCGTGCGCCAGCGATACAGCGCCGGAATGCTGCGAATGAACGGAATCGATAGGATCAGCAGCGGGATCGCGACGACAATGAAGCGATTGATCCATACCGCCACCCAGAACGGCAGGTGGCGCCGCAGAAAAGGCGTGCTGTCCTTGTAGAAGCGCTCCGCATCCGTCGACAGGGGCAGGTCCAGGTCGCGCGGCGCGGGAAATTCTCCGGCGCGCTGGAACATCCCGGCGCCACCGTGCACCTTCCTGGCGGCCTCGATCATCAAATCGACGATGACCGGGTGGATGTCTTCCACGGCGACCAGGTTTGCGGTGAGCGCAAGCAACGCGACGTCCGCGGGAGGAACGTTCTGCACCAGGTCGGCCACGCCTTCGGGCAACACAAGCTTGTGAAGAAACGGCATGCGCCGCGTGTATGCGTCGGCGCGCCTGGCGCTGAAAAGCCGCACGCCCGGCACGGCCAGCAGGCGCTTGACACCCGCGGCTTCAGGCGCCGCCACATAGAACACGGCGTCCACATCGCCATCTTCCAGCGCCTTCGCCGCGGCCAGGCCGCCGATCTCGCGGAATACCGTAGCCGGCCCCTCTAGCCCGTTCGCGCGCGCGAAGTTCAGCGCAACCGCCCTCGTGCCGCTGCCCGGCGGGCCGACCGCGATACGCTTGCCGCGGAGTTGGCTGAACAACTCGATGGCTGGCTCGCTGCGGTAGAAGAGCCAGATCGGCTCATAGAACATGCTGCCCAGCGTTTCCAGTCCGGGCGCATTCTCGGCATTCACGATCCCGCCCTGAACCAGCGCCAGTGAAACGCCGTCCTTGCGGCTCTTGAGCCGCTCGACGTTCTCGACCGCACCGGCCGAAGGCCTGAGCTCGAGGGTGATGCCGTATTCGGCTAGGACGGTTTTGTAGCGCTCGGCGAAGGCATGGTATGCACTGTCGAGCGGCCCGGTGCTCATCACCACGATTCTGGGTGGCCCCGGCTCTACATAGCGCGCGATCAACCATGCCGCGAGGGCGAGCAGCAGCAGCAAGGGAACGACGATCAGTGCGACGTCGCGACTGGAGAGGCGCACCGGAGAATCGATCCGGTTCAGTGGATGTCCCTTACCCGTTGCCGTGGCCTTGCGCCGACGACGAGCCCCGCAGTCGCCGCGCCAGGCCGGCCGACTATTTCTTGCGCAGCTTGCGTATCGCCGCCAGTTGCGCGGCAAGCGAGGACAGCTCGCCTTCGACCACCGCGAGCTCCTGCTTGTCGCGCGCCTTGCTGCGCGCTTCTTCAGCCTTCTTGAGCGCCTCGGCGGCCTTGGCCTCGTCCAGGTCGTGGCCGCGGATCGCGGTGTCGGCGAGTACCGTGATCACCTTGGGCTGCACTTCGAGCACGCCGCCGGCGACGAAGATCAGCTGCTCCTCGCCGCCGCCCGCCGGCAGGATGCGCACCGTGCCCGGCTTGATGCGTGTGATCAGCGGCGTGTGGCGCGGGTAGATGCCGAGTTCGCCCGCTTCGCCGGGCAGGACGACGAACTCCGCCTCGCCCGAGTAGATCGCTTCTTCGGCGCTGACGACGTCGACGTGGATGGTGTTGGCCATTGGCGCTCCGCTATTGCAGCGTCTTCGCCTTCTCGAATACTTCCTCGATCGGGCCGACCATGTAGAAGGCCTGCTCGGGCAGCGCATCGCACTCGCCGTTGACGATCATCTTGAAGCCCTTGATGGTGTCCTTGAGCGAGACGTACTTGCCCGGCATGCCGGTGAAGTTCTGCGCCACGGTGAAGGGCTGCGACAGGAAGCGCTGGATCTTGCGCGCCCGCGCCACCGCCAGCTTGTCCTCCGGCGCGAGTTCGTCCATGCCGAGGATCGCGATGATGTCGCGCAATTCCTTGTAGCGCTGCAAAGTCGCCTGCACCGAGCGCGTGGTGTTGTAGTGCTCTTCGCCGATGGTGTTCGGGTCGACCTGGCGCGAGGTCGAGTCG
>CAYMVA010000119.1:0-6323 GCA_964393745.1 uncultured Enterobacteriaceae bacterium | reverse complement strand
GGGCGCTGGCGGCGGCAAGTGTAAAGTCCCACTTTACACTCTGGCTTTCCCCCTTCAGCGGCACGCCGGCGGCGCCGCGGTTGATCGAGGTGATGTATTTCTCCAGCAGGCCGCTGCGCCGTGCGAGCTCGGTGGCGATGTCGGTGAAGTCGCGCGCCTCGCCGCGCGTCGCTACCGCCGGCTGCCTGAGGGCGAAGCCTTCCTGGTCCCAGAACTGCTCGATGTATTTCGAGCCGCCGATGCGGATCAGCTGCAGGCTTTCCAGGTCGGTGGCATCGGGCAGCAGCACATCGGCGAAATGGTTGGTCTCGTCGCGCGTATAGGCGAATGCCACCACGAACGGGAAGCGCGCCATTTTATCGGCGAGCGCGTCGGTGTCCCAGAAAGAGATCGCCGGGTTGGTGCGGTACACGAACCACAGCTCGGGCAGCGTCACCGGCGGCAGGCCCGCGGGCGTGCGGTCGAGGAACATCCACGAGAAGTGCGTAGGTCCCAGCGCCTGGCTCCACGGCCCGTCGGCGGCGAGCGGCACCATGGTGCGGTAGGCGTTGCGGATGTTGGGGTTGGCGTTCCAGTGCTCGCGGTCGGTCGGGTTGAACGGATACGCCATGAAGCCGTCGGGATCCGGGCGCACGCTCTGGTGGCGCTCCGAGAGCGGCCGGTTGAGGCGCACCGTGGTGCCGAGGATGCCGCCGGGAACTTCGAGCGCGCCCACCAGCGCGGCGAGCAGCGTCCGCGCCCAGCAGCATTCGAAGCCGCCCCAGCCGTTGGTCACCGTCTTGCCGAGGCTCACCGCCACGGGCCTGAGCGGCAGCGTCTGCCCGTCCACTTCGATGGTCGCGCCGACCGATGCGGCTTCGAGGTACTCGCAGGCGATGCGGCGCATGGTTGCCGCGGACACGTCGCAGATGCCTTGCGCCCACTCCGGCGAGTAGGGGCGAATGTGCTCGACCAGTTTCGTGAATGCGGTGACACCTTCGAGCTTGCCGTCGGCTAGAACTTCATCGTCGGCCCCGAGCTCGATGCAGTCGTGCGTCTCGCTGCCCTCGAGCGCCTGCGCGATGAGCGGCTTTTTCGTCTGCCGGTCGCGCAGGTAAAAACCGTTCGGCCCGACCAGGTAAGGCGAAGAGGTATGGCGCAGCAGGAATTCGGTGTCGAGCTGTGAGCGCGGCGCGTCGTGCAGCATCACGTGGATCAGCGCGAACAGGAACGCGGGGTCGGTCTTGGGCTTGATCGGCACCCATTCCGCCGAGCACGCACCAGTGACGGAAAGGTGCGGCTCGACTTGCACGCGCTTCATGCCGCGCTCGCGCGCGTTGGCGTGGCGCCAGACGCCGACCACGCCACCCGAGGCCTCCACGTTGGCGCCGCACGAGATCAGGTAGTTGGTGTGCGGCGTGTCCGGCGAAACCGTGAAGCCGCGATGCCACAACTCTCCGTACAGGTGCTCGGAGTGATAGCACTTCACGCCCTGGCCGGAACCGAAGCCCATGTCCACCGGACCCCACGCGGCGAGGAATGACGGGAAGGTTCCCATGTACGACTGCGGCGTGCCGCCGCCACCGAAGCTCGCAGCGACGCGCGGATAGCCCGATTCGTCGGTCAGGCCACGCGCGCGGATGTCCGCGAGCTTTGCCGCGATGAGGTCGAATGCCTCTTCCCAGCCTATCGGCACGAACCCGGGATCCTCGCCGCGCCCCTTTTTCGGGTTGCTGCGCTTCATCGGCGTGAGCACGCGGTTCGGGTTGTAGGTTTTCTGCACCAGGCCGTAGGCCTTGACGCACACCTTGCCGCCGCCGGGATGCACGGCGGCAGCGCCGAAATTGGGCTCGACCTCGGTGGCGACGCCGTCCTCGACCTTGACCTGCAAGAGGTCAGGGCCCGCGACGCACTGGTAGCAGTAGGTCGGGACCTTGGTGGTGCTCACAGCGCTTTCGCCTTCTCCGCCTTCGCTTTGAGGCGCGCCTCGGTCTGCTTCAGGTCCACCACGAAGCGTCCGTGGCGGCAGCGGCAGATCGAGTCCAGGCCGTCGCTCGCGCTCACCTCGAAGGTGACGGCGCGGCCCTTGACCTCTGCCACCTTGGCTTCGATTTTCACTTTCATGCCGAGCAGCGTGGCCGCGGTGTGATCGAGCTCGATGCGTGTGCCGACCGAGTCCTCGCCGGGATCCAGGTGCGCGAGCAGCAACTCGCGGCAGGTCATCTCGATGTCGCGCACCAGCATCGGCGTGGCGTAGACGCGCGCGGCTTCGCCCATGAAGTCGATGGTGCGGTCGCGGTCGACGGTGAATTCGCGCGTCGCGGCGACGCCTGCGGCCAGGGTCGGTTTCATCGTTCCTCCTCTATAGGGCAACGTGCTATCGGAACACGCGGGGTCCCCCGATTGCTTGATCCACGTCAACCGCCGCAGGCCCCTGTTTTCCACCCAAATTCAAAATCGATCGCGCCTACGTTCTCGGGACCGGGATGCAGCGGGCGTCATCGTCCGCGGTGCGCAGGCACGTCCACGGGCGGGTGCCCGGTGCGGCGGTCTTCGGTCAGATAGAAGCTCTTGACCGCCGCACCACCCGCCTTCGCGGACGCGCACCGAAGGACGCTGCCGCCCACTGCACCCCAGTCCGGGACGAGGCGACCGGGGGCTTACGCCCTTTGGGCCGCGCCGTGCTCCACGGGTGGCGGGGCAGGCAAGAGCTTCTATCTGACCGAAGCCTGCCCCGCCGGGTACCCGTGGCGCGGCGTTTGCGGTCCAGGGCGGAAGACCCCGGTCGTCTCGGCCCGGGCCCAGCGGCCGCCGCGCCGCCGCGAAATCTGAGGGTTGGTTGGGAAAAGAGAAGTTAGAGACCTAGGTACGCCGCCTGCACCTGGGGGCTGGCGAGGAGTTCGGCGCCGCTGCCCGCGAGCACGATGCGGCCGGTCTCGATCACGTAGGCGCGATCGGCAACCGCGAGCGCTGCTCGCGCATTCTGATCCACCAGGAAGATGGTCGTTTTCCGCCGCTTGAGCTCCGCCACGTGCGCGAACACTTCCTCCACCAGCCGCGGCGCCAGCCCCATCGACGGCTCGTCGAGCAGCAGCAGGCGCGGCCGCGCCATCAGCGCGCGCCCCATCGCGAGCATCTGCTGCTGGCCGCCGGAGAGCATTCCCGCGGCCTGGCGCCTGCGCTCGCGCAGCATCGGGAACATGACGTACACGCTTTCGAGGCTGGCGGTGCGCTCGCCACCCGGGCGCGTATAGGCGCCCAGCAGCAGGTTGTCCTCGACCGCGAGCGGGCCGAACACCTGGCGCCCCTCGGGCACCTGCACGATGCCCTGGCGCACGCGCCGCTCGGGCGCGGCGTGCGTGATGTCCGCGCCGTCAAAGTGGATGCTGCCGGCGCTCGTGGCGATCACGCCCGAAATCGCGCGCAGCAGCGTCGTCTTGCCGGCGCCGTTGGCGCCCACCAGCGCCACCAGTTCCCCTTCGCGCACCGCGAGGTCGATGCCTTTGAGCGCCGGGATGCGGCCGTAGCGGCTTTCGAGCGTGCGCACTTCGAGCATCAATGCGCTCCCGCCGCGCGCGCGGCGCCCGCCCCGAGGTAGGCCTCGATCACCTTCGGGTCGTTGCGCACCTGCTCGGCGCTGCCCTCGGCGAGCCAGCGGCCGTAGTCGATCACCAGGATGTGGTCCGACACCTCCATCACCATGCGCATGTTGTGCTCGACCAGCACCACCGTGATGCCCGAGGCGGCGAGGTCGGAGATGAGCGCGTTGATGGCGTGCGTCTCGGTGGGGTTCAGGCCCGCGGCCGGCTCGTCCAGCAATAGCAGCTTGGGCCGGCAGGCGAGCGCGCGCGCGATCTCCAGGCGCTTGAGCGCGCCATAGGGCATGGCGTCGGCCTGCGCGCCGACCCAGTCGCCCAGGCCGACGAGGCGCAGCAGGCGCTCGGCTTCTTCGCGCGAGTCGCGCTCGGTGCGCGCGAGCGCCGGAAAGCGCAGCAGCGCCGCAGCGAGGCCGCAGCGCTCGTGCAGGTGGCGTCCCGCCATCACGTTCTCGAGCGCACTCATGTTGAAGAACACCTGCAGGTTCTGGAAGGTGCGCGCGATGCCGGCGGCGGCGAAACGGTACGGCGCGCGCCCGGTCAGGTCGCGGCCCTCGAACAGCACCCGCCCCGAAGACGGGCGGTAGATGCCGGTGAGCAGGTTGAGGAGCGTTGTTTTGCCGGCGCCGTTGGGGCCGATGATCGAGAATACGCTGCCGGCCTCGATCTCGAATGCCAAGTCGGCGACCGCGAGCACGCCGCCGAACTCGCGCGTCAGGCCTTCGGCGCGCAGCAGCTTCACTGCCCGCCTCGCGAGAAGCGCGCCGCCAGCGTCGGCACCAGCCCCTTGGGCATGAAGATCATGGTGAGCATCATGACCGCGCCGAACACCACCATCTCGTATTCCTTGAACACGGTGAGCGCCTGCGGCAGCAGCGTGAGCACCGCAGCGCCGACCACCGCGCCGAAGGTCGAGGCCATGCCGCCGAACACCACCATCGTGACCAGCTCGATGGAATGGAAGAAGCTCACCTTGCCCGGGGTGATGAAGCCCGCGTAGTGCGCAGTGAGGCTGCCCGCGACCGCGGCGTACACGGCGGAGATCACGAACACGCGCACCTTGTGGCGCGCGCTGTCGATGCCGCCGACTTCGGCCGCGACCTCCGAGCCGTGCAGCGCGCGCAGCGCGCGGCCGTGCGGCGAGTCGATCAGGTTCTGCGCCAGCCACACCGCGAGCACCAGCACCACGCCCACGGTCCAGTACCAGGCGCGCTCGCCGGCGAGCGCCAGGCCCGCGAGCGCCAGCGGCGGCACCTGCATGCCGTCCGGGCCGCCGGTGTAGCGGTCCTCGGTGACGATGACGATCGAGATGATGATGCCCATGCCGAGCGTCGCCATGGCGAGGTAATGGCCGCGCAGGCGCAGGATCGGGCGCCCGATGGCGAGCGCGAGCAGGGCGACGCCAAGGGTCGCGGCGCCGAGTGCGGCAAGCGGCGGCCAGCCGTAGCGCGCAGTGAGGATCGCGGAGCCGTAGGCGCCGAGGCCAAAAAAGCCGGCGTGGCCGAGGCTGATCTGGCCGGCGTAGCCGATGAGCAGGTTCAGGCCGACGCACACGATCGCGTTGAGGCCGACGAGGATCGCGATCTCGTAGTAGTAGTTGTTGGCGAGGGCGAGGGGTAGCAGCGCCACCGCGGCTGCGAGCGCGAACAGCCCCACGTTACGCTGCGACGCCAGCCGTTGCGACATGCCCGGCGCCTATACGCGCTCGGCGCTGCGCTTGCCGAACAGGCCGCTCGGCATGAAGAACAGCACCGCAAGGATGATGACGAACGCGATCGCGTCCTTGTAAGCCGATGAGACATACCCCGCGCCCATCGCCTCGATGATGCCGAGCACCAGGCCCCCCACGACGGCGCCCGGGCCGCTGCCCATGCCGCCGAGGATCGCCGCCGCGAAGCCCTTGAGGCCGAGCATCACGCCAACGTCCCACGCGGTGAAGGTGATGGGCGCGATCAGGATGCCGGCCACCGCGCCGAGCGCCGCCGACAGTCCGAAGGCGATCAGCAGCACGTAGCGCACGTTGATGCCCGCGAGTTGCGCCGCGAGCCGGTTGTGCGAGGTGGCGAGCAGCGCCTTGCCGAGCAGCGTGCGGCCGAAGAACCAGCCCAGCAGCAGCACCACCGCGAGCGTCACGCCGAGCACCCACAGGCTCTGCGGCAGCAGCGTGGCGCCGGCGATCTGGATCGGCGCCTCGCCCGAGAAGGGCTTCAGCGCGTGCACGTTTTTGTCCCACAGCAGAGTCGCTACGCCACGCAGCAGGATCGAGGCGCCGATGGTGATGATGATCAGCGTCACCACCGAGGCGCCGCGCGCGGGCTCGACGGCGAATTTCTCCAGCGCCAGGCCGACTGCTGCGGCCATCGCCACCGCGGCGAGCACCGCCACCGGCAACGGCCAGCCCGCATTCGCCAGCGACACAGTCGCCATGCCGCCAATCATCACGAACTCGCCCTGCGCGAAGTTGATGACCTGGCTGGCGTTGTAAATGATCGCGAAGCCGAGTGCGACCAGGGCGTAGATTGCGCCCACGGTCACGCCGGCGAGCAGGTACTGGGCGAACTGCGCGCTCATCGCAACCCGCCCGGGACAGCTGGAATCAGTGCACCGGGACCCAGTTGCCCTTGCGCACCTCGAACATGCGGAAGTAGGTCAGGTCCAGGCCCATGTGGTCCTTGGCCGACATGTTCACCACGCCGCCGGTGCCGACGAAGTCCTTGGTGGACTCGATCGCATCGCGCACCTTGGCCT
>CAYMVA010000118.1:0-27255 GCA_964393745.1 uncultured Enterobacteriaceae bacterium | reverse complement strand
GTGATCGCGAGCGCGCCCGTCGCCGTGAGCACGTTGTCCTCCGACACGTTGCCCGTGAACGTGCCCGTGATCACCGCCGCATCCTCCGCGCCGGTGATCGTGAACGACACGTTCTTGGACGTACCGTCGGCACTGGTAACCGTAAAGGTGTCCACCACCGTCTGTCCCGCGTCGAGGAACTGCACCGCGGCATTCGAAACCGAGTAGGTGTACGTTCCATCTGCCGCCAACACGAGCGTGCCAAGCGGGCTGCCAACGCCCGTCACCGTTGTGCTGAAGGTAGCCGGGCTGTCGACATCCGTTATCGGAATCGAACCCGTCGCTGTCAGGTTGCCCCCGCTGACGCCCACATCTTCGATAACGGTGCTTACACTCGGGTCGCCGATTACTGCCGGGTCGTTGACCGCCGCCACCGTCACGGTCGAGGCAATCGCCAGCGCCGCGGTGTTGTCATTGGGGGCGGTGTTCGAGCCGCTGTCGTCCAGCCGCGTCAGGGTCACCACGCGCGCCCCGGCGGTGGGGTTCTGGCCGGTGACGCGATAGGCAATGCCGTCAACCAGCGTCTGCATTGCCACCGCCGAGATGCCCCCCGCACTTGTCAGGCTGACCGTGGCCGTGCCCGCCGCCACGCTCACGGTGTAGCTCATCGCGTTGGTCGCCGTGGTGCCGGTGGTCCCGTTGGTCAGCGAGAAGGTCGTGCCGTCGATGGTCAGCCGCTCGGAGGCGCCATTGACCAACCCCGAGACGGTCAGATCCAGCCGCGTCAGCGTCTGCCCGCCCTCCACCGTCGAGACGCTCACTGTGCTGAACACATCGACGGCCCCCGCATTCTCCGTATACGTTGGGTTCACCGCCGTTGCCGCCAGGGTTGGCTCGTCGTTGACCGGGGTGACCGTCACCGTGGAGGCGATGGCGAGGGTGGCGGTGTTGTCATTGGGGGCGGTGTTCGAGCCGCTGTCATCCAGCCGCGTCAGGGTCACCACGCGCGCCCCGGCGGTGGGATCCTGGCTGGTGTTGCGATAGGCGATGCCGTCCACCAGCGTCTGCATCTGGGCGGCGGTGATGCCCCCGACCTTGGTCAGGCTCACCGTGGCCGTGCCCGCGGCCACCGTCACGCTGTAGGTCATGCCGTTGGTGAGGGTGGTGCCGCTCGCTCCGTTGGTCAGCGAGAAGGTCGTGCCGTCGATGGTCAGCTGCTCGGAGGCGCCATTGACCAACCCCGAGACGGTCAGATCCAGCCGCGCGAGCGTCTGCCCGGCCTCCACCGTCGAGACGCTCACCGTGCTGAACACATCGGCCGCAGCGGCGTCCTCGGTGTAGGTCGGGTTCACCGCGGTGGCCGTGACGGTGGGCTCGTCGTTGACCGGGTTGACGGTGATGTCCGCCGCGTCCGTCGCGGTCGAGAAGGCCGTCACGCCGCCATTGGTGGTCGTATTGGCTGTGCCCCCGTTGGTTCCGCTGGTCTGGTCCCAGGCGCGGAACGTGATTGCATTGGCGATCGTCCCGTTATAGTTGGCATTGGGCTGGAAGTAGATGCGCGTGTTGGCGTCCGCAGTGAGCAGCCGCGCGTTGTTGTTCGCCACCGCCCCCAGGGGATTCCACGCCGCGCCGCCGTTCGTGGAGTAGAACCACGTGCCGTTGGTGGTATCGGCCGCCGTGATCGCGATCCCCTGCTGCGCCCCGCTGTCCGGATCGGTGACGTTGTCCACTTGACCTGCCGGTGCGGCAAAGTCCACGAGGCTGGAGACCAGCGTGCCCACGGCGCCCACCGGCGCGCCCGCGTCTTCGTTGATCGCCCCCAGGACCGGCGTTCTCGCCGCATCCAGCACGGGCGCCGTGTTCGAGGCCACGCGATCTACGCTGAATTCGGAGGTTTCGGTGAAGGTCGTGAACGTCGCGTTGCTCCGGGTAGCGGTGGAGCTGATGAAGCTGCCCGCCGCGACGCTGGCCGTCAGCGTCGTGTTGAAGGCTGCATTACCGCTGCCGTCGGTCGTGACATTGACGAATCCCAGGTAGGTTTGGCCTTCGCCCTGGCCGCTCGGGTCCTGCGCCGCGCTGCTGAAGAACTCGATGCGGAACTGGGCGCTCGCCGTCGTGTTCAACGCGCCGACCACGTTCAACTGCGTCGAGGTCACGACCTGCGCCGACGTCAAGACCGGAAAGTTTTGCGTCCCGGCATCCGGATCGCCAGCATCATTGAGGCTCACGCCGTTGTTGCCGAGATCGATCCCCAGGCCGCCGTTGCTATAGATCGAATTGCCCAATATGACGTTGGTGTCCGAGCCCAGCTCGAGCACCACGCCCGGACCGGTATTGAACGCGATGATGTTGCCGTCGCCCGGGTTGGCGCCGCCGATCGTGTTGCCGATCGGGCCGCTGAAGATCTTGATGCCCGCCAGGTTGTTGCCGAGCGCGGTCACGCCGTCGGCCGCAACGCCGATGTAGTTGCCGCGGATCACGTTGCCCGTCGTGCCGACGTCATCCATGCGGATGCCGTGCGAATCGGGTCCCACGTTCCCCGAGATCACGTTGCCGATCACGAGCGTGTTGACGGACTGAAGATTGATGTCCATGCCGTCGTCGTTGTTGCCCAGGCCGACCAGGCCGGTCTTGCTCGTGCCGATGTAGTTGTTCTGGATCGTGACCGCGGAGGTCGTGTCGAGGTTAACGCCGTCGTCCGTAGAGCCGACGATCACGTTGCGGGCTGAGGCAGCTGCGCCGCCGATGACTGTGTTCGAATTGTTCACGCCTACGTAGACGCCCTGATACATGCTGCCGATCGTCGCGTTGCCCGTGCTGTCCAGGCCGATCCAGTTGCCCGCGATGACGCTGTTGTCTGCGGCGTCGTTGATGCGGATGCCGATGTCGCTGAACCGGTTGATGATCAGCCCCCTCACCGTGGAGGCGCCGGAATTCAGGACAAGTCCGCTCACGCCTGCGCCCGCGCCCGTGCCATTGAGCTCGATGAGCAGCACGGCGTCGCTGCCCACCGCCAGGGTGTTGGCCGAAGCGCCGGCCTGCGTGTACCCGTCGATCGTGACTGCGCCAGTGATCGCCGGCAGGGCCGAGGCCAGACCGATCGTCTTCAGTCCACCGCCCGCGATGCTGAACACGATCGAATCCGTGCCGGCTGCCGCGTTGGCATCGATGATCGCCTGGCGCAGTGACCCGGCGCCGCTGTCGTTCGTATTGGTGACGGTGAAAGTCGCCAGGGTGTGGTCCCAGGCCGCCTGGGCAGACGAGCCGATCACCACGGCGCTCTCGATCAGCCCCGTGGTGGCTTCCAGCTGCCAGTTGCCGTATTCCGCGGCGCTGCCAGTACGGTCCGTGCTCGCGGCTACATCGGCTCCCGTCAGCGCAGCCATCGACTGGATCGCCGCCTCACCGGCCTCCCCGCGGCCGAAGTCGCAGGCGTAGATCAAGAGATCGGCGTTTTCCGACAAGCTTTGGCCGATCTGCTGGAACAGCTGGGCGTACTGGGTGTTGACCGATTCCCGCGTCAGGAAGCTGGAGCCGAGATGCATCTCGGCCTCGGTGCCGTCGCCGATCAGATGGATCGCGTCGATGCCGGTCCAGCCGGCGAGGAACTGCGCGATCTGCTGCACCCCGTCCTTGTCGCTGTCAAGCAGCACGACGTGCGCATTCGGGTTGACGTCCGCGAGCAGGGTTTCGTAGTCCTTGACCGAGGAGTCCACGAACACGACCTCGTTGCGCGTCGCATCCGAAGGTGCGACGGTCGAGGTTTCCGCGGTCGCGGGCGCGCTGGTATCGATCTGCGCAGCCGGTTGCGTGCTCGTGTCGGTCGTGCTTGCGGATGCATCCGCTTGCTGTTGCGCCGCCGACAGGTCGGCGACCAGCGCGCCGTCGAACAGCATGCGCGGCTCGAGGGCGGCCATGCGCGTCCGCCTGCGGCTCGGACGGGGCGGCGCCTTCTTCAGCTTCGAGGGCAGCTCTGCAGAACTACGTTTTTTCGCCACGATTGCAGCCTCGGCTCAATTCATTCGCACCATCGCGCCCTGGGTCGCATGCGCGCCGCATGGGTCTAGATCCCGCTCTCGCGCAGCACCAGGGACAACGCACGGAAAACCAGGTTCTCGGCGACGAAGCGCAGATCGGTCTCGATGCGCACCGTCCCGCGCACGACCATCGTGGTCGGCTTGGGCAGCACCTCCTCCGGCCGGATCGTCACCCGGTATACCGCCTCCTGCGCGAGCAGCGGCGCGCGGCTCTTCGGGCTCACCAGGATCTCGCCACCGTGCAGCGAAGCGAGCAGCGGCCGGGACACCTCCTTCAGGGGGGTGCGGTCGACCGCGACCAGCTTGCCGCGAACCACCGGCATTCCCGGCAGTTCCGGGTAGAAGCGGACGGATTGGCCCGCCGCGAGCGGCGACACCTGATGCTCGCTCACGAACGCTTCGATGAGCGGCGTTTCCTCGGAAACCACGCGCATCAGGAGCTGCGCCGGGTTGACCCACCTGCCAAGGACGAGGTCCCGCGGCAACTCGCGCACGATGCCGTCGTTCGCCGCCGTGAGCTGCTGGCTCGCGAACTCCTCGTCGACTGCCTTGCGCGAGGCGAGCGCTTCCGCGAGCCGCTGCTCCAGCACCTGCTGCCGTTCCTGCTGCTGGAGGCTCGCCGGCATGCGCGCGAGCTCCGCACGCGCCGAGGCGACCGCAACATCTGCCTGCTCCGAGCGGACCCTCAGATCCTTCGCTTCGAGGCGGACGAGAACGTCGCCTTTCCTGACCGCCTGGTTCGGCGCCACGGCGACTTCGCGCACCTGTCCGGGGAAAGGCGCGTAGACGGATTGCTCCTGCGCCGCGTGAATCAGCGCCGGCGCGCTCACCTCACGGGCCACCGGCATGAGCCAGACCCCCACGAGCAACACGCCGATCACGCTCAGCGCCGGGCGCCAGGCGAGGCGAATCAGCTTCCGGCGCGACCACAGATACGCCACCTCGAACCATATCGGGCGCACGATGAACCAGAGGATCTCCACCGCCATCAGCACCACGCCTAGCAGCTTGAAGAACAGGTGGTAGATCAGCAGGGCGATGCCGAGGAACACGACCAAGCGGTAAATCCAGGTCATGAACGCGAACGCGATCAGCCAGCCGCGGCTGCGCGGGCTCAGCGCCGGCTCGGGCAGCGTCTCCTCGAGGCCGAAGAACACGCGCCGCAGCCACCAGCGCGCGCACGCGAATCCGCGCTCGTGCAGGTTCGGAAAGTCGAGCGCGTCGGAGAGGATGAAGTAGCCGTCGAAGCGCATGAACGGGCTGACGTTGATCGCCAGCGTCATCAGCCAGGTCGAGCTCGCCAGCACGAACAGGACGTTCTTTGCCGCGCCCTCGGGAGAAAGCGCCCACAGCAGCGTCGCGAACGTCGCCAGCGCAAGCTCGGCAGCGATGCCCGCGGAGGCGATCACCAGCTGCTTGCGCCGGTCAGCCAGCTTCCAGGTCTCGCCGGTGTCCGTGTACAGGAAGGGCCACAGCACCATGAACGCGATCCCCATGTTCGGAACGCGCACGCCGTAGCGCCTGGCCGCATAGGCGTGCCCGAGCTCGTGGACTACCTTGGCGAACGTCAGCGCGATGGCGTAGTGGACGATGCCCTGCGCCGTGAAGACGCGCAGCAACGATTCGCTGAAGCTGTGCCAGTCGCGCGACAGCAGGTAGAGGTCCAGGCCGAACACGGCCAGCACCAGCAACGCGAAGCCGCGGCTGAAAAGCGGCTCCACCAGCCCGACCGTGCGAGCAAGGAACGCGTCCGGCTGGAACAGCGGCAGCCGAAAGAACAGGTAGTGGTGCAGCAGGTACTCGTGCCAGCTGCGCTTAGAGGCGCGCAGTCGGCGGCGCAGCTCATCGCGCACCGCAGTGCTGGCCGGCACCAGGAGCTGGTTCTTGGTGAGGAACTCGATCAGTTCCCTTGCCTCGTCCAACCTCGGCGCAAGCGAGGTTTCGCGCGCGACCTGCGCCACAAGCTCCTCTGCGCTGCGATGGTTGCGCCAGCGCGCCAGCAGTTCGAACTCGAGCCAGCCGATCTCGAAGAACGCGTTGCGTACCGGGTCGAGGATGCGCCAGCTCGGCGAGCCGTCCAGATGGCGCGGGCCGGGGTACAGCCGCAAGTCCTCGCGGATCGGCGACAGGAGGATCTGTTGTTGCCCGGTTGCAGCGAGTAGAGGAGCGCGAATCATAGGAATCCGTATGGCCGGATTATTCTCTACTTACTGCGTTTTATTGCGTTAAATCAGTAAGATGTGGAATTTCTCTCAGTCTATGTGTGAACTATTTCCGGACAATGGGCAAAACAATCTTTTCCTGACAATGCGCCGTCAGAGCGGCCCAGATAAGTTTCTACGGTAAAAACAGACACTTGCTTGTGTCTCGGGGACTGAGAAGCTTGCAGGGTGTCGAATTGGTCGCACTAACGGGTTATCTATGCCTAGCACTCGTTCGGGAGAAATCCCATGGGGGCGACCAGGTTTCGACGCGGGTCGCGGAGCAGCGCAGGCACGTGCAGGCTACGGGTTGTGTTCGCCCTTCGAGCGGGCGCTTGCAGCTAATCGGCGGCGCGGATGAAGTCCGCCGCGCGCTCGCCGATCATCATCACGGACGCGTTGGTGTTGCCGCCGATGAGCGTCGGGATCACCGATGCGTCCGCCACGCGCAGCCGCTCGATGCCGCGCACGCGCAGCTGGGGATCCACCACCGCCAGGTCGTCGGTTCCCATGCGGCAGGTTCCCACGGGGTGGTAGATGGTGTCGGCGCGGCGCCGTATCAGCTCCATCAGCGCGTCGTCGGTTTTTCCTTCCTCGCCGAACACGTTGGCGCCGCGCAAGCCGTCGAGGGCACGCTGACCGAGGATCTCCAGCGTCATCTTCACGCCGCGCAGGAGCAGCTTGGCGTCATCCTCGTGAGCGAGAAACGCGGGGTCGATGCGCGGCGGCGCGAGCGGGTCGGGCGATGAAAGCCCGACGCTGCCGCGGCTCTTCGGGCGCAGCACGCAGACGTGGCAGGAAAAGCCGTAGCGCGGCTTGCGGTCGCGCCCGTGGTCGGCAACGAGGCCGATGGCGAAGTGCAGCTGGAGGTCGGGCCGCTCCAGCCCCGCGCGCGAGGCGAGAAAGCCGCCCGCCTCGGCGATGTTGGAGGTGAGGATCCCGCTGTCGCCGCCGAGGTACGCACCGACACCGGCTGCGAGATTCATCAGGCCGCGCGGCGTCAGGCCGAGCAGCCCCGGCGCCTCGGACAAATAGCCGATCACGTAGTCCGGGTGGTCCTGCAAGTTCTGCCCCACGCCCGGAAGCTCGTGCGCGAGCGCGATGCCGTGGCGCGAAAGCTCCTCGCCCGGCCCGATCCCGGACAGCAGCAGGAGCTGCGGCGAGCCGAACGCGCCGCAGGCGAGGATCGTCTCGCGGCGGGCGCGCAGGGTGCCCTTGCCGGTATCGACGCCGACGCAAGTTTTTCCCTCGAGCCGCAGCCGCAGCGCGTGCGCGCCCGTGAGCACGGTGAGGTTCGGCCGGCCGGAGGCGGGGTCGAGGTAGGCGCGCGCCGCGCTCCAGCGCCGGCCGTTCTTCTGCGTCACCTGGTACAGGCCGACGCCAAGTTGGCTCGCCGCGTTGAAGTCGCGGTTGCGCGGGTGCCCGGCTTGCACGCCGGCCTCCACGAAGGCGAGCGACGCGGCGTTCGGCGAGCGCAGGTCGGCGACGTTGAGCGGCCCGCCCGTGCCGTGGAAGGCGTCCGCGCCGCGCTCGTTGTGCTCGCCGCGCTTGAACACCGGCAGCACCTCGCTCCAGCCCCAGCCGGGCGCGCCGGCTGCCGCCCAGTCGTCGTAGTCGCGCGGGTGGCCGCGCATGTACACCATGGCGTTGATCGCGCTCGAGCCGCCGAGCGCCTTGCCCCGCGGCTGGAAGCCGCGCCGCCCGCCGAGCCCGGGCTGCGGCTCGGTATGGTAGGCCCAGTTGTGGATCGCGCGCGGCACCGTCACCGCGAGCAGGATTGGGGTGTCGATCAGCAGCGAGCGCCCGCCGCCCCCGGCCTCCGCGAGGCACACGCTGACCGAGGGGTCTTCCGACAGGCGCGCGGCGAGCGCGCAGCCCGCCGAGCCGCCGCCTACGACGACATGGTCGAATTCATTCATGCGACCAAATCATCGCAGGGCGACGCCACCCGGACAAGGAGGCTCAAAGTGTAAAGTCTCGCTTTACAGTGTGGCCCTCTGCCGCCCCGCCGCAGCCCGCATCCGTCCCGGCCACCTCGCGTTCGCGGTCGAAACGCCCGGGCGCGATCATTGACACGCGGCGAGCGCTGCGTTCACGATCCACCGTTTACCCGACCACGGATCCCGCCCCATGACAACCGAGCTTCTGCACGAGGTGCGCGACGGCGTCGCGTACGTGACCTTCAACCGGCCGCAGGCGCGCAACGCGCTCACCTTCGCCATGTACGACCGCCTGGCGGAGATCTGCGCCGCGGCGAACGAGGACCGCTCGATGCGCGCGATCCTGATCACCGGCGGGGGCGACAAGGCGTTCGCCGCGGGCACCGACATCTCGCAGTTCCGCGCCTTCGACAAGGAGGAGGACGCGCTCGCCTACGAGGCGCGCATCGACCGCGTCATGCGCACGATCGAGCGCTGCCGCCAGCGTGCGCAACGATTGCATGGTTTTCTCCTCCCTCATTTGAACGCGTCCCCGATGCAGGGGAAAGTGGCGGAGAGAGAGGGATTCGAACCCCCGGTACCCTCACGGGTACAACAGATTTCGAGTCGGTCTAGGCGGCACCGCCCCAATCGCTCCGAACTCCAAAACGTAATGTTATCAAGCTTGCGGCGCCCGGAACCGTCGCCGATGCAAAGGGCATGGCCAAGCTTGCGAAAGCGGCCGGGGTGCGGCGTGAAAGCTTGCATCGCGCATTGACGGCCTTCGCGATCGGCACTTACCATGAGTTGGTGATCGCATTGCCGTGGTTCACGCTAGTGCCGCCCCGCGCTTTTGGGCTTTGAGGAGGAATTCCATGGCCGCTTACATCGTCGCCGACATCGACATCACCGACCCCGCCGCCTACGAGGGCTACAAGCCGCTCGCCAGCGCCGCGCTCGAGAAATACGGCGCGAAGATCCTTGCGCGCGGCGGCAAGGTGGAAGCCGCCGAGGGCGGCTGGAGTCCAGGCCGCCTCGTGATCCTGGAGTTTCCCTCGATGGCGCAGCTGCGGCGGTTCTATGATTCGCCGGAATACGTGAAGGCGCGCGCGATCCGCCAGAAGGCATCGCGCTCGAAGCTGATTTTCGTAGACGGCATCTAAAAAGGGGGCAACATGCTCTGCAAATCATTGGCCTTTTCGCTGTTGTTGGTTGTTTTCAGCTCTCATGCACAGGCGCAAAAAGTCATCCGTGTCTGGCACACCGAGACGCAGGCCAATTCGCAGGAGGCGATGCGCAACATCGCGCGGCGCTTCGAGGCCAAGAACCCGGGCGTAAAGGTCGAGGTCGAGGGGCTCGCGTGGGGCGACCTGGAGGGCAAGATCATGGCCTCGCTCGCGGCGGGCACGCCGCCCGAGCTGTCGCACGGCCAGCCGATCACCTGTTCGGCGCTGCAGGCCAAAGGGCTGCTGCTGCCGCTCGACGAGGTGGTCAAGGCCCTCGGTGAAGCGAACATCTGGGACCAGGTGAAGCGCGTCTGCCGCGTCGGCGGCAAGCAATACGGCCTGGTGCACGCAGCGGGGACCTCGCTCCTCATCTACCGCAAGGACCTGGCGAAGAAGCTGGGCCTGAAGCCGCCGAAGACCTGGGCCGACCTGGTGGCGAACGCCAAGGCGCTGACGCTGGACACCAACGGCGACGGCAAGATCGATATCTACGGCATCACCATCCCGGGCGACAACCTGTTCATCAACATCCTGCTCGGAGAGCTCGTCAAGGCGAACGGAGGAATCCTCTTCGACAAGCAGAACCGGCCGCAGATGCTCACCCTGCCGATCGTCGAGGCGCTGGAGTTCATCAGGGATCTCACGCGCTACGCGCCACCCGGCTGGGAGGGTCACGGCTACCTCGAGACTTTCACCAACCTGTTCGGGCAGAAGGCGGCGATGATGTACCAGGGCTACGGCCGCGGCGCCGGGCTGATCGAGAAGGGCGCGCCGCAGAGCATGGCGAACGTGGAGCATTTCGACGTCTGGGTGAAGCCGCACGGCCCGAGCGGCAAGGAGCCGGCGGCGCAGGTGGACGAGGAGCCCTGGATGCTGTTCAAGGGCTCGAAGAACCCGAAGGAGGCGATCGAGTTCCTGAAGTTCTTCTACCAGAAGGACAACTACCTCGAGTACGTGCGGACCGTGCCGATCCATCTCTTCCCCATCACCAAGTCGCTGCGTGCCGACAAGGACTACCAGGCGACGCCGATGATCCAGCGCTGGAAGAGTTGGATCGAGGTGCAGGAAGGTTATCTCAACAGGGACCAGGGCAAGCCGACACTGGTGATCGACTGGGACGACATGAACTCCAAGCCCTACCTGATGGAAGTGCTCGGCAGCGGCATCTTGCGCGACATGGTCATGGACGTCGCGCTCGAAGGAAAGAAGGCGCCCGAGGCAGCGGCGCGGGCCCAGAAAAGGCTTGAGGACCTGCTGAAGTCCAAGGGCTACCTGAAGTAATGAACGGCGACTCGGGCAGGACGGGCTTGTTGCTCGTCCTGCCGGCGCTCGCGCTGCTGGGCGCGCTGACGCTTTACCCGGTCGGCTACGGGATCTGGCTCAGCTTCTTCAACAAGCACTCGTTTTTTCCGGAACAGAGCTTCGTAGGGCTTGCGAACTATGCCGCGGTGTTCGCCGACGAGGAGTTCTGGCGCGCGCTGAAGCTGGGGGCTATCTACTCGGCCAGCACCATCGTGCTGCAGCTCGGGCTCGGGCTGGGAGCGGCGCTGCTACTGAACGAGGCCTTCCCCGGCCGCGCGCTGGCGCGGGCGGTGTGCATCTTTCCCTACGTCATCCCTACCGTAGTGGCGGTCGTGGTGTGGAAGTGGCTGCTTAACAGCCAGTTCGGCCTGGTCAACTATGCGCTCGAAACCGCCGGCGTGATCGACCGGCCGCTCTCCTGGATGGGGCGCGACTGGATCATGGTCTCGCTCGTCATCGTCAGCGTCTGGCAGTTCTTCCCGTTCGTGCTGCTGGCAGTGCTTGCGCGCCTGCAGACGATCCCGCCGGAGCTCTACGAGGCGGCGATGGTCGACGGCGCCGGCGCGGTGCAGCGCTTCTGGCATGTCACGCTGCCGCAACTGGCGAGCGTGCTGTTCGTCATCGTGCTGCTGCGCTCGATCTGGATGTTCACCAAGTTCGACACGCCCTGGCTGATGATCCAGGGCGGCGGCGCGGAGAATTACATCCGCACCCTGCCCGTCTATACCTACATGCGCACCTTCGCCTATTACGAGGCGGGGCGCGGCTCGGCGATGGCGGTGATCATGTTCCTGCTGCTCGCCGCGGCGGCGGCGCTGTACTTCCATTTCTGGCGCCGGGAGGAAAACCTGTGAGGCGGGCGCTGCTCGCGCTGGGAATATTCATCCTGCTTTTCTTCACCGCGTTCCCTCTTGCGTGGATGACGGTGACGGCGTTCAAGGCTTCGCAGGAGATTTTCGTTTCGCCGCCGACGTTCTTTCCGCACGCGTTCACGTTCGACAACGTCTCCCGGCTGTTCCAGGAGACCCGCTTCGGGACCTATCTCGCCAACAGCCTGCTGGTCGCGGGGGCCACGGTGCTGTTGACGCTCGCGGTCGCGACCCCGGGCGCCTACGCGCTGACGCGCTTTCGTTTTCGCGGCCGCGAGGCGATTTCGGCGACCATCCTGTTCACCTACATGTTCGCGCCGATCATGATCATCATCCCGTTCTACGTCCTGATGCGCTCCCTCGAGCTCGCCAATACGCATCTCGGCCTGGTGCTTGCCTACACGGCGTTCTGTCTGCCGTTTGCGCTCTGGCTGCTGCGCACCTACTTCCAGGGCATTCCGCTCGAGCTCGAGGAGGCGGCGATGGTAGACGGCGCGAGCCGGCTCAAGACGGTGCTCTACATCGTGCTGCCGGTCGCGCTGCCGGGCGTCGTGGCGACCGGCACGTTTACTTTCATCCTGGCGTGGAACGACTACATTTTCGCGCGCGTGCTGCTCAGCGCGGACGAACTGAAGACGCTGCCGGTGGGCATCGCCGACCTCTACAACTCCTCGGTCGTGGACTGGGGAATGATCATGTCCGCGGGCCTGCTGGTGCTGCTGCCGGTGCTGTGCGTCTTCACGTTCATCCAGCGCTACTTGGTGACCGGCTGGGGCTCGGGCGGGATGAAGGGCTAGGGGCCCGGAGGCAGTGCTATTCTTCACCCCTCCAATGGCGGTGTTTCGCTCACAGCGGGATCACACGTGAAAATCCATCCTAACTTCATCAACGGCGAATGGACCCAGGCCGCGCAGGGCGCGCCCAATGTCAACCCTTCCAACCTCGCCGACATCGTCGGCGAATACGCGCGTGGCGACGAGTCCGAGGTGCGCGCCGCGGTCGGCGCGGCGCGCGCCGCGTTCCCCGGCTGGTCGCGCGGCGGCATCCAGGCGCGCGCCGACATTCTCGACAAAATCGGCACCGAGATCCTTGCGCGCAAGGACGAGCTCGGCACGCTGCTCGCGCGCGAGGAGGGCAAGACCAGGCCCGAGGGCATCGGCGAGGCAACGCGCGCCGGCTACATCTTCAGGTTCTTCGCCGGCGAGGTGCTGCGGCTGGCGGGGGAAGTGGTTGCCTCGGTCCGCCCCGGGATCAAGGTCGAGATCACGCGCGAGCCGGTCGGCGTCGTCGGCATCATCACGCCCTGGAATTTTCCGATCGCCATTCCGGCGTGGAAGATCGCACCCGCGCTCGCTTACGGCAACTGCGTGCTGTTCAAACCGGCCGATCTGGTGCCCGGCTGCGCCTGGGCGCTCGCCGAAATCATCGCTAAGAGCGGCTTGCCGAACGGCGTCTTCAACCTGCTGATGGGCCGGGGCTCGGTGGTCGGCGAGCTGCTCTCGACCTCGCCCGAGGTCGACGCCGTGTCCTTCACCGGCTCAGTGGCCACGGGCAGGCGCGTGGCGCAGAACTGTGCCGCGCGGCTCGCCAAGGTGCAACTCGAGATGGGCGGCAAGAATCCGCAAGTGGTGCTCGACGACGCCGACCTCGACACCGCGGTGAACGTCTCGGTGCAGAGCGCGTTTTTCTCCACCGGCCAGCGCTGCACCGCGGCGAGCAGGCTGATCGTCACCGAAGGCATTTACGAAAAATTTGTTGCAGCGGTTATTTCCAAGCTCAAGACATTGAAAATCGACGACGCCCTCAAGGAGGGTACCGACATCGGCCCGGTGGTGGACCCCAGCCAGCTCGAGCAGGACCTGAAGTACATCGAGCTCGGCAGGAAGGAGGGCGCGAAACTCGCCGCGGGCGGACAGCGCCTGAAGAGGGCGACCGAAGGCTATTACCTGGAGCCGGCCCTGTTCGTCGACACGACGCCGCAGATGCAGATCAACCGCGACGAAATCTTCGGCCCGGTCGCCTCGGTCATCAGGGTCAGGAACTACGACGAGGCGCTGGCGGTCGCGAACGACACGCCGTTCGGACTGTCCTCGGGCATCGCCACCACCTCGCTCAAGCACGCCGAGCACTTCAGGCGCAACTCCGCCGCCGGCATGGTGATGGTCAACCTGCCCACCGCGGGGGTGGATTACCACGTCCCCTTCGGCGGCCGAAAGGGATCGAGCTACGGGCCGCGCGAGCAGGGACGCTACGCGGCGGAGTTCTACACCACGGTGAAAACCGTGTACGTCAACGCCTGAGAACTTTCGATGGCAGAACAATGACTGATTCCGCCAGTAAAACGAACAGGAACGTTGTTGATAGTGGCGGAGAGAGAGGGATTCGAACCCCCGGTACCCTCACGGGTACAACAGATTTCGAGTCTGCCGCAATCGACCACTCTGCCATCTCTCCGCGGCGGAGCGGATTTTATCAGGGCCGCGCGAGCTTCTCCGTGCCGCCCATGTAGGGCCGCAGCGCGGCGGGAATCGTCACCGAACCGTCGGCGTTCTGGCAGTTCTCCAGGATCGCCACCAGCGTGCGCCCGACCGCAAGGCCCGAACCGTTGAGCGTGTGCACGTGCTCGGGCTTGCCCTTGGCATTGCGGAAGCGCGCCTGCATGCGGCGCGCCTGGAACGCCTCGAAGTTCGAGCAGGAAGAGATTTCGCGGTAGGCGTTCTGCGCCGGCAGCCACACCTCGAGGTCGTAGGTCTTGGCGGCCGAGAAGCCGATGTCGGCGCTGCACAGGGCGACCACGCGGTAGGGCAGCTCGAGGCGCTTGAGAATTTCCTCGGCGTGCGCGGTGAGCTGCTCCAACCCCTGGTAGGACTTCTCGGGATGCACGATCTGCACCAGCTCGACCTTGTCGAACTGGTGGTTGCGGATCATGCCGCGCATATCCTTGCCTGCGGAGCCGGCCTCGGAGCGGAAGCACGGCGAGTGGCAGACGTACTTCAGCGGCAGCGCTTCGAGCGGCACGATCTGGTCGCGCACGAAGTTGGTCACCGGGGTTTCGGCGGTCGGCACGAGGTACAGGTCGCGGCCCTCGATCTTGAACAGGTCGTCTTTGAATTTCGCCAGGCTGGTGACGCCGTTGGCGCACTCGCCGGACACCATGTAGGGCACGTACACCTCGGTGTAGCCATGCGCTTGCGTGTGAACGTCAAGCATGAACTGCGCCAGCGCGCGGTGCAGGCGCGCGACACCGCCCTTCATCACCGTGAAGCGCGCGCCGGCGAGCTTGGCGGCGGTCTCGAAATCGAGGCCACCGAGCGCCGCGCCGACATCCACATGATCCTTGACCGGGAAATCGAATTTTCGCGGCCCGCCGTCCTGCGGCGACCAGCGGCGTTGCTCGGTATTGTCCGCGGCGCTCGCGCCGCGCGGCACGCTTTCATGCGGCAGGTTCGGGATCACCTCCAGGAAGCGCTGCAGCCGTTCCTGCACCGCCGCGAGCTTGACCTCCAGGTCGCCGAACTGCGCGTTGATGGCGTTCGCTTCGGAGAGCAGCGCGCTCGCGTCCTCGCCACTGGCCTTCGCTTGGCCGATTTTCTTCGCCTGCGCGTTGCGCGCCGCCTGCAGATCTTGGGTGCGCGTCTGGAGGTCCTTGCGCTCGGCCTCGAGCGCGAGGAAGGCGTCGCGCTCGAAGGCGTAGCCGCGCGTCGCCAGGCGCGCGGTCACCGCGTCGAGGTTGGACCTGAGCAGCTGAGGGTCGATCATTCGCTTTTCTTGGCGCCGGCGTCGAGGCCGCGCAGGTGCGCGAGCTTGGCGCGGATTTTCTCTTCCAGGCCGTGCTTGCTCGGCCGGTACCACTCGACCGACGGCATGCCCTCCGGGAAATAACTTTCGCCCGCCGCGTAGGCCTCCGGCTCGTCGTGCGCGTAGCGGTAGTCCTTGCCGTAGCCGAGTTTTTTCATCAAGCGGGTCGGCGCATTGCGAAGGTGCAGCGGCACCGGCCGCGTGCCGTCGCCGGCGATGAAAGCGCGTGCGGCATTATAGGCGCTGTACACGGCGTTCGACTTGGCGCAGCAGGCGAGGTAGAGGATCGCTTCGGCGAGCGCCAGCTCGCCCTCGGGCGAGCCGAGGCGCTCGTAGGTCTCGGTGGCGTCGAGCGCGAGGCGCAGCGCGCGCGGATCGGCCAGGCCCACATCCTCGACCGCCATGCGCACCATGCGGCGCCCGAGATAAAGCGGGTCGGCGCCGCCGTCGAGCATGCGCAGCATCCAGTAAAGCGCCGCGTCCGGGTCAGAGCCGCGCACCGACTTGTGCAGCGCCGAGATCTGGTCGTAGAACTGCTCGCCGCCCTTGTCGAAGCGGCGCAGGTTCTTCGCCAGCGTCGCCTCTACGAAAACGCCGTCGATCGCCGTCACGCCCGCCGCCTGCGCCGCCACCTGCAGCACCTCGACCGCGTTGAGCAGCCGGCGCGCATCGCCGTCGGCGAAGCCGATCAGGCGCTGGCGAGCGGCGGCGTCGAGCGAAAGTGTAAAGTCACGCTTTACAGTCCGGTCGAGCAGCACCCCGAGGTCCTCCTCCGACAGGGGCTCCAGCACGTACACCGTGGCGCGTGACAGCAGCGCCGAGTTGACCTCGAAGGAAGGATTCTCGGTGGTGGCGCCGACGAAGGTGAGCAGACCGCGCTCGACGTAAGGCAGGAACGCATCCTGCTGCGCCTTGTTGAAGCGGTGCACCTCGTCGACGAACAGGATAGTGCGCCGGCCGCGCATGGCGAGCGCGTCCTCCGCCGCCTGCACCGCGTCGCGGATATCCTTGACCCCGGAGAGCACCGCCGATAGGGCGATGAATTCGCAGTCGAACGCCTGCGCCATGAGGCGCGCGATAGTGGTCTTTCCGGAGCCCGGTGGGCCCCACAGGATCATCGAGTGCGGCTTGCCCGACTCGAAGGCGATCCGCAGCGGCTTGCCTGGCCCCAGCAAGTGCCGCTGGCCGACCACCTCGTCGAGCGAGCGCGGCCGCAGCGCCTCGGCGAGCGGCGGCGTCGGCTGCGGCTTGCCGAACAGGTCAGTCGCCGAGGACATCCGCACCCTTGGGCGGGGTGAAGCGGAAAGTGGCGGCGTCGATGGTCGGGTTGCGCACCAGGTTGGTGAAGCGCAGCACGGTGGTCTGGCCGAAGTGGTCGGTGAGTTCCATCGCCTCGACCCCGGCGGTGCTCAGGCCGAGCCGGATGCGCTCGAAGCCAGCCTCGCGCTCGCGCGGCTTCGCTTCCAGCCAGTCCAGGCCATCCCGGGTTCCCGCCTCGGTAAGCTCGAATGCGTTCTCGATGTCGGATGCGCCCGCGAGCAGCGCCGCGGGAGTGGCGCCGACGGCGCGCGCCAGGCGCCTCACCGTGACCTGGTTCAGGTCCTGGTCGTGGATCCACACGCGCTCGCCGTCGCCGACGATGAGCTGCGGGTGCGGCTTGGCGTAGGTCCAGCGGAAGCGCCCGGGGCGCAGGAACGCGAACGTGCCCTTGGATTCCTGCACCAGCTTGCGGTTGCGGTCGTAGACCTTCTGCTCGAAGTCGGCGCGCGCCGCCTGCGTGGTGCGCAGGTAAGACTGGAAGCGCTCGATGCTCGAAGCCTGCACAGCGGCCGGCAAGAACAGCACCGCCAGCAAGCACCACGCGCGCGATGAGCGGCACAGGGTGTCCGTTCCATCGCGCGCAAGTAAGGCGGCCTTGCGCAGCAAGGTCTGCACTTACTCGACTTTCGCGGGAGCCAGCACTTCGCGGTTGCCGTTGGTCTGCATCGGCGACACCAGCCCGGCGCGCTCCATGTCCTCGATCAGGCGCGCAGCGCGGTTGTAGCCGATGCGCAGGTGGCGCTGCACCAGCGAGATCGACGGCCGGCGCGTACGCACCACGATATCGACCGCCTGATCGTAAAGCGGGTCCTTCTCGCCGCCCGGCGCGCCGCTCGCGCCCTCGGCGCCTTCCTCTACCGCTGCGGGCTCCAGCACCTCCTCGAAATACTCGGGGGCGGCGAGGCCCTTGAGGTGCTCGACCACCTTGTGCACCTCGTGATCGGCGACGAACGCGCCGTGGATACGCTGCGGCAGGCCGGTGCCCGGGGGCAGGTAGAGCATGTCGCCAGCGCCGAGCAGTGCCTCGGCCCCGGACTGATCGAGGATGGTGCGCGAATCCACCTTGGAGGAGACCTGGAACGCGATGCGCGCCGGGATGTTCGCCTTGATCAGGCCGGTGATCACGTCCACCGACGGCCGCTGCGTCGCCAGCACCAGGTGGATGCCCGAGGCGCGCGCCTTCTGCGCCAGGCGCGCGACCAGCTCCTCGACGCGTTTGCCCTGCACCATCATCAGGTCGGCGAGCTCATCGATCAGCACCACGATCGCGGGCAACGGCTTGAGCGGCTGCGGCTGGCCGGTGTCGAGCGTCACCGGACCCTCGATGTGGCGGCCGTGCTTTTCGGCCTCGGCGATGCGGTGGTTGTAGCCGGAGAGGTTGCGCACCCCGAGCCACGACATCAGCTTGTAGCGGCGCTCCATTTCCGCCACGCACCAGTTGAGCGCGTTCGCCGCCTGCTTCATGTCGGTGACCACCGGCGCCAGCAGGTGCGGGATGTCCTGGTACACCGAGAGCTCGAGCATCTTCGGATCCACCAGGATCAGGCGCACGTGCCGCGGCTCTGACTTGTAGAGCAGCGACAGGATCATGGCGTTGATCGCGACCGACTTGCCCGATCCGGTGGTGCCCGCGACCAGCAAGTGCGGCATCTTCGCCAGGTCCACCACCACCGGGTTGCCGGCGATGTCCTTGCCGAGCGCGAGCGCCAGCGGCGAGTGCGCGCCGTGATAGGTCTCGGAGCCGAGGATCTCGGTGAGCCGCACCATCTGGCGGTGCGGATTGGGAATTTCGAGGCCCATGCAGGTCTTGCCGGGGATCGTCTCCACCACCCGGATCGAGTGCACCGACAGCGCGCGCGCCAGGTCCTTCACCAGGGTGACGATCTGGCTGCCTTTGACGCCGACCGAAGGCTCGATCTCGTAGCGCGTGATCACCGGCCCCGGGTAGGCGGCAAGCACCTTCGCCGCGACGCCGAAGTCGGACAGCTTCTTTTCGATCAGGCGCGAGGTGAATTCGAGCGTCTCGGCGCTCACGCCCTCGCCTTCGGGTGCCGCCTCGTCGAGCAGCTTCAGCGGCGGCAGCGGCGTGTCGGGCAGGTCCTCGAACAAGGGCGCCTGCTTTTCCTTGTGCGCGCGGGCGGATTTCTTGATCTCGGCCGGCGGCGGCGCGATCACCAGCGGCGGATGGTCCTCCTCGCGTTTCTTGTCCGCCTCGACCATCACCTCGCGCTCGCCGCGCGCGATCTCGCCGATGCGGCGGTCGCGGCGCGCCTCCCAGCCGCCGCGCACCAGCGCGTAGGCGCGCTCGAGTGCGGCCCCGGTCGCCTCGGCAAACGCGAGCCACGACACGCCGCTGAACAGGCTCAGGCCGGCCGCCATCAGCGCGAGCAGCAGCAGCGTGGCGCCGGTGTACCCCGCAAGCCCGGCGAGCGGCCTGCCGAGCACGTCGCCCACCAGCCCCCCGGGGGCGAGCGGCAACTCGGCGTGCAGCGAGTGCAGGCGCAGCGCCTCGAGCGCCGCGCTCGCGATCAGCAGCAGCGCAAAGCCGCCGAGCGCGATCGCCAACGGCCGCCGGTCGAGCAGCGGCGAGCCGTCGATGCGGCGATAGCCGCGCGCAACCAGCAGCGCGCACAGCACCACGCCCCAGTAGGCCGAGACGCCGAACAGGTACAGCAGCAGGTCCGCGAGCCACGCGCCGACGCGCCCGCCCGCGTTCTGGGCGATCGCCACGGTCGCGCTATGCGACCAGCCGGGATCGCCCTTGTGATAGGTGGCTAGAATCAGCAGCAGGTACGAGGCAAGCGCCACCAGCGCCAGCCATTTCGCTTCCCGCAGGAGGCTGGCAAGCTTCGCCGGAAGCGGCGCGCCGGACGTCTTCTGTGCCGAGGGCATTGCGAACGCGCGAATTCTACTCCAGCGCGCGTCCCACTCTCGGCGCCGGCAAACAAAAACCCCCGCCTGGGCGGGGGTCGGGAAACGCTCGCTTCAGCGGCGCGCTACTTGCGCACCACGCACTCGAGGTTCTTGCCGGTGTTGACCGCGCTGCCCGCCATCACCGACTGGATGAAGGTCGCCGGCGGCGTGAACTGCAGGCCCGGGTCGGTGGACAGGAACAGCGGCCGCTGGTTCGGCGCGATTAGGCCGAACTGCCCGGCGGCGATGCCCACCTCGCCCTGCGCGTTCTTCAGCACCACTTCGCCGTCCGACACCGTGACGTAGACGGCGGGATCGAGCCGCCGGCATTCGCCTTCCCGATTCGAGACACAGTCCTCCGCCGAGAAGGTGGTGCCGCGGATGCCGATGGTCGCGGTGGTGGTGCCGACCTGGTACTTGTCCTTGCTGCGCTTGCCCACCAGGCCGGTGACCGCGCGCAGGCCGCCCTTGAGCAGCCCGAACACGAACGAGTCCTCCTGCTGCATGTCTTCGGTGAACCTGATGTCGTCGAGCTTGATCGAGGTGTTCGGCTTCATCGTCATCTGCGCGCCGTCCACGAAGCGGATCTGGGCGTAGCTGTCGCGCTCGGTGTTGAGCGTATCGCCATTCTGGACCTCGGACTTCTGCGACAGGATGCGCACGCTGCCATCGGGCTTCTTGACCGACAGCGTGCCCGATAGCTGCGCTACCGTGCCGGCGGCGGCGAGCGCGGCGGAGGCGGCGGCGGCAAGCGCCGCGCCTATGGCGATCGAAAGCAGGCGTTGTGTGGCTTTCATATTGCGTTCCCCGGGGCGGTTTTCCGCCGTTCGACTATAGGCCAGCGCCCGGGCCGCCAGCAGGAACTACTTCACGCGCAGGGGGGTTATTGCAGTCGCTGAAGGAACCAGCGGGAACCAGCGGGAACCAGCGGCGGCGGCTATTCGCGCAGCAGGATGGTGTCGTGCAGCACGATGGTCGAGCCGCGCATCTCGATGAAGCCCCCCATCTGCAGGTCCTTCATCACCCGGCTCACCATCTCGCGCGAGGCGCCGATCATCTTGGCGATGTCCTGCTTGGGCAGGCGCTTGGTGACCATCTTCTGCCCGTTCACGTCCTCCGCCATGTCCAGAAGCAGCCTGGCCACGCGCCCGTAGACGTCGAGCAGCGCAAGGCTGCCGATCTTGCGGTCGGCCTCGCGCAGCCGGCGCACCAGCCCGCGCATCACCGCCATCGCCATTTCGAAGTTCTCGGCCAGGCACTTCTTGAAGTCGCGCTTGGCGATCGACAGCAGCTCGCAAGGCTCGATCGACACCACGCTCGCCGAACGCGGGCTGTCGTCGATCAGGCCCATCTCGCCGAAGAACTCCCCGGGGCCGATGATGGTGAGGATCACTTCCTTGCCGTCGGCGTCGCCCATCATCACCTTGAGGCGCCCCGAGATCACGATGTAGAGCGTCTCGGTAAGGTCGCCCGCCGCCATGATGGTCGAGTTGCGCGGTGCGCTGCGGCGCGTCACCAAGGTCACCAGCGCGCGCAGCTGCTCGTCCTGAAAGCTAGCGAACAGCGGCACCGACTTGAGCACCGCGGTCGATACGGTCGCCACTGCAGCCATGGTTTTTCGCTCCCGCTCCGAAACGCGCTTATGTTAGCAGAAGGGCCATGCGGCAGCCGCTATGCGGATCGGCCATGGCCGGGGTCAGAAAACATACGAGAAACTGGCATGGCCGCGCGACTCGCCGACGCCCTGGCCGCTGCTCTTGTCGGGATCCTGGAAGCTAGCATTCCAGACCGTTCCGATGTCGAGCCTGAACGACAGGTTGGTGCCGCGCGAGAAGCGGATGCCGAGACCGGCGCTGCCGATATGCTGCCCGTGCGGCTGCCCTGGCAGCGGGCGGTAGGTATTGACGCCTCCCCAGTCGACGAACGCGAGGGCCCTCATGCGCGCCCCGGCAATCCCCGTCTGGCCGCCGAAATCCGGCGTGTACACCTCGACCGTGCCGCGGTAGCCGCGGTCGGCCACCACCTCGCGCTCGAGAAAGCCGCGCACCGAATCGGCGCCGCCGATGCCGAACTGCTCGCCGGAGGCGAGCATGTAGTGGGTCTGCTGCCCGTTCATCGCGAAGCGCGCCTGCCAGTCGCGCGGCAGCGCCTGGTTGTGGTTGACCGACCAGCGCCACAAATTGTAACGCGGGGTAGCGCAATTGCCGTCGGCATCGACGCGCACCGGCGTGAGATTCGGCTGCCCCGGTATCGGCGCGCACCAGTCGGATCCGCGCCCGTCGTTGCCGCCCGGAATGTTCTGGCTGAAGCCGAGCGAGAACGAGGTCTCGCTGTCCTGGCCGCGCAGCAGCCCGACGTACTGCGCGCTCAACGGGTGCACGGTGTAGTCGCGCACGATCTGCTCGTCGCTGTCGGCCGCGCGCACGCCCTGGTTGTCATAGGCGCGATAGTCCGCCGCGAACACCAGGCGATGCTCGTAGTCGCCGACGCGGTCGAAGTTCCTGGTGTAGCGCACGCCGGCCAGGGTGCCCGCGCCGGTGATCGAGAAGCCCGAGACCTGGCCCGAGTTGACGTTCGAGTAGCCCGCGCTGAAGTCTATCGAGTCGCCCCAGCGATACAGGGGGATGCGATAGCCGGCACCGAAGATCTGGACGTTGCCGCTGGGGAAGCTGACTTGCTGCGGGTCGGCGTCCGAATACGGCGCGGTCACGTATTGCAGCGTCAGCACGTGATCCAGGTTGAAGGCGTTGGCGTTCTGGTAGCCGAAGCCGAGGCGCAGCAGGCCGGTCTGGTTGGTGCCGCTGGTGTCCAGCGTGACGCTGCCGCGGTCGAATTTCTCGTCCACCACGCGCATCACCGCGTCCACGGTGGCCTCTTGCTGGCCGCTGCGCAGCAGCACGTTGGTCTGCTTGGCGGGGCTCTCGTTCGCCACCCGCAGGTTGCGCGCGATCTCGTTGATGTTGGGCGACTGGCCCGCAACCAGCGAAGGCACGCTCGCCCGGATGTTGGCGTCGTCGAAGAACTTGTTGCCCTCGACGATCACGCGCCCGAGCTTCGCCTCGATGATCTGGAAGCGCACCTCGCCGCGCTCCAGCTCCTGCTCCGGCAGGATCACCTGCACCGCGCTGTAGCCGGCCTGGGTGTAGGCGCGCTCGACCACCTCGAGCGCGCGCTGCACGTCGCCGAAATTGCGCTGCTTGCCGGTGTAGGGGCGCGTCACCTCATCGAGCTGCTGCGGCGCGATCAGCGTCGCGCCGTCGAACACGAAGCGCCGGATCTCGAACTTGGGCTCCTCCACCGGCGGCTTCGCCGGCGCCTGCGCAAGAGCGAGCGGCACCATCGCGCACAGCGCAGCGAACCCTGCCGCCAGCGACAGCTTGCCGAATGCCAAGCGCCCTCCTTGGATCGCGGGGCAAATCACCCCAAATTGATTAAACCATAAAAACCCGACAAAAACAAAAGCTTACCTTCACTTTCTAATGTGGCTTAGAGGAACTCGGCGCAAGCGGCTCGCTTATAATCGCGCACCTTTCGCCCGTGCTGCGATAACTCCCGGACTATGAAGGTAAATTCCAGACATATGCGGCTCCTGATCCTGGGCTCGGGGCCCGCTGGCTACGCAGCGGCCGTCTATGCCGCGCGCGCCAACCTCAAACCGGTGCTCATTACTGGCCTCGCGCAGGGTGGCCAGCTGATGACCACCACCGATGTCGACAACTGGCCCGCCGACGCGACCGGCGTGCAGGGGCCGGAGTTGATGGAGCGCTTCCAGAAGCACGCCGAGCGCTTCGACACCGAGATCGTGTTCGACCACATCCACACCGCGAAGCTCGGCGCGCGGCCGCTCGTGCTCGAGGGCGATTCGGCCGCCTACAGTTGCGACGCGCTGATCGTCGCCACCGGCGCCTCCGCGAGGTATCTAGGCATGCCCTCGGAGCAGCAGTACCTGGGCAAGGGCGTGTCCGCCTGCGCCACCTGCGACGGCTTTTTCTACAAGGGCCAGGACGTCGCGGTGATCGGCGGCGGCAACACCGCGGTCGAGGAAGCGCTGTATCTGGCCAACATCTGCCGGCGGGTGACGCTGGTCCACCGGCGCGACAAGTTTCGGGCCGAGAAGATCATGGTCGACAAGCTCATGAAGCGCGTCGCCGAGGGCAAGATCGCGCTCGAGCTCGACTCGGTGCTCGACGAAGTCCTGGGCGACGCCAGCGGGGTCACCGGAATCCGCGTCGCGCATGCCGCCACGGGCGCGAAAAAGGACTTCACGCTCAGGGGCTTGTTCATCGCCATCGGGCATACGCCGAACACGCAGCTGTTCGCCGGCCAGCTCGAGATGAAGAACGGCTACATCGTGACCCACGGCGGCAACGACGGCAACGCCACCGCCACCAGCATCCCGGGCGTGTTCGCCGCGGGCGACGTCCAGGACCACGTCTACCGGCAGGCGGTCACCAGCGCAGGCAGCGGCTGCATGGCGGCGCTCGACGCAGAGAAGTACTTGGATTCACTCGCGGCATGATCCGGCGGAGCAGGGGCCCCGCTTGCGGGGATGCGACCCGCGATCATGGCGCCGGGCCGCCGACAGTACGGCGCTTGAACACGCGGGGCGGATCGGAGGCGGCGGCATGAGCGACGAGTTCCGCAAGGCGGTCGCCGGCGTCAAGCCGCTGCGGCACGGGCGCCGCATCCGCCTGGCGCAACCCGCGCCCGCGCCGGTTGCCGCGCAGCGCCGGCGCGACGAGGCGGCGGCTCTCGCCGAGAGCCTTTCCGGCCCGGTCTCGGTGGACGATGCGCTCGACTCGGGCGAGGAGCTTGCCTACCTGCGCGACGGCCTCTCGCGCCAAGTGCTGAGAAAGCTGCGCCGCGGGCACTGGAGCGTCCAGGACGGGCTCGACCTACACGGCATGAACCGCGAGCAGGCGGCATTGGCGGTGGCGGAATTCCTGCGCGACTGCGCCGCGCGCGGCCTGCGCTGCGTGCGCATCGTGCACGGCAAAGGCCGCGGCTCGCATAACCGCGAGCCGGTCCTCAAGGGCAAGCTTCGCAAATGGCTGCCGCAACGCGACGAGGTGCTCGCCTACTGCCAGGCGCCCGCGGCGCACGGCGGCGGCGGCGCCGTGCTGCTGCTATTGAAGAGCCGGCGCTGACGACCCGCCTGTCTACCCGCCTTACGACCCTCTAAACCGCGGATTCGTTGGTCTCGCCGGTGCGGATGCGCACCACGTGCTCGACCGAGGTGACGAAAATCTTGCCGTCGCCGATCTTGCCGGTGCGCGCCGACTTCACGATCGCCTCGATCGCCGGCTCGACCTGCTGCTCGGTCACCACCACCTCGATCTTCACCTTGGGCAGGAAGTCCACCACGTACTCGGCGCCGCGGTAGAGCTCGGTGTGCCCTTTCTGGCGCCCGAAGCCCTTCACCTCGGTGACCGTGAGGCCGGTGACGCCGACTTCGGAAAGCGCCTCGCGCACTTCGTCGAGCTTGAAAGGTTTGACGATCGCTTCGATCTTCTTCATCGGCGGCTCCCCGGGGGCGGTTCGGTCCAGTGCGTAATTCTATAATGGGCCAATGGCAATCAGCGATACTCGGCGCCCCAATTAGCCTGGTGGAGCGCCTGCGCGTCGTCGATTCGCTCGCTGGCGTGCCCGCCGCGGCCTGGAATGCGCTCGCCGGGGGCAACCCGTTCGTCAGCCACGAGTTCCTGGGCGCGCTGCTCGAGAGCGGCTGCGCCAGCGAGCGCAGCGGCTGGCTGCCGCAATTCATCCTGCTGGAGCGCGACGGCGCCCTGGCGGCCGCCATGCCGTTGTTCGTCAAGTCGCACTCCTGGGGCGAGTACGTGTTCGACTGGGCCTGGGCCGACGCTTACGAGCGCCACCAGCTGCCGTATTACCCGAAGCTGCTGTGCGGCGTGCCGTTCACCCCGGTTACCGGGCCGCGGCTGCTGGCGGCGAGCGACGCGGACCGCCGCAAGCTGATCGCCGCGGCGCTCGGCGTGGCGAAGGATTTCTCCTCGCTGCATGTGCTGTTTCCCCTTGAGGCCGAGGCGGCGCTGCTGCGCGAGGCGGGCTTGCTGCTGCGCCGCACGGTGCAGTTCCACTGGCGCAACGATGGCTACCGGGATTTCGAGGAGTTCCTCGCCTGCCTGACGCGCCCGAGGCGCAAGAACATTCGCCAGGAGCGCCGCCGCGTGCGCGAGGCCGGGATCAGTTTCCGCTGGCTGCGCGGCGCCGAAATCGAAGACGCGCACTGGGAATTCTTCAACCGCTGCTACGGGCGCACCTATGCCGCGCACCGCTCCAGCCCCTACCTGAGCCTCGATTTCTTCCGCCGCCTCGGCGCCAGCCTGCCGCAGCACACGCTGCTCATCCTCGCCGAACGCGCCGGCCAGCCGATCGCGGCGGCGCTCGACATCGTCGCCGGCGGCGCGCTCTACGGCCGCTACTGGGGCGCGCTCGAGCACGTGCCGCTGTTGCATTTCGAGGCCTGCTACTACCAGGCGATCGAGTACGCGATCGCGCACCGCCTCGAGCGCTTCGAAGGCGGCGCGCAGGGCGAGCACAAGCTGTTTCGCGGCTTGCTGCCGGTGGAGACGCTGTCGGCGCACTGGCTGGCGCAGCCGCGCTTCGCCAGCGCCATCGAGGACTACCTCGAGCGCGAGACGCTCGGCATCGCCCGCTATGTGAACGAGCTCGCCGAGCACTCGCCGTTCAGGCGATAAACTCTTTAGGATTCAGGATCCAGGATTGAGGGGGAAAGATGAGGCTCAAAGACAAGGTAGTTATCGTCACCGGCGCGGGCAGCGGCTTCGGCGCGGGGATCGCGAAGCGCTTCGCCGAGGAAGGCGCGAAGGTGGTGGTCAACGACATCAACGCCGCGGGCGGCGAGCGCGTCACGGGCGAGATTTCCGCGGCGGGGCGGCGCGCGCTGTTCGTCAAGGCGGATGTGACGCGGGGGCACGACTGGGCGAACCTCGTCGGCACCACGGTGTCGGCGTTCGGCCGGCTGGACGTGGTGGTCAACAACGCGGGCTGGACGCATCGCAACAAGCCCTATCTCGAAGTCACCGAGGCCGAGTTCGACAAGGTCTACGCGATCAACGTCAAGAGCGTCTATCTCTCGGCGCTGCACGCAGTGCCGGTGTTCCGCAAGCAGGGCGGCGGCTGCTTCGTCAACATCGCCTCGACCGCCGGCCTGCGGCCGCGGCCCGGCCTCACCGTCTATAACAGCTCCAAGGGCGCGGTGATCCTGATGAGCAAGTCGATGGCGGCGGAGTTCGGGCCGGACAAGATCCGGGTCAACTGCGTCAACCCGGTGTTCAGCCCGGAAACGGCGCTGTCGGCGGATTTCGCCGGCGGCGCGGTTACAGAGGAGGCGAAGAAGCGCTTCCTCGCCACCATCCCGCTGGGGCGCTTTTCGACGCCGCTCGATGTGGCGAACGCCTGCCTTTACCTGGCGTCGGACGAGGCCTCGATGATCAGCGGCAGCTGTATCGAGGTGGACGGCGCGCGCTGCGTGTAGGGGACAGACCCCGGTGGGGACAGACCCCGGTTCTTCTTGGTTTTCGTTTTTCGGGGTCTGTCCCCGATCTTGATTTTCGGGGTCTGTCCCCGATTTTCCTAGATCCGTTTTCCGCTCGCCTGATCGAAGTAGTGCGCACGCGCAGCGGCGTAGCGCACCGCCAGCCGCCCGG
>CAYMVA010000117.1:0-56183 GCA_964393745.1 uncultured Enterobacteriaceae bacterium | reverse complement strand
CGCCGTTGCGCGCCATCACCGTGACCATGCTGCTTCCCGCCACGCCGTGCGCGGCGTCGAGCATCGCCTTGCACGCCGCCATGGAGATGTTGAGGAAGAAATGATCGTTGGCGGCGATGAACTCGATCGTGGCGGCGATGTCCTGCGCCGGCGCCCCGGATTGCAGCAGCGCCGGCACGAGCCGCTTGATGAGGAGCGAGGACGCCGCGACGTTGCGGTTGTGCACCTCGTCGCCCATATGGAGCGCCTGCGCCATGAGCGGCTTGATGTCCAGCGCGCCGAGCTTTTTCATGCCGGCGGCGAGCGTCGGCGCGAGCGTCTCCTGCATCCACTTCAGGCGCGCAATGACTTCCGGCCCGTTGGCGCCGAAGCGCAGCACCTTGCCGAGGCCCTCGTTCAGGTTGCTGAAGCTGCGGTTGCCGTGGACCGGGTTGGCGACCATCCAGACCGGCATCGACGGGCTGACGATGCCCGCCATCGGCCCGACCGCCGCATGGTGGTGGCAGGGCTCGAAGCGGATCTCGCCGGATTGCGCGAGCGACTGCGCGCGCGGGGCATCCGCGGCCCAGCCCTCGTAGAGGATCGCTCCCACGATCGCCCCCTTCATCGGCCCGCACATGCGCTGCCACTCGATCGGCGGCCCGGCGTGCAGGATCATGCGCTCGCCCATTCCGGGCAGCGCTTCGCGCGCCACGCCGATGCCGGCGAGCTTGGGTTGCGCGGCGAGGAAAATTCCGAGCGCCTTGGTGTTCGCCTCCTCGATCATCGGGTGGTTGAGCAGCCGCGCCAGCGCCTTGCCCGCCGCGCGCTCGCCGCTCGCGGGCGGGACCCAGTCGAGTTGCAACGCCGCGCCGCCCTGCTTTGCAATCGCCTCGGCGAACGAGGCGATACCTACGTTGAGCACGGATAGTGGCTTGGAAAAAAGTGCGCTCATACTCGTTTTTTTGCGATCGCGCCGGCGAGCCGCACCGCGCGCGCGTTGCTCGTGGCAAGCAGCATACCGGCCTCGCGCAATGCGGATTCCTGGCGCTCGAGCCCCTGCGGATCATCCCCGGTGCCGCACACGAACCCCACCACGGCTAGCGCGCGCCCCTTCTTGCGCGCCGCCGCCTGCGCCTTGCGGATCGCCGGCACCATCTCGGCCGCCGGATCCGGGTGCGAGCCGTAGCCGAGCACCACGTCGAGCAACAGCACTGCCACCTCCGGGTCGCCCGCCTCCTGCAGCAGACGCTCGTTGCGCAGGCGGTGATCGATCATCGGGTGCGGCCGTCCGCGCGTGAACACGTCGTCGCCCAGATCCACCAGCGTGTGCTGGCGCGACTTCCACGGATTGGCGAGCTTCATGCGCGCATCCACCGGCGCGTTCGACCAGACGTCGCCGAGCGCTTCACCGAGCAGCGCAGAAGCCTCGTAGCAGAACGTGCCGCCGCTGTACAAGCCGCGCACGTAGCGTTGCTTCGCGCTCATGCGCATTGCCGGCACCCGCACGCGCTCCGCGACGACAGGTTTCGGCCGCCGCCCGCGCGCAAGCGCCACCGCGGCGAGCGCCGCCTCCTCCAGCGTGCGCGCGGCGTACAGGTTCTTGCCGTGGATCTCGCTCGCGGCCGCGCCGATGAAATTGACCACCACCGGCTTGCCGGCGCGGGCCGCGGCGGCAAGCACCGCCTTCGCCACCGCCGGCGCCGGCGGCTTGGAAATGAGCACGATCGCCTTGGTCTCTGGGTCGCGTGCCAGCGCCTTGAGCCCCTGCAGCATGGTGATGCCGCCGACGTCCTGGTGCAGGTCGTGGCCGCCGGTGCCGATGGCGTGCGAAATCCCGGCTCCGGCGTTGTGCACCAAGCAAGTCACCTGCTGAGTGCCAGTTCCCGAGGCGCCGACCACGCCGATCGCGCCGCGGCGCACCGCGTTGGCGAATCCGAGCGGCACCCCGTCCACGATGGCGGTGCCGCAGTCCGGCCCCATCACCAGCAGACCGTGCTCGCGCGCATAGCGCTTGAGCGCCACCTCGTCGGCGACCGCCACGTTGTCGCTGAACAGCATCACGTTCAGCCCCAGTCGCAGTGCTTTCATGGCTTCTGCTGCTGCATAGTCGCCGGGGACCGAGATCAGCGCCAAGTTCGCGGCCGGCACCTGCGCCAGCGCCATCTGCAGGCTGCGCACCGGCTGTGGCGCCGCGCCGCCGCCGGCAACAGTGACAGCTGGTTTCTCGAGCGCCGCCAGCGCCGTCTCGAGCGCCGCTTGCAGCGCGGCTTCGGACTTGCCGCTCACCGCCAGCAGCAGATCGTTGGGGCTGGCCTCGACCTTTCCCTCGAGCAGCCTGGCCTCGCGCAGCAACTCGATGTTGGCGGGTGTCGCCATCACCGCCGAGGCCTGCGCCACCCCGGGCAGCTTGCCGACGCTCGCCGAGAGCTGCATCAGCGACACCGAGTCGCGGTACAGGTTGCGCAGGATGCGGTGGATGTACACAGGCTTGTATACTAGAGTATGCTTGCGGCGTGCTGCAAGCCAACGACCCCCTCGACTTGCACTCGCTCGGCGCGCGCTACCGCGCCGGCAGCCTGCGCCCGTCGCAGCTGGTCGCCGGGATCCTGCAGCGTATCGAGCGCCGCGGCGACGACAAGGTCTGGATTCACCGCCTGCCTGCCGCCGAGCTCGAGGCGCGCGCCGCCGAACTCGAGCGCCGCGGGCCGAACGGCCTGCCGCTGTACGGAATCCCTTTCGCAATCAAGGACAACATCGACCTCGCAGGCCACCCTACCACGGCCGCCTGCCCGGATTTCGTTTACGTCGCCAAGGCGAACGCGGCAGTGGTCGAGTCACTGCTCGCGGCAGGGGCTTTGCCGCTCGGCAAGACCAACCTGGACCAGTTTGCTACCGGCCTGGTGGGCGTGCGCTCGCCCTACGGCGTGCCCGGAAATACTTTCGACGCCGACTACATACCTGGCGGCTCGAGTTCCGGATCCGCGGTGGCGGTCGCCGCCGGCCTAGCGAGCTTCAGCCTGGGAACCGATACAGCGGGTTCGGGGCGTGTGCCGGCCGCGTTCAACAACCTCGTAGGCCTGAAGCCGACGCGGGGGCTGCTGAGCACGCGCGGCGTGGTGCCGGCCTGCTGGTCGCTCGACTGCGTATCCATCTTCGCCCTCACCGCGGCCGACGCCGCGGTGGTGCTGCGCTCCGCACGCGGTTTCGACCCTGCCGATCCTTTCTCGCGCCGGGAAGCTTCGCCCGCACGCGCCATGCCGCGCTCGTTCGCTGGCTGCAAGTTCGGCGTGCCGCGCGCCGATCAGTTGGAATTTTTCGGCAATACCGACGCGCCGGTGCTGTTCGAGGCCATGCTGGCGCGGCTCGAGCGCCTCGGGGGCGAGCGCGTGACGATCGATTTCGAGCCCTTTCTCGAAACCGCGCGCCTTCTCTACGAAGGGCCGTGGGTGGCCGAGCGCTACGTCGCGATCCGCGACTTCATCGAGCGCCGGCCCGAGGCGCTGCACCCGGTCACCCGCGACATCATCGGCGGCGCGACACGGCATCGCGCGATCGACGCCTACGCCGCGTACTATCGCCTCAAGGCGTTGCAGCGCAAAACCGCGCCAGTCTGGAATAGCGTGGATATTATGGTCGCGCCTACCGCAGGCACGATCTATCGCATCGCCGAGGTCGAGGCCGACCCGGTGCGGCTGAACAGCAATCTGGGCCGTTACACCAATTTCATGAACCTGCTGGACTTGAGCGCGATCGCGGTGCCGGCGGGATTCCAGCGCGACGGCCTGCCCTTCGGCGTCACCCTGATCGCGCCCGCGTTCGCCGACGAAGCCTTGTGCGCGCTCGGCGCGCCGGCGCAGCGCGCCGCCGTGGACAAGATGGGCGCCACCGGATTGGCGCTCCCGGCGGCCGAGGGCGGCGATGCCGCGTGCGGCCAGACGATCCGCCTCGCAGTCTGCGGCGCGCACATGTCAGGCCTGCCGCTCAATCACCAGCTGACCGAGCGCGGCGCGCGCCTGGCGCGCAAATGCCGCACCGCGCCCAACTACCGCCTGTACGCGCTCACCGCGTTCACGCCGCCGCGCCCCGGCATGCTGCGCGCCGATGCCGGCGCCGCCATCGAAATCGAGGTGTGGGACGTTCCCTCGGCGACGCTCGGCAGCTTCGTGGACGGCATTCCGGAGCCACTCGGCATCGGCACCGTGACGCTCGAGGACGGACAGCAGGTCAAGGGGTTTCTGTGCGAGGCGCGCGCCACCCAGGGGGCGCGTGACATCACCAGCCTGGGAAGCTGGCGGCAATTCATAAAGGGAGGATAGATCATGAGCAACCAGACGGCGGCGGCACCCGATCACGGCGCGCATGGCGGCGAGCGCGGCTTCACCAAGCTTGATTTGGAGCTCAACGACTACCCGGGAGTGGTCAAGACTTCGCTGTTCGGCATCCAGCACGTACTGGTGATGTTCACCGCCATGGTGGGCGGGCCGCTGATCGTCGCGCGGCTGCTCAACCTGCCGGAGGAAACCCGCATCCTGATGGTGTCGGGGACCATGATCGGCTGCGGCCTCGCCACCATGGTGTCGGCGCTCGGCGTGGGCTTCATCGGCCCGCGGCTGCCCATCGTCATGGGTGTTTTCTACATATTCATCGGGCCGATCGTAGGGATCGCCAAAGAGATCAGCCTGGCTGCGGCCATGACCGCGCTCATGATCGGCGGCCTGGTGCAGTTCGCCTGGAGCCCGCTGATCGGCAAGCTGCACCGCTTCTTCCCGCCGATCGTGACCGGCACCACCATCCTGCTGATCGGCACCGGGCTGATGAAGATCGGCATCAACGTCGCCTCCGGCGTGGGCACGCCGGCGTTCGCCAAGCCGCTCACCATGGGCCTGGCCGCGCTGATGATCGTGCTGATCCTGGTGATCACGCGCTATGCCAAGGGCTTCCTCAAGGCGTTGTCGCTGTTCGTCACCATGATCATCGGCTACCTGGTCTCGGCCGCGTTCGGCCTGATCGACCTATCGAGCGTCACCAAGGCGGGCTGGGTCGCGGTGCCGACGCCCTTCCCCTACGGCGGACTGGAGTGGCCCGGCCTGATCGCCGTCATCACCGTGATCGTGTGCTTCTTCGCCACCGCGGTGGAGACCACCGGCCACACGCTGGCGGTGTCGCGCATTTGCGGCGTGCCGGCCGAGGGCTGGCGCATCCGCGGCGCGGTGGCCAACGACGGCCTGGGCTCGAGCATCTCCGCCCTGTTCGGCGGCATGGCGCTGACGTCCTACTCGCAGAACATCGGCGTCATCTCGCTCACCGGCGTCGGCAGCCGCTTCGTGGTGGCCTTCGGCGGCGCGTTCCTCATCCTGATGGCGCTGGTGCCGAAAGTCGGCGCCATCATCGCGCTCATGCCCAACGCGGTGCTCGGCGGCGTGCTGCTGTTCATGTTCGGAATGGTGGCTTCGGTCGGTGTGGACATCATCGGGCGCAACATGACCTCGCGGCGCGACGCCGTGATTCTCGCCGCCTCGCTCGGCGTGGGCTTGGGCATCCAGGCCGCGCCGCCGGGAGCGTTCGACGCCATCCCGCAGGCGCTGCGCATCCTGGTCACGGACGGCATCGTCATGGGGATCCTGCTCGCGATGGTGCTCAACCTGCTGATGCCGAAAGAGGAGAAGTAGCGCGCCCGGCCGTGGCGCGAGGCGGTGCGGCCGCAATGCGGCCAAGTGTAAAGCGTGACTTTACACTTTGGCCGCCCGGCCCCGGGTGCGCGAGTCGAGGTGCGCGAGGTGCAGCCGGTGCAGGCTGATCTTGCGCACTTCGGCCTTGCTCGCCCCGATGTGAGACTGCAGCAGCGCCAGCGCGCGCCCGGTCTTGCGCGCGAAGATGGCGCGCAGGATCTGTGAGTGCTCCAGGTAGGTGTAGATGACGCGCTCGGGGTGCGTGAAATCGAGCCGCCGCACGATGCGGATGCGCTCGGTGATCATCTGGTGCACGCGCGCCAGCTCCGGGTTGCCGGTCGCCGCCACCAGCTGGGCGTGGAACTCCTCGTCCAGCCTGGCGACGCGGGCGCCGTCGCTGAGCCGCTTGCGCGGCGCCACCAGCCAGATCTTCTCCAAGCCCGCGAGCGCGGCGCGCGGATTGCCGGCGCACAGCTTGCGCACGGCGGCGCATTCGAGCACCACGCGCAGGTCGTACAGGTGGTCGAGCTGCGCGAAATCCAGCGGCCGCACGCTCCAGCCGCTCTTGGTATGCACTTCCAGGTAGCCCTCGCGTTCGAGCCGAAACAGCGCCTCGCGCACCGGAGTGCGCGACACCCGGGCGCGCTTCGCCACTTCGTTCTCCGAGAAGCGCGCCCCCGGGGGCAGCCGGAATTCGAAGATGTCGGCCTTCAGCTTCTGGTAGACCGAGCCCGCGAGCCTGTTGCGGCTGGTTCCTTTCCTCGCCATTGTTAGCGAGCATACAATAGCCGGCGACAGGCTCGGGGAGGAGTCATGGCGGCGGTCCAGGCGGAGCCCTACGAATTCGAGTTCGAGGCACGCAGTTGCGCGCTGCTCATCATCGACATGCAGCGCGACTTCGTCGACCCGGGCGGCTTCGGCGAGGCGCTCGGCAACGACGTCTCGCTTCTCAGGAAAGCGATCGCCCCCACCGAAAAAGTGCTCGCCGCGGCCCGCGGCCGGAAAATGCTGGTGGTGCACACGCGCGAGGGGCACCGCCCCGATTTGAGCGACCTGCCGCCCAGCAAGAAACTGCGCGGCAAACTCAAGGCCGGCATCGGCGATCCCGGGCCGATGGGTCGCATCCTGGTGCGCGGCGAGTACGGCCACGATATCGTCGACCAGTTGAAACCCGCTCTCGGCGAACCGGTGGTGGACAAGCCCGGCAAGGGCGCGTTCTACGCCACCGATCTCGATTCGCTGCTGCACAACCGCGGCATCCGCCAGTTGGTGGTGTGCGGCGTGACCACGGAAGTCTGCGTCAACACCACGGTGCGCGAGGCGAACGACCGGGGCTACGACTGCCTGGTGCTCGAGGACTGCGTCGGCTCGTACTTTCCCGAGTTCCAGCGCGCGGCGCTGGCGATGATCAAGGCGCAGGGCGGCATCTTCGGCTGGGTGAGCGACTCGAATCGTTTCTTGCAGGCGCTGGCAACGGCATAACAACACGGAGGCAACCATGAGCAACGGTACGGCGGCGCAGGTGCGGTGGTGGGTGCCAGGCGACTGGAACGGCTTTTTCGGGCTGTTCACCAACGTCCTTCTCAACGTGATCGTCCTGACGAGCTTGTGCCTGTTCGTCCTCAAGTTCCCGGACGACCTGGTGTTCGGACGCGTGCTGCCGGCATTGGGCATCGCGCTGCCGATCGGCAATCTGTACTACGCGTTCCTCGCCCACAGGCTCGCACAGAAGGAAGGCCGCAGCGACGTCACCGCGATGCCGTATGGGCCGAGCGTGCCGCACATGTTCATCGTGGTGTTCGTGGTGATGCTGCCGATCATGCTGAAGACCAACGACATCAAGCTCGCCTGGATGGCGGGACTCGCCTGGTGCTTCATCATCGGCGTCATCATCCTGCTGGGCGCCTTCGTCGGGCCGTGGCTCCGCGCGCACACGCCGCGCGCGGCGATGCTCGGCACCCTAGCCGGCATCTCCATCGCCTTCATCGCCATGCGGCCGGCGTTCCAGAGCTGGGAGGTGCCCTGGATCGCGTTCGTCTCGCTCGCGATCGTGCTGATCAGCTGGACGGCCAACGTCCGCCTCCCGGGCGGCATCCCCGGCGGCCTCGCCGCAGTGGTCGTCGGCATGGCGCTGGGCTGGATCGCGTACTTCTTCGGCTGGAGCGACTACATGAAGCCGGGCGCGGTGACCGAATCCTTCGCCAAATTCGGGCTGCACCTGCCGGTCCCGGGGGTCGAGGTATTCGCCGGCCTGGCCGACGTCGCGCCGCTGCTCGCGACCGCGATCCCGCTCGGCATCTACAACTTCACCGAGGCGATGAACAACGTCGAGAGCGCCTCCGCCGCCGGCGACAACTACGACCTGCGCAAGATCTTGCTCGCAGACGGCATCGGCGCGGTGGCAGGCTCGGTGCTCGGCAGCCCTTTTCCGCCCGCGGTGTACATCGGCCATCCGGGCTGGAAAGCGGTTGGCGGCCGCATCGGCTACTCGCTCGCCACCGGCGTCGTGATCGCGCTGGTCTGCTTCCTCGGCCTGACCGCGCTGCTGCTCGCGGTGGTGCCGCTGGTCGCGATCCTGCCGATCCTGCTCTACATCGGGCTGGTGATCGGCGCGCAGGCTTTCCAGGCCTCGCCCAAGGAGCATGCGCCTGCGGTGGTGCTCGCGATCATCCCCAACATCGCCGCCTGGGGTCAGACGCAGGTGGACGGTGCGCTCGCCGCAGCCGGGACAGCCGCTGCGAAGGTCGGCATGGACAAGCTCGCGGGAACGGGCGTCGTTTACCACGGCATGGAGCTGCTTGCGGGCGGCGCGGTGCTTGCCGGCCTGGTGCTCGGCGCGATGGCGGCGTTCATCATCGACCGCAAGTTCCAGGCCGCGGCCGCCTACTCGTTCGCCGGCGCCGTGCTCTCGTTCTTCGGCTTCATCCACGGCGCGCAGCTCGGCGTCGCGGTATCGCCGCTGGTTGCACTGGGCTACGTGCTATTCGCGCTGGTATGCCTGTGGGCGGGGATGGTGAACAAGGAAGCGCGTGGCTGACGTTTAGTCGGCCAGTTCTGCGCGCTTCCTGAACAGGTCGAGTGCCTCGGGATTGGCGAGCGCCTCGAGATTCTTGACCGGACGGCCGTGCACCACGTCGCGCACGGCGAGCTCCACGATCTTGCCACTCCTGGTGCGCGGAATGTCCGCGACCTCGAGAATCTTCGCCGGCACGTGGCGCGGCGTGGCGTTGTCGCGGATGCGCTGCTTGATTTTCGCCGCCAGGCCGTTGTCGAGCCTTACGCCCTCCTTCAGCTTGACGAACAGCACCACGCGCACGTCGCCTTCCCAGTCTTGGCCGATGACGATCGATTCCACGACTTCGTCCAGCTGCTCGACCTGGCGGTAGATCTCCGCGGTGCCGATGCGCACGCCGCCCGGGTTGAGCACCGCGTCCGAGCGCCCGTAAATGACGATGCCGCCGTGGGCCGTTTCCTCGCACCAGTCGCCGTGGCGCCAGACGTCCGGATACCTCTCGAAATACGCCGCGCGGTACTTCGAGCCATCGGCATCGTTCCAGAAGCCGATAGGCATTGCGGGAAACGGCCTGGTGCACACCAGCTCGCCCTTGCCCGAGGCGAGCGCCCGTCCTGCCTCGTCGAATACCTCCACCGCCATGCCCAGGCCCTTGGCCTGGATCTCGCCGCGCCACACCGGGCCGACCGGGTTGCCGAGCACGAAGCAGGACACGATGTCGGTGCCGCCCGAGATCGAGGAAAGGCAAAGGTCGCGCTTGATATTGGCGTAGACGTAATCGAAGCTTTCGGCGACCAGCGGCGAACCGGTAGAGAGCATGGCGCGTAGGCGCTCGAGCTTGTGGGTCTCGCGCGGCTTGAGATTGAGCTTGGCGATGGCGTCGAGGTACTTCGCCGAGGTGCCGAAGTGCGTCATGCCCTCGGCGTCGGCGAAATCGAACAGGATCCTGCCGCGGCCGAGGAACGGCGAGCCGTCGTAGAGCAGCAGCGCGGCGCCGCTGGCGAGGCCCGAAGCAAGCCAGTTCCACATCATCCAGCCGAGCGTGGTGAAGTAGAAAAGGCGATCTCCAGGCCGCACATCGGAATGCAGCTGATGTTCTTTCAAGTGCTGCAGCAGCGTGCCGCCGGTGCCGTGCACGATGCACTTCGGCACACCGGTGGTGCCGGACGAGTACAGGATGTACAGGGGATGGTTGAATTCCACCTGCTCGAACGCGATCTCGCCCGCCGCGTACGGCGCGATGAATTGCTCCAGCGACACGCCCGGGCCGGCGCCCCCTACATAAGGCACGACCACGCACTGCTGCAAACTCGGCAGCCCGGGCAGGATCTGGCGCACCTTGTCGAGCGAATCGAACTCCTTGCCGCCGTAACGGTAGCCGTCGGCGCAGAACAGCACCTTGGGCTCGATCTGGCCGAAGCGGTCGAGCACGCCCTGCACGCCGAAATCGGGCGAGCACGATGACCAGACGGCACCGAGAGCGGCGCTGGCAAGCATCGCGGCGACCGCTTCGGGCATGTTCGGCAGGTAGCCGGCGACGCGGTCGCCCTTGCGCACCCCCGCGGCGCGCAGCGCCTGCGTCAAGCGCGACACCAGGGCGTAGAGCTGCCCATGTGTAAAGCGTCGCTTTACACTTTCCTCGCCCCAGAACACGATGGCATCGGAAGCGTCGCGCCGCCGCAGCAGGTTGTCGGCGAAATTGAGGCGCGCCTGCGGGAACCACTGCGCGCCCGGCATCCGATCGCTGTCCACCAGCACCGGGCCGGCGCGCGCGCCGCGTACTTCGCAGAATTCCCACAGCAGCTCCCAGAACTGCTCGTTCGACTCCACCGACCAGCGGTGCAGGTCGCGGTAGGCCCCGAAGGTGCGGCCCGCGCGGCGCTCGGCATCGCGCCAGAAGCGGACCAGATTCGACTGCGCTGCGCGCTCCGGGCTCGGGCGCCACAGCGGTGTCATCGGAGCAAGGGGGCCGGGCCCCTTCCGCTAGATGCGCTCGGAGCCTTCCCGGCCCCCCCGCACCCCCCGAGCGCGGCTGACACTGTATGTCTCATGCAAGCGGGTGCGCGTGCAGCAGCCGCGCACGCATCGCGTCCGGGATGCGCATCGGCTTTTGCTTCGCCAGGTCGATGAACACCACCGTCGCGGTGCCATCGGCGTACAGATGGCGGTCGCGCTCGAGGTGCATTTCGTAGAACGTCGGCACGCTGGATCCGCCGGGCGCGCCGACGTACAGCTTCACCTCTACGGTGCCGGGGTACACCAGCGCGCGCTTGTAGTTGCAGGAGGCGTTGGCGATCACGATCCCGGTCCGCGTCCAGGCCTCCGCTTCCGGCACCAGCGCGGCGAACCAGCTGATGCGCGCCTGCTCCATGTAGCGGAAGTAAGTCGTGTTATTGACGTGCCCCATGGCGTCCATGTCGCCCCAGCGGATCGGGATGCGCTCGATGTGCGCCAGTCTGCCGCGTTCACTCATGCGACGCCGATTATAATCAGGCGCATGAGCCGCGAAGCCATGCAATACGACGTGGTGATCGTCGGCGGCGGTCCGGCGGGACTGGCCGCCGCAATCCGCTTGAAGCAGCTGGCCGCCGATATTTCGGTCTGCGTGCTGGAAAAAGGCTCCGAAATCGGCGCCCACATCCTGTCGGGCGCAGTGATGGACCCGCGCGCGCTCAGCGAGCTGTTTCCGGATTGGAAGGAAAAAGGCGCGCCGCTCAACGCGCCGGTGAGCGAGGACCGGTTCTTGTTTCTCACCGAGTCGCGCGCCCTCAGGACCCCCAACTGGATGCTTCCGGCCTGCTTCAAGAACCATGGTAATTACGTCATCAGCCTGGGCAGCGTCACGCGTTGGCTCGGGCAGCAGGCGGAGGCGGCCGGCGTGGAGATCTTTCCGGGCTTCGCCGCCGCGGAAGTGCTTTATGACGACACGGGTGCGGTGAAAGGCGTCGCCACCGGCGACTTGGGGGTCAACCGCAAGGGCGAAAAGACCGACGCTTTCCAGCCGGGCATGGAATTGCACGGCAAGTACACCTTTTTCGCCGAAGGCTGCCGCGGCCACCTCGGCAGGCAACTGGAGGCGAAATTCGATCTCCGCGAGGGCCGCGATCCGCAGGTCTACGGCATCGGCTTGAAGGAACTCTGGGAAGTGAAGCCGGAAAAGCACCAACCGGGCCTGGTGGTGCACACTGCCGGTTGGCCGCTCGATGGCGATACCTACGGCGGCTCGTTCCTGTATCACCTGGAGAACAATCAGGTCGCGGCCGGCTTCGTCGTGGGACTGGCGTACTCCAATCCCTTCTTGAATCCCTACGAGGAATTCCAGCGCTACAAGACGCACCCGGCGATGCGCGGCTTTTTCGAGGGCGGCAAGCGCATCGCCTACGGCGCGCGCGCCATCGCCGCCGGCGGACTGCAGTCGCTGCCGAAGTTCGTGTTTCCCGGCGGCGCGCTGATCGGCGACGAGGCCGGCTTTCTCAACGCCTCGCGCATCAAGGGCAGCCATAGCGCGATCAAGAGCGGAATGATGGCGGCCGAGGCAGCGCACGCCGCGCTCGGCGCCGGCCGCTCTGCCGACGAACTCTCCGCTTACCCCGAAGCGTTCAAGAACTCCTGGCTGTTCGACGAGCTGCACCGGGCGCGCAACTTCAAGCCCTGGATGTCGAAGGGCCTGTATACCGGAACGCTCATGGTGGGCATCGACCAGGTGGTGTTCGGCGGCCGCGCCCCCTGGACGCTGCACCACGGCCACGCCGATCACGAGACTCTCAGCAGGAAGTCCGAAGCGCAGCCGATCAGCTACCCGAAGCCTGACGGCGTGCTCACCTTCGACCGGCTGACCAGCGTCTCCTTCTCCAGCACCAATCACGGCGAGGACCAGCCGGTGCACCTGACGCTGAAGGACGCCTCGGTGCCGGTGAACGTCAACCTGGAACTGTACGACGCGCCCGAGCAGCGTTACTGCCCGGCGGGCGTATACGAGATCGTGCGCAACGACGACGGCTCCAACCCCCGGCTGCAGATCAACGCCCAGAACTGCGTGCACTGCAAGACCTGCGACATCAAGGACCCGACCCAGAACATCGTCTGGGTGACGCCCGAGGGCGGCGGCGGGCCGAATTACCCCAACATGTAGGCGTGAGGAGGCGCAATTGGCTGCCGCAGCGAAACGCTACAGCACGTTCGCCGAGTTCTACCCGTTTTACCTCGGCGAGCATTCGAATCGCACCTGCCGCCGCCTGCACTTCATCGGCACCACCCTCGGCATCCTGTTCCTGGCGCACGCCTTCGCTACGCTCAACTTCTGGTGGCTGCTCGCCGGCATCGTGCAGGGCTACGCCTGGGCGTGGGTCGGCCACTACGTGTTCGAGAACAACCGCCCCGCCACCTTCACCTATCCTGCGTATTCGTTCCTGGGCGACTGGGTGATGTGGAAACAGATCCTCACCGGGAAAATACGGTTCTGATTCCAGAGGAACTGGCCGAGTCGTTCGAGCCGATCATCGGCCAGGCGGTGACGCTGCGGCCGCTTCGGCCCGAGGACGCGGATATCGAGAGCGCTTTCCTCACCGCCCTGTCGCCGGAGACGCGCGCCAGCCGCCTGCTCGGCGGCGTGATCAAGATCACGCGCGAGTACATCGCGCATCTCACCAGCGTGGACTACCGGCGCGACATGGCGATCGCGGCGACCGTCATGCTGGAGGAGCGCGAGACGCTGATCGGCGTGGCGCGCTACGTGCGCGACACGGACGGCAAGGCTTGCGAGTTCGCGATCGTGATCGCCGACGCCTGGCAGGGCCGCGGCATCGGCCGCAGGCTGCTCGAGAAGCTCGTCGCGGTGGCGCGCAATCTCGGCATCGGGCGCATTTACGGCGACGTGCTCGCCACCAACGCGGGGATGCTTGCGCTCGCGCGGCATCTCGGCTTCAACCTCAGCCGGGTGCCCGACGATCCTACCCTGACGCGGATTGCGCTCGAGCTGGCAACCTGAGGGCTCAGGCGGCGAGGAACTGGTCTTCTGAGAGCGCCATGACGGCGCTCGAGCCGTTGACCACGGTCGCCGCCAACCCGGCGGCCTGCACCAAGACGTGGTCGCAGTAAAAGCGCGCGGTGGTGAGTTTTGCCGAATGGAATGCCTGGTCGCCTTCCTTTGCCGCGAGCTTTTTCTCGCACACCAGCGCGGCGCGCGCCATCTGCCAGCCGCCGGCGACGATCCCCATCAGCTTGAGAAACGGCACCGCGCCGGCAAACGCCGCATTCGGATCCTTGCCTGCCCTGGACAGGATGAAGTCCACGCAGCCGGAAATTCCTTTCGCGCCCGCGGCGAGGCTGCTGCGCAGCGCCTGGATGTCGGCATTGCCCGAGCGCGCCAGCTCGCCGTCGAAGCGCGCCAGCTCGGCCAGCCATCCCTTGACGGTCGCCCCGCCCTCGCGCGCGATCTTGCGGCCCACCAAATCGTTCGCCTGGATGCCGGTGGTGCCTTCGTAAATGGTGGTGATGCGCGCATCGCGCAGGTGCTGCGCGGCGCCGGTCTCCTCGATGAAGCCCATGCCGCCGTGCACTTGGACGCCCAACGAGGCGATCTCGATGCCAGTCTCGGTGCACCAGCCCTTGACCACCGGGATCATCAGGTCGGCGAACGCCTGGTGGCGCTTGCGCACTTCGGCGTCGGGATGGCGCTGCGCCGCGTCCAGCGCGGCCGCCGCAACGTAGGCCAGAGCGCGCATCGCTTCGGTCTGGGATTTCATCAGCATCAGCATGCGGCGCACGTCGGCGTGGCGGATGATCGGCACGCTCTTGCCGCCCGCCACCAGGTCTTTGCCCTGCGTGCGCTCCCTGGCGTAGGCGAAGGCGCGCTGGAATGCGCGCTCGCCGATCGACACGCCTTCCAGCCCTACCGCGAAGCGCGCCGCGTTCATCATGATGAACATGTATTCGAGGCCGCGGTTCTCCTCGCCCACCACGTAGCCCACCGCATCCTCGAAGATCATGACCGCCGTGGGGCTGGCATGGATGCCGAGCTTGTGCTCGATCGAAGCGCACTTGGCGCCGTTGCGCTTGCCCGGCGAGCCGTCCGCGCCGAGCAGGAACTTCGGCACCACGAACAGCGAGATCCCCTTCACGCCCTCGGGCGCGTCCGGCGTGCGCGCCAGCACCAGGTGCACGATGTTGTCGGTGAAGTCGTGCTCGCCGTAGGTGATGAAGATCTTCTGCCCGGAAATCAGGTAGTGATCGCCCTGCCGCACGGCGCGCGTCTTGACCAGGGCGAGGTCGGAGCCGGCCTGCGGTTCGGTGAGGTTCATGGTGCCGGTCCACTCGCCGCTCGCCATCTTCGGCAGGAACTTCTGCTTCAGCGCCTCCGAGCCGCGATGCTCGAGAGCATGCAGCGCCCCTTGCGTCAGCATCGGGCATAGCGAGAAGCTCATGTTCGCGCTGCACCACATTTCCTCGACCGGGGTCGCCACGAGCCTGGGCAGCCCCTGCCCGCCCCACTCCGAGGCGACCGGCAGCGCCGCCCAGCCTGCCTCCACGTATTTGCCGTAGGCCTCCTTGAAGCCCTTAGGCGTCCGCACCGCGCCGTCGTTCCAGACAGAGCCTTCTTGATCACCAGAATAATTCAATGGATCAAGGACTTCTGAAGCGAACTTCGAGGCTTCCTCGAGGATTGCGCCGACCGTATCTGGGGTAGCTTCCTCGCAGCCGGGGAGCTTGGCTACCTCACCCAGGCCGGCAAGTTCCTGGAGCACGAACCGCATTTCCTTCAGGGGGGCTACGTAGGCGCTCATCGGGGCGAAATCCTACTTATTAAGCTCTTCCACGAGCTGCGGCACGATCTGGAACAGGTCGCCTACGATGCCGTAGTCGGCGACCTGGAAAATCGGCGCCTCCTCGTCCTTGTTGATGGCGACGATGACGCGCGAATCCTTCATCCCCGCGAGATGCTGGATGGCGCCGGAAATTCCGACCGCGATATACAGCTCGGGGGCGACGATCTTGCCGGTCTGGCCGACTTGCCAGTCGTTGGGCACAAACCCCGCGTCGACCGCGGCGCGCGAAGCCCCCATGGCCGCATTCAGCTTGTCGGCGAGCGGCTCGAGCAGCTTGAAGTTGTCGCCAGAGCCCATGCCGCGGCCGCCGGAGACCACTACCCGCGCCGAAGTCAGCTCCGGGCGTTCGGTTTTCTGCACCTCCCGGCTCACGAAGCTGGAAAGCCCGCTGTCGACCGGCACCGCCACGCTCTCCACCGGCGCGCTGCCGCCGCTAGCGGCCACGGCGTCGAAACCGGTGGCGCGCACCGTGATCACCTTGATCGGATCGCCGGACTGCACCGTGGCGAGCGCGTTGCCGGCGTAGATCGGGCGCACGAAAGTATCCGCGCTCTCGACGGCGACGATCTCGGAGATCTGCTGCACGTCCAGCAGCGCTGCCGCGCGCGGCAGCACGTTCTTGCCGTTCGAGGTCGCCGGCGCCAGCACGTGCGTATAGCCCTTGGCGAGCGAGACGATCAGGGCGGCGACGTTTTCCGCGATCTCGTCGTCGAGCTGCGCCGCGTCCGCGTGCAGCACCTTGGCCACCCCGGCCACCTGCGACGCCGCCTTGGCTGCAGCGGCGCAATTGTGCCCCGCTACCAGCAGGTGGATCTCGCCGCCTATCTTCTGCGCCGCGGCGACCGTAGACAGGGTCGCCTTCTTGACCGACTGGTTGTCATGCTCTGCAAAGACCAGGATCGCCATCTCAAATTACCTTGGCTTCATTGCGCAGCTTGTCCACCAGCGCCTTCGCATCCGCCACCCTGACGCCGGCCTTGCGCTTCGAGGGCTCGACCACTTTGAGCGTCTTCAGGCGCGGCGCCACGTTCACGCCCAGCGCGTCGGGCTTCAGGTTCTCCAGCGGCTTCTTTTTCGCTTTCATGATGTTGGGCAGCGTCACGTAGCGCGGCTCGTTCAGCCGCAGGTCGGTGGTGATCACCGCCGGCAGCCTGATCGAGATCGTGTCCAGCCCGCCGTCCACCTCGCGCGTCACCTGCGCCTTGCCGTCGGCGACCTTAACCTTGGAGGCGAATGTCGCCTGCGGCCAGCCCAGCAGCGCCGCCAGCATCTGCCCGGTTTGGTTCGAATCGTCGTCGATCGCCTGCTTGCCCAGGATCACGAGCTGCGGGCTCTCCTTCTGGCACACCGCCTTGAGCAGCTTCGCCACCGCGAGCGGCTGCAGGTCGGCATCGCTTTCCACCAGGATGGCGCGGTCGGCGCCGATCGCGAGCGCGGTGCGCAGAGTCTCCTGGCAGGCAGCGACGCCGCAAGAGACCACCACCACCTCGGTGGCGATGCCCGCTTCCTTCAGGCGCAACGCCTCCTCGACCGCGATCTCGTCGAAGGGATTCATGGACATCTTGACGTTGGCAGTCTCCACGCCGGTGCCGTCGGCCTTGACCCGGACCTTGACGTTGTAATCCACCACGCGCTTGACGCTGACCAGGACTTTCATGGGGCGGGAAATCGAATCGGGGAGCGAGGATTATAGCTTGCACCCGCGGCCGCGATTCCGTTTCAAACACGGCCGGAAGCGCCTCGGCCAGCGATCCAGACACCGCCAAGCACCAGCACCGCACCCGCCAGGTGGTAGCCCCGGATCGCTTCTCCCAGCAGCAGCCAGGACAGTAGCGCCGTGTACACCGGGGTGAGGTAGAGCACCAGCGACGTGCGCGCGGCGCCAATTTCGCGCAGCAGCCAGGAGTACGCCTGGTAGGCGCCGAAACCCGGCAAGAGTCCTGCGATCAGCGCCGCCACAAGCGAACGCCATTCCAACGGCGGCAGGCCGACGAGCGCAGCCTCGGCCAGGGTCATCGGCGCGAGCACCAGCACGCCCCCGATGGTCACCGCCGTCAGGCGCAGGAATGGATCGAGTCGCGACGGCCGGTAGCGCATCAGCACCGAATAGATCGCCCAGCAGGCCGCCGCGGTCAGCGTCCAGAGGTCACCGACCGTGAACTCGAGTCCGGCGAGAATGCGCGCGTCGCCGCGCATGATGATCGTCAGGACGCCCACCAGCGCCAGCACGGCCCCCGCCGCTTGCGCCGCGCCGAGCCGCTCGCGGAATACTGCCGCAGAGAGCAGCATCACCATTACCGGCACGCCGGCGTAGATCAGGCCGATGTTGGTCGCCGAGGTGGTGGCGGCGCCTATGTAGACGAAGGCGCCGCATATCCACATGCCGAGCGCGCCGAGCAGCAGCAGGTCCGGCCATTCGCGCAGCACCTCCCGGCGCCGGCGCCACAGGACCGCGCCGCAGATCGCCAGCATCGGCACCAGCGCCACCACCCAGCGCCAGAATGCGAGCGCATGCGGCGGGAACCAGTCCGCCGACCAACGCGCCACCAGCATGTTCGCCGACCACAGCATCGGAGCGAGCATGAGCAGCGTCCAGGAAAGTCGTGCGCGCGCCTGCTGTTCGGCCTGATCGGGGGTCACGGGCGCGCAGTTTGCCTGCATTCGCTGCTTCGTGAAACCGCCTTGCGCGTCAACAGGTAAAGTGTCAGCGTAATGGCGATCTTCCATCCCGGCCTGATGAATCCAGAGGGGCCGGTGCGCCTCGCCGACGGCTCGTGGCTGCTCGTGGAGATGCACGAGAGCCGCGGCTGGGTATGCCGCATTTCCGCCGACGGGCGAGAAAAGAACGTGCTCGCGCGCACGGGCAGACCGAACGGACTCGCCGTAGACCGCGAAGGCACCATCTGGGTCGCCGAGTCCATGAACCCGCCGTCGCTGCTGCGCATGACGCTGGACGGGCGTTTCGAGCAATACCTTTCCGAGTGCGACGGCGAGCGCTTCCTGTTTCCAAACGATTTTGCCTTCGGCCCCGACGGCGCGCTCTACATGACCGACTCCGGCATCTACCGGCCCGAGATCATGAAAGTGCCGCCCGAGAAGCGCCGCAATATGCCGACCGATGGCCGCGTGTTCCGCGTCGATACGCGCCGGCGAACCGTGCGCCTGCTCGCGCGCGGTCTGTATTTCGCCAACGGGCTTGCGTTCAGCCCCGACAACCACCTGTATGTCGGCTCGACCAACGACGGCAAAGTGTGGCGCTTCCCGTGGCGCGACGACGGCTCGCTCGGGCCGAAGGAATTGTTCGCCGACGTCCTCGACCCGGCGAAGGAGCCGGCGTTCCGAGGTCCCGACGGCATGAAGTTCGGCCACGACGGCAATCTTTATTGCACGGTCGTCTGGCAAGGCGACGTCACGGTGCTTTCCCCCGCAGGGCAGGTGCTGCGCCGCATCGCCCTGCACGGCAACGGCCCCACCAACCTCGCTTTCGGCGCTCCCGGCGAGCGGCGCATCTACGTCACCGAGCAGGGCACCGGGGCTTTCGAAGTTCACGAGGTGGAAACGGACGGGCAGGAGCCATACTCGGGCTAAAGCGTGCCGCGCGCCGGGTCGAAACGGCCGCTACGCTCGCGTCGTCGCGTGAGAGAATTTCGCGACGGAGGAAACCCCATGAGCGATCTATCTCAGGTGCGCGTGCAGTCGCTGCGCGGCAAAGTCAGCCCGGAGGAATGGCAGATGCGCGTGGATGTCGCGGCCTGCTACCGTCTGGTGGCGTTGTTCGGCATGAACGACCTCGTCTACAACCACATCTCCGGCCGCGTGCCCGGCGAGGACGGGCATTTCCTCATCAACCCTTACGGCTACGCCTACGAAGAGGTGACTGCCTCCAGCCTGGTCAAGATCGACTTCGACGGCAAGCTGGTGCTGGACTCGGGCACCGGTTACGGCGTCAACCTGGCAGGGTTCGTGATCCACAGCGCGGTGCACCGTGCCCGCCACGACGTCGGTTGCGTGATCCACACCCACTCGCCGGCGGGAATGGCGGTTTCGGCGCTCAAGTGCGGCCTGCTGCCGCTGACGCAGAACGCCATGTTCTTCGGCCACATCGGCTACCACGATTACGAAGGTCCGGCGGTGGATCTCGACGAGCAGCAGCGTCTGGTGCGTGACCTCGGCGACAGCGCGGCCATGATCCTTCGCAACCACGGCTTGCTCACCGCCGGCGCCAGCGTGTGCGAGGCGTTCGTGGTAATGCATTGGCTGGAAAAAGCCTGCCAGGCGCAGTTGCAGGCGATGGCCTGCAACACCGAGCTCAACATGCCGGACCCGAAGACGGTCGCGGTCACCAACGAGCGCTACAAGCCCGGCCAGCGGCGCAAGATCACCGAGCTCGAGTGGCCGGCGATGCTGAGGATGCTGGACCGGCGAGACGCGTCATATCGGGAGTGAGCCGGATGCTCGAGGGGAAAGTGGTGGTGGTCACGGGCGCGGGCGGCGGCATCGGGCGCGATTTCGCGCTCGCCATGGCGGCGCACGGCGCCAAGGTAGTGGTGAACGACCTCGGCGCTTCGGTCTCCGGCGAAGGCCGCGACGCCGGCCCGGCGCAGAAAGTGGTCGAGGAGATCAAGTCCAAGGGCGGCAGCGCGGTCGCGAGCAGCGACAGCGTCGCCGACTGGGATGCCGCCAACCGCATCGTCAAGATGGCGATCGACGCCTTCGGCCGCATCGACGTGGTGGTGAACAATGCCGGCATCCTGCGCGACCGCTTCTTCTTCAACATGTCGGTCGAGGAATGGCGCGCGGTGATCGACGTGCACTTGAACGGCACCTTCTACGTCTCGCGCGCAGCGGCGCCCTACTTCAAGAGCCAGAACTCCGGACGCTACATCAACATGACTTCGACCTCGGGACTGGTCGGCAATTACGGCCAAGCCAACTACGCCGCCGCCAAACTCGGTATCGCGGCGCTGTCGAAATCCATGGCGCTCGACATGGCGAAGTACCAAGTCACCTCGAACTGCATCTCGCCGTTCGCCTGGAGCCGCATGATCGGCACCATTCCCGCCGACACGCCCGATCAGCAGGCGCGCCTGGCGAAGGTCAAGCGCATGGAAACTTCCAAGATCGCGCCACTTGCGGTGTACCTGGCGAGCGACGCCTCGCAGGCGGTCACCGGACAGATCTTCGCGGTGCGGGCGAACGAGATTTTCCTCATGAGCCAGAGCCGGCCGCTGCGCTCGGTGCACCGCGCCGAGGGCTGGACGCCGCAGGCGATCGCCGAGGTCGCGATGCCGGCAATGAAGGCCCACTTCTACGCCCTAGACCGCTCGCAGGACGTGTTTTCCTGGGACCCGATCTGAAAAGCTTCGCCGCACTCCTGCTGTTGCTGGTCAGCGCGCTGGCGGCGGCGCAGCCCTACCCTTCGAAACCGGTGCGCATGATCGTGCCGCTCGCCGCCGGCGGCACCGGCGACACGCTGGCGCGCGTGGTGAGCGAGGAGATGGGCAAGCTGCTGCGCCAGCCGTTCGTGGTCGAGAACCGCCCCGGCTCGGGCGGCGTCATCGGCACCGAAGCGGTGGCCAGAAGCGCGCCGGACGGCTACACCCTGCTCTCGGCGAGCCCCTCGCATCTCATTCACCCCGCTCTGCGCCCCAAGGTCGGCTACGACCCGATCAAGGATTTCGAGCCGATCACCGTGATCGCCAATACGCACCAGCTGGTCGTGGCGCATCCATCGGTGCCCGCGGCCAGCATAGCCGAGCTGATTGCCTACGCGAAACGCAACCCCGGCAAGCTCAACTACGGTTCCGCCGGCAGCGGCTCTGCGACGCACCTCAACATGGAACTGTTCAAGACGATGACCGGAGTGTTCATCGTCCATATTCCGTACCGCGGCAGCACCCAGGCGAGGCAGGACCTGGTCGCGGGCGAGGTGCAGCTCGCCGTGGACGGGCTGCTTCCCACGCTGCCGCTCATCAAGGCGGGCAAGCTCAAGGCGCTCGCCCTGACGAGCAGCCGGCGCTCGGCCATCGCCCCAGAGATCCCGACCATGGCAGAAGCGGGCGTGACCGGCTACGCCTCGGACACCTGGTACGGGATCGTGGCCCCGGCAGGCACGCCGAAGGAGATCGTCGCCAGCCTGCACGATGCAGCGGTCAAGGCGATGCGCGTTCCCTCAGTGCGCGAGCGCCTCACGCAGCAGGGCGCCGAGCTGGTCGGCAACACGCCGGCCGAATTCCGCGCCCTGATGGAGAAGGAGCAGGTGCTGTGGACCAAGGTGGTGAAGGATTCCGGCGCAAAGGTGGACTGATGCTTCGCAAGACGACCCGCCTGAGGGAACTCCTCAAGGCTCGCAAGACCCTCTTCATACCGGGCTGCTTCAACCCGATGAGCGCACGTGTGCTCGACCAGGTGGGCTTTCCCGCGATTTACATGAGCGGCTACGGCAGCTCGCTCTCGGTGACCGGCCTGCCGGATGCCGGGCTGATCACGCTCACCGAGATGGTAGCGAACGCCCGCGCCATCGCCTCGGTCATTCGAGTGCCGCTGATCGCCGACGCCGACAATGGCTACGGCAACGCGATCAACGTCATTCGCACGGTGCGCGAATTCATCGGCGCAGGGGTCGCCGGCATCCACATCGAGGACCAGATCGCTCCGAAGCGTTGCGGCCATGTCGCCGGGCGCGAGGTAATCGCCATCGAAGAAGCCGCGGGAAAGATACGCGCCGCCGCCGCGACACGCGATGAACTCGACCCGGATTTCGTGCTCATCGCGCGCACCGATGCGCGCGGCGCGCACGGCGGCTCGCTCGACGAGGCAATCCGGCGCGCCAACGCCTATCTCGCTGCCGGCGCCGACCTGGCATTCGTGGAAGGCCCCACCTCAATGGACGAAGTCAGGCGCGTTTGCCGTGAGGTGAAAGGGCCGGTGTTCTACAACATGACCGGCGTGTCGCCGCGCTTCTCGCTCGAGGAGATGCAAGCGCTGGGCATCGCGGTCACGATCAGCGCCGGCGCCCTGATGCGCACCGCACTCGTCGCGATGCACGACCTCGCGGTCAAGCTGCGCGACGAGGGGCCGATGGCGGAAGCACGCTTTGCCGAGCAGTTCGTCAAACACCCGCTGGGCGACCTGCACACCTTCGCCGGATTCGACCAGATCCGCGCCTGGGAGCGCGAGTTCCTGTCGCCCGAGGCGCTGCGCAAGTACGAGGATTCGGTGGGCCACGTCCCCAAGGGCTGATGGCGGGCACGCTTTACGACAAGATCTGGGCGCGGCACGCACTCGTAGAGGGCGCGGGCGGCCGCTCGCTGCTCTACGTCGACCGCCACCTGCTGCACGACGGCAGCTTCCACGCCTTCTCCGCCTTGCAGGAATCGGGCCGCAGCGTGCGCCAGCCCGAGACCTGCTTCGCGGTGCCCGACCACTACATACCGACGCGCAATCGCGCCGCCGGCACGACCGGCATCGCGGATGCCACGGTGCGCGCGCGCGTCGAGGGGTTGGCGGCAAACGCACGCGCGCACAAGATTGCGCTGTTCGATTTCGGCGATCCGCGGCAGGGCATCGTGCACATCATCGGTCCCGAGCAGGGCATCACGCAGCCCGGCATCACGCTGGTGTGCGGCGACTCGCACACTTCCACGCATGGCGCGTTTGGGGCGCTTGCCTTCGGCATCGGCGCCTCCGAGGTGGCGCACGTGCTGGCGACGCAGACGCTGTGGCAGCGCAAGGCGAGAACGCTGCGCATCAGCGTCGTGGGACAGCTCGCGGCAGGCGTCTCGGCCAAGGACGTGATCCTGGCGCTGATCGCCACGATCGGCGCCGACGGCGCCACCGGTTACGCGATCGAGTACGCCGGCCCGGCGCTGCGCGCCCTGCCGATGGCGGGCCGCATGACGATCTGCAACATGTCGATCGAAGCCGGGGCGCGCTGCGGCATGGTGGCGCCAGACGACACCACTTACAGCTATCTCGACGCCCTGCCCTTTGCGCCGCGCGGCGCGAATTGGGAGCGCGCGCTTGCGCTGTGGCGCACCCTGCCCTCCGACCCCGGTGCCCGGTTCGACCGCGAGGTGTCACTCGATGGCGCGGCACTCGCACCACAGGTCACCTGGGGCACCAGCCCCGAGCACGGCGTGCCGGTGAGCGGCCACGTGCCCGACCCGGAGCGCGAATCCAACGCCGGCAAACGCTCCGGCATGCGACAGGCGCTCGCCTACATGGATCTTTCCCCGGGACGCGCGCTCGAGGGCCTGAAGATCGATCGCGTATTCATCGGCTCGTGCACCAACAGCCGGCTGGAGGACCTGCGAGCGGCGGCCGAAATCCTGCGCGGCCAAAAGGTTTGCGTGCCGACGATGGTGGTCCCCGGTTCCGGACTGGTGAAGCGCGCCGCCGAGGCCGAAGGGCTGCAGGGTATTTTTCTCGAAGCCGGTTGCGAGTGGTTGGACGCCGGCTGCTCGATGTGCATCGGCATCAACGGCGACCTGGCGCAGCGCGGCGAGCGCGTCGCGTCGACGTCGAACCGCAATTTCGAGGGCCGCCAGGGTCAGGGCGTGCGCACGCACCTGATGAGCCCGGCAATGGCCGCGGCGGCCGCGACGCGCGGCGCCATCGCGGACGTTCGCAAGATGCTGCACTGAGCGATGGAGCCCTTCGTCAACCTGCAAGCGGTGGCGGCGCCCTTCGAGCTCGCCAACGTGGACACCGACCGCATGGTGCCGGCGCGCTTCCTGCGCCAGCCGCGCTCTGCCGGTTACGGCAAATTTCTGTTTCACGACCTGCGCCTGCGCGCCGACGGCAGCGAGGACCCCGGATTCTTTCTCAACCAGCCGCATTGGCGCGGCGCGAAGATCCTTGTCGCCGGCGAGAATTTCGGCTGCGGCTCCTCGCGCGAGGGCGCCGTATGGGCGCTCGAAGGATGGGGCTTCCGCGCCTGGATTGCGCCCTCGTTCGGCGAGATCTTCGAGGAGAACACGTACAAGAACGGGCTGCTGCCGCTCACTCTGCCCATCGAGCGCGTGGCGCGCATCCGCGCGCTGCTGACGGCGCGGCCGGGCGCGGAGTTGACGATCGACCTGCAGGCGCAGACGATTGCGCTGCCGGACGGCAGCCTCGAGCGCTTCGAGCTCGATTCGTTCCGCAAGGAATGCCTGCTCAACGGTTGGGACGACATCGACCTGACGCTGCGGCACGCCGAGGCGATCAGCGCCTACGAGGCGCGCCAGAAGACTGAGACACCATGGCTGACACGAGAAAGCAGTTGAATCCGGCGCCAGCCTTCGTCGCCGCTTCGAGCGCAGGCGCCCTGCCCGACTCGCGCGGCAGCAACCTGTTCCTGGCGGATCCGCAGTTCGCGCCGCTGCTGGCGCTTTACCTGGAGCCAAAGCTGCACGCGCACCTCATGCCTCACCTCGAACGCCTCGGAGCGCTCGCGGGTGGCACTCTCGACGAGCTCGCCGCCACGGCGGACCGCCATCCACCGGTGCTGCACCATCGCTCGCGCGCCGGCGAAGACCAGCAATGGATCGAGAGGCACCCGGCCTACCGCCTTCTCGAGGAGATCGCGTTCGGCGAGTACGGGCTGGCCGCCATGTCGCATCGCGGCGGCGTCCTCGGCTGGCCGGCGCCATTGCCGCCGGTGGCGAAATACGCTCTCACCTACGTCTACGTACAGGCCGAATTCGGCGTCTGTTGTCCGCTGTCGATGACCGACTCGCTCACGCGCACGTTGCGCAAGTTCGGCGATTCGGGACTGGTGGCGCAGTTCCTGCCGGCGCTCACGTCGCAGGACCTGGACACGCTCTACCAAGGGGCGATGTTCATGACCGAGCAGGGCGCGGGCTCCGACGTCGGCGCCACCGAAACCCGCGCCGTGCGCACAGGCGAACACTGGCTGCTCACGGGCGACAAGTGGTTCTGCTCCAACGCCGACGCTGCGCTCGCCATGGTGCTGGCGCGGCCCCATGGCGCGCCGGCCGGCACCAGGGGACTGGCGCTGTTCCTGCTACCGCGCACGCTGCCCGACGGCACGCCCAACCATTACCGCATCGTGCGCTTGAAGGACAAGCTCGGCACGCGCGACATGCCTAGCGGCGAGATCCGCCTCGAGGGCGCGGTCGCGTTCCTGGTCGGTGATGCGACGCGCGGCTTCGTGCAGATGACCGACATGATCAACATGTCGCGGCTCTCCAACGGCATGCGCGCCGCCGGCATGATGCGGCGTGCCCTCAGCGAGGCGCTGTTCATAGCGCGCCGCCGCGTCGCCTTCGGCAAGACCCTGGTCGAGATGCCGCTGATGCGCCGCCAGCTGCTCAAGCTGATGCTGGCCGCGGAGGCCGCGCGCTCGGTGATGCTCTACACAGCGACCGAGCTCGCCAAGGCGGACGCCGGCGACGACGCCGCGCGCCTGCGCGTGCGCCTGCTCACGCCGCTGCTCAAGTTCCGCGCCTGCCGCGACGCCCGGCGCGCAACCGGCGACGCGATGGAGGTGCGCGGCGGCAGCGGCTACATCGAGGAGTGGCCCGACGCGCGCCTGGTGCGCGACGCGCACCTCGGCTCGATCTGGGAAGGCACCTCCAACATCGTCGCCCTCGACGCCATGCGCGCGATCCGCCGCAAAGGCGCGCTCGAGATGCTGGTTCCTGCGCTGCAGTCGCTGCTGCCGCCGAACAAGCTGGGCAAGGCGCTGGGCGAAGCGCTGGTGCGCGCCGCGGAATTCGCGCGCGAGGCCGACGAGACCGATGCGCGCCAGGCGGCGACAGGCCTTTATTACGCCACTGCGGCGGCAGTGCTGGCGGGAGAAGGCGCACGCATGTCGGCCAACGGCGACGCGCGCCGGCTGCTGCTGGCAGCGCTGATCTACCAGCACCGGCTACAGCCGCGCGACCCGCTGGCGCCCTCGCAGCCGGTGCTCGAGAGCGCCCTATCCGGCGCGCTGCTAGGCGAGGCGCCGGTCAAGCCCCAAGAGGCTGCCGAAATCCTTCGCGACTTGCCGCTGGCGGAGTAAACCAGATGCCGGGCCCACTTTCGCACCTCCGCGTTCTCGACCTGTCGCGCGTGCTCGCCGGGCCGTGGGCGGCGCAAAACCTCGCCGATCTCGGCGCCGAGGTAATCAAGATCGAGCGCCCCGGCTCGGGCGACGACACGCGCGGCTGGGGCCCGCCGTGGCTCAAGGACGGAGCCGGGCGCGAGACGCGCGAGTCGGCCTACTTCCTTTCGGTCAACCGTAACAAGAAATCGGTGACGCTCGACATTTCCAAGCCCGAAGGCCAGGCGATCGTGCGCGCGCTGGCGGCCACGAGCCAGGTGCTGATCGAGAACTACAAGGTGGGCGACCTCGCGCGGTACGGCCTGGCCTGGGATGACCTCAAGAAATTGAACCCGCGCCTGGTGTACTGCTCGGTCACCGGCTTCGGGCAGGACGGGCCGCACGCGGCGCGCCCCGGCTACGACTTCATCTTCCAGGGCATGGGCGGCCTCATGTCGATCACCGGCGAGCGCGACGGCCAGCCTGGCGCCGGGCCGCAGAAAGTGGGGATCGCGATCACCGACGTGCTCACCGGCATGTACGCGAGCCTCGCGATCGTCGCCGCGGTATCGCATTGCGAGCGCACCGGCCAGGGGCAGTACATCGACGCCGCGCTGCTCGACACCATCGTCGCCTTCAATGCCAACCAGATCGTGAGCTACCTCTGCTCTGGCAGGATCCCGCTGCGCTATGGCAATGCGCACGCCAACGTCGTGCCCTACGAAGTTTTTCCGACCGCCGACGGGCACATCATCCTCGCGGTTGGCAACGACGGCCAGTTCGAGCGCTTCTGCGAGGCAGCCGGTTGCCCGGAGCTGGCGGCGGAGGCGCGCTTCAAGACCAACTCGCAGCGCATCGTGCACCGCGCCGAGCTGGTCCCGCTCATCGCCGAGATCATGCGCACGCGCTCCAAGCGCGAGTGGATCGAGGCGCTGGAAGCGGCCAGCGTGCCCTGCGGCCCGATCAACAACATGAAGGAAGTCTTCGACGACCCGCAGGTGCAGCACCGCGGGCTGCGCGTGGACATGCCGCATTCCCTCGGCGGGGTCGCCCCGCTGGTGGCGAGCCCGATGCGGTTGTCGGCGACGCCGGTCGAGTACCGACTCGCGCCGCCGCTGCTGGGCGAGCACAACGAGGAAGTCCTCAAGGGACTGCTCGGCAAGAGCGACGCCGAGCTTGCGGCGCTCAAGTCCGGCGGCATCATCGGATGAAGCGCGTCCTGCTCGTCGACCCGATCGATGCCTCGGGCGAGCAACTGCTGCGCGAGCACGGCGCCGAGGTGACCGCGGCGCCGGACGGCAACGCCGCCACGGTGCGCAACCTGGCGTGCGGCTGCGATGCGCTGATCACGCGCAGCCGCCTGCCTGACGACATCTTCGAGGCGGCGCCGCGGCTGCGCGCGGTGACCATCCACGGCACCGGCATCGACCTCGTGCCGCTGCCGTCCGCGAACGCCCACGGTGTGGCGGTGGCAAACCTTCCCGGCGGCAATGCGCAATCGGTCGCCGAGTATTGTGTGATGGCGATGCTGATGCTGGCGCGCAACGTATTCCCGATTACCACTGCCCTGCGCAGCCAGCCCTGGGACCAGGCGCGCGCGCTCGGCGCCCGCGCGCACGAGATCGCCGCCCTCACCGCGGGAATCGTGGGCGTGGGGGAGATCGGCAGGCGCCTCGCGCGCATCCTGCGGCGCGGCTTCGAGATGCGCGTGCTGGGCAACCAGCGGCGCCTTGACCGCCTGCCCGCCGAAGCCGAACCGGCGCCGCTCGATGAGCTGGTCAGGCAATCGGATTTCGTGGTGCTCACCTGTCCGCTCACCCCGGAAACGCACCATCTGTTCGACTGCGCCCGCATCGCCGCGATGAAGCCGGGCGCCTGGCTTATCAACGTCGGCCGCGGCGCCGTGGTCGAGGAAGCGGCGCTGGTGGCGGCGCTACGGGAAAAGCGCATCGCCGGCGCGATGCTGGATGTCTACGAGCATTACCGCATCGAGCCCGGCCATCCGCTGCTCGCGCTCGACAACGTGGTGCTGACGCCGCACCTTGCGGGCATGACCCGCGAATCGCGCGGCCGCATGGGCGTCGCCGCCGCGGAGGACACGCTGCGCATGCTCGCCGGCGAAGCGCCGCATCACCTCGTCAACCCCGAAGTCTGGAGCCATTTCCGTGCCCGCCGACCTCAAGATCGTTGAAATCAAGGCCTATCCGACTTCGTTCCCGGTGCTGCCGGAGAACCGCGTCTCGCTCGGCATAGGCACCGCGGTGAAACGCGATGCCGTGGTGGTCAAGGTCACCACCGCTGGCGGGCTGGTGGGCTGGGGCGAATCGCATCACGGCCGCGCACACACTGCCGTCGCCAAGCTGATCGAGACCACGCTGCGGCAACTGGTCGTCGGCATGGACGCCGCCGACGTGGTGGGTGTGTCGCACAAGATCTACCGCATGCAGCTCGCCAGCCACGGAATGGGCGCGGGGACCTGCCTCGCGATGAGCGGCATCGACATGGCGCTGTGGGACATCCGCGGCAAGGCGGCTGGGATGCCGCTCTACAAGCTGCTCGGCGGTTCGCGCCGCGGCATTCCAGCGTACGCCGGCGGCGTGTCGCTCGGCTACCAGCCGCCTGCGCAGCTCATCGAGGAACTGAAAAAAAGCCTCGACGCGGGCTACAAGGCGGTGAAGTTGCGCGTCGGCGACTCACCGAAACGGGACCTCGAGCGCATCCGCGCGGTGCGCAAGGCGTGCAGCGACGATCTCGTGATCCTCACCGATGCGAACATCGGCTACAGCGTAGAGGACGCGCGACAGGTGATGCCGGGGATGGACGAGCTCGGCGTCGCCTGGCTGGAAGAGCCCTTCCCCGCGCACGATTACCGCAGCTACCAGATGGCGAAAGGTTTCGGCAGAACGCCTCTGGCCGCCGGCGAGAACCATTACACCCGTTTCGAGTTCAACCGCGTGATCGAGGATGGCGCGATCACGATCCTTCAGCCCGACCTGTCAAAGACCGGTGGCATCACCGAGGCGCTGCGCATCGCGGCCATGGCCTCGGCATACAAGCTGCCGATGCACCCGCATAGCTCGATGACCGGGCTCAATCACGCCGCCAGCATTCATTTCCTCGCCGCAATTGACAACGGCGGCTACTTCGAGGGCGATGTGTCGAAATCGAACAAGTTCCGCGACGAGCTGGTGTCCAACCCCGGTGTGGTGGACAAGGACGGCAACGTCTGGCCGCTCGACAAGCCCGGCCTCGGACTCGAAGTGAACGAAGATTTCCTTGCGAAGCACCCCGCGATCGAAGGACCCGGATATATTTGAACTATGACAAAACTCCTCGCCGCTCTGCTCCTCGCCCTGCCGTGGCTCGCCCATGCGCAGTACCCGAACAAGCCGATCCGCTACATCGTGCCGTTCCCGCCGGGCGCGTTCAACGACACGCTCGGGCGCATCATCGCCGCCGAGCTGCCCAAGGCGCTCGGCCAGCCGGTGGTGGTGGACAACCGGCCCGGCGGCAACTCGATCATCGGCACCGAGGCCGCGGCCAAGTCGGCGCCCGACGGCTACACCCTGTTCGGCGCCGCGCTGCCGTTCTCGGTGATCCAGAGCCTGTACAAGACCTCGTTCGACGTCACCAAGGACTTCGCCGGCATAACGCTTGCCGGCACCTCGGCCAACCTGCTGGTGGCGCATCCCTCCTTCCCTGCGAACAACGTCAAGGAACTGCTCGGCTACGCGCGCGCGCGGCCGGGCAAGATCAACTACGGCTCCTCGGGCAACGGCACTTCGGTACACCTGTCCATGGAAGTGCTGAAATCGATGACCAAGACCTACATGGTCCATATCCCTTACCGGGGCAGCGCGCCCGTGGTCACAGACCTCATCGCCGGGCAGGTGGACGTCATGTTCGACAACGTGCCCAACGTGATCCAGCACGTGCGCGCCGGGAAGATGAAAGCCCTGGCGGTGACCACCAAACAGCGCTCCGCGCTCGCGCCCGATGTGCCGACGCTGGACGAAGCCGGCGTCCCGGGCTACGACCTGTCGGTGTGGTTCGGCATCCTCGCGCCCGCGGGTACGCCGCGCGACATCGTGCAACGCCTGAACGCGGAGATCCGCCGCATCCTCAACTCGCCAGAGGTGAAGGAGCGCATTCTCAAGCAGGGCGTCGAAGTGCAGACCGGCACGCCGGAGCAGTTCGACGGCTTCGTTAAATCCGAGGTCGCGCGCTGGGCGAAGGTGATCAAGGACGCGGGCATCAAGGCCGACTGAGGACCGACGACACAATGGCGAAGCGCACGCAGATGAAGTCGGACATGGGCTGGAGCACCTCCGATCGGATCGTGGTGCGCGGCAAGGACCTGCCGGGCGAGATCTTGGGCCATCTCAATCTCGGCGACATGGCGTTCCTCGAGCTCACCGGCCGCACGCCGAGCGCAGCCGAGTCGAAAATGTTCAACGCCATGGCGGTGACGCTGGTCGAGCACGGCATCACGCCGAGCGCGCTTGTGGCACGGCTCACTTTTCTCGGCGCCCCTGAAGCGCTGCAGGCCGCGGTGGCCGCCGGGCTGTGCGGCCTGGGCAGCGTGTTCGTGGGCTCAACCGAGGGTTGCGCGAAGATGCTGCGCGAGGCCCTGCCCGACCCAAAATCCGGCGCCGACCTCGGGGCGCTGGCGAAGGACCTCGTCGCCGCCTGCCGTGCGCGCAAAGAGATCGTTCCTGGAATCGGGCACCCGATCCACAAGCCGGTGGATCCGCGCGTGCCGCGCCTGTTCGCGCTGGCACGCGAGTGCGGCTTCCACGGCAAGTACGTGGAATTGATCGAGCGCGTGCAGGCGGAGGCCGAACGCGCCTCGGGCAAGAGCCTGCCGATCAACGCCACCGGCGCCATCGGCGCCATCCTGTGCGAAATGGGGTTCGACTGGCGGATCGCGCGCGGCATCGGCGTCATGGCGCGCGCGGTGGGCCTGGTCGGCCACATTCTGGAGGAGTCGCGCCAGCCGATCGCGCAGGAGGTCTGGCACCGCACCGAAGAGGAAGCCAGCGCGCACGCCAAGCCGGGGAGCAAATGAAGGCCGACGATCCCGATCCCGTCGGCTCACACGGCGCCATTCGCGACGGCGTGCGCGCCCTGTGCGTCGGCTTCGATTCGGCCTATTGGCAGAAAGTGGACGAAGCTCGCGCCTACCCGGAGGCGTTCGTCGATGCGCTCACCAAGGCAGGTTGGATGTCGGCGTTGATTCCCGAGGAATACGGCGGCTCGGGGCTGTCGCTGACGGAAGCCTCGGTCATCATGGAGGAGATCACGCGCTCGGGCGGCAATGCCGGCTGCTGCCACGGCCAGATGTACAACATGAACACGCTGCTGCGCCACGGTTCGCCCGAGCAGAAGAAGGAAATCCTGCCCAGGATCGCAAGCGGCGAGCTGCGCCTGCAGTCGATGGGCGTCACCGAGCCGAGCGCCGGCACCGACACCACCCGCATCAAGACCATGGCGGTGAAGAAAGGCGACCGCTACGTGATCAACGGGCAGAAGGTGTGGACCTCGCGCCTGCAGCATTCCGAGCTCATGATCCTGCTGGCGCGTACCACGCCGCTAGCACAGGTGAAGAAGAAGTCCGAGGGCATGTCGATCTTCCTCGTCGACAAGCGCGAGGCCCTCGGCAAGGGCATGAGCATGCGCCCGATCCGCAACATGGTGAACCACGAGACCAACGAGGTGTTTTTCGACAATCTCGAGATCCCGGCCGAGAACCTGATCGGGCGCGAAGGCAGCGGCTTCAAGTACATCCTCGACGGCCTGAACGCGGAGCGCATCCTGATCGCCGCCGAGTGCATCGGCGACGGCTACTGGTTCGTCGACCGCGCGACGCGCTACGCCAAGGAGCGCGTGGTGTTCGACCGGCCGATCGGGCAGAACCAGGGGGTGCAGTTCCCGATCGCCGAGTGCTACATGGAGCTCGAAGCCGCCAACCTGATGCGCTACAAGGCGGCGGCGCTGTTCGACGATCGGCAGCACTGCGGGGCGGAAGCGAACATGGCCAAGCACTTGGCGGCGAAGGCCTCGTGGGAGGCTGCGAACGTGTGCCTGCAGACGCACGGCGGTTTCGGCTTCGCCGCCGAGTACGACGTCGAGCGCAAGTTCCGAGAGTCGCGCCTCTACCTCGTGGCCCCGATTTCTACCAACTTGATACTTTCTTACATTTCGGAACACGTTCTCGGGCTGCCGCGTTCATTCTAGCCTTGCGAACATTTGAACTGCGGGATAAACCGACCGCATGCAACCCCTTGCCGAGGCGACTATATTGGGCAATATTGATGCTGCCCTCGGCGCAGGTTGGAGAAGCTTGGCGCCCGTTCCGGGGCGGTCACACATGAACCTGGAAACACTCGGGCGGTATCGAATTTTGGGGGAGCTGGGGCGCGGCGCCATGGGCACCGTGTACCGGGCGCTCGACCCGTTGATCGAGCGCGAGGTGGCCATCAAGACCCTGAGCGCGGCACTTCCCGAGGAGGCGTTGGCCGAGGTGCGCGAGCGCTTCCTGCGCGAGGCGAAATCTGCCGGCCGCCTCAACCATCCCAACGTGGTCACGGTGTACGACGTAGGCGAGCATGAAGGCCTTGCATACATCGCCATGGAACTGCTGGAAGGCCAGTCGCTGCAGAAGATTCTCAAGCACGGCGAGCGCCTGGCCTTCGACACCGTGGCCGACATCGCCGCGCAGGTGGCCGAGGGCCTGGATCATGCGCAGCGCTTCGCCATCGTGCACCGCGACGTCAAGCCGGCCAACATCATGGTGTCGGCGACCGGCCACACCAAGCTCACCGATTTCGGCGTCGCCTACGTCCCCTCCTCGACCATGACGCAGGCCGGCACCGCGCTCGGCTCGCCCAAGTACATGGCGCCCGAGCAGGTGATCGGCCTGCCGGTGGACCCGCGCGCCGACGTGTTTTCGCTCGGCGTGGTGCTGTACGAGATGCTGGTCGGCAAGACGCCTTTCGAGCGCACCAGCGACACCACCATTTTCGCGCTCATGGACCGCATCGCGCGCGCCCAGCACCAGCCGGTCACCGAAATCAACCGCGCCATCCCGGCGGCGTTCGACGAGATCCTGCGCCGCGCGCTGGCGAAGAAATCCGAGGACCGCTACCAGCGCGCCGGGGAAATGGCGAACGACCTGCGTCGGCTGCGCGGTGGTGGCGCACCAGCCAATTCGCCGCCGCCCGCCGACATCACCATTATCGCCAGCCGCGCGGAACTGACAGGCACGACCCTGCTGGAACGAACCGTCGAGATGCCGGTGTTCAACGAGCAGACCAACATTGGCCTGATCAACGACATGGAGCAGTTCGCGCGCAGCTTCGAGGGGCAGGAGCGCGACCGCATGCGGGAAGAGGCCGAGGCGAGCCAGCGCAAAGCCGAGGAGCTGCACCGCTGGTCCGAGACCCAGGCCAAGTTGCGCGAGGAATTCGAGCGCCAGCAGGAAGTCGAGAACCCGGGTGCGCGCCGCTCCAGCGCCCTCGAGTTGCTGCGCAAGCAGGCCTCCGTGGGACGCAGCACGGCGTCGGAAAGCAGGGCGCGCGCGCTGGAGGCGGCGTCGCGCCTCGACCAGCGGCTGCGCGCCATGTTCCAGTTCTTAGCCCAGATCGCCGCCGAGGTGAACGGCTCCCACCCGGTGTACGGCCGCCCCTACAAGGTGCTGTACGTCGGCGAGATCACCGAAGCGGTGCTGTCAGACGCGTTCGCCGATTCGCGCAGCCGCAGCGTGCTCGACAAGGAAATGCTCGACTACGTGTCGCTGCGCTACAAGCTCGGGCCGGTGACGCCGCTGCGGGTGGAAGTGATGACGCAGGAGGCGGCGCAGTTCCGTGACCTGCTCAACCGCTTTGGCTTGCGCCACCAGCCAGTAAGCGCCAGGAGCACGGCCGGCACCATGAACAAGGCGATGTTCGCGCTGGCGCACGTGCCCTGCGAGGCGCGCCTGCAAGCCGATTACGACGATCAGGAGATCGTGGTCGAACTGCGCAACGTGATCCAGCTCGGCAACGCCGGCTGCCGCGTCAAGCTGGAACAGTTCACCGACGAGCTGCTGGACGAGCTGAGCAGCTACCTGCTCGGCTTCAGCGACGAATTCGGCGAGCGCCTGAAACGGCGCTGAGCACCCGGCGGCAGGTGCCGCCGCTGGTTCAAGAGCCCTTCACCACACCCCTGGATTCGAGCCGCGCGATGTCGCCCTCGGCATAGCCGAGGTGCCGCAGGATTTCCGCCGTGTGCTGGCCGTGCGCCGGAGGATCGAAGCTTGCGCGCCCGGGTTCCGCCTGGAAACGGATCGGCACGCCGAGGTGGTCCCAGCCGCGCGCATCCTTCTGCACCATGCCGCGCGCCTTGAAGTGGGGATCCTCCAGCACCTCGGGCAGCGTGCGCAGCGGCGCGAAGGCGACGTCGCGCCCTCGGAACCACTCGACCCACTCGGCCTTGGTCCTGGTGCGAAAAGTCGCGGCCAGGAACTCGCGCACCGGATCCTGTCCCCGCCCCGGCGGCAGCTTGCACAGCTCGACCAGGTCGGCGCGCCCGAGCGGCTCGAGCAGATTGCGCGCGAACTTCATCTCCTGCCCGGCGAGCACGACGAAATCGTGGTCCTTGGTTTCGTAGATGCCGTAAAGCGCGTTGCCGCCGAGGGTGCGCTCCTCCTTCGGGTCGGGCTGGCGCCGCTCGCTCATCGCCGTGCCCATGTTGTTGGGCAGGCAGGCAAGCAGGCAGTCCGCCATCGCCATGTCGAGATAGTCGCCCTTGCCCGTTTCCTTCCTCCGGTAAAGCGCCATCAGCACGCCCGAAAGCGTCATCATCGAAGCGAGCATGTCGGCGCTGGCGATCGCCGGCATCGCCGGCCTGCCGTCGCCGCCGCAGTTCAGAGACAGCACGCCCGCCATCGCCTCGGTGGCGAGGTCGTGCGCAGCGAGGTCGCGGTAGGGCCCGCTTTGGCCGAATGCCGCGATCGAGGCATAGACGATGCGCGACGCGCGCTTCGCCACCTGCGCATAGCCGATGCCGAGCCGCTCGGCGACGCCCGGCCGGAATGCTTCCAGCATCACGTCCGATTTCTCCGCCAGGCGCAGCAGCACCTCGACCCCGTCCGGATCCTTGAGGTTGAGCGCAAGGCTCTTCTTGCCGCGGTGCGTGTTGGCGAAATACACGCTCACGCCGTCGCGCTTGGCGCCGATCTCGCGGTTGGGCTCGCCCTCGTGCAGCGACTCGATCTTGATCACCTCCGCACCGTGGTCCGCCATGAACTGCGTCGCCAGCGGCCCCGGCAGGAACAGCGACAGGTCGATGACGCGGATGCCCTCGAGCTTCATCCCTCAGACCGCCCCGGCCTGCTTCAGGCGCTCGATCTCGGCGTCGGCGTAGCCGAGCTCGCGCAGCAGCTCGGCGGTGTGCTGTCCGAGCTTCGGCGCCGATCGTGCCGGCAACGCCTCGCCGAGCCGGAACGGGCTCGCCACCAGCTTGAAGCCCGGGCGCTCGGGATGGTCGAACACTTGCACGCCGCCGCGCTCGACGAAGTACGGGTTCTGCAGCGCCTGCGCCATGTCGTAGACCGGGCCGCAGGGGATGCTGCCTGAGAGCATCTCCAGCCAATCGGCGGTGGTGCGCCTGCCGAATTCCTCGTCCAGCACCGCGGTGAGTCGGTCGCGGTTCTCGCGCCGCGCCGCAAGGTCGCGGAATTTCGCGCCCGCCTTCAGCTCGGGCCGGCCGAGCTTGTCGCAAAGCAACTCCCAGAAGCGCTGCGTTTGCGCCATGACGAAGATCCAGCCATCCTGCGTGCGAAAGAGCTGCGAGGGTGCGATGTACGGGTGCGCGGAGCGCGGCGCGCGCCCCGTGACCAGTCCCTCGTTCAGGTACCACGCCGCAGGGTAATTGAGCTGGTGCATGGCGACGTCGTAGAGCGAGACGTCAAGGTCGCGGCCGCGGCCGCTGCGGCGCGCCTCCAGGATCCCGGCAAGCAGCGCGAGCGCGCAGGTCGTGCCGGTCGAGTAGTCCACCACCGACAGGCCCATGCGCGCGGGCGGCCCGTCGGGCTCGCCGGTGACCGAGAGGTAGCCCGCCTCGCCCTGGATCAGGTAGTCGTAGCCGGGCCAGTGCTTGCGCTTGCCGTCGCGGCCGTAGGCGGAAAGGTGCGCGCACACGATTTTCGGGTTGGCTGGCGCTAGGTCCCGGTAGGTGATCTTCAGCTTGTCCGGTTGGTCTCCGCGCAGGTTGCCCATTAGGCCGTCCGCAGTTGCGGCGAGCCGGTGCAGCACCTCCTGCCCTCGCGGGTGCTTCAGGTCGAGGGTGAGCGACTTCTTGTTGCGGTTGAGCGACTGGAAGAAGTGGCCATCGCCTTCGCCCAGGAAATACGGCCCCACCAGGCGCGAGACGTCGCCGCCGGCCTCGCGCTGCTCGATCTTGATTACTTCAGCGCCCAGGTCGGCGAGGTGCGCGCTGCCGAAAGGCCCGGCGCCGTAGACCTCGACCGCGATGATGCGCACGCCCGCGAGGGGCAGCATCAGGCCGGGTTCCGCGCGATGAGCTGCTTGGCGATGATGATGCGCTGCATCTCGTTGGTGCCCTCGCCGATGCACAGCAGCGGCGCGTCGCGGTAGTAGCGTTCCACGTTGAACTCGGTGGAGTAGCCGTAGCCGCCGTGGATGCGCACCGCCTCGATGCTGTTTTCGAGCGCCGCCTCCGAGGCAAAGTATTTCGCCATGCCGGCTTCCATGTCGCAGCGCTCATCGGCATCGTAGGCGCGCGCGGCGCTTTCCACCAGCAGGCGCGCCGCCTCGCAGCGCGTCGCCATCTCGCCAAGCTTCAACTGGATCGCCTGGTGCTCGCAGATTGGCTTGCCGAAAGTCTTGCGCACCTGCGAATAGGCCACCGCGTCCTTGAGCGCGGCGTTGGCCACGCCCACGCCGCGCGCGGCGACATTGATGCGTCCCAATTCCAGCCCGCCCATGGCGTGGTGAAAGCCCTTGCCCTCCTCGCCGCCGATTAGGCAATCGGCGGGCACGCGATAGTCTTCGAAGATCAGCTCCGCGGAGTCGATGCCCTTGTAGCCGAGCTTCTCCAGCTTCCTCGAGACGCGAAAGCCTTTGCCCTTGGCGGCGAGGAACATGCTCATGCCACGGTGGCGCGGCTCGGCGGCGGGGTTGGTTTTCACCAGCAGCGCGAAACACGATCCCTTGATGCCGTTGGAGATCCAGGTCTTGGTGCCGTTGATCACGTAATTGCTGCCATCGCGCACCGCGCGCGTGCGGATCGCCTGCAGATCGGTGCCGCAATCGGGCTCGGTGAGAGCGAGCCCGCCGCGCACCTCGCCGCTCGCAAATTTCGGCAGGAAGCGGCGCTTCTGCTCCTCAGTGCCAAAGCGCGCCACCGCCGCCGCCATGATCAGGTGCGAGTTGAAGATGCCGGTGAGCGACATCCAGACTTCGGAAATACGGGCGACGATCCTGGCGTAGGTGGCGGCCGGCAGCCCGAGCCCGCCGTACTGCTGCGGGATGGTGGCGCCGAACAGGCCCAGCTGGCACATCGTTTCCACCATCGCGTCCGGATAAGTGTCGTTCTTCTCGAGCTCGCGCACTTTCGGGCGCACGTCGCGCTCCAGCCAGCGCGAGATCGCGTCCAGCATCTGGGTTTCGTCTTGCGCGTTCATGGTTTCGCGTCCTCGATGCCGTGGCCGCGCTTGGGCACCAGCACCGAGCGCTTGAAGGTCATGACCGTGTTGCCGTCCTGCTTCCAGGCGCGCGTCTTCACCGTGACGATGCCCTGCGTCGGCCGGGACTTCGACTCGCGCATTGCCAGCACCGTGGACTCGGCGTACAGCGTGTCGCCGTTGAACACCGGCGCCGGCATCTCGATGTCGGTCCAGCCGAGGTTGGCGACCGCCCGCTGGCTCACGTCGGCGACGCTCATGCCGACCACGACGGCGAGGGTCAGCGTGCTGTTGACGAGCGGCTTGCCGAACTCGGTGCGCCTGGCGTACTCCTCGTCGAAGTGCACCGGGTGCTGGTTCATGGTGAGCAGCGTGAACCAGGTGTTGTCGGCCGCAGAGATGGTGCGGCCGGGCCAGTGCTTGTAGGTGTCGCCGACCGAGAAATCCTCGTAGTAGCGGCCCGCTGCCACGATGCCTACTTCCAGTCCGGCTTGCGCTTCTCGATGAACGCCTCCATGCCCTCGCGGCCCTCCGGGTGCGCGAAGCTCGAAGCGATCACTTGCCCGGCAAGCTCATAGGCCTTCTCCAGGCCCATGTCCATCTGTTGGTAGAAGGCGCGCTTGCCGGCGGCGACCGTGGCGCGGGGCTTCGCGGCGAGCTTCGCAGCCAGCGCCGCCGTGGCGGCATCCAGCTCCGCCGCCGGGACTACCTTGTTCACCAGGCCCCATTGCAGCGCCTGCTGCGGCCCAACGACGTCGCCGGTGAGCAGCATCTCCAGCGCGTGCTTGCGCTGCAGGTTCCTGCCCACGGCAACACCGGGCGTGGAGCAGAAAAATCCCCAGCTCACACCGGAGGTCACGAACTTGGCAGCGTCGGACGCCACGGCGAGATCGCATTGCGCCACCAATTGGCAGCCCGCGGCAGCGGCGGCGCCCTGCACTTTGGCGATGACGGGTTGAGGCAGCTTCGGTATCGTGCTCATCATGCGGCTGCAGGTGGCGAAGAGCTGCACGATCCTGGGCTGCTCCTTCAGCGCGCGGATCTCCTTCAGGTCGTGGCCGGCGCAGAAACCCTTGCCGGCGCCTGCCAGCACCACCACGCGCACCGACGCGTCCTGCGCGATAGCATCGAACGCTGCCTGCAACGCCGTCAGCATCTCGCTGGTGAGCAGGTTCATCTGCTCCGGGCGGTTCATGGTCAGCGTCGCCACGCCACCACTGTCCTCGCGCAAGAGAAACGGTTGTTCGCTCTTCGGTACCGCACTCATATCGCCTCCTCGTTCCTCAAATCTGAATCCTGGATCCTGAATCCTACGCATCTATCGCGCTGACCGATTTCGCCTTCTCGCGCAGCATGAACTTCTGGATCTTGCCGGTCGAGGTTTTGGGCAGCTCGCCGAACACCACGGCGCGCGGCGCCTTGAAGCGCGCCAGTTGCGCCTGGCAGTGCGCGATCAGCTCCTGCTCGGTCGCCTTGGCCCCGGGCTTGAGCTCGACGAAGGCACACGGCGTCTCGCCCCATTTCGGGTCGGGCTTGGCGACCACCGCCGCGGCCAGCACCGCTGGGTGGCGGTAGAGCACGTCCTCGACTTCGAGCGAGGAGATGTTCTCGCCCCCCGAGATGATGATGTCCTTGGAGCGGTCCTTGATCTTGAGGTAGCCATCGGGCTGCATCACCGCCAGGTCGCCCGAGTGGAACCAGCCGCCGGCGAAGCTCTTTTGCGTCGCCGAGGGGTTCTTCAGGTAGCCCTTCATGGTGATGTTGCCGCGGAACATGATCTCGCCCATGGTCTCGCCATCGGCCGGCACCGGCCGCATGGATTCCGGGTCGAGCACCGCCAGCCCCTCCTCCATCAGGTAGCGCACCCCCTGCCGGCCGTTCAGCCGCGTGCGCTCGCCGATATCGACGGCGTTCCACGCCTCGTGCTTGGCGCACACCGTCGCCGGGCCGTACACCTCGGTCAGGCCGTAGACATGCATGATGTCGAAGCCGATGCGTTCCATGCCCTCGATCATCGCCGCGGGCGGCGCCGCCGCGGCCACCATGCCGCTCACCTTGTGGGCGATGCCCTGCTTGAGTTCATCGGGCGCGTTGATCAGGGTCGAATGCACGATCGGGGCGCCGCAGTAGTGCGTCACCCGGTGCGCCTTGATGAGGGTGAAGATCTTCGCCGCCTCGACCTTGCGCAGGCAGACGTTGGTGCCTGCGTTCGCTGCCATCGTCCAGGGAAAGCACCAGCCGTTGCAATGGAACATCGGCAGCGTCCACAAGTACACCGCATGGTGCGGCATGCCCCAGGTGACGATGTTGCAGATCGCGTTGAGGTAGGCGCCGCGATGGTGGTAGACGACGCCTTTCGGGTCGCCCGTGGTGCCGGAGGTGTAGTTGAGCGAAATCGCGTGCCACTCGTCGGCCGGCCATTGCCAGGCGTATGCCGGATCGCCGCCGGCGATGAAGCTCTCGTAATCGGTGTCGCCGAGGCGCTTGCCCGCGCCGTCGTACTCCGGGTCGTCCACGTCGATGACGTAGGGCTTGCGCCGACTCCTGGCGAGCGCCTGCTCCACCGTGGGGGCGAATTCCCGGTCGGTGATCAGCACCTTGGCCTCGCCATGTTCGAGCATGAAGGCGATGGCCTCGGCATCGAGGCGCGTGTTGAGCGCATTCAGCACCGCGCCCGTCATCGGCACGCCGAAGTGGCACTCGTACATCTCCGGCGTGTTGGCGAGCATTGCTGCCACCGTGTCGCCGCGGCCGATGCCGCGCTTCGCGAGCGCCGACGCCAGGCGGCGGCAGCGCGCATAGGTTTCGCTCCAGCTGAAGCGGCGCGCGCCATGGATCACGGCAAGGCGCTTCGGGTAGACGTACGCGGCGCGCTCTATGAAGCCGAGTGGCGTGAGCGGCGCATGATTGGCCGGGTTGCGCTCCAGATCCTGCTCGTAGGGATTGATCTTCATTGGGGGTTGGTGAAGGTCCCTTGTCTTCGCCACAGGCTGCCGCCCTTGGCGACCTTGTCGATGCCGTCGAGCGCCTTCTCGTGCGCCGCGAGCTCCGCGGCGCTCGGGCGCACCACCAGCAGGCGCGAGAGGTCCACGCGCGCCGCGGCAGCGGTCTCCGCAGCGGGCGCCTCGAGTTCCATCACCAGGCTCTCCTGGCCGCGCGTCATGGCGAGATAGACCTCGGCCAGCAGGCGCGCGTCGAGCAGCGCGCCGTGCAGCGTTCGGTGCGAGTTGTTGACGCTGTAGCGCTCGCACAGCGCATCCAGCGAGTTGCGCCTGCCCGGATGCAGTTCGCGCGCCATGGCGAGCGTATCCACCACCCCGGCGACCTGCTCGACGAGCCTGCCGCGCTGTGCCAGCGCCAGCTCGGCATCCAGGAACTCGAGATCGAAATCGGCGTTGTGGATCACCAGCTCGGCGCCGCGCACGTAATCCAGGAACTCGGCCGCGACCTCGGCGAAGCGCGGCTTGTCGGCGAGGAACTCGCGCGTCAAGCCGTGCACCTTGGCGGCGCCCTCCTCGATCTCGCGCTCCGGATTGACGTAGCAGTGGAAGCTGCGCTCGGTGATGCGGCGGTTGAGGATCTCGAGGCAGCCGATCTCGACGACGCGGTCGCCCAGCTTGGCGTTGAGCCCGGTGGTCTCGGTATCCAGCACGATCTGCCTAGCCGCCATCCCTCACTCCTCAATCCTCAATCCGGCTATCCCCATGTTCGCCAGCTCGTCGGCGCGCTCGTTGCCGGGGTGACCGGCGTGTCCCTTGACCCAATGCCACTCGACCTCGTGGCCGTTCGCCAGCTCCTCCAGCCGCCGCCACAAATCGGCATTCTTCACCGGCTTCTTGTCAGCGGTGCGCCAGCCGCGCCGCTTCCAGTCGTGGATCCACTGCGAGATGCCCTTCTGCACGTACTGCGAGTCAGTGTAAAGCCTGACTTTACAGTTGCGCTTCAGGCATGCCAGTGCCTCGATCACCGCGGTGAGCTCCATGCGGTTGTTGGTGGTGTGCGGCTCGCCGCCGTGCAGCTCGCGCTCGCGTCCCTTGGCGCGCAGCAGCACGCCCCAGCCGCCTGGGCCCGGATTGCCCTTGCAGGCGCCGTCGGCGTAGATCTCCACGGCCTGCTCACTCATGGCGCTGGCGGGCCGAGCCGTTGCGTTGCGGGATCGGCGCGAGTGCACGTCGCCGCGCGCGCTCCTTGCGCCAAGCCGGCGCCACCAGCCGCATGCCGTGCACGCGCTTCACCGCGCGCACCACGTACACGCCGCCCATGATCGGCCACCAGCGCGCGCCGGCCTTTTCCATGAACTCGAAGCGCTGCAGCCACTGCGCGGTGGCGAACGGCGGCGCGTAGCAGCCGAAGCGCCCGCCGTTCAGCTCGAAACCAAGCAGATGCAGCCAATCCTTGAGGCGCAGCAACCCGATGAAGCGCCCGTCCCAGGGCGCGCCCGCGATGCGGCGCCGGCGCTCGCGCATCAGCGCCTGGCGCAGGCGCCAGAACGAAAGCGTGTTGAAGCCGGAGATCACGATCTGCCCCTCGGGGATCAGCACGCGCTCGGCTTCGCGCAGCACCAGGTGCGGATCGGCGCAGGACTCGAGCACGTGCGGCAGCACCACCAGGTCGACGCTGCCGGAGGCGATCGGCAGCTGCTGCGGATCGGCGGTCAGCCCGCCGCCCGGCTCGAGCGAAGCCACGACGCGGAAGGCAATGCGGTTGCCGTTCAGGAAATCGATTCCCGGCAGGCTCGCCTGCACCGCGCGGTAGCCGAACACGTCCTCGACGGCGTTGGCGAACTGCGCCAGCTCCCAGTCGAGCACGTAGCGGCCCTGCGGCGTGGCGAACCACTCGGCCAGGTGCGCCGAATGGTTGTTGCCGGGGCCGTTATACTTGCGGCCGCCTTCCGCGATGAACGACTGGCGATCCATGCTCGAAATCGTCCCCCTGCGCGCTTTCAAGGACAACTACATCTGGACGCTGCGCGACCAGCGCACCGCCGCGGTCGTCGATCCCGGCGAGGCGGGCCCGGTGAAGGAATACCTCGCCCGCGAAGGCTTGTCGCTCGCCGCCATCCTCGCCACGCACCACCACCCCGACCATGTCGGCGGCATCGCCGAGCTGGTGCGGGCGAAGCGCGTGCCGGTGTTCGGGCCCAAGGGCGAGCCGATCCCCGAACTCACGCACCCGGTGGGCCAAGGCGACACGGTGGCCGTCGCGGAGCTCGGCGCGTCGTTCTCCGTGCTCGACATTCCGGGACACACGCGCGCGCATGTTGCTTATTATGGCCTAGGTTCGCTGTTCTGCGGCGACACGCTGTTCGCCTGCGGCTGCGGGCGCGTGTTCGAAGGCACCGCCGAGCAGATGGTGGCCTCGCTCGCCAAGCTGGCGGCGCTGCCGGACGCAACCAAGGTCTACTGCGGGCACGAGTACACGCTCGCCAACATCAAGTTCGCGCGCGCGGTGGAGCCGGGCAACGCCGAGCTCGCTGCGCGCGAGGCGCGCGCGCAGAAATTGCGCGACGCCGGCCTGCCGACGTTGCCCTCGACGCTCGGCGAGGAGCGCGCCACCAATCCGTTCCTGCGATGCGTTGAGCCTGCAGTGGTCGAATCAGCGAACAAGTATCTCGGCGCGCGTATCGCCGACCCGGTGCGCGTGTTCGCCGCCATCCGCGAGTGGAAGAACCGCTCCTAGCGTTGGTGTAACATCCCCCAGTCTCTCTCGGGGAACCCGCTTATCGTGCGACGCGTTGCGGAACGCTGGAGTGTTTGGGCGGGCACGCTACTGCTGGCCGCCTGTGCCTCGCAGCCGGTTCCGCCCGGGCCGGTTTCCGCGGCGAGCGCTCCCGCCTCGCCGATTTTCGACGCCGGCGCCGCCGCGCCGCGCGCGCACCAGTCCTCCGCGGAACCGCTTGACGCCAGCCGCCTGCCACCGTTCGAGGGCGTGAGCGAGGAATTGCGCGCGCCGCGCCCGGTGGCGCGCGTGGACCGCACCATCCGCCACGACGACCTGTGGCAACGCATCCGCGCCGGCTTCGCCATGCCAGACCTGGACGGCGCGCTGGTGACGAAACAAACCGCGTGGTACGCAGCGCGGCCCGACTACCTGAAGCGCACCTTCGAGCGCAGCCGCCTTTACCTGTATCACATCGTCGACGAGCTGGAGAAGCGCGGCCTGCCCACGGAGCTGGCGCTGCTGCCCATGGTAGAGAGCTCCTTCAACCCGATGGCCTACTCGCGCGCGCACGCCTCGGGCCTGTGGCAGTTCATTCCCGGCACCGGCAAGCGCTACGAGCTGGCGCAGAACTGGTGGTACGACGGCCGGCGCGACATCGTCGCCTCCACCAGCGCGGCGCTCGATTACCTCAAGGACGTGTACGAGATGCATGGCGACTGGCATCTCGCGCTCGCCTCGTACAACTGGGGCGAGCACGCGGTGGCGCGCGCGCTGGAGAAAAACCGCGCCGCCGGCCTGCCGCTCGATTACTCCAGCCTGTCGATGCCGGCCGAAACGCGCCAATACGTGCCCAAGCTGCAGGCGCTCAAGAACATCATCGCCAACCCGGGACCGTTCGGCATCGACCTCGACCCGATCCCGAACCAGCCCTACTTCACGACCGTCACCAAGACGCGCGACATCGATGTGCGCCTCGCTGCCAAGCTCGCGGAAATGCCGGTGGAGGAATTCGTCGCCCTCAACCCGGGGTTCAACCGGCCGCTGATCCCGGTCGCCGTCAACCCGCGCATCGTGCTGCCGGCCGACAAAGTCGAGACCTTCCACACCAACCTGCAGAAGCACGACGACAAGGCGCTGGTGTCCTGGCAGGCTTACACGCCCAAGAAAGGCGACACGCTCGAATCCATCGCCCGCAAGCACAGCATCTCGCTCGCCCAGCTCAAGGAAGTGAACGGCATCACACCGCGGGTGCGCGCCATGCCGGCGCTGCTGGTGGTGCCGGCGAACGGCAGCGTCAACCTCGGCAGGCTGCCGATCATGTACGCCCCTCCCATCCCGGTCGCCAGCACCCGCACGTTGACGCATACGGTGAAGGCGGGCGAAACCCTGGCCACGATTGCGAGCCGCTACCGCGTCAGCGCCGAAGACCTGCGGCGCTGGAACCGCGAAAAGGTCGGGCGCCTGGTGGCCGGGCAGAAGCTGACCGTTCAGACGCGGGTCGCCGCCCCCACCCCCCGCTCCCCGGCCAAGGGCAAGCCCGTAAACAAGCAGGTCGAGGGCAAGCCTAAGCCTGAACATAAGAAGAAAGTGATCAAGAAATCAACGTGATACGTGTGTGTCCTCAAGCATCTTCGCAAGACAGTGACGCAGCGCGAAAACGGAGCCCTGGCTGCACCTCTAGAATGAGCCCATGAACCGATGGATCCGCAGGGTGGTGCTTTTCGGGCTGCTTGGAACGAGCGCCCTGCCAGCGCTCGCGGTAGACCCATTCGCCATGTTCCTGATCGGGATCGCGCGCGACATGGTGATCAACTACGCCAACCGCCCACCGCTGCAGGCGGAGGAGCAAATGCCGGACCTGTCGCTGGTCTATCCAGGCACCACGGTAGAGCCTGAATACCTGCGCAAGTTGATCGACGACAGCTTCATGTACCTATCCGAGGGCCAGCGCCGCGAGATCTTCGACATGCTGCACGGCGCGCTCATGGATCCGAAGAACGCCGCAGTGCGCGCGCCGATGATCGAGTACTTCGCGCGCCGCGCGCTTACCATTCGTGCCGCCCAGTTGCACTTGGCAAAGCTCAGCTGGCCGGAGAAGGAAAGGCTCGCAGCGGAATTCAAGACCGCGTACGCAGAACTTCCTCCGGACGAGCGGGCGCAGCTGGGTGAGGTGGTGCGCCGCGGGCTGCTGCCGGTGCCGAGCGACCTGGGCGAGCTGCTCGCCGCTGCTGTCAGGCAGTAGCCGAAGCCCTATTTCCCGTAGAGCAAGCAGTTGACCGAACGGGTCCCGCTCAGGCGCCGCTCGGCGGGATAGGTCTTTCGGCAAGCCTCCAGCGCTTTCGGGCAGCGCGGGTGGAAATGGCAACCGGCGGGAGGATTGGCGGGCGAAGGCAGCTCGCCCGAAAGCCGGATGATCCGGCGCTCGCCGTCCACGGTTGGCACCGCCGACAGCAGCGCTTCGGTGTACGGATGCTTGGGCGCGCCGAGCACTTCGTCCGCGCTGCCCTGCTCCACGATCCGGCCCAGGTACATCACCGCCACGTCGTGCGCCAGGTACTCGACCACCGAAATGTTGTGCGTGATGAAGAGGTAGGCGATTCCCAGCCGCTGCTGCAGCGAGCGCAGCAGATTGAGGATTTGCGCCTGCACCGAAACGTCGAGCGCGCTGGTGGGCTCGTCGCACACGATGAGCTTCGGCTCGACCGCTAGCGCGCGCGCGATCGCGATGCGCTGGCGCTGGCCGCCGGAGAACTCGTGCGGGTAGCGCAGCTTCGCCTCGCCCGGCAGCCCCACCTGCTCTAGCAGCAGGTCCATGCGGCGCACGCGGTCGGCGTCGTCGGCGCCCACGCCCAAGCTGCGCATGCCCTCGGCAAGGATGTCGGTCACCCGCATGCGCGGATTGAGCGAGGCGTAAGGGTCCTGGAAGATGATCTGCATCGAGCGGCGCATCGTCCTGAGCGCCTCGCTTGGCAGTTTCGCCAGGTCCGCCCCGGCGAACACCGTGCGTCCCGCGGTCGGCGGCACCAGCCGCAGGATTGCTTTTCCGACCGTGGTCTTGCCGCAGCCGGATTCACCCACCAGCGCGAGGGTGCGGCCTTCGCGGATCGCGAGCGATACCTCGTCCACCGCTTTGACGTGGCCGACAATGCGCTTGAACACGCCGCGGCGGATCGGGAAATGCACTTTGAGATCCTCGACTTGCAGCAGGACCGCGCCGGCCGCGCCGCCGGGCAGGGCGGTGGCCGGGGCCGCCGCGTGGGTCGCGCGCGGCGCATCCGGCCCGCGCTCGCGCAGGAAGCAGCGCGCCTGCTGGGCTCCGGGCAGCGCCACCAGCTTCGGCGCCTCCTCGCGGCAGCGGTCGAACACCTGCTCGCAGCGCTCGGCAAAGCGGCAGCCGCGGAACACGCCCGTCAGCGGCGGCACCTGGCCCCGGATCACTGCGAGCTCGCCGGAGCGCTTGTCGGGCGACGGTAGGGCCTCGAACAGCTTTTTTGAATACGGGTGCTGCGGCGCGCGGAAAAACGCCTCGCGGCTGCCGACTTCCACGATCTCGCCCGCGTACATCACCGCGACGCGCTGCGCCATCTGCGCCACGATGCCGAGATCGTGCGTGATCAGCAGTACCGCCATGCCGCGCTCGGCCTGGAGTTTCTTCAGCAGGTCGAGGATCTGAGACTGGATGGTGACGTCGAGTGCCGTGGTCGGCTCGTCAGCGATCAGCACCTCGGGATCCACGGCCAGAGCGCCGGCGATCATGACGCGCTGCCTGAGGCCCCCTGAGAGCTGGAAGGGATACTCGTCGAAGCGGCGCTCTGGATCGGGGATGCCCACCGCCTCCAACAGCTCGAGCGCGCGCTTGCGCGCGGCGGTTGCGTCGAGCGTGGTGTGGCGCTCGATCACTTCCAGGATCTGGCGCCCTACCGTGAGCACCGGGTTGAGAGCGGTGGCCGGCTCCTGGAAAATCATCGCCACGCGCCGGCCGCGCACCGCGCGCATCGCCGCCTCCGGCAGCGCGAGCAGGTCGTGGCCGCCGAGCAGCACGCGGCCATCCGCGATGCGTCCGGCCTCGGGCAGCAGCCGCAGGATGGAGAGCGCGGTCATGGACTTGCCGCAACCCGATTCGCCCACCAGCGCGAAGCACTCGCCCTTGCGCAACTCGAGGTCGACGCCGTCCACGGCGCGCACCTCGCCCTGCGCCGAATCGAGGCGCGTGGCGAGGTTCTCAACCTGGAGCGCGATTTCGCTCATGCCGGCTTGCCCGCCACCGCGGCAGCACCCACCCGCACCCGCGGATCGAAGCCGTCGCGCACCGCGTCCGCTAGCAGGTTCGCCGCCAGCACCAGCACGAACATGAAGGCGAACGCGGTGGCGAGCGCCCACCACACGATCGGCTCGCGCGACATCTCGAGGCGTGCGCTGTTGATCATGGTGCCGAAGCTGTTGGTCGAGGGATCGACGCCGACGCCGACGTAGGACAGCACCGCCTCGGCGAGCACCAAGCCGGAGAAATCCATCACCATGGCGATGATCACGATGTGGGCGACGTTGGGCAGGATGTGGCGCGACAGAATCCGCGCGCTCGGCACGCCGAAGGCGTGCGCCGCCTGGATGTATTCAAGCTCCGAGAGTTTGAGCGCCTCGCCGCGCAGCAGCCGCGCCAGCCCGGTCCAGCTGGTCAGCCCCAGGATGATGCACAGGAACAGCAGCCGCAAATCAGCGCGCTGCACCGCGGTCGGGAACGCCTCCGGATGGGTGTCGATGTACACCTGCATCATCAGCACCGCGGCGGCGATCAGCAGCACGCCGGGAATCGAGTTGAGCGTGGTGTAAAGGTACTGGATGAGGTCGTCCACCCAGCCCTTGAAGTAGCCCGCCATGATGCCGAGCGCGATGCCGAGCGGCAGCAGCACCAGGGTGGTGAGGGTGCCGATCACCAGACTGGTGCGGATCGACTTGAGCGCGAGGTAGAACACGTCCTGCCCCACCTTGTCGGTGCCAAGCAGGTGGTAGGAAAGGGCGAGAGCAAACGCCGGGCCAGCGAGCGCGAGCACCCCGCCGAGCGCCCAGAGCGCCGCATGCCACGGCACCTCCGGCCACCGACGCCGCAACGGGCGCGCCGCGAAGGCTGCCAATGCCAAAAGCGCAGCGGCGGCAGCGAGGCCGCCGAGCACACGCAACGCGACGTCCTGCGCCCATCCGGCTTCGTCCTGCAAGTGGGCGCCGCCGAAGCGCAGCCGCGGGAATTCGCGCACTTGCTTTCCCGCATCCGGCCCCGCTTGGCGTTCGACAAGTTCCTTGGCGTAGGAGCGAATCGCGAGCGGCGCCGAATAGGTTTTTTCGTTGCGGCCGCGCAAGTGCGCAAGCGCCAGGTCGAGCACCGAGCGCACCTCGACCGCGTAGGCCTGCTGCGTATTGGCGCCCTTCTGCTCGAGCGCCGGCCGGAAATGCAGCGAATCGAGCAACCCGATCGCGAGATACACCGCCAACACCACCAGCGAAGCCATCGCGGCCGCGCTCTGGAACACGCGCCCCCAAGGCGCCGCAAGGTGGGCGTGGTGGCGGCAGTAGAGCGTGTAGCCGGCTGCCGCTGCCACCAGCAGCCAGACCAGCACGTCGGTGACCAGGATGACGGGCACGCTATTCGAGCCTGATCCTCGGGTCCACGAGCGTGTACGAAAGATCGGTAAGGATCAGGCCGGCGATGTAGAGCACCGAGCCGATGAACACCATCGAGCGCACCACCGCAAAGTCCTGCGCCTGGATGGCGTCGATGGTGTAGCTGCCCAGCCCCGGGATGCCGAAGAACGATTCCGCGATCAGGCTACCCATGAAAAGCAGCGGGATCACCACCACCGCGCCGGTGAGGATCGGGATCATGGCGTTCTTGAGCACGTGGCGGTAGAGCACCACCGACTCCGCCAGCCCCTTGGCGCGCGCCGTGCGCACGTAATCCTTGCCCATCTCCTCGAGGAAGATGGTGCGGTACCAGCGGCTGCCCGAGCCGATGCCGCCCACCACCCCGATCAGCACCGGCAGGATGAGGAATTTCATCGCGTCCAGGTCCCCGGCGTAGCCCGAGATCGGCACCAGGTGCCAGAGCTTCGAGGCCACATACTGCCCGCCGATGATGTAGAACAGCGTGGAGATCGACATCATCGCCACGCACAGCACTACACCCCAGAAATCGAGGTAGCTGGCGCGGAAGAACGCCATCAGCAGGGCGAAGGTGATGTTGACCGCCAGCCCGACCAGGAACACCGGTACGGCGAGCGCCAGGCTCGGCCCCATGCGGTCGCGGATCTCGTGCGCGATGTCGCGCTTGTCCTCGGCCTGCCCGAACTCGAAAGCGAACAGCCTGACCGACTTGTCGAAGAAGATGGTCTGCGTCGCCGCGCCAAGCCCCGGCGCCCCTGTGTTCCACAGCAGCGGCCGGTCGTAGCCGCGCTCGGCCTTCCACTTCTGGATCGCCTCAGGGGTGACGCGCTTGGCGCCGAGCTGCATGCGCGCCATGTCGTCGGGCGTGTTGACGACGAAGAACAGCGCGAACGTGATCAGGTTGACCCCGATCAGGATCGGGATCGCATACAGCACGCGGCGGACGATGTAGGCGAACACCCTAACCTCGGGCCGCCATGCGCTCGCGCCGGCGGTAGCCAAGAAACGCCGGCACTGCGGAAGCGATCAGCAGCACGATGCCCAGGCCGACCGGCCACAGGATCGGCCGGTTCCACGCCAGGCGCTGCGCCGCGCGCTGCGGCAGGTCGACGCGCAGGTACTTGAGATTGTTGCGCGCCATGTTGTTCGGCTTCAAGTTGCCGAGCCAGCCGTGATACAGGCTGTAGTCCTTGGGATGGAAGCCCCACAGCCAGGGCGCGTCGTGGCGCGCGATCGCGGTCATCTGATCGATGATCGCCTGGCGCTCGGCCGAGTTGGGGATATTCTTCATGCGCTCGAACAGTTGGTCGAACTCGGGGTTCAGGTAATTCGCGGCGTTCTCGCCCTGGCTCTTGGCGCGCGACTGGGCGCCGTGCAGCAGGAACAGGAAATTCTCCGGGTCGGGATAGTCTGCGTTCCAGCCCAGGATGAACAGCTGCTGGCTGCCCTTGCGGATCTTCTCCTGGAAGCGGTTCCAGTCGGTCTCGCGGATCTCGAGCTGGATCGAGAGCTTGGCAAACTGGCGCCGCCACCAGTCCAGGCGCGACTTGTCGCCGGGCCCGCGCGCCACCGTGTCTAGATACAGCACCAGCGGCTGCCCGCTGCCCGCTTCGCGCCCCTCGGGGTAGCCGGCTTCGGTGAGAAGTTTTTTCGCCTCCTCGAGCGAGCGGCGCTGCGCGCGGCCGTCGCGCCAGACGTGGGTCACCGGATTGATGCCGTCCTTGCCTTCGCGCCAGCCGAAGATGCCGGGCGCGAGCGCATCGTGCGCCACCAGCCCGCGGCCGTTGGCGAAGATCGACAGGTACTCCTCCATGTCCACTGCGATCGAGACCGCGTGCCGCAGCTTGCGCGCGCGCTCCCCGGCTTCGTTCGCAGCGCCGCCGACTACCGGGTCGAGCCAGTTGAAGCCGAGGTAGATGATGGTGGTCGCGACCGAGGTGCGCAGGCGGATTCCCTTTTGTTCCATCTCCGGGGTGAGCGCGGTCTCGCCCTCTACCGAAACGCGCACCGCCTGGTCGAAATTGTCCGAGGCGATGGCCGAAGTATCGTAGTAGCCCTGCTGGAACTTATTCCAGTAGGGAATGCCCTCCTTCTCGCGGCTGAAAACGACGCGCTCGATGAAGGGCATGGTGTTGCCGGCATCCGCGAGCAGCCCCTGCGCCGCGTCGCCGGGCTCGCCCTCCGTGGGATAGGGCTCGCCGCGATAGTTCGGGTTCTTCTGCAGCACCATGCGCGCGTTGGGGTTGTTCTCGGTCAGCATATAGGGACCGGTGCCCACCGGCCACCAGTCGAGGGTGAAGTTTTTTTCCACCATGCCGGGCTGGTGGAAGAACTTCTCCGCCTCCCACGGCACCGGGGCGAAGAACGGCATCGCCAGCCAGTAGACGAACTGCGGGTAGCGGCCCTTGAGCGTGACGCGAAAGGTGTGCGCATCGACGCGCTGCACGCCCTCGAGCGCGTGCTCGCGCAGGTCCAGCCAGCCGTCCTTGCGATCGAGCTGCTTCAGGCGCGCGGCGTATTCCTGCAGCCCTACGATGTACTCCGCCATGAGGCCGAAGATCGGGGAATGCAGGCGCGGGTGCGCCAGGCGCTTGATCTGGTAGATGTAGTCGTCCGCGAGCAACTCGCGGGTCGCGCCGGGCAGCTCGTAGGGCGTGCGCAGATGCTCGACCGCTTCGCGGGCCAGCGAATGGTTCGCAGGCACGAACCCCGGATGCGGATGAAAGCGGATGCCGGGGCGGATGCGCACTTCGTAGACGCTGAACGCCGCCTCGGCGCCGTCCGCGGCGACCACCTTTCCGGCGCGGTCGAGGAACTTCGGCTGCGGCACCTCCGCCGCGGTGAGCGGGACCAGCTCGTAGGGCCGCTTCAGGTAATGGTATTGAAGCGGCGGCTCGTACACCTGCTGCGTGAAGCGCGCCTCGTCCTCGGTGTAGGACTGCACCGGGTCGAGGTGCTTAGGGCGCTCCACGAAGGCCGAGTACAGGATGCTGCCGCCGCGATCCGCGGCCGGATACGGATCGTTCCACACTTCACCGCAGCCGGCGAGCAGCAACACCGTCAGGAGCAGCCTATGCATGGTGGAAAGTATAATGCGCCGCATGGCAATGCTCCCGGCAAGAAAAATCCTCGTCACCGGCGTGCTCTCCAACCGCTCCATCGCCTACGGCATCGCGCGCGCCGCGCAGCGCGAAGGCGCCGAGCTCGCCTTCACCTACGTCGGCGAGCGCTTTCGCGAGCGCGTCACCGAGCTGGCGCGCGAATTCGGCTCGCAGCTGGTGCTGCCATGCGACGTCGGGAGCGACGAGCAGATCACGGAGCTGTTCGCCGAGCTGGGCAAGCGCTGGGACGGCCTGGACGGCCTGGTGCACGCGATCGGGTTCGCGCCGCGCGAGGCGATCGCAGGCGAGCTGCTCGACGGCCTGTCGCGCGAGGCGTTCCGTTCGGCGCACGACATTTCGGCATACAGCTTTCCGGCGCTCGCCAAGGCGGCGCTGCCGCTGATGCGGGGACGCAAGGCGGCGCTGCTCACGCTCACCTACCTGGGCGCCGAGCGCGTGGTGCCGCACTACAACACCATGGGGCTCGCCAAGGCGAGCCTGGAGGCGTCAGTGCGCTACCTGGCCGCCAACCTGGGGCCGCAGGGCATTCGCGTCAACGCCATTTCGGCCGGCCCGATCAGGACGCTCGCCGCGGCAGGCATCGCCGGGTTCAGCCGTATCCTCAAGCACGTCGAGGAGAACTCGCCGCTGCGGCGCAACGTATCGCTAGAGGATGTCGGCAACGCCGCCGTTTTCCTGCTCTCGGAGCTCGCCGCGGGGATCACCGGCGAAGTGCTGTACGTCGACGGCGGCTTCAGCCACGTGGTCGGGGGGATTACTTCTTCTCCAGATTCGCCTGGTTGACTTCGACCTTGGCGCGGGCGCGCAGGCCCGCGATGTAGCTCTCCAGCTGTTCATTGCCGCTTTGCCGCTCGTAGCGCGCCAGATCCTCGGCTTTGGCGGCATCGGTCTTGGGCTCCGCATCGATCACTTTCGCGACCCGGTACAGCGCGTAACCTTCGCCGCCCCGGTCCACGCCGAGGTAGGCGGGCAGCTTGGTCGCGTCCGCCGCCATGACCGCGCGCAGCGCCTCGGGCGGCAGGTCCTTCGGCTCGCGGCGCGAGATGGTTTTCGCAGCGCTCCACTTGATCGCGGCATCGCCGCCCCCCTTTAGCAGCTCCGCGAGCTTCGCCTCGCCCTCGCGCTTCGCCAGCTTGGCAGCCTCGTCGCGCTTGACCTTCCGCTCCACCTCGGCCTTGACGTCCTCTAACTTGCGCTGCGCCGCGGCCTCGTGCTCGGCGACGCGCGCTGCCACCACAACTCCCGGCGCTACTTCGAGTGCATCGGTGTTACGCCGCTTCTGCGTGGCGTCGGCCGAGAACAGCGCCGCCAGCAGCTTGGGATGGTTGAGCGGGCCGATTTCGGGCCCGCCGCCGCGCGTGATCCAGCCGCTCGCCTGCAGCTTCAGCTTGTAGCGCTCTGCGGCAGGCTTGAGGCTGTCGGACTGCTCGTAGACCAGGTTGTTGAGCCCCTCGGCGGCCTCGGCGAACTTCTTGCTGCCCTTTTGCCGCGCCAGGCCGGCGGCAATCTCGTCGCGCACTTCCTCGAACTTGCGCCCCTTGCCTGCCTGCACCTCGGTCAGCCGGATGACGTGAAAGCCGAAATCGGACTGCACCGGACCCAAGATCTCGCCCGGCTTCATCGCGAACGCTGCGTCCTCGAACGGCTTCACCATCATGCCGCGGCCGAACAGGCCCAGGTCGCCGCCTTTTTCCGCCGAGCCCGGGTCCTGCGAGTGCTGCTTCGCGAGCTCGGCGAAGCTCTGCGGCGCCTTGAGCGCCTGCGCCAGCAGCTTTTCCGCCTCCTCCTTGGTCTTCACCAGGATGTGGCTGGCGCGGCGCTGCTCCTCGACGCGGAAATCGGCGGCGCGCGCTTCATACGCGGCCTTGAGCTCGGCTTCGGTCGCCGCCTCGCCGCGCCCGAGCTCCTCGGCCGACAGCACCAGGTACTCGGCGCGCACGCGCTCGGGGATGCGGAATTCGGCGGCATTGGCGTCGTAGTAAGCCTTGAGGGCGGCTTCGTCGGCCTTCACCTGGGCGAGGAACGGGCCCGACGCCACCAGCGCCTCGCTCACCTCGCGGCGCTGCGCTTCCAGCGCCGCCAGCCGCTCTGCCACGCTGCGCGAAGGGATCGCGGTCCCCTGCAGCGCGACCACCAGGCGCGACACCGGCAGCTGGTGGCGCAGCAGCGCGACGTTGGCTTCGTCGGTGACGCCGCGGGCCCGCAGGTAGGCGGCGTAGCGCTCCGGGGAAAACTTGCCGCTTTCCTGGAAATCGGAGGCTGCCTTGATCTCCTCGATCACCGATTCCTTGGACAGCACCAGGTTCGCCTTCACCGCGGCGGCGTTCACCAGCCGTTGCGCGACCAGCGAATCCAGCACCGACAGGCGCGCCGCCGGCGTGTCGAATGCGGCAACGTCGAAATCGCGCCCGAACAGCGTGCGCAGCCGCTCCTGCTGCTCGCGCAGGGCTTCGGTGAACTCGCGCTGCGTGATGCCCATGCCGTCGACGGTGGCGACATCGTTGGCGCCGCTCAGTACCCGCGTGTAGGACTCCAGGCCGAAGAAGGCGAACGGGATCACCACCAGGCCGATGACGATCTGGATGAGGCGCTTGTGCTTGGCTACGAAATCGAACATTGGGAAGGCTGCATGCGCAAAGGGCCCCTCGGGGCCCTCGTTGGAATCTGGCGGAGCGGACGGGACTCGAACCCGCGACCCCCGGCGTGACAGGCCGGTATTCTAACCAACTGAACTACCGCTCCTTATATGCATGTTCCGAAATCCGGCATTGCGCTGCAGCGACACGTTGCTGCTGCGCAATGCATCGTTGTTCTTGTGGTGGGTGCTGAGAGGGTCGAACTCCCGACATCTGCCTTGTAAGGGCAGCGCTCTACCACTGAGCTAAGCACCCTCATCACCCGCAGCACGCAACGCGTGCCGCAAAAAGGGGCGCTAGTTTAATGCATCCTTCAGCGCCTTGCCAGCGCGGAACTTGGGAACTCGCGCGGCACTGATCGTGAGCGCCTCGCCGGTGTGCGGGTTGCGCCCGGCGCGCGCCTTGCGCTCGCCGACGTAGAAGGTGCCGAAGCCGACCAGCGTCACCGCTTCGCCTTTGCGCAGGCTCGCCTTGAGCGCGCCGATCATCGCGTCCACGGCGCGCTCGGCGGCGAGCTTCGAGATCTCCGCCGACTGCGCGATGTGCTCGATCATGTCGGTCTTGTTCACCGCGGCCTCCCTGCGGCGGCGCTCAGTGCTTCACCGCATTCGCGGTCGCCGTCGATTTCTCGCCTTCGGCGGCGGGCAGCGGCGCCACGTCCGCCGGCGCCGGCAGCGGCTTGGGCTGGCGCTCAAGCGCGATCTCGAGCACCTTGTCGATCCACTTCACCGGCACGATCTCGAGCCGGTTCTTGACGTTGTCCGGGATCTCGGCCAGGTCCTTGGCGTTCTCCTCCGGGATCAGCACCGTCTTGATGCCGCCGCGCAGCGCCGCCAGCAGCTTCTCCTTCAGGCCACCGATCTGCAGCACTTCGCCGCGCAGCGTGATCTCGCCGGTCATCGC
>CAYMVA010000116.1:0-11814 GCA_964393745.1 uncultured Enterobacteriaceae bacterium | reverse complement strand
CTGTGAGCGCTCTTCCTGGCACTCGATGACGATGCCGCTGGGCAGGTGGGTAATGCGAATGGCAGAATCGGTCTTGTTCACATGCTGCCCGCCAGCGCCTGAAGAGCGATAGGTGTCAATGCGCAAGTCACCGGGGTTGATGGCAATGGATTCTATGTTTTCGGTTTCGGGCAAAATTGCCACGGTGCAGGCAGAAGTATGGATCCTGCCTTGCGATTCGGTTTCCGGAACACGTTGCACACGATGGGTTCCCGATTCAAATTTCATCCTGGAATAGGCGCCCTGACCTTCCATGAGCACGATAATTTCTTTGAATCCACCATGCTCTCCATGGCTTTGACTGATGATCTCGGTACTCCAGTTTTTAGTTTCTGCATATTTCTGATACATGCGGAACAGGTTGCCCGCGAACAGCGCCGACTCGTCGCCGCCGGTGCCGGCGCGGATCTCGAGAAAGATGTTCTTGTCGTCGTTGGGATCCCTGGGCAGCAGCTGACTCTGCAGCTCGGCCTCGAGCGCTTCCATGGTGCCGCGCGCGCTCTTCAGCTCCTCGTCGGCGAAGCCCTTCATCGCCGGATCGGCCGCCATCTCGCGCGCCGCGCCGGCGTCGCGCTCGGCATCGGCGTAGCGCCGGTACAGCGCCACGATGCCACTCAGCTCGGCGTGCTCGCGCGACAGGCGCCGGAATTCGCCCATGTCGCGCGCGGCGCTCTCGGCCGAAAGCAGGCCGTTCAGCTCCTCGAGTCTGAGAGACAGGCTGTCGAGCTTGGCGCGCAGGGACTGCTTCAAGACTTGATGCGGAACAGGCGCGCGATGACGTCGGCGAGCGCGCGCCCCTCTGCTCCGCTGGCTTCGTTCAGCGCCTGCGTCGGCGGGTGCAGCAGCTTGTTGGTGAGGCCGCGCGACAGCGTCTCGAGCACCTGCTTCGGATCCTCGCCCCGGGCAAGCAGGCGCTGCGCGCGCTCGAGCTCGTGCTGGCGCGCGCTTTCGGCCTGCTCGCGCAGCTGGCGGATGAGTGGCACCGCCTCGCGCACTTCCATCCAGTGCATGAACTGCCCCACCTGGGTCTCGATGATCGCCTCGGCCTGCTCGACCGCCGCGCGCCGCGAATCCAGGTTCGCCGAGACGATGCCCGCGAGATCGTCCACCGTGTAGAGGAAGACGTCGTCCAGCTCGCCCACTTCCGGCTCGATGTCGCGCGGCACCGCCAAATCCACCATGAACATTGGCCGGCGGCGGCGCGCCTTGAGCGCGCGCTCCACCAGCCCCTTGCCCAGGATCGGCAGCGAGCTCGCAGTGCACGACACCACGATGTCGTGCTCCTCCAGGTGCGTGGCCAGGTCGCGCAGCTCGATGGCGCGCGCGTTGAAGCGGTGCGCGAGGGCCTGCGCGCGCTCCAGCGTCCGGTTGGCCACCGTGATGCGCTCGGGGGCCTGCGCGGCGAAATGCGTCGCGCACAGCTCGATCATCTCTCCGGCGCCGATGAACAGCACCTTCTGCTCGCGGAGCGAGGGAAAGATGCGCGCCGCGAGCTTCACCGCCGCCGCCGCCATCGAGACGCTGTTCGCGCCGACCTGCGTGGTCGAGCGCACTTCCTTCGCCACCGCGAAGGAGCGCTGGAACAGCTTGTTGAGCACCGTGCCCAGGGTGCCGGCGGATTCCGCCGAGCGCACCGCGTCCTTCAGCTGGCCGAGGATCTGCGGCTCGCCGAGCACCATCGAGTCCAGGCCGGCGGCGACGCGGAACGCATGCCGCACCGCCTGCTCGCGCGGCAGCGTGTACAGGTAGGGCGAGAGCTCGCTCGGCCGGAAGCGGTGGTACTGCGCCAGCCATTCGGCGGCGGTCGCGGGCTGATCGGCAGAGACGTACAGCTCGGTGCGGTTGCAGGTCGACAGAATCGCGGCCTCGGCTGCGCCGCGTCCGCGCACCAGATCACCGAGCGCGCTCTCCAACGCATGGGCGGCAAACGCCACGCGCTCGCGGATTTCGAGCGGCGCGGTCTGGTGATTCAGTCCCAGCGCGAAGAGCGTCACGGTGCGGTCATTGCAAGCGCTTGTTTCGCCGCCATTTTACCCGCTGCCAGGGAGGGCGGGCGTTTGATCTGGGTCTAATGCGGGCGTTTATAATGCGTTCCCCGCACCGGGAAGGCCGCATGGACACGCTCAGCCGCATAAAGGAACTCGCTGTCAAGGAGCTCTCGATCGACCCCTCGAAGCTGGATCCCGATGCGCCGCTCGATGCGCTCGGCATCGACTCGCTCACCTTCATCGAGTTCATGTTCAAGGTCGAGGACGAGTTCGCCGTCAAGGTCTCGGACGAAGACCTGCGCAAGATCAAGTGCCTCGCCGACCTTGAGCGGCATGTCGCCGCCTCTCTCGCCACCGCCGGTAAAGCCTAGCCTGCGGCCGGCAGCCCGATGACCGCTCGCCGCGTCGCGATTACCGGCATCGGCGTCGTCTCGCCGCTCGGCAACTCCATAGCAGCGTTCTACCGCGCGCTCGGCGAAGGGCGCTCCGGAGTGCGCGCGCTGCCGCCCGAGATCGCCTCGGGGTCCGGCGTGCAGGTCGGCGCCCTGGTCGATTGGGACCCGGCGGCGCATTTCAAGGGGCCTGAAACGCTGACCCTGGACCGTGTGTCGCAATTCGCGCTGATCGCCGCGGCGCAGGCGATCGCCGCCAGCGGCCTCGACCTCGGCAAGGAGAACCACGAGCGCATCGGCGTGCATTGGGGCACCGGCATGGGCGGCGCGCACACGCTCGAGGCGGCCTACGCGCAGGTGTTCGCCAAGCAGGACTTCCGGCTGCGGCCGCTCACGGTGGTGATGGGCATGAACAACGCCGCCGGCTCGAACGTCGCCGTGCGCTGGAGTTTGAAGGGCCCGTTCGCGAATTACTCGACCGCGTGCTCGTCCTCGGCGATGGCGCTCGGCGAGGCGATGCGCACCATCCAGGCGGGGCGCGCCGATGTAATGGTGGCGGGCGGCGCCGAGGCGCTGCTCACCCCCGGCACGCTCGCGGCGTGGCAGGCACTGCGCACGCTCGCGCCGGCCGACACCGCGGACCCCGCGGCGAGCTGCAAGCCCTTCGACAAGCGTCGCGCCGGGCTGGTTCTCGGCGAGGGCGCGGCGGCGCTGGTGCTCGAAGAGGAAACGCGCGCGCGCGCGCGCGGCGCCACGATCCTCGGCCTGCTCACCGGCTATGGCAATTCCTGCGATGCGGTGCACATGTCCAAGCCCGACCGCGATGGCCAGGTGCGCGCCATGCGCGAGGCGCTCGCAGAGTCGGGCGTCGCGCCCGCGGACATCGGGTACGTAAACGCGCACGGCACCGCCACGGTGGTCGGCGACACGGTCGAGTGCGAGGCGATCCGCGCCGCGCTCGGCGAGGCCGGCGAGCGCGTGCCGGTGAGCTCGACCAAGTCGATGCACGGCCACCTGCTCGGCGGCGCCGGCGCACTGGAAATGGCGGCGGCGCTGCTGCCGTTCATCGAGGGGCTGCTGCCGCCGACCGCGAACCTGGCCGATCCGGACCCGGGGTGCGCGGTGCGCCACGTCGCCAACCGCTCCGAGCGCATCGAGCGGCCGCACGCGGTGATGTCGAACTCGTTCGCCTTCGGCGGCTCCAACGTGGTGCTGATCGCAGAACGCCAAGTGTAAAGTCTGACTTTACACTTTTGCCGCCTGCGCCCCGGCGGCGAATTCCTCGAGCAGCACCCTGAACATCGCACGCTGCGTGTTGACGAAATGCGGCCGCACGCGGTCGCTCCAGGCGGTATGGCGCACCGCCAGCCAGGCCGCGCGCTCGAGCACTTCAGGCGCGAGTAGGTCGTAGCAGGCGTGGTAGCGCGGGCCGGCATCGAGATTGCGCAGGCGGCTGGCGCGCACGTTTCCGGGCACCGTGGCGAGCCCCGGCAAATGCTCCTTGTCGTACCAGTCGTTGAATTCCTGATCCCAACCAGATTCGACATCGGTCGCGACCACGTAGTGGTAAGCCGCCACCCGCCCGGCTGAGGCGCCGGCTTGCGAGGAGAGCAGCTCCAGCCGCGATACCCCGGTCCATGCGGTGGCGGTTGAAGTCGGCGGCGACGAAAACGACCGCAGCGATTCGCCCCAGAGGTACAGGTACGCGAGCTGCCCGTCGAGCGAGCAGCACAGCTGCAAGCGGCACGGTGCGCGGCTCGCCTGGGCGCGAAATGCGCGCGCTTCGGCGATGAGCTGTTCTGCGCCCGGCAGCGCGCCCGAGCGGCGCGCGAGCAGCGCCGCGCCTGGGTCCACCCAGGGCTACTCCTTGAAGCCGATCGCCTGCACGATCTTGCTCCACTTCCCCTGCTCGGCAGCGAGAAACGCCGCGTACTCCTCGGGCGTGGAAGGCGAAGCGACCCCGCTCACCTTGGCGTACTGCTCCACCACCGCGGGCGAGCGCAGCACCGCGACCGCCGCGGCGTGGATGCGCTTCAGAACATCGGGCGGCGTCGCTGCCGGCGCCACCAGCCCGTACCAGTTGTCGGAGGTGACGTTCGGGTGGTTCACTTCGGCCGTCGTCGGCACGTCGGGCAACGTGCTCGCGCGCCGCCCGCTCGTCAGCGCGAGCGCCCTGAGCTTGCCGGCGCGGATGTGCTGCAGCAGGATCGGGACATCGAAGATCCCCATCTGCACCTGGCCGGCGAGCAAGTCGGTCACCGCGGGCGCCGCACCCTTGTTGGGCACGTGCACCATGTCCAGGCCCGCGTCGGACTTGAGCAGCTCGCCCGCGAGGTGCGTGATGCTGCCGGCGCCAGCCGAGCCGTAATTGATCTTGCCCGGGTTGGCCTTGGCATGTGCGATGAACTCGGCGAAGGTGTTGGCAGGTACCGACGGATGCACCGCCAGCACCTCGGGCACGCGCACCACGGTGGTGATGAGCGCGAAGTCCTTGCGCACGTCGTAGGGCATCTTGGAGAGCGAGAACGGCGCGATCGAAAGCGTCGAGGCACTGTTCAGCGCGAGCGTGTAGCCGTCGGGGGCGGATTTCGCGGCGCGGTCCACGCCCAGCACGCCGCCGACGCCGCCGACGTTCTCCACCAGCACTGGCTGGCCCAACTCCCCGCTCATGCCCTGCGCGAGTCCGCGGCCGAAGATGTCCGCCGGGCCGCCGGCCGGGAACGGCACGATGATGCGCACCGGCTTCGAAGGGTAGGCCTGCGCAAGCGCCAACACGGGCGCGAGCGCCGCCAGGCATAGCAACAGCAGTCGCGGCAGTTTCATCGCTTCCTCCTCAAGTGAATCGGTACAGGCGCTGCGGATTGTCCACCAGCAGCGCCTGGCGCTGCGCCGGAGACGGCGCGATCTCGGCGAGCAGGTCCACGAGTTGCCCGTCGTCGGGCACCGCGGCGAGGTTCGGGTGCGGCCAGTCGGTGCCCCACAGGGAGCGCTCGCCGAACTCGGCCACTAGCTTGCGCGCGAACGGGATTGCGTCCGCGAACGGCATCGCCTGGCGCGAGATGCGCTCGCAGCCGCTCACCTTGACCCAGAAACGCGCGTCCTGCATCAGGTCGATGAGGGCGCGAAACGCCGGCTGCTCGAGGCCGAGCGCCGCGTCCACGCGCCCCATGTGGTCGATCACCACCGGCACCGGGGAACGCTTGAACACGGGCGCGAGTTCCTCGATGAGCGCGGCCTCGAGGTGGATCTGCAAGTGCCAGCCGAGCTCGGCGATGCGCTCGCCGAGCGCGATCGCCTCCGCAACCGGCGGCGCCTTGCCCAGGTGGCGCATGAAATTGAAGCGCACGCCGCGGAAGCCGAGCCCATCCAGGCGCCGCAGCTCGGCGGCAGGCACGTCGGTCGGCAGCAGCGCGATGCCGCGGTAGGCGCGCGGCCGCGCCGCCAGCACATCCTCGAGCACGCGGTTATCGAAGCCGTGGCACGTGGACTGCACGAAGACGCCGCGCTCGATGCCGAGGCGCGCGTGCAGCGCGAACAGCTTCTCCTTGGGCGCATCGGCCGGCGTGAACGGCCGCCCTTCTGCGAAAGGGAATACCGCCTGCGGGCCGAAGACGTGGAAATGCGCGTCGCAGGCCCCCGGCGGCAGGCGCAGCCTGGGCGCGCTCTGCGAGGGGTGATACGAAGGCTTGGACTGGTCCATTGCGTGACGGATTGTGCGGCAGGCGCACGACGGCGGGGAAGCAGTTTCGCGGCGCAACGCGCCCGCCGCGCTGGCGGAACAACTTCCGCTGCGATTGCAAAAGACGCAGCGCGGAAACGCCCCCCGCCGAGACCTTGCAAACCCTTGCACCGCGCGCCGCGTTCCTGGAGTTGAATGCGCTCAAAGGCAGCGGTCACCGGAAAGTGGAGGGCGCAATGGGCAGGGCGGAACATGGTCGCGAATCTCTGAGCGAGATGGATTGGTTTGTCGTCCTCATGGCCCGCGCGAGGAAGGTCTCCCAATTGATCGCCGCGGTGCGGGCGTACCTGGCCAGCTGGCCGGCAGCGCGCGTCGCCCGCGTGCAGATGATCGATGCCGGCTGGGCGCCCTTCGACGAGCAGCAGCAGCCGGTCGCCGTAATCGGCCCCCAGGACGTGCGCCAGATCTACGAAGCCGTGCACGACCAGACCGTGTCGCTCAAGGAGAGCGGCGTCGCGCCGACGCCCGAGTTTCTGGAATTGGAGCTGGTCTTTTTCCTCGCCCAGCGACTGCTAGAGGACCTGGAGCCTGATTTTCCTGCCGCGCGCGCGGCGCCCCATGCCTCGCGTCGCGAGATCCAAGATGCTCGATCGAAAAACAGAACGCTCGCTGCTGGGCGCTGAGGCGGTGCCCGGCGGGCTGGCGGAGATCAACCGCCGCGTTCAGGCCGCGCTCGATGCGAAAGCACGGAGCCGACACCCCATGCATGGACCTCGATCCGAGGGCCGCATCGCCAGGGCGATGCGCTGGCTGAGAAATAGATTGGCGGCTTAGCGGGCGCGACCTTATTGCGCACTGCGTGTGCGAAATCTGGTGGCCAAGGCCGGAATCGAACCAGCGACACACGGATTTTCAGTCCGCTGCTCTACCAACTGAGCTACTTGGCCTTTCTGGACACGACGGGCAGGTCCCGGCGCGTTTTGAAGGGGGCGGATTATATCAAGCGGCGCACCGGCCACGGGATGCCGAGCGGCGCCGGCCTATCGGGGGTCGGGTTTTTCAAGGCTGTAGCCCAGCCCGCGCACCGTGACGATGCGCACGCCGCCGGGCTCGAGCTTGCGTCGCAGGCGGTGCACGTACACCTCGATCGCGTTCGCCGACACCTCGTCGCCCCACTCGCACAGGTGGCTCACGAGCTGGTCCTTGGACACCAGCCGCCCTGAGCGCTGCAGGAAGATTTCCAGCAGGCTGACCTCGCGCGCCGAGAGTTCGATCGAATCGCCGTTGAGGCGCGCCACGCGCCCGATCTGGTCGTAGCTGAGCGCGCCGTGCTTGATCAGCGTCGGGCTGCCCGCCATGCCGCGGCGCGTGAGCGCGCGCACGCGCGCTTCCAGCTCTGCGAGCTCGAAGGGCTTGGCGAGGTAGTCGTCGGCGCCCGCGTCCAGGCCCCGGACGCGGTGGTTGACGCCATCGAGCGCGGTCAGGATCAGCACCGGCGTGTGCGAGTCGCGCGCCCGCAGGCGCTTGAGCACTTCGAGGCCGGATTTCTTCGGCAGCCCGATGTCCAGGATCAGCAGGTCGAACTCGTTGGCGTCGAGCGCGCTGTCGGCCTCGGTGCCGCTCCTCACCCAATCCACCGCATAGCCCGACTGGCGCAGCGTGCGCAGCAGGCCGTCGGCGATCAGAGTTTCGTCCTCCGCGACGAGGATCCGCATGAATTCAGTCTAGCAAAAGAAAAGGGCGCCGAAGCGCCCCTTCCCACTGCTGTCGTCGCCCCCGCGAAAGCGGGGGCCCAGGGTGGATCCCCGCCTACGCGCGGATGACGCACGCTTGCGCGTGCGTCACATATCCATGCCGCCCATGCCGCCCATGTCGGGCATGCCGTGGCCATGGCCGCCGCCGCCCTTCTTGTCCTCCACCAACTCGGCCACCATCGCATCGGTGGTGAGCATCAGGCCCGCGACCGAGGAGGCGTTCTGCAGCGCGAAGCGCACCACCTTGGTCGGGTCGATCACGCCCATCTGCACCAGGTCGCCGAACTCGGCGGTCTGCGCGTTGTAGCCGTAGTTGCCCTTGCCCTCGACCACCTTGTTGAGCACCACCGAGGGCTCATCCCCGCTGTTGCTCACGATCTGGCGCAACGGCTCTTCCAGCGCCCGCATCACGATCTTGATGCCGGCATCCTGGTCGTGGTTGTCGCCCTTGACCTTCTTGTCGAGCGACGTGCGGGCGCGCAGGTACGCCACGCCGCCGCCCGGAACCACGCCCTCTTCGACCGCGGCGCGGGTGGCGTGCAGCGCGTCCTCGACGCGCGCCTTCTTCTCCTTCATCTCGACTTCGGTCGCGGCGCCGACCTTGATCACCGCCACGCCGCCGGCGAGTTTCGCCACGCGCTCCTGCAGCTTCTCCTTGTCGTAGTCGCTGGTCGCTTCCTCGATCTGGACGCGAATCTGCTTGACGCGGCCTTCGATGTCCTTTTTGTTGCCCGCGCCGTCGATGATGGTGGTGTTCTCCTTGCCGCACTCGATCTTCTTCGCCTTGCCGAGATCCTTGAGGGTCGCGTTCTCCAGCTTCAGGCCCAGCTCCTCGCTGATCACCGTGCCGCCGGTAAGGATCGCCATGTCCTCCAGCATCGCCTTGCGGCGGTCGCCGAAACCGGGCGCCTTGACGGCGCAGGTCTTGAGAATGCCGCGGATGTTGTTCACCACCAGCGTGGCGAGCGCCTCGCCCTCGACTTCCTCGGCGATGATCAGCAGCGGCTTGCCCGCCTTCGCCACCAGCTCGAGCAAGGGCAGCATCTCGCGGATCGAGCTGATTTTCTTGTCGTGCAGCAGGATGTAGGCGTCTTCGATCACCGAGATCTGCTTCTCGGGGTTGTTGATGAAGTACGGCGAGAGATACCCTCGGTCGAACTGCATGCCCTCGACCAGGTCGAGCTCGTTCTGCAGCGACTTGCCGTCCTCGACCGTGATCACGCCTTCCTTGCCCACCTTATCCATGGCGTCGGAGATGATCTTGCCGATGTCGAAGTCGGCATTCGCCGAGATGGCGCCGACCTGGGAGATCTCCTTCGAGGTGGTGCAGGGCTTGGAGATCTTCTTCAGCTCCTCGACCACATGGATCACCGCCTTGTCGATGCCGCGCTTCAGGTCCATCGGGTTCATGCCCGAGGCGACATACTTCATGCCCTCGCGCACGATTGCCTGGGCGAGCACGGTGGCCGTGGTGGTGCCATCGCCGGCGACGTCGGAAGTCTTGGAAGCGACTTCCTTCACCATCTGCGCACCCATGTTCTCAAACTTGTCCTTGAGCTCGATCTCCTTGGCGACCGAGACGCCGTCCTTGGTGACGGTCGGGGCGCCGAACGAGCGCTCGAGCACCACGTTGCGGCCCTTGGGGCCGAGGGTCACCTTGACCGCATCGGCCAGGATGTTGAGGCCGTGGACCATTTTGGACCGCGCGCCTTCGTGGAAACGTACTTCTTTGGCTGGCATTGGAATTTCTCCTCGTTACTGAATTGGATGCAGGGTTGGCGGAATCAGTGGCCTTCGATGACGCCCATGATGTCCTCCTCGCGCATCACGAGGAGCTCGTCGCCTTTCACCTTCACGGTCTGCCCGGAGTACTTGCCGAACAGCACCTTGTCCCCGACCTTGACGTCGAGCGTGATCAGCTTGCCTTCTTCGTTTTTCTTGCCCTTGCCTACGGCGACGATCTCGCCCTGGTCGGGTTTTTCGGCGGCGGTGTCGGGAATCACGATGCCGCCGGCGGATTTGCGCTCCTCGTCAATGCGCTTGACGATGACGCGGTCATGTAGTGGACGAATCTTCATATGGATCTCCTAAGTAAAATCTCATTAAAACAAAGCGTTATCGGTGTCCTGTGCACGAAGGCGAGGCGTTGTTGCTAGCACTCTCCTTACATGAGTGCTAATTGTATCTGGCAACCCTCTCGGACTCAAGCCCTGAGGCCGAAATGGCGCTTAATTCATGTATGTGAGCGCCGGCTCACATTTTGGGACGCGGTGGTTAAATAGAATCCGCCCGTGTCTGCCTTTCGCGCCACCGCCATTGCTGCCCTGATCGCCTGCGCCGCGCTTGCCCAAGCCCAGGAAGCGGTGCCGCCCGCGGTGTCGCGCGCGCTCGCCGCTGCAGGCATCCCGGCAAGCAGCGTCGCGATCGTAGTGCAGGAGGTCGGCGCGCAGCGCCCGGCGCTCTCCCTGAATGCCGCCGCGTCGATGAACCCGGCCTCCGTCATGAAGCTGGTGACGAGCTACGCCGCGCTCGAGCAGCTAGGCACCGCATACCGCTGGCGCACCGAGGCGCACCTGGAGGGCGCGCTGCGCGACGGCGTGCTCGAGGGCAACCTCGTGCTCAGGGGCGGCGGCGATCCGAAGCTCAACGTCGAGTCATTCTGGATGTTCCTGCGCGCGCTGCGCGGCAAGGGGCTGCGCGAGATCCGCGGCGACCTGGTGCTCGACCGCGGCTTCTTCGAGCGCCCGGGCGGCGATTCCAGCCGCTTCGACGGCGACCCGTTCCGGCCCTACAACGTGCTGCCCGACGCGCTGCTGGTGAATTTCAGGTCGCTGCGCTTTTCCTTCCTGCCGGATGCGGCGAGCGGCGCGGTGCGCATCCACGTCGAGCCGCGGCCGCCCGCGCTCGAGGTGGTCAACGTTCTCAAGACAGCCGACGGCGCGTGTCCCGAAGGGCGCACTTTCCGCGACCTGCTCAGGCCCACCTTCGAACCGGCGCGCCAGCGCGTCATCTTTGCCGGGCGTTATCCTGCGAGTTGCGGCGAGAAGGAACTCAACGTGGCGCTGCTCGAGCCCAACGACCATGTCGGCGGCGTGCTGCGCCAGCTTTGGGCGGAGATGGGCGGCGCCTGGAGCGGCGCGGTGCGCGATGGCGCTGCGCCCGCGGCCTCGCTACCGTTTCATGTCCACGAGTCGGCGCCGCTCGCCGACATCGTGCGCGACCTCAACAAGTTCTCCAACAACGTCATGGCGCGGCAGCTGTTCCTCACGCTCGGCGCCGAGCAATCCGGCCCGCCGGCAAGCGAAGCCAAGTCGGCTGCCGCAATCAAGGCGTGGCTCGCGCGCAAAGGCATTCCGGCACCGGAGTTGGTTCTCGAGAACGGCTCGGGCCTGTCGCGCATGGAGCGAATCAGCGCCGCCAGCCTGGCCGCGCTGCTGCAGGCGGCGTGGCGCAGCAACGTGATGCCCGAGTTCATCGCCGCGTTGCCGGTGGCGGCGGTGGACGGCACCATGAAACGCCGCAACCGTGGCGACGGCGTAGCGGGCAACGCGCACATCAAGACAGGACTTCTTACTGACGTGCGCGCGATGGCGGGCTATGTGCTCGACCGGACCGGGCGCCGGCATGTGGTCGTGATGTTTGTCAACAATTCCGCGGCGCACCAAGCACAGGATGCGTTCGACGCCTTGCTTCGCTGGCTGTACGAACGAGCATAACGACCTGGTCGCGGCAGTAGCTGCGGCATTAAAATCGGCGCCAGGAGGAGGAATGCGGCGCACGCTAGGAATTGTGCTCATTGTCTTGGCACCTCTGCCGGGCGCCGGCGCCGCGCTCGCGACTGATGAAGTCGCACCGCGCGAGCGCTCCGCGCCGCGCCCCGGCTTCTCGATCGAACCGGCGCCGCTCGGCCTGCGTCTGAGAACGCCCGCTTTCGGACTGCGCCTCGAATACGACCCGCTGCC
>CAYMVA010000115.1:0-5837 GCA_964393745.1 uncultured Enterobacteriaceae bacterium | reverse complement strand
GGTGGGGCCGGTCTGCGAGAGCGCGGACTTCCTCGCCCACGAGCGCCGGCTGGCGGCGCGCCCGGGCGATCTGCTCGCGATCATGTGCGCGGGGGCGTACGGCATGGCGATGAGCTCCAACTACAACTCGCGGCCGCGCGCCGCCGAAGTGATGGTGCAGGGCTCGGCCGTTCACCTGGTGAGGCGGCGCGAGACGCCGGAGCAACTTTTTGCGCTGGAGACGGTCCCGGCATGGTGAGGCTCTTATGGACGATCGCGCTGGCGGCAGCGGCAGCGGCCCTGCTAGCCGGCTGCAACCGGGAGGCCGATCCGGCAAAGCGCGCCGGCCCGCCGCCCGCGCTCATCACCGCGACCGTGGTGCAGCCGCGCACCATCGAGGTTGGCGAGCAGGTGGTGGGCTCGCTCGAGGCGGTGGTCGACCCGAGCGTCGGCGCCGAGGTCGCGGGCCGCGTGACGCGGGTGCACGCCTTCACCGGCAAGAAGCTCGCCAGGGGCGACCTGCTGGCGGAGATCGATCCGCAGGATTTCGAGATCCAGTCGCGCGCCGACGCCGCCGAGATTGCGCGCCTGGAGTCGCTGCTGGCGCAGCAGGAGCGGGTGGTGGAGCGCCAGCAGAAGCTGGTGGCGCAGGGCTTCATCTCGCAGAACGCGCTCGACGACGCGACCACGCAGCGCGCCGCGCTGCGCGAGCAGATCCTGGGCGCGAAGGCGCGCTCCGACCAGACGCGCCGCAGCCTGGGCAAGGCGCGCGTCACCTCGCCGATCGACGGCGAGGTCGAGGTGCAGATCGTCGCCGCAGGCGATTTCGTCAAGGTGGGCGATCCGATGTTCAAGCTGGTGGGCACGCACCGGCTGCACGCGCACCTGCCGCTGCCGGAAAACGCCGACCGCATCATCAAGCCCGGCCTCAAAGTGCGGCTGTCGGTGCCCTCCGCGCCGGGGCGCGAGCTCGAGGCGAAGATCGACGAGATCAGGCCGACGGTGGGCGCGGCCAACCGCTCGCTCGATGCGATCGTGAAATTCGACAACGACGGCACTTTCCGCGGCGGCGGCAGCGTCAATGCGAGGATCGTTATCGCGGTGCGCGAGCAGATGCTCACCGTGCCCGAGCAGAGCGTGGTGCTGCGCCCGGCGGGCAAGATCGTGTACGTCGTGGCCGAGCAGGACGGGAAGCTGACGGCACAGCAGCGCCTGGTCGAGACCGGCATCCGGCAGGACGGCTATTACGAGATCCTGAAAGGGCTTGCGCCGGGCGAGCGAGTTGCGGTGGACGGCGCAGGCTTCCTCACCAACGGCGCGCTGGTGGCGCTGCCCAAGCCAGCGGCGGCGAAGGGGGTGGCCAAAGGTGAAAAGGGCGGCGACAAGGGCGGGGACAAGAGCGGCGCCGACAAGGGCGGCGCCAGGAAAGGCTGAGCCATGACGCTGCCCGAGCTTTCCATCAAGCGCCACGTGTTCGCGTTCATGCTGAACGCGGTGCTGATCCTGTTCGGCCTCATCGCCTACAGCCGCATGGGCGTGGACCGCCTGCCCTACATCGAGTTTCCGGTGATTTCGGTGGTCACGGTGCAGAAGGGCGCCAATCCCGACGTCGTGGACGCTTCCATCACCAACCTGATCGAGACCTCGGTCAACAGCGTGCCCGGCATCGAGCACATCGCCTCGACCTCGTCGCCAGGGGTTTCGGTGGTGGTGATCACCTTCAACCTCGAGAAGCGCATCGACATCGCCTTCAACGAGGTGCAGGCGAAAGTGAACCAGGTGCTGCGGCGCCTGCCCAAGGACGCCGACCCGCCGGTGGTGGCCAAGGTCGAGACCAACACCCAGCCGATCATGTGGACCGCGCTGCAGGGCGACCGCACCCAGCAGCAGCTCAACCTGTACGCCATCAACGTCATCAAGAAACGCCTCGAGACCATCGACGGCGTGGGCGAGATCCGCATCGGCGGCCGGCGCGACCGCACCATCCGCGTCAACCTGCTGTCGGCGCGCATGACCGCGTACGGCATCGCGGCGCAGGACGTGGCCAACGCCTTCGCCGCCGAGCACATCCAGTTCTCGGGCGGCTTCCTCACCGGGCGCACCACCGAGCACCTGGTGAAGCTGGACCTCGAGTTCCACCGCCTGGACGAGTTGGAGAAGCTGATCGTCGCCTACCGCGACGGCGCACCGGTGCGGCTGCGCGACATCGCCGAGATCGAAGACGGACTGGCGGACTTCAGGCAGCTGGCGCGCTTCAACGGCAAGCCCACGGTCGGCGTGGGCATCGTCAAGGTGCCGAACACCAACACCGTGGACATCATCGAGCGGGTGCGCGACCGGATCGAGAACGAGATCCGGCCGCAGCTGCCGCCGGGGCTGGAGCTGCACTACGTGCAGAACGACGCCATCTTCATCGGCGAGATGGTGGACGCGCTCAAAGGCCACCTGCTCGAGGGCACGATCCTCGCGGCGCTCATCGTGTGGCTGTTCCTGAAGAGCTTCCGCTCCACGCTCATCATCGCCACCGCGATCCCGGTGTCGCTGTTCGGCGCCATCGCGGTGATGTACTTCTTCGGCTACACCTTCAACTCGGTGACGTTGCTGGCGCTGCTGCTGCTGATCGGCGTAGTGGTGGACGACGCCATCGTGGTGCTGGAGAACATCTACCGCCACCGCGAGCACCTCACCGAGGACACGCTGACGGCGGCGATCAACGGCAGCCGCGAGGTGACCTTCGCCGTGTTCGCCGCTTCGCTCTCGCTGGTGGCGATCTTCGCGCCGGTGATCTTCGTCTCCGGGATCCTCGGCCAGTTCCTGCGCTCGTTCGCGGTGGTGGTCACCTTCGGCGTGCTGGTGTCGCTGTTCGTCTCGCTCACCCTCACCCCGATGCTGTGCTCGAGGTATCTGCAGGTGCGCAAAAAACACGGCCGCGTCTACTGGCTGCTGGAGCATGCGTTCGAGCGGCTGGACCGCTTCTACCGCGGCGCGCTCGCCTGGGCGCTGGCGCACCGCTGGAAGGTGCTGGCCGGCGCCGCGGTGATCACCGCCGCGGTGGTGCCGCTGTTCAAGCTGCTGCCGACCGAGCTTGCGCCGCAGGCCGACGAGGGGCGCTTCCTGATCGGCATCCGCACGCCACTCGGCTCCTCGATCCATTACACCGAGTCGAAGCTGCGCGAAGTCGAGGAAATCGTGTTCCGCTACCCCGACGTGGTGACCGAGTTCGGCGTCATCGGCCTGGGCTCCGCGGGCCAGGTGAACCAGGCGACGCTGGTGGGCCGTATGAAGGCCAAGTCCGAGCGCCGCAAGAGCGGCGGCCTGACCCAGGCCGAGGTGCTGGTGGCGCTGCGACGCGACCTGACGCAGATCGCCGGCGCGCGCGCCTTCCCGCGCGCCTTCGGCATCGTGCAGGGGGCGCGCTCCGAGCCGCTGCAGTTTGTGGTCAAGGGCCCGAACCTGCAGGACATGGGCCGCCACGCCGGCGCGCTGCAGCGGGCGCTGCAGGCCGATCCGCAGATCGGCCGCATGGACACCGACCTGCAGCTCGACCTGCCGCAGCTGGTGCTCGAGCCCGACCGGGTGCGCGCCGCGGGCGTCGGCCTCACCTCGCAGGACCTGGCGCTCGCGATCAACATGCTCACCGGCGGCGTGGACATCGCCAAATACAACGATCATCCCGGCGACGGCGAGCGCTACGACATCCGCGTCAAGGCGAAGGAAGGCGAGTTCGCCTCGCAGATCGACCTCGCCAAGATCTACTTGCGCAACCGCCAGGGGCAGCTGGTGCGCCTGGACAGCGTCGCCACTTTCCACGAGCGCCTCGGCCCGGCGGTGATAGGGCGCTTCGACTTGCAGTACGCGGCCACTTTCTACGCCTCGCCCTCGATCGCGCTCGCGACCTCGATGGAGCGCGTGCGCGAAGCCGCCAAGCAGCTGCCGCTCGGCTATACGGTGGTGTTCATCGGCGAGGCCGAGCAGCTGGAGAAGACGCGCCAGGCGACCGCCTTCACTTTCGGGCTCGCGCTGGTGCTCTTGTTCATGGTGCTCGCTAGCCAGTTCAACTCGTTCCTGCAGCCCTTCTTCATCATGCTGGCGGTGCCGCTCGCGATCGTCGGCGGCGTATTCGCCCTGTGGCTGTTCGTGCCGCTGTCGCAGTTGGGACAAACGCTCGGCCTGCGCATCCCGATGCACACCCTCAACATCTACTCGATGATCGGGCTGGTGCTGTTGATTGGCCTGGTGGCGAAAAACTCCATCCTGCTGGTAGACCTCACCAACCAGCGCCGCGGCCAGGGCATGGCAGTGGACCAGGCGCTGCTCGATGCCTGCCCGATCCGCATGCGGCCGGTGATGATGACCTCGGCCACCATCGTGCTCGCGCTCACGCCCGCCGCGTTCGGCCTGGGCGCCGGCGCCGAGACCAACGCGCCGCTGGCGATCGCGGTGATCGGCGGCATGATCACCTCGACGCTGCTCACGCTGGTGGTGGTGCCGTCGGCCTATTCGCTGGTGGAGAACTGGCGCTCGCACCGCGTCGTGCCCGCGGCTGCAGGCAGCGCCGCGACGCTCGACTCGCCGCAGGCACCGAAGGACGACCACTGAAATTCTGATGCCGGGCCGCCAGAGGGCGGAAGTGTAAAGTCTGACTTTACACTTTGCCTCGCTGCGCCCCGCCCGGCGCGAAGAAAATCGGGGACAGACCTGCCTTCCGGGTCTGTCCCCGATTTTCCGTCCCCGATTTTCTTTACCCTCGCCTCAGCGCCGCGCGTCACGAAGGAGCCCTTGGCGGCGGCGCCGGGCGGGGCGCGTCCGTGCTTCTGCTTGATTGATGAATTAACGCTTTGCAGCTTTGCCCGCCGCAGGCGCGACTGATTCGACTTGTAACGTCCGGCTTCAGGCGCGCGCCGCTGGCGGCGCGTCGCTCTGCGAGCCGTTGTTCGGTGGCGCATGTCCCGATGGCGATGTCATTCGACGACGCGGTCCGCGCGCAATAGCACCGAAGGTGCGATCTTCAAGCCGAGCATCTTGGCCGTCTTGAGATTGACGGCCAGCTCGAATTTGGTCGGCTGTTCGACCGGAAGATCGCCGGGTTTCGTCCCCTTCAGAATTCGATCCACGTGCGCCGCGGTGCGCCGGAAGATCTCCGCAAAGTCCGACGTGTAGGAAATGAACCCGCCTGTTACGACGTCGCCGGCGTTGCCGACCATGACGGGAAGATTGTGCTGGGCCGCAAGCTTGATAGTCATCGCTTGAAACAACTGATGCTGCCCGAGCAGCCACATGGCGGAATGTGCTTTCCACGCCAGAATCTGCGTGAAGGTCTCGGGCAGTTGCTGGGGTTCGCGTACGGGGAATAACCGAACTTCGACGGCGAGCGCTGCTGCCGAAGATTCCACGTCGCGCACCTGCGGCGCCGTAATGGGATCCCCGGGATTGAAAAGCACGGCAATCCGATTTACTGAGGGCAACGCTTCTTTCAGAATCGCCATGCGCTTAGGGGCCATTCCGGCACTCATGTTCGAGACACCCGTGACGTTGCCGCCGGGGCGAGCTAGATTGGTGACAAAGCCGCTGCTCACTGGATCGCCCACCTGGGTGATGACGATGGGAATCTGACGCGTCGCATCGATCGCCGCACGCGCCCCAGGCGTGTTGAAGGCGACTATCACGCTGACACGGGCGTCGACGAGTTCGCGCGCAAGGGACGGAAGTCGATCCAATTTCCCCCCGGCCTCCTTCGGAAGAAAGCGCAGATTGTCACCCTCCCGGTATCCCAACTTTCGCAACGTCTCCACAAAGACGGGATACTCATTCTGGACCTGCAGACGATTGGGCACGAGTAATCCAATCGATCTGACCGG
>CAYMVA010000114.1:0-3946 GCA_964393745.1 uncultured Enterobacteriaceae bacterium | reverse complement strand
TCCACTGCGTCGAAAAGCCGCTGCTCGAGAGCGTGCTGCACCGGGTGCGCGGCAACCAGTCCCACGCCGCGGTAATGCTGGGCATCAACCGCAATACCCTGCGCAAGAAGATCAAGGTGCACGGCATCAAGTTCTGAAGCGGCCGGCGGTCAGTGGTAAGCGGTAAAATGTTGAGATGGCCGTTATCAAGCAGGCGCTCCTCAGCGTTTCGGACAAGACCGGAATCGTTGAATTCGCGCGCGGGCTCGCCGGCTTCGGCGTCGCGCTGATCTCCACCGGGGGCACGGCAAAGCTGTTGCAAGGCGCCGGCCTCAAGGTGACCGAAGTCGCCGACTACACCGGCTTTCCGGAGATGCTCGACGGGCGCGTGAAGACGCTGCATCCCAAGGTGCACGGCGGCATCCTGGCGCGGCGTGATTCGCCCGAGCACATGGCGGCGATCGCCAAGGCCGGCATCGCGCCGCTCGACCTCATCGTGGTCAACTTCTATCCGTTCCAGGCGACGGTCGCCGACCCGCAGTGCAAGCTCGAGGAGGCGATCGAGAACATCGACGTCGGCGGCCCGGCGATGCTGCGCGCCGCGGCCAAGAACCACGCCGGCGTCGCGGTGGTGGTGGACCCAGCCGATTACGCGCGCGTGCTGGAGGAGATTCGCGCCAGCGGCGGCGTTACGGAGGCGACGCGCCTCGCGCTGGCGAAAAAGGTGTTCGCGCACACCGCCGCCTACGACGGCGCGATCGCCAATTATTTGTTCTCGCTCGACGCCGAGGGCAGGCGCGGCGAGTACCCGGACGTGCTCAACCTGCAATTCAGGAAGCTGCAGCAGATGCGCTACGGCGAGAACCCGCACCAGTCGGCGGCGTTCTACCGCGATACGCAGCCGGTCGCGGGCGGCATCGCCGGCTACCGCCAGCTGCAGGGCAAGGAGCTTTCCTACAACAACGTCGCCGATGCCGACGCTGCCTGGGAGTGCGTCAAGAGCTTCGCCGAGCCCGCTTGCGTCATCGTCAAGCACGCCAATCCCTGCGGCGCCGCCATCGGTGAAAACCTGCTGGCTGCCTACCGTAAGGCGTTCCAGACCGACCCGGTGTCCGCGTTCGGCGGTATCCTCGCCTTCAACCGCGCGCTGGACCGCGCCACAGTGGAAGAGGCCGGCAAGCAGTTCGCCGAAGTGATCGTCGCGCCGCGCGTCGAGCTCGAGGCGCGCGCGCTGCTCGCAGGCAAGCAGAACCTGCGCGTGCTCGAAGTCCCGCTGGCGCACGACGCGCAGGCGATGGAGCTCAAGCGCGTCGGCGGCGGGCTGCTGGTGCAAAGCACCGATGCGAAAACCCTGCAGCGCGCCGATCTCAAGGTGGCGACGAAAAAGCGGCCGTCGGAAGCGCAATGGGCCGATTTGCTGTTTGCGTGGCGGGTGGCGAAGTTCGTCAAGTCGAACGCCATCGTGTTCTGCCGCGACGGCATGACGCTGGGCGTGGGCGCCGGGCAGATGAGCCGCGTGGACAGCGCGCGCATCGCCGCGATCAAGGCGCAGCACGCCGGCCTCGCGCTGGCCGGCTCGGTGGTGGCCTCGGACGCGTTCTTTCCGTTCCGCGACGGCCTGGACGCGGTGATCGAGGCGGGCGCGGTGGCGGTGATCCAGCCCGGCGGCAGCGTGCGCGACGACGAGGTGATCGCCGCCGCCGACGAACGCGGCATCACCATGGTGTTCACCGGCGTGCGCCACTTCAGGCATTGATGTGAAGCTGCTCGTCATCGGCGCAGGCGGCCGCGAGCACGCGCTGGCGTGGAAGCTGGCGCAGAGCCCGCGCGTGCAGAAGGTCTACGTCGCCCCGGGCAACGGCGGCACCGCCACCGAGCAAGGAGTGGAGAACCTAGCGCTCAGCGCGATTCCCGAGCTGCTCGGGTTCGCGCGCCGCGAAGGCATCGCGCTCACCGTCGTCGGCCCGGAGGCACCGCTCGCGGCCGGCATCGTAGACGCGTTCCGCGAAGCCGGCCTGCGCATCTTCGGCCCGGTGCGCGCCGCGGCGCAGCTCGAATCGTCCAAGGATTTCGCCAAGAGCTTCATGGTGCGCCACGGCATCCCTACCGCGCGCCACGCCACCTTCGAGGACGCAAGCGCCGCGAAAGCTTACGTCGATCAGCACGGCGCGCCGATCGTGATCAAGGCCGACGGGCTCGCCGCGGGCAAGGGCGTGGTGGTCGCCGAGACGGTTGAGGAAGCCAGGGCCGCGATAGACATGATGCTGCGTGACCACCGCCTCGGCGACGCCGGCGCGCGCGTGGTGATCGAGGAGTGCCTCGAAGGCGAGGAAGCGAGCTTCATCGTCATGGCGGACGGCGCGCACACGCTGCCGCTCGCCACCAGCCAGGACCACAAGCGCCTGAAGGACGGCGACACCGGCCCCAACACCGGCGGCATGGGCGCCTACTCACCGGCACCGGTGGTCACGCCCGAGCTGCACGCGCGCGTGATGCGCGAGATCATCCAGCCGGCGATCGCCGGCATGGCGAAGGACGGCACGCCCTATACCGGGTTTCTGTACGCCGGCCTGATGATCGACAAGGCGGGCGTGCCCAAGACGCTCGAATTCAACTGCCGCCTAGGCGACCCGGAGACGCAGCCGATCCTGATGCGCCTGAAGTCCGACCTGCTGGGGCTGATCGAGCACGCGCTCGAAGGCACGCTCGACCGCGCCGCCGCCGAATGGGACCGGCGCACCGCGCTCGGTGTGGTGCTCGCCGCTAGCGGCTATCCCGAGGAGCCGCGGAAAGGCGACCCGATCGAGGGCCTGCCCAAGGCGAGCGAGGATTGCCACGTGTTCCACGCCGGCAGCAAGCTCGACGGCAAGCGCGTGCTCACCAGCGGCGGGCGCGTGCTGTGCGTCACCGCGCTCGGCGACTCGATCAAGGTGGCGCGCGCGCGCGCCTACGAGGCCGCGAGCGCGATCCGCTTCGCCAACATGCAGTACCGCACCGACATCGGCCACCGCGCGCTCAGGCGGACCTAGAGCGAGGCACCGCAGATGGACGCGCATGAACGCCGATGAGCGTGAATACTGAAGCGGTTCACGCGTACTTCACCGAGCTGCAAGGCCGCATCGTCACGGCGCTCGAGCTGCTCGACGGTGGCAGCTTCCGCAGCGACCGCTGGGTGCGCCCCGAGGGTGGCGGCGGCGTGACGCGCGTGATCGAGGAAGGCGGCGTGTTCGAGCGCGGCGGCGTCAACCTGTCGCGCGTGCAGGGCACGCAGCTACCGGCCTCGGCATCGACCGCGCGGCCGCAGCTCGCCGGTCGTTCGTTCGACGCCATGGGCGCGTCGCTGGTGCTGCACCCGCGCAACCCCTACTGCCCCACGGTGCACATGAACGTGCGCTTCTTCCTCGCCGAAAAAAAGGGCGAGCCGCCCGCGTGGTGGTTCGGCGGCGGCATGGATCTGACGCCGTATTACGGCTTCGAGGAGGACGCGCGCCACTTCCACGCCCTGTGCAAGCGCGCGCTCGAGCCCTTCGGCGCCGGGCGCCACGCGCGCTACAAGAAGTGGTGCGACGAGTATTTCCATCTCAAGCACCGCGGCGAGCCGCGCGGCGTCGGCGGTATATTTTTCGATGACCTCGCGGAGCCGGATTTCGAGTTCTGCTTCGCGCTCGCGCGCTCGGTGGGCGACCATTTCATCGCCGCCTACGCGCCGATCGTCGAGCGCCGCCGCGGCACGCCCTACCGCGAGCGCGAGCGCGCCTTCCAGGCCTATCGGCGCGGCCGCTACGTCGAATTCAACCTGGTGTACGACCGCGGCACGCTCTTCGGCCTGCAATCGGGCGGGCGCACCGAGTCGATCCTGATGTCGCTGCCGCCGCTCGCCGCCTGGCGCTACGACTGGAAGCCCGAGCGAGGCTCGGCGGAAGAAAAACTCTACACGGATTTTCTGAAACCGCGCGACTGGGTGTAG
>CAYMVA010000113.1:0-23618 GCA_964393745.1 uncultured Enterobacteriaceae bacterium | reverse complement strand
CGTGTTCATGGTGGGACTCGCCGGCTTGCTCACCGGGCGCGAAGCGCTGCTGCCGGCGATCATCGCCGGATCCAGCGCCCTGCTGATCGGGCTGGTTGCGTTCGCCCTCAACGTCTGGCTCAACATCCGCCAGGCTGCCTAGCGCAGATCTGCCCGTAGAATGCGCAGGATGCGCATCCTGCGGCTGGCCCGCATCTTCCTGGTCTCGCTCCGCTACGGACTCGACGAGTTCCTGCTCGGCCACGAGCGCGTGCGGGCATTGCGGCCGCTGGTCAACCGCATCCTCTTTTGGCGCGACCTCACGCCGCCGCGTGCGGTGCGACTGCGGCTCGCACTCGAGGACCTCGGCCCGCTGTTCGTCAAGTTCGGGCAGGCACTGTCCACGCGCCGCGACCTGTTGCCTCCCGATATCGCCGACGAGCTCGCCAAGCTGCAGGACCGCGTGCCGCCGTTCGATTCGCAACTCGCGGTGGACGAGATCGAGCGCTCGCTCGGCCGGCCGCTGGGCGAGGTGTTCGCCAGCTTCGAGCGCCAGTGCGAAGCGAGCGCCTCGATCGCGCAGGTGCACCTGGCGGTGCTGAAAAACGGCGCCGAGGTGGCGGTGAAGGTGCTGCGCCCTGGCGTCGAGCGCGCCATCGCCGAGGACATTCTGTTGCTGGAGGCCGCCGCCGGGCTGATGGAGAAGCTCTGGGCCGAAGGCCGGCGCTTGAAGCCGCGCGAGATTGTGGCCGAGTTCTCGCGCCACCTGGAAGAGGAGCTGGACCTGATGCGCGAGGCGGCCAACGCCTCGCAGCTGCGGCGCAACTTCGAGGGCTCGGCGTTGCTGCTGGTGCCGGCGATCCATTGGGACTACTGCGCGCAGCGCGTCATGGTGATGGAGCGCATGCGCGGCACGCCGATATCGCAGGTGACGGAGCTGCGCGCGCGCGGCGTCGACATCCCGCAGCTGGCGCGCGCCGGGGTCGAGATCTTCTTCTCGCAGGCGTTCCGCGACGGTTTTTTTCACGCCGACATGCACCCGGGCAACATCTTCGTCGCCACCGAAGGCGAGTTGAAAGGGCGCTACATCGCGCTCGACTTCGGCATCATGGGCACGCTCACCGAGCGCGACAAGAATTACCTGGCGCAGAACTTCATCGCTTTCTTCAACCGCGACTACCGGCGCGTGGCGCAGGCGCACCTCGACGCCGGCTGGGTGCCGGCGGCCACGCGCGTGGACGAGTTCGAGAGCGCGATCCGGGCGGTGTGCGAGCCGATCTTCGCGCGGCCGCTGAAGGAGATCTACTTCGGCAAGCTGCTGCTGCGCCTGTTCCAGACCTCGCGCCGCTTCAACGTAGAGATCCAGCCGCAGCTGGTGATGCTGCAAAAGACGCTGCTCAACATCGAGGGCCTGGGGCGCGAGCTCGACCCCGACCTCGACCTGTGGAAGACCGCCAAGCCCTACCTGGAGCGCTGGATGAGCGAGCGCGTCGGCTGGCGCGGGCTGCTGGACACGCTCAAGCGCGAGGCGCCTTACTGGGCGCAGACGCTGCCGGAGCTGCCACGCATGCTGCACCGGATATTGGCTGAGGACCGTCTGGGCGCGCTCGAGCAGGCGCTGCGCGAGCTCGCCGCCGAAGACCGACGGCGCAACGACCTGCTCTCGGCGCTGCTGCTCATGCTGCTCGCGGGCGTTGTTGTCCTCACGATAGCGTTCCTCACATAGAGGGCGGGCCGAGACGACAGGGGTCTTCCGCCCTGGGGCCGCAAACGCCGCGCCACGGGTGCCCGGCGGGGCAGGCTTCGGTCAGAGAGAGGCTCTTACCTGCCCCGCCACCCGTGGAGCACAGCGCGGCCCAAAGGGCGTAAGCCCCCTGTCGCCTCGCCCCCCTCAGCGCTGGTTCCCGTTCGGGGTCGCGCATCAGGTTGCGATTGGGGGCGTAGACTTTCCGGCAGCATCTCTTGGGACGGACGACCCGGCGATGGATTCCCGACGCAGGCAGCTGCTGATTGCCGCAGGCACCCTGCTCGCTGCGCCGCTTGCCAGTGCGCAGCCATCTCAAAAGCTGCGGCGGATTGGATACCTAGCGGTCTCTCCCATCACCGCTGGCAGCCGGCAATGGTGGCAGGAAGGATTTCGGCGCGCCGGATACGAGGAGGGTAGGAACCTCGTGATCGAAAGGCGATCTGCCGAGGGCGATGCCGGGCGGCTGCCTGCGCTTGCTGCCGAATTGGTCCGCCTGAACGTGGAGTTGATCCTCGCTGTCGAACATGCGCCAATTGACGCGGCGAAACAAGCTACCCGATCTATTCCCATCGTGATGTTCGCAACCACCTTCCCGGTGGAAAGGGGGCTGATCAAGAGCTTCGCGCGCCCGGACGGCAACGTCACCGGTACGGTTTGGTGGATGGATCCGGTAGAGGGGTGGCGAAAGCTGTTTCAAGTCATCAAGGACGCGGTGCCGAAGGCGAGGCGGGTGGCGGAGTTGGGGTTGAGCGATTCGGCAGATCCGAGGTCGCGCTTTTTTGATCGTGAAGCTGGCCATCGCCTTGCCAAGGCAATGGGATTGAGCATACAAAGATTTGAGATCGCACAACCTGGCGAGTTGAAATCAGTGCTTGAACGTATCCCGCAAAGCCGTCCCGACGTGCTTCTGGTCTCAGGCGCGCTTCTTGGCCTGTGGCGTGGGTCTCGGGAAATCGCCGAATTTGCTCGCGAGCAGAAACTTGCGTCGATCTCAGATTTTGGATTTTACAGTGCTGCCGGTGGACTGCTTACCTACGGACCGAACATTGAAAGCTTGCGCGAGCTCACGGTAGGCTACGTAGACAGGATCCTGCGCGGAACGAAGCCCGCCGATCTGCCAGTCCAGCAGGTGACGAATTGGGATATGGTGCTCAACGCCAAGACCGCTCAGGCCATCGGCTTCAAGCCGCCGTCCGCATTCATGCTGCAGGTGACACGGCAGATCGAGTGAGGGGGCGGGCGCGGTAAAGTGTAAAGCTACGCTTTACACTCCGACTTGGTAGCGCTGCCCTACCCATTAGGCTGCGCCGGTAAATCGGGGACAGACCCCGAAAATCGAAAACCAAGAAGAACCGGGGTCTGTCCCCAAAATACTCGGCCTGGCGGCGCACCTCGGGCCGTTCTGCCTATAATCGCCGCCAACCGGCCGCGCCCGACGCCATGCTGATCGCTTTCGTCGTGCTTTACCTGGTGCTCACCATCGCGGTGGGGCTGTGGGCGGCGACGCGCGTGCACAACTCCAGGGACTACGTGCTCGCGGGCCGCAGCCTGCCGCTGTACATGAGCGCGGCGACCGTGTTCGCCACCTGGTTCGGCGCCGAGACTGTGCTCTCGGTCTCGGCCACCTTCTCGCGCGACGGCCTGGGCGGCATCGTCGCCGATCCGTTCGGCTCCTCGTTCTGCCTGCTGTTCGTGGCGCTGTTCTTCGCGCGCGCCTTCTACCGCATGGATCTGCTCACCATCGGCGACTTCTTCCGCCAGCGCTACAACAAGCCGGTGGAGGTGGCGACCAGCCTCGCGATCACGCTGTCGTATCTCGGCTGGACCTCGGCGCAGCTCACCGCGCTGGGGCTGGTGTTCTCGGTGCTCTCGGGCGGCGCGATTTCGCTCGAGACCGGTATCTACATCGGCGCCGCGATCGTGCTCGGCTACACCATCTGGGGCGGCATGTGGTCGATCGCGATGACCGATCTGGTGCAGTCGGTGGTGATCCTGATCGGCCTTGCCCTGGTCGCGTGGCTGGTCGCCGACATGGCGGGCGGCGCCGGCAAGGTGATCGCCGCGGCCGCCGAGGCCGGCAAGTTCGAGTTCTGGCCCAAGGGCGGCGCCAAGGAGTGGCTGGCGTTTCTGGCCGCCTGGATGACGCTCGCCATCGGCTCGATCCCGCAGCAGGACGTGTTCCAGCGCGTCACCTCGGCCAAGGACGAGAAAACCGCGGTGCGCGGCTGCCTCATCGGCGGCGTGGTGTATTTCTCCTTCGCCTTCGTGCCGATCTTCATCGCCTACGCCGCGCTGCAAATCGACCCGGGCTACGCCAAGCTGTTCGCCAGCGAGGATGCGCGCGAGATCCAAAGGATCCTGCCCAACCTGATCCTCGAGAGGACGCCGCTCTGGGCGCAGGTGCTGTTCTTCGGCGCGCTGCTGTCGGCGATCCTGTCCACCGCCTCGGGCGCGCTGCTGGCGCCGACCTCGCTTTTCACCGAGAACGTGATCCGGCCGTTCACGCGCCGCATGGGCGACCGGCAGTTCCTGCTGCTGCTCAGGGTGGTGCTGGTCACATTCACGCTTGCGGCGCTGATCTTCGCGCTCAATTCCAAGAGCACCATGTACGAGATGGTGCAAAGCGCCTATAAGGTGACGCTGGTCTCGTGCGTGGCGCCGCTGGTGGCGGGCCTGTACTGGAAGCGCGCCAACGTCTTGGGTGCGGCGCTGGCAGTGGCTTTCGGCCTGCTGTCCTGGGGCGCTGCCGAGTTCGTCGCCGCCGATGCCACAGTGCCGCCGCAACTGGTCGGGCTGGGGTTCTCGATCCTCGGCATGCTGCTCGGCTCGCTCGTGCCGCGGCCGGCGCGCGAGCACGCCGAGGCGCATGGGCACGCCGCAACACACGGGCCGCACCGCTGACGTGCGGGCGTCGCCGCTCGCGCGTTTCCTTTTCGCCGCCTACGCCCTCCTGATCGTTTACGCCTCGCTCTACCCGTTCGCCGAGTGGCGCGATCCGGGCGTGTCGGCATTTGCTTTTCTTACGGCGCCCTGGCCGCGCTACCTCACTGCGTTCGACCTCGGCGCGAACGTTCTCGGCTACGCGCCCTACGGCCTGCTGTGCGCGCTCGCGGTGCATCCGCGGCTGCGCGCCGCGCAGGCAGTGCTGCTTGCCGCGCTCTCCGGCGCTGCGCTCGCGCTTGCGCTCGAGGCCGCGCAGAGCTTCCTGCCGGCGCGCATCCCTTCCAACGTGGACTTGCTCGCCAACCTGGCCGGCGCCGCGGCGGGCGGCATCGCGGGGGCGCTGCTCGCGTCCTGGCTGCTCGAGGAAGGGCCCCTCAAGCGTCTGCGCGGCGCCGCGTTCCTGCCGGGCGCTGGCACCGACTTCGGCCTGACGCTGCTCGGGTTGTGGCTGTTCGCGCAGCTCAATCCGGCAACGCTGCTGTTCGGCGCCGGCGACCTGAGGGACCTGCTCGCTGCCGAAGGCGTGGAGCACGAGGCCGAGTTTTTTATTTCCATCGAAGCGGCGACCGCGGCGGCCAACCTGCTGGCGGTGACGCTACTTGCTTCGGCACTGCTCAATGCGGGCGCGCCGGCGCGCGCCCTGTGCAGCGCGCTGGTGGCCGCAGCGCTCGTAGTCAAGACGCTTGGCTTCGCGATCCTGATGCGCGCCGAGAACATGTTTGCGTGGCTCACGCCTGGCGCGCAGCAAGGACTCGCCGCAGGCTTCGTGCTGATGCTGGCCGCGCTTGCGCTGCCGCGCACTGCGCGCCTTGCGCTCGCCGCGGTGCTGCTGATGACCGCCACGGTGCTGGTCAACCTCGCCCCGCCCAACCCGTATTTCGCCGCCATCCTCAAGGTCTGGACGCCGGGCCATTTCCTGCATTTCTACGGCCTGACGCAACTGCTGTCCGCGGTCTGGCCGTTCGCCGCGCTGGCGTATCTGTTCTACCTCGCCTCGCGCCGCGCCCGCGAACGGTAGAATGCCGGCCCCATGTCCTACTATCAGCGCCATATTTTCTTCTGCTGCAACCAGCGCGACGACGGCCGCGCCTGCTGCGCCTCCAAGAACGCGAGCGCGATGCGCGACTATGCCAAGGGCCGCGTCAAGTCACTCGGCCTCGCCGGCGAAGGCAAGCTGCGCGTCAACCAGGCCGGGTGCCTCGACCGTTGCGAGGAGGGGCCCTGTGTGGTGGTGTACCCGGACGCGGTCTGGTACACCTACGTCGATCGCGCCGATATCGACGAGATCATCAGCGAGCACCTGCAGAACGGGCGCATCGTAGGGCGGTTGCGAATCTGATGCGCCCCGGCACCCGGCGCGAGCTCGTTCCCGGGCCGGCCGGACGCATCGAGTGCGCGGTGGACGCGCCGCAGGGCGAGCCGCGCGGCGTCGCCCTGGTCGCGCATCCGCATCCTCAGTACGGCGGCACATTGGAAAACAAGGTGGTGCAGACGCTGGCGCGCGCGCTGCTCGAGCTGGGCTACGAGTCCTGGCGGCCCAACTTTCGTGGCGTCGGCGAAAGCGCCGGTGCCTACGACGAAGGGCGCGGCGAAGTCGAAGACCTTGTCACGGTGCTCGCGCATGCGCAGGCGCGCGCTGGCGCCGCGGCACCGGTGTTGGCGGGCTTTTCGTTCGGCGCCGCGATGCAGGCGCGGCTCGCGGCGCGCATCAAGCCGGCGCGCGTGGTGCTGGTCGGGATCGCGGTCAACCACTTCGAGGCGCCCGCAGTGCCGCCGGGCTCGCTCGTCATCCACGGCGAGAAGGACGACACGGTGCCGCTTGCCGAGGTGCTCGCCTGGGCCGAGCCGCAGGAGCTGCCGGTGGTGGTGCTCCCGGGCGCCGATCATTTCTTTCACCGGCGCCTGCACCTCTTGCGCGCGCTCGTGCGCCACCACCTGCGATGAACCAGCCAGACGCGGCGCTCTCGGTGCGCGGCCTGCGCAAGCGCTACGGCGCGCAGGAGGTGGTCTGCGGCGTCGACCTCGAGGTGGCGCCGGGGGAATGTTTCGGCCTGCTGGGGCCGAACGGCGCCGGCAAGACCACCACGCTCAAGCTCTGCCTCGGGCTCACCGACCCGGACGCGGGCGAGGTGCGCCTGCTCGGCCACGAGGTCCCGGGGCATGCGCGCGAGGCGCGCGCGCAGGTGGGCGTAGTGCCGCAATTCGACAACCTCGATCCCGATTTCACCGTCGCCGAGAACCTGGTGGTCTACGGCCGCTACTTCGGCCTGGAAAAACGCGACATCCAGGCGCGCATCCCGCAGCTGCTGGAATTCGCCGGGCTCGCCGGCCGCGCCGACGCCAAGATCCAGGCGCTCTCGGGCGGCATGAAGCGGCGCCTGACGCTGGCGCGCGCGCTGGTCAACGAGCCGCGGCTGCTGTTCATGGACGAGCCCACCACGGGGCTCGATCCGCAGGCGCGCCACCTCATCTGGGAGCGGCTGCGGCGCTTGACGCAGGAAGGGCGCACGCTGGTCCTCACCACGCATTTCATGGAGGAGGCCGAGCGCCTGTGCACGCGCGTCGCGATCATGGATCGCGGCCGCATCATCACCGCCGGCAGCCCGCGCGAATTGATTGCCGGGCACATCGAGCCGCAGGTGCTCGAAGTGCATGGCCCGGGCATCGAAGCCTGGACGGAGAAGGCGCACGCGCACGCGGCGCGCATCGAGCGCGCCGGCGAGACCGCGTTCTGCTACGCCGCGAACGTCGAGCCGCTGCTCGACGGGCTGCGCGCCGCGCCCGAGCTCGTGTATCTTCATCGCCCGGCGAACCTCGAGGACGTGTTCCTCAAGCTGACCGGCCGCGACCTGAGAGACTGAGATGACCAACGCACGCCTGTACGCGCTGCCCGACCTGAGCCCACGCCTGGCAGCGGTCTGGCGCCGGCATTTCCTCGTCTGGCGCAAGCTCGCGCTGCCTTCGATCCTCGGCAATCTCGCCGATCCCCTGATCATGCTGTTCGGCCTGGGCTACGGCCTGGGGGCGGTGCTCGGCGACATGGGCGGCACCAGCTACTTCGCGTTCCTTGCCAGCGGCTTCGTCGCCTCGGCGAGCATGTACGCCGCCACCTTCGAGTCGCTGTTCTCGGCGTTCTCGCGCATGCACGTGCAGAAGACCTGGGAGGCGATCGTCAACGCGCCCATGACGCTCGAGGACGTGCTCGCGGGCGAATGGGTCTGGGCGGCGACCAAGGCGATGGCCGCAGGCGTGTGCATGCTGGCGGTGATCTCGGCGTTCGGCTACGCCAGCTTTCCGCTCGCGCTCGCCGCGCTGCCGGTGATCGCGCTCATCGGCTTCGCGTTCGCCGCCCTGGGCCTGGCGGTCAACGCGCTCGCCAGCGGCTACGATTTCTTCAGCTATTACCTGACGCTGGTGCTGACGCCGATGATGATGCTCTCGGGGGTGTTCTTCCCGCTCGAACAATTGCCGCAGGCGGTGCAGGCGGTGGCGCAGGCGCTGCCGCTCGCGCACGGCGTGGCGCTGGTGCGGCCGCTGCTCGCCGGGCAGGCGCCCGCCGCTGCGCTGCTGCATGTCGCGGTGCTCGCCGGTTACGCCGCCGCCGGCTTCTATCTCGCCACCGTGCTGACGCGGCGGCGCCTCCTCACCTGACCATGCTGCTGCTCAAAGCCCTGCACATCGTTTTCGTGGTCACCTGGTTCGCGGGCCTCTTTTACCTGCCGCGCCTGTTCGTGTATCACGCGCTCGCCGCGGACCGCATTTCCATCGAGCGCTTCAAGCTGATGGAGCGCAAGCTCTTCTGGGGCATCGCCACGCCAGGCGGCGTGCTCGCGCTCGTGTTCGGGACGTGGCTCTGGATCGGCTGGTTTCCGGGCGCCGGAGGGTGGCTCTACGCAAAACTCGCGCTCGCGGCGGCGCTCATCGCCTACCACGTGTGGTGCGGCAAGCTGATGCTCGATTTCCGGCGCGAGCGCAACACCCGCAGCCACGTCTGGCTGCGCTGGTTCAACGAGTTACCGGTGCTGGTGCTGTTCGGCGCGGTGTTCCTGGTTGTCTACAAGCCCTTCTGAGGCGTTTTTCGCGCCGTGCCCGCGCGGGCTGGAGCAGCTCCTCGCCGCGGAACTCGGCGCGCTCGGCGCAAAGAATGCCGCTGCGGTTCCCGGCGGCGTGGCGTTCGAGGGCGACTGGCAAGCCTGCTACAAGGCCAACCTATGGTCACGCCTCGCCTCGCGCGTGCTGTGGCGCGTGGCGCAGTTCGACTATGCGGGCGAGGTCAGCCTTTACGAAGCGGCGCGCGCGCTCGACTGGCCGGCGCTGTTTTCGGTAGAGCGCACCATACGCGTCTACGTCACGGCGCAGAAAAGCCCGCTCAAGAGCCTCGAATTCGCCACCTTGAAGCTCAAGGACGCCGTGTGCGACCGCTTCCGCGACGCCAAGGGCAGCCGCCCGAACGTGGATCGCGCGGCGCCCGAAGTGCGGGTGCACGCGTTCCTCGAGGAAAAGCGCGCGACGCTCTATCTCGACACCTCGGGCGAGCCGCTGTTCAAGCGCGGCGCGCGCGCCGACACGGTCGAGGCGCCGCTGCGCGAGAACCTCGCCGCCGGCATCGTGCTGCTCTCGGGCTGGCAGCCGGGCGAGCCGCTGCTCGATCCGATGTGCGGCGGCGCCACCCTGCTCGCGGAAGCCGCGGCCATCGGTCGCGGCCGCGCGCCGGGCCTGAAGCGCAGCTTCGGCTTCGAGAAGCTGGCGGGTTTCGATGCGCCGTTATGGAAGCGACTGCATGGCGAAGCGGCGCACCCGGGGAAGAGTGCGCCGCAGCTCGAGCTCTACGGCAGCGACACCGACGAGCGCGCGCTCGCCGCCGCGCGCCGCAACCTTGCCGCCTCCGGCGTCGAGCGCTGGGTGCGCCTTGAGCGCGCCGACGTGCTCGAGCGCAAAGCACCTGCGGCCGCGGGCGTGATGATCGCCAACCCCCCATACGGCGAGAGGATCGGCGCGCCAGAGGCGCTGGCGCTTTTCTACCCCAAGCTGGGCGACGCGCTGAAGCAGCACTTCGCCGGCTGGCGCTGCCACCTGTTCACCTCGGATCTCAGGCTGCCGAAGCTGATCCGCCTGGAGCCGGCGCGCCGCGTGCCGCTGTGGAATGGGGCGCTCGAATGCCGGCTGTACGAATTCAGGATCGTGGCCGGCTCGCACCGCAAGGGGTCAGGCCTTTAGTTTGCAGGCGCCCGATGCTTGAACTTGCCTGCAAACTAAAGGCCTGACTCCTCGCGACTTGGCCGGGCGCTGCGCTCGACGATGCGCTGCGCGTTGTCGGCGATCGCAGCGCGATCGATTTCGTCGGGTGCCCCGGCGCTCATGGTGCGCAGCGCTCCTTCCGGGCCCGGTCGGTCATCCATCGTCCATCGGCAAGTACCACCGACGTTTCGACTTGTCTGGCGGGAATTGACCAGTATTTCCGGAGCAGGGCATCCTTGTGCGGGCTCGGGATGACCGTGAAGCCGTGGCGCCGGTAAAACTCGATGGCCCAGGACGCGTCTGCCCAGGTGCCAATCAAGACGGGCTTGCCCGTGAGGCCCCGCACGTGGCGCAGCAGCCTGGTCCCTACGCCCTTTCTCTGCATGGCTGGCGCGACGTAGGCGTGGCGTATCAAAGCGACGTCTCCCTTGTCCTGAATCCCCATCGCCCCTGACAGGCGCCCGTCTTGCTCCGCGACCCAGAACATGACGCCCTCCGCAATCTCGTTTTCAAGCTCCTCGGGCGGCATATAGGGTTCGCGCCAGCGGTCGGCCGGGATCACTCCCCGATAAGCCTGAGCCGCTTCGTTGACAATCGCCAGCACCGCCGCCAAATCCGTGTCCTGAATTTTTCGAACCCGCGTCATCCGTGTCGGCGAGCGCTTCGCCGGCCGCTCACTCGCCAAAGAACCGATATGAGCCTACCTCGGTGAATTCCGCAGGCACCGGAGGTTCCTCGCAGCGGTCCCTTATCTGGGCCGTAAACGCCTTGAACGACGCCAACTCGCCCAGGGGATTGCTGCCGTCAGCGGCCTCAAGCGACACGATATGAACGAAACTCACACCATCATGCAACTTGAATGAGGCGTACCGCAGCCCCGCCGGCTGGTCGCGATCGAGTTGCTCGAAGACCTTGGCGATCAAGTTCTCATTCTCCGCCGCTCGATCGGGCTTCACTTTGTACCGGACCATGATTCTCTTCATTCGCTTTCTCCCATCGTCACTCCACAAACGGCTCCACGCCCGCCGCTTTGAGCACGGACGCAGCGGCCGGCGCGGTGAAGAATTTGAGCAACTCACGTGCCGCCTCCGGTTCCCTGGCGCCACTAGCTACTCCTCCTGTAAACCCGATCCAGGTTTGCAACTCTTGCGGAATCCGCCCCACCAGGTGAACGCCGGGCACGCCCGAAATCCGCGACGCCACCACCACCACCAGCTCGACCTCGCCGCGTGCGACTGCCTCCACGTTGTATGCCGCCGGCAGCGGCCGCATTTTCGGTTTCATCTCCGCTGCAATGCCAAGTCTATCGACCAAGCCGACAAAATACCTGCCGCTTGCGCCCTCCCCGGGATAGGCGACGGACCTGGCATTGAGCAGCGTGCGCTTGAACGCTGCGACGGAGGAGATGTCTGGTTTGGCCGCCCCCTCGCGCACCGCGACGCCGATGCCGCTGCGCCCGATGGCAGCGCGCGTATCGGGGGCAATCTTGCCCTGCTTGATGAGATCGTCGAGCACTGGCGGGTTGAGAATGGCGACGTCAAAGCTCTCGCCGGCTTCGATCTTTCGCTTTACCTCGGGATTGACCTCGAACTGTATTGTCACCTTGTGCCCGCTCGCACGTTCGAACTGCGAGCCGAGCTCGCTTACCGCGGCCCTTGCCCCGTTGCCGCTCAGGACCTTGATGTCGGCGGCCTGCGCCGAGATGCCGACTGCAAGCAGAATCAGCAACCCGATGCTTGAACGAATCTTCATCCAATTCTTCCTTCGGGCGACCAACCCTGGGGCGGGGGGAAAATAAAAAGGGGCGCCACGGCGCCCCTTCTGTTTCCGGCCCGGGCGAGACGTGAATCTCTACACCCGGACGCCCTAGACGATGTCCAGGTGCTCGATGCCCTTGGTGAGGTCCTTGTCCTTCGCTTCCTTGCCGTGCAGCTTGATGTTCAGGCGCACCTCATTGGTGGAGTCGGCGAATCGCAGCGCGTCCTCGTAGCTGATGCGGCCGGCCTCGTACAGGTCGAATAGCGCCTGGTCGAAGGTCTGCATGCCCAGCTCCCTCGACTTCTTCATGATTTCCTTGATCTCGTGCACCTCGCCCTTGAAGATCAGGTCGGAGATCAGCGGCGAGTTGAGCATCACCTCGACGGCCGCCGCGCGCCCCTTGCCCTCCTTCACCGGGATCAGGCGCTGCGAGATCACTGCCTTGAGGTTGAGCGACAGGTCCATGAGCAGCTGCTGGCGCCGGTCCTCGGGGAAAAAGTTGATGATCCGGTCCATCGCCTGGTTGGAGTTGTTGGCGTGCAGCGTGCCCAGCGTCAGGTGGCCGGTCTCGGAGAACGCGATCGCGTGCTCCATCACCTCGCGGTCGCGGATCTCGCCGATCAGGATCACGTCGGGCGCCTGGCGCAGGGTGTTCTTGAGCGCCGACTCCCAGGAGTCGGTGTCCACGCCCACCTCGCGCTGCGTGATGATGCAGTTCTTGTGCGGGTGCACGTACTCGACCGGGTCCTCGATGGTGACGATGTGGCCGTAGGAGTTCTCGTTGCGGTAGCCGATGATCGCCGCGAGCGAGGTGGACTTGCCCGAGCCGGTGCCGCCGACGAACAGGCACAGGCCGCGCTTGGTCATGGCGACCTCCTTGAGCACCGGCGGCAGCTTCAGCTCCTCGAAGGTCGGGATGGTGGTGGTGATCACGCGCAGCACCATGCCGACCTGGCCCTGCTGCACGAAGCAGTTGACGCGGAAGCGCCCGATGCTGGCCGGGCTGATGGCGAAGTTGCACTCCTTCTTCGCCTCGAACTCGGCGGCCTGCTTGTCGTTCATGACCGAGCGCACCAGCATCGACGTGTGCTGCGACGAGAGCGCCTGCTGCGACACCGGCGTCATGCGGTTGTCGATCTTCATCGCCGGCGGAAAGCCCGCGGTGATGAAGAGGTCCGAGCCCCTCTTCGCCGTCAGCGCGCGCAGAAGGTCGTACATGAACTTGGTTGCCTGTTCGCGTTCCATGGGTGCCTCGCTTCCGCTTGTCTGGGTGAGTGCGCCGGCGGCTGCCGTCAGCCGACGAACGCGTCCTTGTTCTGCGCGGTGGCGCGCGCCTCGCCTATCGAGACCACATTGCGCTTGACCAGGTCGTGCAGGTTCTGGTCGAGCGTCTGCATGCCGAGCTGCGCGCCGGTCTGGATCGCCGAGTACATCTGCGCGATCTTGTTCTCGCGGATCAGGTTGCGGATCGCGGGCGTGCCGATCATGATCTCGTGCGCCGCCACCCGCCCCGAGCCGTCCTTCAACTTGAGCAGGGACTGGGAGATCACCGCGCGCAGGCTCTCCGACAGCATGGCGCGCACCATCTCCTTTTCCGCCGCCGGGAACACGTCCACGATGCGGTCCACGGTCTTCGCCGCCGACGAGGTGTGCAGGGTGCCGAACACGAGGTGGCCGGTCTCGGCCGCCGTCAGCGCGAGGCGGATGGTCTCGAGGTCGCGCATCTCGCCCACCAGGACCGTGTCCGGGTCCTCGCGCGTGCAGGACCTGAGGGCGTTGGCGAACGACAGCGTGTGCGGTCCGACCTCGCGCTGGTTAACGAGGCACTTCTTCGACTCGTGCACGAACTCGATCGGGTCCTCCATGGTGAGAATGTGGCCGTACTCAGTGTTGTTGATGTGATCGACCATGGCGGCGAGGGTGGTGCTCTTGCCCGAGCCGGTGGGCCCGGTCACCAGCACGATGCCGCGGGGGTACTCGCTAATGTCCTTGAAGATCTTCGGGCACTTCAGATCCTCGAGCGACAGGATCTTGGTCGGGATGGTACGCATCACACACGCCGCGCCGCGCTGCTGCACGAAGGCGTTGACGCGGAAGCGCGCCAGGTTGGGCACCGCGAACGAGAAGTCGACCTCGAGATTTTCCTCGTAGAACTTGCGCTGGCCGTCGTTCATGATGTCGTACACCATGGCATGCACGTCCTTGTGCTCGAGCGCCGGCACGTTGATGCGGCGCACGTCGCCGTGCACCCGGATCATCGGCGGCAGGCCCGCCGACAGGTGCAGGTCGGAGGCCTTGTTCTTGACCACAAACGCAAGTAATTCAGTGAGATCCATTACAATCACCCCGCGTGACTAATGGGCAAAGTATGCGGTCAATCGGCGAAAACTTGCAAGCCACAAAAGTCCGCATTGCCCGGGCGGCGGCGGCCGCCGGGCGCGACCCTGCCGGGGTGACGCTGCTGGCGGTGTCGAAAACGCATGCCGCGGCGCTCATCGAGCAGGCGCACGCCGCCGGCCAGCGCACCTTCGGCGAGAACTATGTCCAGGAAGCGCTCGAGAAGATGGACGCGCTCGCCGGCAAGCCGCTGGAGTGGCACCTGATCGGGCCGTTGCAGAGCAATAAGACGAGGCTGGCCGCAGCGCGCTTCGACTGGGTGCACACTCTGCAGAGCGAGCGCATCGCGCGCCGGCTCGCCGAGCAGCGGCCCGCGGCGCTTGCGCCGCTGAACGTGCTGCTGCAGGTCAACGTGTCCGGCGAAGCTTCCAAGAGCGGCGTGGCGCCGGCCGCGGCGCTGGCGCTCGCGCGCGCCATCGCCGCGCTGCCGCGCCTGCGGCTGCGTGGGCTGATGGCGATTCCGGAGCCCACTGCCGACGTCGCCCTGCAACGCGTGCGCTTTCGCGCCGCGCGCGAGCTGCTGGAGAGCCTGCGGCGCGACGGGCTGGCGCTGGACACGCTTTCCATGGGCATGTCGGACGACCTGGAAGCGGCGATCGCGGAAGGCGCTACGATCGTGCGCGTCGGCACCGCGATTTTCGGCGCGCGCGAGAAAGTGCGAAGCGCGGCATGAAAATCGCGTTCCTCGGTGGCGGCAATATGGCGAGCGCGCTCATCGGCGGGCTGGCGGCGCGCGGCTTCGATGCGGCGGCGATCTCGGTGATCGAGCTGCTGCCGGCGGCGCGCGAGCGCCTGGCCGCGCAATACAAGGTGCACGCGAGCGCCGCGCCCGATGCGGCAACGCGCGCCGCCGACATGGTGGTGCTGGCGGTCAAACCGCAGGACATGCGCGCCGCGCTTGCCGCGCTGGCGCCGCTCGCCGCCGGCAAGCTCTTCCTGAGCATTGCCGCGGGCCTGCGCCTCGCCGACCTGTCGCGCTGGCTCGGCGGGCACCGGAAGCTGGTGCGCGCGATGCCGAACACGCCCGCCTTGATCGGGGCCGGGATCGCCGGGCTGTATGCGCTGCCCGAGGTGAGCGCGGCCGAGCGCAGCCGCGCCGAGCAGATCCTGGGCGCGGTCGGCGAGACGGTGTGGGTGAAGGACGAAGCGCTGCTCGACCCGGTGACCGCGCTCTCGGGTAGCGGGCCGGCGTACGTGTTCTGGTTCATCGAGCAGCTCGCGGCCTCGGGCGAGGCGCTGGGTCTGGAGCCCGGGGCGGCGCGAAAGCTCGCTCTGGCCACCGTCGCCGGTGCAGCGAAGCTGGCGGCGCAAAGCAGTGAGCCGCCGTCGGTGCTGCGCGAACGCGTCACTTCCAAGGGTGGCACCACCGAAGCGGCGCTCAAGGTGTTCGCCGAGGAGCACATGGCCGAGCGCCTGCGGCGTGCGCTAGAGGCCGCCAGCCGGCGCGGCGCCGAACTGGGCGACATCCTGGGCAAGGACTGATGCTCGCCCAGATCGCCACGTTCGTCATCGATGTGGCGGCGAGCTTCCTGGTGTTCCTGCTGCTGGCGCGGTTTCTGTTCCAGTGGCTGCGGGTGCCGTTCCGCAACCCGCTCGGCGAATTCGTCATCGCGACCACCAACTGGATGGTGCTGCCGGCGCGGCGCGTGATGCCGTCAATCGGCGGCTGGGACCTTGCGACCCTCGCGCTGGCGTGGCTGGCGCAGGCGCTCGCGCTCTACGCGTTGTATGCGATGCGCGGCTGGGAATTCGGCTCCGCACCCGGCACCGCGAGCGCGCTGCTGCTGGTGCTCGCGCTGCTCGATCTGGTGCGCTACGCGCTCTATATCCTCATGTTCGCGGTGGTGGTACAGGTGGTGCTGTCCTGGGTGAACCCCTACACGCCGCTCGCGCCCGTGTTCGACGCCATGACGCGGCCGCTGCTGCGCCCTATCCGCCGCTATGTGCCGCCGGTGGCGAACGTGGATCTTTCGCCGCTGGTACTGATCGTACTACTGCAGGTGCTGCTGATTCCGCTCGCGCACCTGCGCGGCATGGTGGGGGGCATGTTCTGAGCTGGTGACGGTGCTGGGCGCGCGCTTGGCGCCGGAGTCATTGCTCGCCGGGCGCAGCCAGGCAAAGTGTAAAGCCTGACTTTACAGTCAGGTCGCCTGGCGCCGCTTGAAGCGCGCCGACTCCGGGTACGGATAGACGTGCTCTTCCAGCCCGGCGCGGAAGCGCGCCTGCTTGCCCGACCAGAACTCCGGTTCCATGAGGTCGGCGTGGCGCTCGAGGAAGATGCGGCGTGCGGCCTCGCCCGTGACCAGGAATTTCTCGAACTGCTCCGGGAAAATGTCGCTTGGGCCGATCGACCAGTAGGGCTCGGCGGCCACCTCATCCTCGTAGCTGCGCGGCGGCGGGATGCGCCGGAAATTGCATTCGGTCAGGTAGGCGATCTCGTCGTAGTCGTAGAACACCACCCGGTTGTGGCGCGTGACGCCGAAATTCTTCAGCAGCATGTCGCCGGGGAAGATGCCGGCCCCGGCAAGCTCCTTGATGGCGGCGCCGTACTCGCCGAGCGCGTGCCGCAGGCGACCCTGGTCGCCGTCCGCTGCCGCCTCTTCGAGGTAAAGGTTCAATGGCTGCATGCGGCGCTCGATGTACAGGTGCCGGATCACCAGCTGGTCGCCCTCGATCTCGATGTTGGAGGCGGCCTCGGCCTTGAGCTCGGCGAGCACTTCGGGCGAGAAGCGCTCCAGCGGCAGCGCCACCAGCGAGTACTCGAGGGTGTCGGCGAGGCGCCCGACGCGGTCGTGGTACTTCACCAGCTGGTATTTCTGCTTCACGGTCGCGCGGTCCATTTCCTTGGGCGGCGCGAAGTGGTCGCGGATTACCTTGAACACGTACGGGAACGACGGCAGCGTGAACACCAGCATCACCATGCCCTTGATGCCCGGCGCCGGCACGAAGTTGTCGCTCGAGTGCTTCAGGTGATAGTGCAGGTCTCGGTAGAACAGCGTCTTGCCCTGCTTGGCGAGGCCCACCGCCATGTACATCTCGGCGCGCGGCTTGCGCGGCATCAGCAGACGCAAGAACGACACCGTCGCTGCCGGCACCTCCATGTCGACGAAGAAGTAGGCACGCGCGAACGAAAACAGAATCAGCAGCTGCTCTTCGCCGGCGAGGAAGGCGTCCAGGTACAGCTCGCCGCGCTCGTTCTGCAGGATCGCCACCGCGAACGGCAGCTCGCGGTGGCCGTTCAGGATCCGGCCCACCACGTAGGCCGCCTTGTTGCGGAAGAACAGCGACCCCACGACCTGGATCTGCAGGCTGGGGCGCGCGCGCGTCGGGCGCGGGAAATGCGTTCGCAGAGTGTGCACCAGGCTTTGCAGGTCACGCCGCAGGTCTTCGAACGGGTTGGCGAGGCCGAAATCGCGCGCCATGCGCTCGAGCGTGGCGCGCAACCCGGCGCCGCCGGGGCCGCGCCGCGGGTAGTACGAGCGGTACGCGGGCTCCTCGCCCTCGAGATGCTCGGTGGCGAGCGCCGGGCGCCAGAAGATGAACTCGTTACGGTAGTAGCGCCGGTGCAGCACCGCGCAGGCGACCGAGTTGTAGAAGGTCTCGGCGCACTCCGGCTGGCGATGCTCGTGCAGCAAGCCGATGTAGGCGAGCTTGATCGCCGGCCACAGCGATTCGTCGCTCTGCGCCTCGGGAAAGCGTGCGCCGATCGCATCGACCGCCTCGAGCACGCGGCGGTCGTACATTTGGATGCGCTCGCGCGCCAGCCCGGGCAGCGATTTCCAGTCGGCGGCCTCGAACAGGCGCTTGGCCTGGCACGAGGCGTCGCGAAACAGCCGGTAGTGCCGGTCGAAGCCGGCGAGCATGGCGCGCGCGATCTCCGCGGCGCGCGTGCCGCGCGCCTCGTGGATCGGCAGGACCCGCGCCGCCTCGCTCACGACACCTCGCTCACGCCGCCTTCGCTACGGCCTTCTTCTTCTCATCGAAGAACTGCTCGTCCTCGGTCGAGCCGTGCAGCGCGGTGGTCGAGGCCTTGCCGCCCGAAACCGCCTGCGTGATCTGGTCGAAGTAGCCGGTGCCGACCTCGCGCTGGTGCTTGACCGCGGTGAAGCCGCGCTCGGCGGCGGCGAACTCCTTTTGCTGCAGCTCTACGAAGGCGCTCATGTTGTTGCGGGCGTAGCCGTACGCCAGCTCGAACATTGAGTAGTTGATGGTGTGGAAGCCGGCCAGGGTGATGAACTGGAACTTATAACCCATGGCGCCGAGCTCGCGCTGGAACTTGGCGATGGTGGCGTCGTCCAGGTTGCGCTTCCAGTTGAACGAGGGCGAGCAGTTGTAGGCGAGCATCTTGCCCGGGTATTTCTTCTGGATCGCCTCGGCGAACTTGCGCGCGAACTCCAGCTCCGGGGTGCCGGTTTCGCACCACACCATGTCGGCGTACTCGGCGTAGGCGAGTCCGCGCGACACCGCCTGCGCGAAGCCCTTGCGCGTGCGGAAGAAGCCTTCCGCTGTGCGCTCGCCGGTGAGGAACGGCTTGTCGTTGTCGTCGTGATCGGAGGTCACCAGGTCTGCGGCCTCGGCATCCGTCCTCGCGAGCAGCACCGTGGGCACGCCCATGATGTCGGCGGCGAGGCGCGCCGCTTGCAGCTTCTGCACGTGCTCGGAAGTCGGCACCAGCACCTTGCCGCCCATGTGGCCGCATTTCTTCGCCGAGGCGAGCTGGTCCTCGAAGTGCACGCCGGCGGCGCCGGCCTCGATCATGGCGCGCATTAGCTCGTGGGCGTTGAGCACGCCGCCGAAGCCGGCCTCGGCATCGGCTACCACCGGCGCGAACCAGTCGATGTCTCCGCCTTTTTTCCCGTCCGCGGCTTCCATGGTCTGGATCTGGTCGGCGCGCATGAGCGCGTTGTTGATGCGCTTCACCACCGTCGGCACCGACGACACCGCGTACAACGACTGGTCGGGGTACATGGAGAGCGAATCGTTGGCGTCCGCCGCCACCTGCCAGCCCGAGAGGTAGATCGCGGGCACGCCGGCCCTGACCTGCTGCACCGCCTGGTTGCCGGTGAGCGCGCCGAGCGAGTTCACGAACGGCCGCTCGCCGCACAGGCGCCACAGTTTTTCCGCGCCGAGCTTCGCCAGCGTGTGCTCGATCTTCACGCTGCCGCGCAGCCGGACCACATCCTCCGCGCTATAGCCTCGCTTGATGCCCTTCCAGCGCGGGTTGTCGGCCCAATCCTTTTTCAGCTGCGCGATCTCTTGTTGCGGTTGCGTCATGGCGCTCCTTTGTTGGCGTATGCGGTCGGAAAAAAGTGAAAGCTGAAGCTAGCGCACGCTCATGGCGCGGAGCAATAACGATCGACCAGGCCAGCAAAGGCCCGTTAAACAAGGATTTACAGTGGGTTAGGCTACTAGCGTTTCACGATGCGGGCAGCGGTTTCATATTTTTGCTGCCCCGCAATATCCGCCCCTGCCTCAGGTCTGAACGAGCTTGCGGTGCCGGTGCACGCTCATCAGGATGCCGATGCCGAGAAACAGCGTCGCCATCGCGGTGCCGCCATAGGACACGAAGGGAAGCGGCACGCCGACCACCGGCAGGATGCCGCAAACCATTCCCATGTTGACGAAGGCATAGGTGAAAAACATGAGCGTGATCGAGGCCGCGAGCAGGCGCGCGAAGAAGGTCGGCGCGTTGGCGGCGATCATCAGGCCGCGCGTGATGAGCAGCATGTACAACGCAAGCAGCACCAGGTTGCCGATGAGGCCGAATTCCTCCGAGTACACCGCGAAGATGAAGTCCGTATGGCGCTCGGGGATGAACTCGAGGTGCGTCTGCGTGCCGCGCAGCCAGCCCTTGCCGGTGACGCCCCCGGAGCCGACCGCAATGGTGGACTGGATGATGTGGTAGCCCGCCCCGAGCGGGTCCTGCGTCGGGTCGAGGAGCGTCAGGATGCGCCGCCGCTGGTAGTCGTGCAGCAGCCCCCACAGCGGCGCCAGGCTGGCGAGGCCGATGACGCCGAGCCCGGCGAGCACCTTCCAGCCGATGCCGGCGAAGAAGATGACGAAAAAGCCCGCCGCGCCCACCAGCACCGCGGTGCCGAGGTCGGGCTGGCGCGCGATCAGCAGCACCGGCACCGCGAGCAGCACCCCGGCGAGCGCGAAATCGCGCAGCCTGAGCAGCGACTCGTTCTTGTGGAAGTACCACGCCAGCATCATCGGCAGCGCGAGCTTCATCATCTCCGAAGGCTGAAAGCGCGTGAAGCCGAGGTTCAACCAGCGGCGCGCGCCGTTCACCACGTCGCCGAACAGCGCCACCGCCACCAGCAGCGCGATGCCGGCCAGGTACACCGGTCCGGCGAAGCGCATCAGCGTCTGCGGCGGGATGCGCGCTGCGATCCACATCAGAGTCAAGGCCACGGCGAGGTTGACGAGCTGCGCGCTGACGCGTGTCAGGCTCTCGTCGCTTGCCGAGTAAAGCGTCGCCAGGCCGAGCGCGACCAGCGCCAGCGCGATCGCGAGCAGCGCGCCGTCGATACCCTCGGCGAGGCGCGCCGCGAGACGACGTGGCGAGAGCAGGGCCGCGTCCAGCGCCATCAGCCGCCCGCGCCCATCAGTCGCTACCCTCCTCTTCCGCCTCCTCCTCGGCCGGCGCGGCAGCGGGCTTGGCCGTTGCCTCCGGCACCTTGCCAAGCAGGTAGTAGTCGAGCACGGTGCGCGCGATCGGCGCCGCGGCGCGGGCGCCGAAGCCGCCGTTCTCCACCACCACCGCGAGCGCGATCCTGGGGCTCTCGAGCGGCGCGAACACGATGAACAGGGAATGGTCGCGCAGCCGCTCGGCGACCTTCTTCTCGTCGTACTTCTCGTTTTGCTTGATGCCGATCACCTGCGCGGTGCCGGTCTTGCCGCCGCTCGTGTACTGCGCGTTGCCGAACGAGCGCGCGCCGGTGCCTTCCTTGTTCACCCCCGCCATGGCGCGCTTGACGAACTCGAGGTTCTCCTCGCGCAGCGGCACGCGCTTCACCAGCACCGGCTCGATCTGGCGCCGCTCGCCGCTGCGCAGGTTGTCGATGCGCGACACCAAGTGCGGGCGGTACATGGCGCCGTCGGCGGCGAGCGTCGCCATCGCTACCGCTAGCTGCACCGGGGTGTAGGCGTTGTAGCCCTGGCCGATGCCGATCGAGATGGTCTCGCCCGCGTACCACCGCTGCTGCTCCGGGCGCTTGAAGCGCTTCATCTTCCATTCCGGCGAGGGCAGCACCCCGGTGGCCTCGCCCTCGAGGTCGATGCCGGTCCTGGCACCGAAGCCGAAGTGCTGCATGAAGCCGGCAATGGCGTCGATGCCCATGTCGTTGGCGAGCATGTAGTAGAACGTGTCGGAGGATTTGACGATCGAGGCGTACAGATCGACGTAGCCGTGGCCGCCGGGCTTGGAATCGCGGAAACGCCGGTCGCCGAAGACGAAATAACCCGGGTCGTGGATCGCGCTCCTGGGCGTTCGCTTGCCCAGCTCGAGCGCGGCGAGCGCCATGTAGGGCTTGAAGGTCGAGCCCGGCGGGTACAAGCCCGCGATGGCGCGGTTGTTGAGCGGCCGGTCGGGCGAATTGTTCAGGACTTCCCAACTCGCCGGGTCGATGCCGTCGACGAACAGGTTGGGGTCGAAGCCCGGCGTGGAGACGAAGGCGAGCACGCCGCCGCTAGCCGGCTCGAGCGCCACCATGGCGCCGCGCCGCCCGGCGAAGGCGTTCTCGGCGATCTCCTGCAGCTTGATGTCGAGGGTGAGCGTGAGGTTGTTGCCGGGCTGCGCCGGGGTGCGCTCCAGGGTGCGGATGCCGCGACCGGTGGCGTCGATCTCGACCTGCTCGAAGCCGGTGCTGCCGTGCACTTCGTGCTGGTAGCTCGCCTCGACGCCGCTCTTGCCGATGAAATCGGTGCCGCGGTAGTTGGCCTCCACGCCCAGTTCGGCGAGTTTCTCCTGGTCGCGCGTATTGATGCGGCCGATGTAGCCGATGACGTGCGAGGCGAGCTCGCCGTGCGGGTACTGGCGGAACAGCCGCGCCTTGATCTCCACGCCCGGGAAGCGGTAGCGGTTGGCGGCGAAGCGCGCCACCTCCTCGTCGGTGAGCCGGGTGCGGATCGGCAGGCTTTCGGCGTTGCGGGTCTCGGCGAGCAGCTTGCGGAAGCGCGCCCGGTCCTTCGCCTGCACTTCGATCACCTCGGCGAGCGCACCGATGGTGCGCTCCAGGTCGCGCACCTTGGCGGGGAAGATCTCGAGGGTGTAGGCCGAGTAGTTGCGCGCCAGCACCACGCCGTTGCGGTCCAGGATCAGGCCGCGGTTGGGCGCGATCGGCACGATGGAGATGCGGTTGTCCTCCGCTTTCGCGGTGTAGGTGTCGTGCTGCACCACCTGCAGGTAGGCGAAGCGCGCGGCGAGCAGCACGAACGCCGCCAGCACCGCGAAGCCGGCAAAAGCGATGCGCAGCTGGAAGTAATACAGCTCGCGCTGGTGGTTCTTGAGCTCGGTGAGATGCATAGTGCTCAGGATTCAGGATCCAGGATCCTCATATTGCCTTGGTCTCGCTCGCCTCCGGCGGGCGCCGCTGCGGCAGCAGCAGCAGCAGGCTCAACGGCGGCCAGAGCGCGGCCCCGAGCAACGGCCCGACGGCCAGGGTCCAGCCGGGAAACTCGGCGCCGGCTGCGAGGCGCACCAGCAGGCCGACCGCCTGCGCCAGCAGCAGCAGCGCCGCCGCGTGCAGCGCCTGTCCCCAGAGCGGGAACCAGAGGATGCGCCGCGACAGCGTGATGGCGGCGAACGCGAGCAGCGAGTAGGCGAGCGCGTGCTGGCCGAGCAGCACGCCGTTGCCGACGTCGGTAACCAGGCCCAGGCACCAGGCCGCGGCCAGTCCTACCAGGCGCGGCTCGCGCACGCACCAGAAGGCGAGCACCAGAGCGACGAAATCCGGCACCAGCGCGACGTTCTTCCACGGCAGGAAATTGACCAGCAGCGCAACCGCGAATGAGCCCGCGATGGTGCTCGCCCGCACCGGCAGCAGGATGTGCTGCGGCGCACGCCTTTCACTGAGCTGCATCGGGATCCTTGCGCCGCGGCTTGCGCGTCTTGCCCGGGCGCTTGTCGCGCTCGGCACCCGCTTCCTCGGGATAGGGCGCGAGCTTGGCCTCATTGCTCAGCAGCAGCAGATAGCGGCCGGAGTCGATCGCCGCGGCCGGCTGGCAGGCGATGCGCGCAAAGGCGTAGGCGGCGTCGCGCTCGACGCGGGTCACCGTCGCCACCGGCAGGCCCGCCGGGTAGGTGCCGTCGATTCCCGAGGTCACCAGGCGGTCGCCGTTCTGGATCTCGGCGAGCGGGGATACCCCGTCACGAGTTCCCTCGCCCCGGAGGATCGATCCGGCATCCTGACCTTCCGGCCCCGGCCATCGTCCGAGGACGTCCACGAACTGGTCCGGCGCCTCCGGCAGGCGGGGTTCATGACGGTGGAACGGGCGGGTTCGATTCGCGTTTCGCCACATTTCTACAACAACGAAGACGAGATAGACCGTTTCC
>CAYMVA010000112.1:0-2500 GCA_964393745.1 uncultured Enterobacteriaceae bacterium | reverse complement strand
TTCCACATCAGCCGCTCGATCGAGATCATCCTCGGGCCGATCATCGGCGGCATCGGCACGCTGTTCGGGCCGATCCTCGGCGCCGCGGTGCTCACCATCCTCGCCGACGGCATCACCGAGCTGCTGGCGGCGCTGGGCTGGGAGTTTCCCGGCGTCAAACAGGTGTTCTACGGCATCGTGCTGCTCGTGGTGGTGATGTTCCTGCCGCACGGCATCTGGCCGACGCTGGCGCGCAAGCTCGGCCTGGAGCGCAAGTGAGCCTGCTCCAGGCAACAGCGATCTCCAAATCGTTCCGCGGGTTGAAGGCGGTGCAGGCCGCCTCGTTCGACGTGGCGCAGGGCGCGATCGTGGCGCTGATCGGGCCCAACGGCGCGGGCAAGACCACCTGCTTCAACATGATCGCCGGCGTGTTCGCGCCCGACACGGGGGAAATCGCGTTCGACGGCCGCGCCATCCACGGCCTGCGCCCGGACCAGGTGTGCGCCGCGGGCATCGGGCGCACCTTCCAGATCGTGAAGCCGTTCGCCGGCCTGTCGGTGCTCGACAACGTGATCGTAGGCGCGCTCGAGCGCGCATCCGGCGTGCCCGAGGCGCGGCGCCACGCTGCAGCCATCCTCGACAAGCTGAGCCTGGGCGCCAAGCGCGACCAGCCCGCCTCGGCGCTGACGCTGCCTGACAGGAAGCGCCTGGAAGTGGCGCGCGCGCTCGCCACGCGCCCCAGGCTGCTGCTGCTCGACGAGGTGATGGCCGGCCTGCGGCCGACCGAATGCGACCAGATGGTCGCTGTGTTCAAGGAGCTTAATCGCGCCGAGGGCCTCACCATCGTACTGATCGAGCACGTGATGCGCGCCGTGATGGCGCTCGCGCAGCAGGTGGTGGTGCTGCACCACGGCGAAATCATCGCCCGCGGCACGCCCGAGCAGGTGGTGCGCGACCCCGCGGTGCTCGAGTGCTACTTGGGCGAAGAGGCGGAGGTATGAGCCGCAGAGCAGGGGCCCCGCTTGCGGGGATGCGACCGGCGAAGACCTCCCGCCCGCCGACAGTGCGACGCAAACTGATAGGACGCGGTTCGGAGGCGGGGGTATGACCGCCCTCCTCTCCGTGGAAGCGCTCGACCTCTATTACGGCGACGCGCAGGCGCTCGTCGGCGTGTCGCTCGCGGTGCCCAGGGGCGAAATCGTCGCCATCGTGGGCGCCAACGGCGCCGGCAAGTCCTCGCTCATCCGTTGCATCGCCGGCATCGAAAGCGCCCGCTCGGGGCAGGTGCGCTTCAACGGCCGCGACATCACGCGGCTCGAGTCGCACCAGATCTGCGACCTCGGCATCGGCCAGGTCGCCGAGGGGCGGCAGGTGTTCCCGTCGCTCGGCGTCGAGGAGAACCTCGAGATGGGCGCGATGCTGCCGCGCGCCCGCACCAAGGCGAAGCAGACGCTGGCCGAGGTCTATGGGCTCTTCCCACAGCTCGCCGAGCGCAAGGACCAGCTCGCCGGCACGCTCTCGGGCGGCGAGCAGCAGATGCTCGCCATCGGCCGCTGCCTCATGGGGCAGCCCGAGCTGATCATGTTCGACGAGCCCTCGCTGGGCCTCGCGCCCACCGTGGTGCAAGAGGTGCTGCGCACCATCCGCCTGCTGCACGATCGCGGCATCACCATACTGCTGGTGGAGCAGAACGTTGCCGTGTCGCTCAAGCTCTCGCAGCACGCCTACGTGCTCGAGAACGGCCGCATCGTGATGAGCGGCTCGGGGAGCGAGTTGCTGCACGACGACCGGGTGCGGCAGGCGTATCTCGGGCTCTAGGCGGAAGGCCTCGTTCACCTCGCGCTTGCGGGCCATGCGCGCGGCGCATTGCGGCCAACCTTCCCCTGGAGTATGATTTATTCATACTGCCGCATCGGGGCGTTCCCATGAGCAATGCCGTCAAGAAGACGATCTCTTTGCCCGCCGATCTCGCGCACCAGGCGGAAGCCCTCGCGCAAGCCGAGGGCAAGACCTTGAGCGGCGTCATCCAGGATGCGCTGCGCCAGGCGGGCATCGAGCGGCGCCTGCAGGAGCTTCGCGGCCTGCAGGCCTTCTGGAGCCGCAAGGCCAGGGACCAGGGGATTCTCACCGAAAAGGACCTGGCGCGTTTTTTGCGCCGTTGAGGGCCTCGTCACCGCGACCCGCGCGGAAACCGCATGCGAGTCGTCTTCGACACCAACATCCTGGTTTCTGCCCTGGTGTTTCCGGGCGGACAGGGCGAAGCAGCCCTGCGCCGCATCATCGACGGAACCGACCGCTTGCTGCTGTCGAAGGCGATCCTCAACGAGCTCCTCGAGGTTCTCGGCCGAAAGTTCGCCCGCGATGCGGAAGAACTGGCGCACGTCGCCGTGTTCCTGTCCGAACTCGCCATGGTGGTCGCGCCAGGACGCCGGCTTCGCGTGGCAAAGGATGACCCGGACAACCGGATTCTCGAATGCGCAGTGACCGGGCACGCACAAGCCATCATTACCGGCGACAAGGC
>CAYMVA010000111.1:0-2355 GCA_964393745.1 uncultured Enterobacteriaceae bacterium | reverse complement strand
GAGCCGCGGCAGATTTCGAGCAGGTGCCCGGCGAAACCGAAACCTGTGACGTCGGTGAGCGCGTGCACGCCCGCCATTTCGGAGAGCGCCTCGCCCGGGGTGTTGAGTTTGGTGGTGGACTCGATCATGGCGGCGTAGCCTGCCGGCGAGAGCTTGCCTTTCTTGAGCGCCGCCGAAAGGATGCCGACCCCGAGCGGCTTGCCGAGCACCAGCAGGTCGCCCGCTTTCGCCGAGCTGTTGCGCTTGATGCGGTCCGGGTGCGCGAGGCCGAGCGCGACCAACCCGTAGATCGGCTCCAGCGTGTCGATCGAATGCCCGCCCGCGATCGGGATGCCGACCGAGGCGCACACCGACTCGCCGCCCTCGAGGATTTTCTGGATCACCGCCACCGGGATTTTCTCCAGCGGCATGCCGACTATCGCCAGCGCCATGATCGGCTTGCCGCCCATGGCGTAGATGTCGGAGATGGCGTTGGTCGCGGCGATGCGTCCGAAATCGTACGGGTCGTCCACGATCGGGGTGAAGAAATCGGTGGTCGCGATCAGCGCCTGCGTGTCGTTCAGGCGGTACACCGCGGCGTCGTCTGCGGTCTCGGTGCCCACCATCAGCGCCTCGGGCAGCGCGCGTACCACGCCTTTCAATCCGCTCGAGGCGAGAATTTCAGAGAGCACGGCGGGCGCGATCTTGCAGCCGCAGCCGCCGCCGTGGCTGAACTCGGTGAGGCGAATACGTTCGTAGGGTGCGTTCATAGGCGTAGAATTTTATCCGATGCGGGGGGCCACGCACTCAGTCGCGATCAGGGCATCATTCCTTACGGACTTCGATGCCGTGCTGGATGCGCGCTCGCCCGCCGAATACGCGGAAGACCACATTCCGGGCGCGGTCAGCTGCCCGGTGCTCGACGACGCTGAGCGCGCGCGCATCGGCACGATCTACAAGCAGGTTTCGACCTTCGAAGCCCGGCGCACGGGCGCCGCGCTGGTGTCGAAGAACATTGCCCACCACCTGGAAACCACGCTCGCCGGCAAGGAGCGGGCCTGGCGCCCGCTGGTGTATTGCTGGCGCGGCGGCAAGCGCTCCGGCGCGCTCGCCCACGTGTTGCGCGAGGTCGGCTGGGACGCGCACACGCTCGAAGGCGGCTACAAGGCCTACCGGCGCTTTGTCGTGGAGCGCCTGGCGGAAGTGCCGGCGAAGGTCAGGTTCAAGGTGGTGCACGGCGTCACCGGCAGCGGCAAGAGCCGGCTGCTCGCGGCGCTCGCGGAAGCCGGCGAGCAGGTGCTCGATCTCGAAGCGCTCGCCGCGCACCGCGGCTCGGTGCTCGGCGGCCTGCCCGGCGCACCGCAACCCTCGCAGAAGATGTTCGAAAGCCGGCTGCTCGCCGCGCTCGAGCGGCTGGACGCATCGCGCACGGTTTACGTGGAAGGCGAGAGCCGCAAGATCGGCCAGTTGCAGCTGCCCGAGGCGCTGATCGAGCGCATGCGCGCCAGTGAATGCCTGCTGCTCGATGCGGCGCTCGAGACGCGCGTCGCGCTACTGATGGACGAGTACCGGCATTTCTTCGCCGACCCGGCGGCGCTCGGCGCGCAGCTCGACTGCCTCGCCGAGCTGCACGGGCGCGAGCGCATCGATGGCTGGAAACGGCTCGCACAGCAAGGCGCATGGAGCGAAGTGGTGGCGCGGCTGCTCGAGGAGCATTACGACCCCGCCTACCGGCGCTCGGCGGCGCGCAACTTTCCCAAGCTCGCCGGCGCCGAGGTGCTGCGCGTGCCGTCTGCGGAGCCGGCCGCGTTCGCACGCCTCGCGCGCCGCATGACAGCGCCGCACGAGCAAGCGGCGGCGGCATGAACGAGCTCGCCGCCGCAGTGCTCGCTGCGGGCGAGCTGATTTGCGAGTTCCACGACGGCTACCGCAGGAACGTGATCGCAGATCTGATGGGCGATGCGCCGCGCACCGATCTAATGCTGTTCTACGAGGCGCTCACGCCGGACTCGGCGGAAGTGCTCTCAACGCGCAAGCCGGGGCGCAATCCGGTGAGCGTGCGCATGACTGAGCGCGCGGTGCACCTGGTGCAGGCCGACGGGCCAAGCGCGCGCGTCACCACCATCACTGGCTGCAGCGAGTGGAAGCTGAAGCGCGGCGCGGAGCATTGCATGCGCTTCGAGGCGCGCCATGCCTGGCATTTCAACGTGCGCGCGACCGGCAGCCCGGACGCCGTTTACGCGCGCCTGCCAAGCGGCACCTCGAGCGGCGCCTGCGAACCCTGGTCGCTGGATTAGCCGGCGCGTCTCCGTGCGGCACGAAGGGGACCCCTTTGCGGCGGCACCGGGCGGCGCGTCTAGCACAGCGACCGCAGCG
>CAYMVA010000110.1:0-6344 GCA_964393745.1 uncultured Enterobacteriaceae bacterium | reverse complement strand
CGAGCCGCTGATGAAGGCCGCGCGACCGGCGGTGCAGCTTTGCTGCGCGTAGTAGTCGGTGAAGCCCACGCCTTCCTTGGCGATGCGGTCGATGTTCGGCGTCTGGTAGCCCATCATGCCCCGGCTGTTGTGGCTGATGTTTTGGGTGCCGATGTCGTCGCCCCAGATGATGAGGATGTTGGGTTTCTTCGCCTGCGCGTGCGCCGTCGCGGGCGCACCGAAGAATGCAGCCACAGCGAACGCGCCAACCAGCGCGGCGCTTAGTATTTTGCGTGTAAGCATTGCTTTCATGGTCTCGTTCTCCACTTGTCCAAACCGGCCGGATGCTAACTCAAAAATCCTCGATTCAGCGCAGCGTTTCGAAAATCGCCGCGATGCCCTGGCCGCGGTCATGGTGTTCTCTTTCTTGCACTCATTTCGGAAACAGCAACGTCACGACCGCGCGGAACCCCCAGCCGTGCGCGCCTCCTGGCGGGCTGTCGGCGTAGTAGCGCGGCCCGGCGGTAATCTGGATGGGCTGGTTGCCGATCTTGAGAATTTGACCGACGAACAGGCCAATCGGCACGTTCCACTGTTCGCTCTTCCAGTCATAGGTGGACTCGGTCTGGATCGTGAAGCTGGTCGCGGTCTTGGTGGTATAGGAAAAGAACGGCTGGATGAAGGTGTTGCTGATGTCCTGCCGGCCGCTGCCGCCGACCGACCAGATGTGATTGGCGAGCGCACCGTAAGTGAACGGCCCGTCCTGCTTGAGCACGACGCCCGTCGGGCCGAGGCCCCACTTGTCGGCGCTGATGAAATCGGTGCCGCTCGGGATCAGGAATACCGGTCCGACGCCCCAGATCAATCCGCCCGCGGTGGGCTTCTTCGGCGAGAAGAACAGGCTCTGCACGACGTCGCCGATGCCGCTTTGGCTGCCGTCGCCCAGCCCGGGGATTTCCTGATCGACCAGCGGAACGATGGTGCGCGAGATGAGATTCCAGTCCTGGCTGATCGAGACCGGAATCACCGGCTGGATATTGAGGGTGGTGCGCTTGCCATCGCGGCTGGCGCCGATGTCGCGGTCCCAGTTGAACTGGAACGGCACGCTGATCAGGGCCGCCACCGGATTGGAGAGCTGCTTCGCCAGGTTTTCGGAATCCTGCGCGTTGGCGGGCTGGATGCAGCCCCAAAGCGCCGTGGCGAGGGCCGTGACGGTCAGCAGCTTGATTCTGATTTGTCGATTCATTCTACGTGTTTCCTTCAGTTCAGACGCCATAAAGGTTCCTGACACCTTCCCCATCTATTTGCCGCCACCCCTGATCTTCTCGACAGCTTCCTTCTGGGCAGCCCGGCTCTCCCGCATCAAACGGTAGGCAATGTAGTACTTTTAGATGTTGCTGACGTCGGTCACCGTTTCCTGCCCGATCTTTTCGACCGCCATATACTCCATGTTCTGGAACCAGACGTTGGGGTCGAGTCCGCGCTTGGCGGCTTCCGTGCGCAGCGATCAAATCCGGCCCGCGCCGGCGTTGTAGGAAGCGACCGCGAACAGTGCCTTATCGAGCTTCGTCATCGGTTCCTTGTCGTAGTACCGGTTGATCATCCAGCGCATGTACTTGATGCCGGCGTGGATGTTCGCCTCGATCTCCGTGATGTCGCCCACCTTCATGTCCTTGCCGGCGGCAAGCGCGGACAGCAGCTGGTCGCGCCGCAACGCGATGAACGCCACCCGCACCTTCAGGTTCTTGTTCTTGAGCTTCTTATAGCAGGCAAGGCTCAGCATGGACGCGCGCAAGCGGCGTGCGAAGCGAAGCGTCCCCGCAATTTCGGGCGCGTATCGCGTTCATCGTCGTCTCCTACTGCGATTCTCGGATTCAAGAGGAGTCAACAGCGGGCACGCCCCCTCATCCAAACTCCGGCAGGCTACTTGGGATTGATACGGGAAATCTTGTTGCCCTGCAAACCGAGGCCGGCCATCAGCCCCTTCTGGCTGAAGATGAAGGCGTAGATGTCGTCCTTCATCGTTGTCGTCGTGGTCGAACTGGCCATGCCCTGATCCATCACGACCACGCTCGGGCCGACGCCGACCTCGAATCCTTCGGCCTTGTCGAGCTGCCGGAGGGCATTTTCGTTCATCAAGAACATCGCGTAGCCGTAAGTCTGAGCGCCGGCCTGCAAGCCGTAAGACGCACCCGAGGTGCTGTAGTAACCGGCGCTTTTCCCGCCCTTCAGCAGGGCGCCCTCGCCGTACTGCCCGCCGATCATGACGCCGGCCTTCGTGACGCGGGGGAAAACGAGGATCGCTGCCGCTTTCTGTCCGAGCGCTTTGGCCGCGGGCGCCTTCGCGTAAAGATTGTTGAGCGCGGCTCGCGACTCGCGCTCGAGTTTGGCTGCCGCGCCCTGTGCCGCGGCCGTCGCAGCCAACCCCGCCAGGGCGACAGCGCCGAGGAAAATGCCGATACATCGTTTCATTGTCATGTTCAAACTCCGCTCTGATAGGACGTCAGGCACTGCGTGAAATGAGCCATGTTGCGCACTACTTGGCCGCAGCGCCCGGCAAAGCGAATCCGGGCGGCCCCTTGAGCCACGGGAAGCCCTTCAACATCATGTTGTAGCCGGTGTCATAGAGCGCGCGCATGTATTCATTGTCGAACTCTTCCTTGTGAGGCGCGTTGAAACTCGACGGTATGAACCCGAGGTTGAAATCCACGCCGTCGCGCTGGGCGGTAGCATAGATCCGGTAGAGGTCGCCGATGCCCTGGCTGTGGATCAACGAGGCGACCGCGCGCCCGGCGATGCTCATCGTGTTGCGCTCGACGTGCGCCCAGTCTGGATCGAGCCGCGCGTTGCGTATCACGTAGAGCCTGCGCTCGCGGGTGACGCCGAGTGCCGCCGCCTCCTCCCTGACGCGGATCGCGGCCGGATACGCGAATACCTGCGCCATGATGCCGCCGTCCACGTGCATTTCATGGTAGCGCTTGCCGTCGGCTTCCACGTCGATCATCATCGGCGGAAAGCCTCCCGGAATCGAGGCGGACGCAATCATCACGCTCACGAACAGGTCCAAAGCCTTGGGACCGCCGTAGCTGGCGATTTTTCCCATGTCCCAGATGATGGGACGGCGCGCATCCAGGTCGCCGGTGGCGACCAACAGAAAGCGGCCCTTCGCGTACTCTGCGGCGATCTCCTTCAGCAGATCCTCGTTCACGGATTTGCGCGTCAGCTTCAACAGTGGCGCGTTGTCGGCCATCGCGTCGCTCAATACGCCCGCGAGGAAGCTGCGCGCCTCCATGACGTCTTTCGGCGAGATGGTGGTATAGACTTCCTTCAGCGTCGCGTCGTACTTCGGCCCGAGGAAGGCGAAAGGAGCAATCAGCGCACCGGTGCTGATGCCGGTAACGAGCTTGAATTCAGGGCGCGTTCCGGTCGCCGTCCAGGCATTCAGCAACCCCGCGGTGAACGCGCCATTGTCGCCGCCGCCCGAAATCGCCACATAAACCGCCGGGGGCGGCGGCCCCTTGTGTCCCTGCTTCGCGAGATAAGCCTGTTCCAAGCGCAGCGATTCACGCGCGGCTTGCATGAGCTCGGTCATGTCGCCACCCGCGACATGACGCACCCCGGGCATGCCCGGGATCTCCGCTTTCGCCGTCAACTCGGGCGGCACCGCAGGCAGACGCGACGGCGACGTTGCGCAACCCGGCAGCGCCAGCGCGAGGCACGCTGCGGCCACAAATCCTGCCTGCCAATTTGCCATGGAAACCAGTGCCGCCAGTGCGGCGCGATTTGGTACTGTACGATTCATTGCGGTGTCTCCTTACTTGACAGTGTAGCCGTGTCCTTCCAGGTACGCGCCGTAGGCGCGGTAATTCGTGTTCATCGTCTACGCCTGCTGGGACTGCGCGTGCTGTTACTGCGCCGTCTGATTCTCGCTGAACTGGAACGGCTCTCTGATCAGCGTCGATATGGGATTGGTCAACTCCTTCACCAGGTTTTCGGAATCCTGCGCGTTGGCGTGCAGAACCGGCGCCGCGAACAAGACGGTGGCGCAAAATCTTGCAACAAATGTCCCGCGTTTCATGGTCGGTCTCCGTGTGTGGGCCCGTGGGTGGCCGAAGTGTAAAGTGTGACTTTACACTTGGCGCGCTGGCGCCCGCTCAGTGCAGGCGCTCGAAAATCGCCGCGATGCCCTGGCCGCCGCCGATGCACATGGTGACCAGCGCGTAGCGCTTGTTGGTGCGCTCGAGCTCGTAGAGCGCCTTCACGGTGAGGATCGCGCCGGTGGCGCCGATCGGATGGCCGAGCGCGACCGCGCCGCCGTTCGGGTTGACCTTCGCCGGATCGAGCCCGAGGTCTTTGGTCACCGCCATCGCCTGCGCGGCAAAGGCCTCGTTCGATTCGATCACGTCCATGTCGGCGGGTTTCAGGCCCGCTTTCTCGAACACGCGCTTCACTGCCGGGATCGGCCCGAGGCCCATGAGCTGCGGCTCGACGCCGGCATGCGCGTACGCCACCAGGCGCGCGAGCGGCTTCGCGCCCGCCTTCTGCGCCGCCGCGGCTTCCATCATCACTACCGCGGCGCCGGCGTCGTTGATGCCCGAGGCGTTGCCTGCGGTCACGGTGCCGTCCTTCTTGAACACCGCCTTGAGCTTTTGCATATCCTCGATTTTTGCACCCTTGCGCACGTGCTCGTCGAGCGCGAACTGCTCGACGCCTTTGCGGGTCTTGAGCTCCACGGAGACGATCTGCGACTTGAAATATCCCTGCTCGAGAGCGTTGGCGGCGCGCCGGTGCGACTCGACCGCGAACGCATCCTGCTGCTCGCGCGTGAGGCCGTACTTGGCAGCGACGTTCTCGGCAGTGACGCCCATGTGGCCATGGCCAAAGGGGTCGTGCAACGCGCCGGTCATCGCGTCCACCACCGCGCCGTCGCCCATGCGCTGGCCCCAGCGCCCCGCGGGCAGGAAATAGGCCGCGCGGCTCATGCTCTCGGCGCCGCCTGCCACCACCACGTCGGTGTCGCCGAGCAGGATGTGCTGCGCCGCCGAGACGATCGCCTGCAGGCCCGAGCCGCACAGGCGGTTGACCGTCAGGCAGGGCGTGCCGACCGGTAGCCCGGCATCGACCGCGGCGACGCGCGACAGGTACATGTCGCGCACTTCGCCGTGGATCACGCTGCCCATCACCACGTGGCCGATGCTCGCGGCATCGATCTTGGCGCGCGCCACCGCTTCCTTGATCGCGATGGCGCCGAGCTTGGTCGCCGGCATCTCCTTCAGCGAGCCGCCGTAGTCGCCGATCGCGGTCCGCGTCCCACTCACCACCACCACTTCGCGTTTGCTCATGCCAATCTCCCGTATAAGTCGTGCGCGTCGCTGCGCTCGATCATGATTTGAACGAATTCGCCCGGCTTGCCGCCCTTGAAGCGCACCACGCCGTCGATCTCGGGCGCGTCCGCGGTCGAGCGGCCCACCCCTGGCGCATCCACCAGCACCTTGAGCCGCTTGCCGATCTTGCGCCTGAGGCGCGCGGCGCTGATTGCGGCCTGCACTTCCATAAGGCGCGCGCGCCGGCCCTCGCGCACGTCCTCCGGCACCGCACCGGGCAGCGCATTGGCCGCCGCGCCGTCAACCGGCGAATAAGCGAAGCAGCCGACGCGATCGAGCTCGGCCTCGCGCAGGAACGCGAGCAGCTCCTCGAACTCGGCCTCGGTCTCGCCGGGAAAACCCGCGATGAAGGTGCTGCGGATCGCGATCTCCGGGCAGATGCGGCGCCAGCCGCGGATGCGCTCGAGCGTGTTCTCGGCGCTCGCTGGGCGCTTCATGAGCTTGAGGATGCGCGCGCTCGCGTGCTGAAAGGGCACATCCAGGTACGGAACGATCCTGCCCTCCGCCATCAGCGGGATCACTTCGTCTACATGCGGATAGGGATAGACGTAGTGCAATCGAACCCAGAGAGAGTCGCCACCCATGGCGGGGCCGAGCTCGCCTAGCGCCGCGCACAGCTCGGTCATGCGCGTCTTCAGCGGCCGGCCGCGCCAGAAACCGGTGCGGTAGCGCAGGTCCACGCCGTAGGCGCTGGTGTCCTGCGAGATGACGAGCAGCTCCTTGACCCCGGCGCGCGCCAGGTTCTCCGCTTCCTGCATCACCTCGGCGAGCGGCCGCGACACCAGGTCGCCGCGCAGCGAGGGAATGATGCAGAAGCTGCAGCGGTGGTTGCAGCCCTCCGAGATTTTCAGGTAGGCGTAGTGCCCGGGGGTGAGCTTGATGCCCTGCGCGGGGACCAGGTCGGCGAACGGGTCGTGCGGCTTGGGCAGATGCCGGTGCACCGCGCCCATGACGCCTTCGACGTCGTGCGGCCCGGTGACG
>CAYMVA010000109.1:0-16238 GCA_964393745.1 uncultured Enterobacteriaceae bacterium | reverse complement strand
CACCGCAAACCAGCGCACGGTGAGCTCCGGCGGCGGGAAGACGTAGGACTGGTCCTCGGCGCTGAACGCATAGAGCACGATCAGCGCCAGCGGCACATGCAGAAACGCGATCACCGCCCACGCCGCGGCGCGCAGCCCGAGCGGCGCGCGGCGCGCGTCGCTAGAGCGCATCGAAGGCCCCCAGGCGCTTGGCGCCCCAGAGGAACAGCGCGATCACCACGATCGGCACCAGCGACAGCGCGGCGGCGAACGGGATATTGCCGGCGGTACCCTGCTGCAGCGACACCACCTGGCCGATGAACATCGAGGAATCGCCGATCACCCCCGGCACGATGTAATCGCCCAGCGTGAGCGAAAACGTGAAGATCGAGCCGGCGGCGATCCCGGGCACCGCGAGCGGGAACACCACCCGCCAGAAGGTGCCCGCCGGGCGCGCGCCGAGGTCGCTCGAAGCCTCGATCAGCGAGGCCGGGACGCGCTCGAGCGCCGCCTGGATCGGCAGGATCATGAACGGCAGCCAAAGGTAGACGAACACGATGAACGTGCCGAGCGGCGAGAACGAAAGCGAATGCCCGCCGACCACCGGCATGGCGAGCAGCCCTTCGAGCATCCAGGTGAGGTGCAGCTTGGCGAGCAGCCACGAGATCGCGCCTTCCTTGGCGAGCAGCAGCTTCCAGGCATACAGCCGCACCAGGTAGCTCGACCACAGCGGCAACATGATCGCGATGTAGAGCGCCGCCCTGGTGGCGCCGCTGGCGTAGCGCGCCATGTAGTACGCGACCGGCAACGCCAGCGCGATGCACGCGAGCGTGACCGCGAGCGCCATCGCCACCGTGCGCGCCACCACGTCCAGGTTGGCGCCGGTGCCGAGCTCGGCGAAGTTCGTCAGCGTGAACTCGCGCACCACCTGGCCGCTGAAATGGTCCAGGCCGAAGAAACTGTTGGCGAGCAGCGCGAGCAGCGAGCCGACATACACCACGCCCACCCAGAGCAGTGGCGGCACCAGCAGCAGCAGCACCAGCAGCGCGCGCCGGCGATAGAAAAAGTCCGACACCGGGTGCGGCTTGACCGGCGGCAGGGCGGCAGAGGCGAGCACAGTCATGGCGTGCAGTCGAGCCGGTTCGTCATTCGTTGCCGTCGAGGCGGCGAATCGCCTCGGCGTTCCAATGCAGCTGCACGCGCGCACCCGGCTCTGGAACCGCGCCTTCGGCGGGCACGTCCACTGCGAGCTGCAACGACTGCAGCTCTACGCGCAGGCGCACGAAGGCGCCGAAGTACTGCCGTTCGGCGACGGTGCCGCTGGCGCGCGCGCCCGCTTCGCCTCCCAGGCGAATGCGCTCCGGCCGCAGCAGCGCGCAGGCCGCGCCGTCGGCGAAGCGGCGCGCCGCGTCGCCCTCGAGCAAGTTGGCGGCGCCTACGAATTCGGCGACGAAGCGCGTTGCGGGCGAGTCGTACACCTCCCTGGGCGTACCGACCTGCTCCAGGCGCCCGCGGTTCATGACGCCGACGCGGTCGCTCATCGAAAGCGCCTCGTGCTGGTCGTGGGTGACGAAGATGAAGGTGATCGCGAGCCGGCGTTGCAGCGCCTTCAGCTCGGCCTGCATCTGCTCGCGCAGCTTGAGGTCGAGCGCGCCGAGCGGCTCATCCAGCAGCAGCACGCGCGGCTCGTTGATGAGCGCGCGCGCCAGCGCCACGCGCTGGCGTTGCCCGCCGGAGAGCTCGCTGGGACGCCGCCCGCCGACACCCGGCAGGCGCACCAGCTCGAGCATGGCGGCGGCGCGGCGCTCGCGCTCCTCACGCGCCACCCCGCGCACCATCAAGCCGTAGGCGACGTTGTCGCGCACGTTCATGTGCGGAAATAGCGCGTAGTCCTGGAATACCGTGTTCACCGGGCGCGCGTAGGGGGGCGCGTCGGTCAGGTCGCGGCCCTCGATCAGCACCCGTCCCGCGGTCGGCAGCGTGAAGCCGCCGATCATGCGCAGGCAGGTGGTCTTGCCCGAGCCCGAAGGGCCGAGCAGGGTGAAGAACTCGCCCGCGGCGATCGCGAGCTCGACGCCGTCAACCGCCTTGACGGCGCCGTACTCGCAATGCACCCGCTCCAGCGCGACGGCGTGAGTCATGAGCGTGCGCGGACGCCCGCCGGCCGCGCAGGCGGCGGGCGCCCGGCTTTGAGGCGTCTGTTAGCGGCCGCCCAGGATCGCGATGTAGTCGCTCACCCAGCGGTAGTACGGCACGCAGGCGTCGCCGTGCGAAGCGCATTTGGCAGTCGGGGTGCGCCAGAACCTGATCTTCTCGAAGCTCCCCAGGCCGCGCGCCTCGCAACCCTTGTCGCCGAGCAGCGGATTGCCCTTGCAGGCATCCAGCACCACCGGCACCGAGCCGAACCATGCGGACAGGTCGCCCTGCAGCTTCTTGTTGAGCGAGTGCTCCAGCCACATGTAGGCGCAGTTGGGGTGCTTGGACTCGACGTGCATCATGGTCGTGTCGGCCCACCCGGTCGCGCCCTCTTCCGGCACCACGGTGGCGATCGGCCGCTTCTTGGAGGCCAGGATGTTGGCCTGGAACTGCCACGAGCCCGACACCACCACGCCCTCGTTGGTGAAGTCGTCGATCTGCACGAAGGCGTCGTGCCAGTAGCGGCCGACGATCTGGCGCTGCTTCCTGAGCAGCGCGAGCGTTGCCTTGTACTGCGCGTCGTTCAGCTCGTAGGGGTCCTTGATGCCGAGCGCGGGATTGGTCTTCATGAGGTAGAGCGCAGCGTCGGCGATGTAAATCGGCCCGTCGAAGGCCTGCACCCGGCCCTTGTTCGACTTGCCATCCGGCAGCTGCATCTCCTCGAACACCACTTTCCAGGACGTCGGCGGCTTGTCCTTGAAGACGTTGGTGTTGTACATGAGGATGTTGTAGCCCCACTGGTAGGGCACGCCGTAGTGCGTGTTGTTGACGTAGTGCCACCGCGCCTTCTGCAGCCGCGCATCCACCGTCTTGTAGCCCGGCACCAGCGCCACGTTGATTGGCTGCGCCTTTTTGCCCGAGATGAGCCGCAGGCTCGCGTCGCCCGAGGCGGTCACCAGGTCGAAGCCGCCCTCGTTCATCAGCGCCACCATCTCGTCGGAGGTGTTGGCGGTCTTGACCCCGACCTTGCAGCCGGTCTTCTTCTCGAACTCGGTGACCCAGTTGAATTCTTTCACGGTCTCGCCGCGCTCGATGTAGCCGGGCCAGGCGACGATGTCCACCTTGCCTTCGCCTTTGCCGATTTTCTGCACCATCTTCTGCGCCAGCGCCGCGCTGTTTCCGAATGCAAGCGCGACCGCCGCCGCGCCGACCAGACTGCGAATGACGATTGCCATGGGGTCCTTCCTCCTTTGGTTTCGGTCCGACGGCGATCTATTTTTTAGATAGCCCCGGGGGTGGGAACTTTGCACGCCAATGGCGGGCAATGTCAATGCGCCGGCACACCCAGACGCGGTCGTGGCGCTCGACGTGGTCGAGGAACTTCTGCAACGCAACAATGCGGCCGGGGCGGCCGAGCAGCCGGCAGTGCATGCCCACCGACATCATGCGCGGCGTGACCTTGCCTTCGCGGTAGAGGACGTCGAAGGTATCGCGCAGATACGCGAAAAAGTGTTCCGCAGTGTTGAAGCCCGGCGGCGTGGCGAAGCGCATGTCGTTGGCATCGAGCGTGTAGGGCACCACCAGGTGCGGCACGCGCTTGCCGCCGGTCTTCTCCACCGCGGTCCAGAAAGGCAGCTCGTCGCCGTAATAGTCGCTGTCGTACTCGAAGCCGCCGTGCTCTACCACCAGGCGCCGCGTGTTGGGGCTGTCGCGCCCGGTGTACCAGCCAAGCGGCCAGGCCCCCTTGGTCATGCGGCGGATGATTTCGGTGCCGATGCGCATGTGCTCGCGCTCGGTCGCCTCGGCCACGTTCTGGTAGTGGATCCAGCGCCAGCCGTGGCAGGCGATCTCGTGCCCGAGCTCGAGAAAGGCCGCGGACGCCTCAGGGTTTCTCTCGAGCGCCATCGAAATGCCGAACACGGTGAGCGGCAGCTTGCGTTTCTCGAACTCGCGCAGGATGCGCCACACCCCGACGCGCGAGCCGTACTCGTAGATCGACTCCATCGAGAGGTGCCGCGCCGGGTAAGCCTGAGCGCCGACGATCTCGGAGAGGAACCGCTCGGAGGCCGGGTCGCCGTGCAGCACGCTCGCCTCGCCCCCTTCCTCGTAGTTGAGGACAAACTGGAGCGCAATCCTCGCCTTGCGCGGCCAGCCCGGGTGCGGCGGCTTGCGGCCGTAGCCTGCGAGATCGCGCGGATAGGCGGGCTGCATCGCGGCCGAGTTTACCGGAACAAATACAATGCGCTGCGATGCACTCGCTCGCCGAACTCAACCGCGCGGACCGAACCGCCTTTGTCGCGGCGCTGGGCGCAGCGTTCGAGCACTCGCCCTGGGTCGCCGAGCGCGCCTTTACCGCGCAGCCCTTCGCGAACGTCGCGGCGCTGCACGCCGCGATGTTGCAGGCGGTGCGGGTCGCCTCGCGAGTCGAGCAGCTCGCCCTCATACGCGCCCACCCCGAACTTGCCGGGCGCGAGGCCGCGGCCGGAGCGCTGAGCGCGGATTCGGCGACCGAACAAGGGCGGCTTGGGATCAACGCCCTCTCGCGCCCTGAGTTCGAGCGCATGCGCGAGCTCAACCGCCGCTACTCGGAAAAGTTCGGGTTTCCGTGCATCATCGCGCTGCGGCTGCATGCGGACCGCGCCAGCGTGCTCGCGGAGTTCGAGCGCCGCCTGGCGAACGGCACCGAGGCCGAGATCGAGGACGCGCTCGCGCAGATCGGCCACATCACGCGCGGCCGGCTGGAAAAGCTCGTAAGGGAGGATTGAATGGCAAAGCTGACCACTCACGTGCTCGACACCCTGCACGGCGCACCCGGCGCCGGCATGCGGATCGAGTTCTCGGTGCTCGAGGGCGAGCACTGGAAGAGGCTGAAGACCCTCACCAGCAACCGCGACGGCCGGACGGATGAACCGCTGCTTGCTGGCGATGCGTTGCCGAAGGGCGAGTATCGCCTGGTGTTCCACGTCGCCGAGTATTTCCGCGCCCGCGGCGTGAAGCTCCCCGAGCCGCCGTTCCTCGACCGCGTGCCGCTGCGGTTCGGCATCGCCGACCCGGCGGCGCACTACCACGTGCCCCTCGTGTGCACGCCGTGGAGCTACACCACCTACCGTGGGAGCTGACGTGCGCGCGCCCTGGAGCTACTCCTGCTGCCGCGGAGGCGCCTAGTTGGACGCTCAGCTGCCCGCTTATCTGCTCGATTGGGTGAGCCTGCTCCTCCGATGGGCGCATTTCATCGTCGGCATCGCTTGGATCGGGGCCTCGTTCTACTTCATCTGGCTGGACGACCATCTCGAGCCTTCGAAGGACCCGCGGCTCGCCGGCGAGTTGTGGGCGGTGCACGGCGGCGGCTTCTATCACGCGCACAAGTATCGCGTCGCGCCCGACACGCTTCCCGAAACCCTGCACTGGTTCAAGTGGGAGGCGTACTGGACGTGGATCACCGGCTTCGCGCTGCTAGTGCTGCTCTACTACGCCAGCCCCGGGGTGTACCTGGTGGACAAGTCGGTGCTGGACCTCTCCGGCGCCGCGGCAATCGCGATCAGTGTCGGCTCGATAGTCGCCGGCTGGTTGATCTACGATTTGCTGTGCAAGTCGCCGCTCGGGCGCAACGACCGGGCGCTCGGCGCCGTGATGCTGGTGCTGCTCGCCGCGGCGGCCTGGGGCTACTGCAATGTGTTCGGCGGGCGCGCGGCGTTTATCCACTACGGCACGCTCCTCGGCACCATCATGGTGGCGAACGTCGCCATGGTGATCATCCCGGGGCAGCGGGAGCTGGTGCGCGCGAAGCAACAGGGCCGCGAGCCCGAGCCGAAATTCGGCCTCGCCGGCAAGCAAAGGAGCGTGCACAACACCTACTTCACGCTGCCGGTGTTGCTGGTGATGATCTCGAACCACTACGCGGTGACCTGGGGCACGCGGCACGCGTGGCTGGTGCTGGTTGCGCTGTCGCTCGCCGGGGCGCTGATCCGCGTCTGGTTCGTGATCCGGCACAGGCAGCGCGCGCCCGCCTGGCTGCTGGCCGCCGCCCTGGCGCTGATCGCTGCTTGCATCGTCGCGCTTGCGCCGCGCGCGGCGCCCTCGGCGGGCAATGCATCGTTCGCTGACGTGAGGCGCGTGATTGAGACGCGCTGCACGGGATGCCACGCCGAGCGCCCGACGTTTCAGGGTTTCGCGCAGCCGCCGCTGGGGGTGATGCTCGACACGGCGGAAAGGATTCGACTGCAGGCGGCGGCGATCCACAAGCAGACGGTCGCCGCCAAGGCGATGCCGCCCGGCAATCTCACCGCGATGACGGACGAGGAACGCGCGCTACTCGAGCGCTGGTTCCGCTCGGGGGCTAAGAGCGACTGAAGCCGCGGCCGGACGCCGGGCCGCGACCTCCAGCAGCTGCGCTGCCACCGACACTGCGACTGCAGCGGGGTGCTTGACCCCGTGCACCAGGCCGAGCGGCGACACCATGCGCGAGGCGTCCAGCCCGCGCGCCTTGAGGCGGGCGCGGAACTTGGCGGCCTTGGTCTGCGACCCGATCAATCCCAGATAAGCGAAGTCGCCGCGCTTGAGGATCCGTTCCACCAGCTCCAGGTCGAGCGCATGGCTGTAGGTCATGACGACGAAGAACGCGCCCGCGGGCGCATCGTCCACCGCGAATGCCGGCTCGTCCTCGATCACGGCGCGCACGTTGGCGCCCACCGCGGGCGGAAACGCCTCCGGCCGCGGATCCACCCAGGTGAGGCGGCAGGGCAGTCGCTCCAGGATGCGTGCGAGTTCCCGCCCGACATGGCCAGCGCCGAACAGCACCACCTCGAACTCGGGGGCGGCAGATCGGGCCGGGGCCGCAGCGGGCAAAAGTGTAAAGCCAAGCTTTACAGTGCCGCCGCAGCACTGCCCGAGCGAGTCGCCGAGCGCGAATACGCGCTCGCGGCGCGTCTCGCCGGCGAGCAGCATCTCGCGCGCGATCCGGAGCGCGCTCCACTCAAGGTTGCCGCCGCCGATGGTGCCTTCGATGGCGCTCGCGCTCACGCGCATGCGCGCGCCCGCCTCGCGCGGCGACGAGCCTTTCGCTTCCAGCACCACGACCTCGACGACCTGACTCATGCCATCTCCTTCAATGCGTAGATCGCGCGCAAGACGTTTTCGGGCGTCGCCGGCGCTTCCAGCGGCACCGGCTCGCGCGAGGCGCTGGTGGCGCCGACCGCGTCGGCGATGGCGTGGAACACCGACAGCGCGAGCATCAGCGGCGGCTCGCCCACCGCCTTGGAACGGAACGCGATGTCGCGCACGTTCTCGCCCTGCTCCCACAGCCAGACGTTGAACACCGGCGGGCAGTCGCCCGCCACCGGGATCTTGTAGGTCGAGGGGGCGTGCGTCTTGAGCTCGCCCTTCGCGTCCCACACCAGCTCCTCCATCGTCAGCCAGCCCATGCCCTGGATGAAGCCGCCCTCGATCTGGCCGCGGTCGATCGCCGGGTTGAGCGAGCGCCCGCAGTCGTGCAGCAGGTCGGCGCGCAGCAGGCGGTGCTCGCCAGTGAGCGTGTCCACCGCCACCTCGGAGACCGCAGCGCCGTAGGCGAAGTAATAGAACGGCTCGCCGCGCAAGGTGCTGCGGTCGAAATGGATCTCGGGGGTGCGGAAGTAGCCGGTCGCCGAGAGCGAGACGCGCGCTAGAAACGCCTCGAGCGCGAGCGCAGCGAACGAAAGCGTCTTCGTCGAGCCGATCCGCACCTCGTCGCCGGCGAAGACCACGTCCTCAGCCTTGACGCCGTAAGTCTCGGCGCAATGCTGTGCCAGGCGCACTTTCAGCGTGCGGCAGGCCGCGCGCGCTGCTTCGCCGTTGAGATCGGTGCCGCTCGAGGCAGCGGTGGGCGAGGTGTTGGGCACCTTGCCGGTGGAGGTGGCGGTGATGTGCACGCGCCCGAGCGAAACGCCAAGCTCCGCGGCAACCATCTGCGCCACCTTGATCATCAGCCCCTGGCCCATCTCGGTGCCGCCGTGGTTCAAGTGCACCGAGCCGTCGGTGTAGAGGTGCACCAGCGCGCCCGCCTGATTCATCGGCGTCGCGGTGAAGGCGATGCCGAACTTCACCGGCGTGAGCGCGAGGCCGCGCTTGAAGTGCGGGTTGGCCGCGTTCCATTGCGCGATCGCGTGGCGGCGCGCACGGTAGTCGGCGCGCCGCGCCAGCTCGGCGATGAGCTGCGGCGCGACATTGTCGCGCACGGTCATGCCGTAGTGCGTGATGTTGCGGTCGGTGGTGCCGTAGAGATTGCGCTCGCGCACCTCCAGCGCGTCGAGCCCGAGGCGGCGCGCGATGGCGGCGATCACGCCCTCGATCGCGAACATGCCTTGCGGGCCGCCGAAGCCGCGGAACGCGGTATTGGAAACGGTGTTGGTGCGGCAGCGGTGCGAGGCGATGGCGACGTTGGCGAGGTAGTAGGCGTTGTCGGCGTGGAACACGGCGCGGTCGTTCACCGGCCCCGAGAGATCGGCCGAGATGCCGCAGCGCGAGGCCATCGTCAATTCGAGCGCCTCGATCCTGCCCTCTGGGTCGAAGCCGGTTTCGTATGCATAAACAAAATCATGCCGCTTGCCGGTGCCGAGGATGTCGTCGTCGCGGTCGGCGCGCAGCTTGACCGGGCGGCGCGTGGCGCGCACGAGCAGCGCCGCGGCGATCGCGTACACCGCGGCCTGCGTCTCCTTGCCGCCGAAGCCGCCGCCCAGGCGCCGCAGCTCGACCGTCACCGCGGAATAGGGCACGCCGAGCGCCGCCGCCACCAGGTGCTGCACCTCGCTCGGGTGCTGGGTGGAGGAATGCACCAGCATCTCGCCGCGCTCGCCCGGGATCGCAAAGGCGACCTGTCCCTCGAGATAGAAATGCTCCTGCCCGCCGCAGCGCAGCCGGCCCCGCATTCGGTGCGCCGAGCGCGCGAGCGCAGCCGCCGCGTCGCCGCGCGCCACGCGCACCGAGGGCAGGACGAACTGTTTTTTTGCGAGCGCCTCATCGACCGTGATTACCGGCTCGAGCAGCTCATAACGCACGCGCGCGAGGCGCGCCGCTCGGCGCGCGAGCTCTACCGTATCCGCCGCCACCGCGAACAGCGGCTGGCCGCGGAACAGCACCGTATCGGTAGCGAAAACCGGCTCGTCGTGGATCACCGGGCCGACGTTGTTCGCGCCTGGAATGTCGGCGGCAGCGACCACCGCGCGCACGCCGGGCGCGGCGCGCACCGGCGCGAGGTCGAGCGACACGATGCGCGCATGCGTCTCGGTGCTCATGCCGAGCGCGGCGTGCAGCGTGCCTTCGGGCTCGGGCAGGTCGTCTACGTAGCGCGCCTCGCCAGAGACATGCAGCTCGGCGCTGTCGTGCGGCAGGGCTTCGCCGATCATGGGCTGAGTTCGAGCACGGCGCGCGCAGAAACGCCCGCAGCGAACTTGCGCAGCAGATTCTGCGCCGCGGTCAGGCGATACCAGCCGGAGGCGCGGTGATCGGAGAGCGGCCTGAAATCCTCGGCGAGCGCGGCGCACGCCGCCTCGACGCCGCTCGACCAGGCCGCCTCGGCCTTGGGCGCACGCGCCGGCGTCGCCGCCATGCCGCCGAAGCCGAAGCGCGCCGCGCCGTCCGCCTCGGCGCAGAACGCGGCGCACACCCCGGAGATGTCCTGGTCGAAGCGCCGCGAGAGTTTGTAGGCGGCGAAGCGCGCACCGGGCTTGAGTTTCGGGATCTGCACCGCATGAATGAACTCGCCGGGGCGAAGAACGTTTTGGCGGTAGCCGGTGTAGAAACTGTAAAGTGGGACTTTACACTTGTGCCCTTGGCGGTCCACCACCACTTGCGCATCGAGCGCCAGCAGCGCCGGCATGGTGTCGCCGATCGGCGAGCCGTTGGCGATGTTGCCGCCGAGGGTGCCCGCGGCGCGCACCTGCGCGCCGCCGAGGCGGCGCAGCAGCTCGCCCAGATCCGGGTGCAGGCGCGCGAGCGCCGCGTACGCCTCGGCATAAGTGGCCGCGGCGCCGATCTCGAGCTGCTCCGCGTCCTCGCGCAGCACGCGCAGCTCGGCGACGCGGCCTACGTAGGCGACGCAGTCGAAGTGGCGCAATTGCTTCGTGATCTCGAGGCCGAGATCGGTGCCGCCGGCGAGCAGGCGCGCCTCCGGGTTCTTCGCCAGCCAGCGCGATAGCTCCGCGGCGCTGCGCGGCGCGCAGAAACGCGCCTCCGCGTGCTCGATCTCGACCGTATCAGTGGGCAGTTCGCGCAGGCGCTGCGCGCGCGCCGCGTCCTCCGCCGCCTCGCGCTTCGCATCCGCATGCCGGTGCATGTCGGCGCCGGCGGCGAGGATCGGCGCGTAGCCGGTGCAGCGGCACAGATTTCCGGCCAGCGCGTCGCACAGAGCCTGCCGCTCCTGCGCTGGCCCCAAGCGATGAACCGCGCCGACGGAGTCGGCTCCATCGCGCCGCAATTTCATATGCGCGTAAAGTGCCATCACGAAACCCGGCGTGCAGAAGCCGCACTGCGAGCCGTGGTGCTCGACCAGGGCGCGCTGCACCGGATGCAGCTCGCCGCCGTAGAGCGCCTTCAGATGCTCGACCGTGACGACCTCGCAGCCGTCCACTGCGCCGAGCGGTAAAATGCAGCTCGCCACCGGGCGGTGGCGCAGGCGCCCCTCGGCATCGAGGTCGGCGAGCGCCACGGTGCAGGCGCCGCAATCGCCCTCGGCGCAGCCTTCCTTGGTGCCGGTGAGGCGGCGCGCTTCCCGCAGCCACGCGAGCAGCGTGCGTGAAGGGTGCTCCGCGGCGAGCGAGACGCGCTCGCCGTTCAGAACGAAGTCGAGACTGCCCCGGCCCAGGTTGCTCTCAGGCTACTGTCTTGAGCACGTCGCGCACCAGCGAGAACAGCTGGTCGATCTCGGACTTCTGGATGATGAGCGGCGGCGCCAGCGCGATCACGTCGCCCGAAACCCGGATGTAGGCGCCACGCTCGAAGGCCTTGAGGTGCGCCTCGAAGGTGCGCGCGCCGGCAGCAGCACCCGGGCGCGGCGCCAGCTCGATGGCGGCGATCAAGCCGATGTTGCGGATGTCCACCACGTTCGGGCAGTCGCGCAGCGCGTGCGCTGCGTCTTCCCAGTATTGCGCGATCTCACCGACGCGCGTGAGCAGGCCTTCCTCCTCGTACACCTGCAGCGTGCCCAGGCCCGCGGCGCAGGCCACGGGGTGCCCCGAGTAGGTGTAGCCGTGCGGCATCTCGATCGCGTTCTCCGGCCCGCCCATGAACGCCTGGTAGATCTCCTCCTTGATCATCACCGCGCCCATCGGCACAGTGCCATTGGTGATGCCCTTGGCGGTGGTGATGAGGTCGGGTGTGACACCGAAATGCAGCGACGCGAACGGCTTGCCGAGGCGCCCCCAGGCGGTGATCACCTCGTCGAAGATCAGCAGGATGCCGTGCTGGTCGCAGATCTGGCGCAGCTTTTCGAGATACCCGACCGGCGGCACATAAACGCCCGCCGAGCAGGCGACCGGCTCTACGATCACCGCGGCGATGGTCGAGGGGTCGTGCAGCTGGCACAGGCGCTCGAGATCATCGGCGAGCTCCGCGCCGTGCTTGGGTTGTCCGCGCGAGAACGCGTTCTTCGCCAAGTCGTGCGTGTGGCGCATGTGGTCCACGCCCGCGACCAGGGCGCCGAAGATTTTGCGGTTGCCGACCATGCCGCCGACCGCGGTACCGCCGAAATTGACGCCGTGATAGCCCTTTTCGCGGCCGATCAGGCGCACGCGCTGCCCCTCGCCGCGCGCGCGGTGGTAGGCGATCGCGAGCTTGAGCGCGGTGTCCACCGACTCCGAGCCCGAGTTGGTGAAGAGCACGCGCGTCAAGCCCGCCGGCAGTAGCGCCCGGATCTTGTCGGCGAACTCGAACGCGAGCGGGTGGCCCATCTGGAACGTCGGCGCGAAATCGAGCGTCGCGACGCCTTTTTGCACCGCCTCCACGATCTGCTTGCGGCAGTGGCCGGCGTTGACGCACCACAGGCCCGAGGTGCCGTCGAGGATCTTCTTGCCCTCGGGCGTGTAGTAGTACATGCCTTCGGCGCGCGCCAGCAGGCGCGGTGCTTTTTTGAACTGCCGGTTCATCGAGAACGGCATGAAGAACGCCGAGTTCTCCAGCGACGTGCCGACGGCTTCGGGGCGGGCTCTCTCGTTCATGTCTGTCTCCTAAGCGGCTTTTCTGCTCGATTGGGCGACGCCAGCCTTGGCCAGCACCGCGTGCAGCAACACGTTGCAACCCGCGGCGAGGTCCGCGGGCGTGGCGCTTTCGATTTCGTTGTGGCTGATGCCGCCCTCGCAGGGCACGAACACCATCGCCGTGGGCGCGACCCGCGAAAGATACACCGCATCGTGCGCCGCGCCGCTCACGATGTCGCAATGCGAAAGGCCGAGCGCCTGCGCCGCCTCGCGCACCGCCGCGACCAGCTCGGGCGCGAACTCCGAGGGCGGGAAATAGACCACCTCTTTCAGTTCCATCGCCACCCGGGTCTCAGACTCGATCGCGCGCACGCGCCGCTTAAGCTCGTCGACCATCGCCGAGAGCGTCGCATCCTTCGCATTGCGCAAATCCACCGTCATGCGGACTTCGCCCGGCACCACGTTCCTCGAATTGGGCTTCACCTGCATGTAGCCCACCGTGCCGCGCGCGTAATCGGGGAATGTGGTCGCGATGCGGTTCACCTCGAGCACCAGCCGGCTCGCCGCGAGCAGCGCGTCTTTTCGTGTCTCCATCGGCGTCGGGCCGGCATGCGAGTCCTGGCCGGTGATCGCGACGTCGAACCAGCGCTGGCCGAGCGCGCCCTGCACCACGCCGATGGTGTTCTTGCTGCTCTCGAGCACCGGCCCTTGCTCGATGTGCGCCTCGAAATAGGCGCCGACCCGGTGCGGCTGCGCCTGCCCCTGCCCCGCGTAATCGATGGCGTTCAACGCGTCCTTCACGCTGATACCCTCTGCGTCCTTCTGCGCGAGCACCGATTCGAGGCTGTGGACGCCGGCGAACACCCCCGATCCCATCAGGGTCGGAACGAATCGCGAGCCTTCCTCGTTGGTCCAGGCGGCGACTTCGAGCGGCGCCCGGGTGGTGACCCCTGCGTCGTTGAGCGTGCGGATCACTTCCAGCCCGGCCATCACGCCATAGGCGCCGTCGAACTTGCCGCCCGAGGGCTGCGAATCGAGGTGGCTACCCATCATCACGGGCGCGGCCTGCGGATCGGCGCCCGCGCGGCGCGCGAAGATGTTGCCGATCCCGTCCACCCGGACCTCCATACCCGCCTCGCGGCACCAGCGCACGAATAGGTCGCGCCCCTGGCGGTCCACGTCGGTGAGCGTCAAGCGGCGCACCCCGCCCTTGGGGGTGGCGCCGACCTTGGCGAGCTCCATGAGCGCGCGCCAGAGCCGCTCGCCGTCGATCTGTTTTGCGGGGATCGTCTGCTGCATTGCACAGTCGGGGCGGCAACCTGCGCCCTTTGCGGAACTGTACACCGAACTGTCTTGTTGCGGCGCAGGTTCGGATGCAAAATGCGCTCGCCTCGGGCACACGCCCGAACACATCGCAACGAGGAGGATTTTCCGTATGAAACCCGCTTGGCGCATCGCGGCGCTCGCCGCTGCCGTTTCGCTCACCTTTGGCACCGCGTCGATGGCGCAGTCGGTGCTGCGTGTCGGCATGACCGCGGCCGACGTCCCGGCCACCACCAGCCAGCCTGACTCCGGCTTCGAGGGCAATCGCTTCACCGGCATCACCCTGTTCGACGGCCTGACGCAGTGGGATTTGTCTTCCGCCGACAAGCCTTCGGTGGTAATCCCCGGGCTTGCCGCCGAGTACGCGGTTGATCCCAAGGACAAGAACAAGTGGATCTTCAAACTGCGCAAGGGCGCCAAGTTTCACGACGGCACCGAGGTCAACGCCGACGCCATCGTGTTCAACTTCGAGAAAGTGCTCGCCAAGGACGCGCCGCACTACGACGCGCGGCTGGTCGCGCAGACCACACCGCGCATGCCCACGGTCACCGGCGCGCGCAAGATCGACGACTACACGGTCGAGGTGCAGACCAGCGAGCCCGACGCCTTCGTGCCGATCAACCTCACCAACCTGTTCATCGCCAGCCCAACGGCCTGGGCCAAGACCAAGAGCTGGACCGAGTTCGCCAAGGCCCCGGTCGGCTCGGGGCCGTGGAAGTTCGTGCGCCTGGTGCCGCGCGAGCGCCTCGAGCTGGAAAAGAACGCGAACTACTGGGACGCGAAGCGCATCCCCAAGACCGACCGCGTGGTGCTGATCCCGATGCCGGATGCGACCACGCGCGTCAACGCCCTCCTCTCGGGCCAGCTCGACTGGATCGAGAATGCGCCGGGCGACGCGATCCCGCAGTTGAAGAGCCGCGGCATGCAGATCACCTCCAACCCCTATCCGCACACCTGGCCCTGGCAGTTCTCTCACGTGCCGGGACACCCGACTGCGGACGTGAGGGTGCGCCAGGCGATCAATCTCGCCGTTGACCGCGACGCCGTGGTGAAGCTGCTGGGCGGCTACGCGGTGGCCGCCAAGGGCGCCGTGCCGCCGGGCCACCCGTGGTGGGGCAACCCCAAGTTCGACATCAAGTACGACCCGGACCAGGCGAAGAAGCTGCTCGCCGAAGCCGGCTATGGCGCGGGCAAGCCGCTCAAGATCAAGGTGCAGATCTCGCAGTCGGGCTCGGGCCAGATGCTGCCGCTGCCGATGAACGAGCTGATCCAGCAGCAGTTGAAGCAAGTCGGGGTGGAAGTCGAGTTCGACGTGCTGGTGTGGGAGACGCTGTTCAATAACTGGCGCATCGGCGCCAAGGACCCGAAGTCGGGCGGCGCGCATGCCATCAACGTCACCTTCGCCACGCAGGATCCGTTCTTCGCCTTCGCGCGCTTCTACGACAGCCGCATGGTGGCGCCGCGCTCGGTCAACTGGGGCTGGATCCAGGACCCCGAGTTCGACAAGCTGGTCGCCGGCGCGCGCAGCTCGTTCGACCCGAAGGAGCGCGATGCGGCGCTCGGCCGGCTGCACGCGCGCGCGGTCGAGCAGGCGGCGTTCCTGTTCGTGGTGCACGACGTCGGCCCGAGGGCGCTCTCACCCCGCGTCACCGGCTTCGTGCAGGCGAAGAACTGGTTCCAGGACCTTACCCCGATCGTGATGAAGTGAGCGTGTAGCGAAACCAGGGCGCCCGGGCGATCCCCGGGCGCTTTTGTTTTGGCGGCCCGATGTTCGCCTACTTCCTGCGCCGGCTGCTGTACGTGATCCCGATCGCGCTCGCGGTGAGCGCGGTGTGCTTTTCGCTCGTCTACCTCGGCCCGGTCGAGCCGCTCAACGCGGTGCTGCCGCCGGACGCCTCCGTGGAGCTGATCGAGAAGCTCAAGGCCGATTACGGCTTCGACAAGCCGATCCCGGTGCAATTCGCCAAGTGGGTGGCGCGCGCCGCGCAGGGCGACTTCGGCACCTCGATCGCCACCGGGCGCTCGGTGAATTCCGAGATTTCGCGCGCCATCGCGAACACTTTCGTGCTCGCGTTTTTCGCCTGCTCGTTCGGCTTCTCGCTCGGCCTGGTGTTCGGCTTCATCGCCGGTTACTACAACGGCACCTGGGTGGACAAGGTCGTCACCTCGCTCGCGGTGGCCGGCGTGTCGGTGCCGCACTACTGGCTCGGCATGGTGCTGGTGATCATCTTTTCCGTGATCTTCAATTGGCTGCCGGCAATGGGCATGGGCGCGAGCGGCTCGAGCGACTGGGCCTGGGATTGGGAGCACGTGCGCTTCGTGATCCTTCCTGCGGTGACGCTCTCGGTGATCCCGACGGCGATCATCGCGCGCACGGTGCGCGCGCTGGTGGCCGAGATCCTGGCGCAGGAATTCGTGGTCGGCCTACGCGCCAAAGGCCTGACAGACTGGGGCGTGTTCAAGCATGTGGTGAAGAACGCCGCGCCCACCGCGCTGGCCGTGATGGGGCTGCAACTGGGCTACCTGCTCGGCGGCTCCATCCTCATCGAGACCGTCTTCGCGTGGCCGGGCACGGGCTTCTTGCTCAACAGCGCCATCTTCCAGCGCGACCTGCCGCTGCTGCAGGGCACGATC